>NZ_JBIKNQ010000013.1:0-83457 GCF_044358605.1 Ideonella sp.
TTGATCGACATGGTGGCGGCTCCTTGAAAGAACACCGCCAGCTTCTCAGGCTACAGGCTCACCAGATGAGCCTTGCTGAGCTTCATGCCTAATCAGGTGCAACCTTGTGGCCCGGCGGGAGAAGTCCGCGATCAGTCTGATAGACGGTGTGAGCGTCTGACACAGGAGTCCTATATAGCTGCCGCCCGCCAGGGAAAAGTACCTCTGGTTTGACCGCGCGGCGGAATCCGTGGCCCAGCCGGGCCGCAGGGCTGAATAGACGTGCGTACGGCAACAGATCAGTTCGCTGTCCCTGGTAGTAGGCGTCAACCCCATCGGAATGCGTTGCACCGACCGAGATGACATTGATAGCTTCAGCAGGGGACAGGATTCGTCGGCTGGACAGTTGCGTCTGAATGCACTTCAGAAGGTGCTCCACCTTCTGCCGATCTGATAACAACTGGTACTGCGAATGAGATAACCCAATGTCGATAGCGTCAGGGTGATTTCCTGCGCTTACGCAGAAGAGCACGCGGTATTTCCACGATAGCCAATCCAGTAGCCGGGCCCATGGGCTCGGTGTATGAATGAAAGGGCGTTCCGGATCGCCAATCGAGAGATTGATTACGCAGACATCAGGTGCTTGTGCGGGAACAGTTCCTTCACCCTGAAACATCCGCTTGACAGCACGCGCGATTCGATCCTCAAAAAATACTTCAGCGGGCACATGCTCTCGTCGATCTATCGACTGCGCGTCTGGCTCCATGATTGGTGAGACGTAGACTAACCGTTGCAGTGGATCAGAGTGCCCATCTAGCATCTCTCCATGAACCACCAGAGAGGCCATCGACGTACCGTGCTTTCGTTCGCCCGGAGAATACTTCGATGAAAGATTGTCGGGGTCATCAAGAACAAGCCGACCTTTCAGGGCGCGATGCTGCAAATTCGGAACGCCATCCAAGATGGCGACCACCGGAGGTAGATTGACTTCTCCTTCAGATATGTCGGTTTCAACTCCGGTGCCTTCCTCTGTCAAAGCAAGACTCTGACCGGTAGGGCGGAAGTACATAACCCCGTGAAACTTGAATAGCTGGATGTCAGTATCGTGAGGTTCCGAATCGAGGTCGACCAGAAGTTGTCGAATGCTATCAGCCGGAATTTCTGCCTTGACGGCATGAAAGCCGATCTCTGGCATGTCGATAAAACCACCCAAAGCTCTTCCGCCAGCAGCCTCAAGAAGCGCAGCGATGTTACGCTCAGTCTGTGCTCGCTTGTCTTCTGACTTGCGATAAAACATCTCGATCTGGCAGCGGATCGGTTCACTAGGATTAACGGGATCAAGCAAATCTCTCCATCGATCCAGCATCCCAGTTTCCCGTAATGCTTCTTCGATGCCCCAGCGGCGGATTTCAACAGTCTGGTTAAATACATCCCGCCACTTGGTTTTACCAAATGGCAGCGTTTGGTTATTCGCCCAAGCATTCCAAAGAGACAAAAGCTCCCGCATCCCTGCATCGTTCCCGAGTGACAAGAACATCCGTCCTTTGACGTTTTTGGCAGTGCGCTCCCCTTTAGTATTTCGTTCAAAGAAATCGTCATCAGGAGGGATGTCATCGACATCCCATTCGCCTAACCACTCAAGCCCAATGGCCTCAGTCGCCTGACGAAATTCATCAATGCTCCCGGCGATTTCAATGACCAATACTGTTTCAGGCTCGAAACCCGCTACAGAGCTGCTCACACTAGCCCTGTATCGGTCAAAGTCTTCCCGGAGAGTCGTCAGTTGTCCACCTAGACGAAGTACTTGCTTCCCGTGCCCGGGAAGATGGGGCTGGCTAGAGGGGAAACCGTTACCCTTTGGCGGCGCAATTGTCTTTGCCCGAGGGAAGACGAGAAGAGGAAGCGAGGTAGCCATTAAGAGTTAGTCCCTTCTTGCTCACGTTCCACCACCTCTGTGCGCTTAACGGCCGGCCGCAAGCGACCTTTCCACTGCTCCAACTTCAGCTTAGTGATTTGTTGAGCATCTTCTGTTTTGAGGTCAAGAACCGCGCGCCGAACAACACCTAGGCAAAACTCTTCCACCTCTGCAAAATTCAACCCCAAAAGGTGTTTTGCAATAGTTTCCGCTTCGTACCCAAAATTCACGGAGCATCGTTTGGCTATTGAGTCAATGTATTGGGTTAGCTGCCTGCGCGTCGGAGTGGGCAATTCAATTCGCAACTGAAAACGTCGCCATACGGCTCTATCCAGAAGTTCAGGGTGATTACTGGCGGCCACCACGACTACGTAATCAGGCATCTCGTCGAGCTGCAACAGCAGGCTACTAACGACACGCTTAATTTCTCCAGTTTCATGGGTGTCACCCCGCTCTTTACCCAGAGTCTCGAATTCATCGAAGAACAAAACGCAACGTTGCGTCCTGGCATAGTCAAGAACGTTCTTCAATCGGCTAGAGGTCTCCCCAAGATAACTTCCAACCAAGCTTTCATAGCGGATAACGATTAAGGGGTACATCAGCTCAAACGCTAGAGCTTCCGCCAAGGTCGTTTTCCCATTGCCTGGAGGGCCTGCCAGTAATACCCGGCTGCGCGCATTGAGATTGTGCGCATGAAGTAGTTCAGATCGATGCTGCTCTTCGATGAGTTCTTGCACCTGAACCCTTATCTTCTCAGGAAGGACTAGGCTATCAAGCTTGCGCTCTGGAGTAATCTCATAGAACAACTCTTTTTGTGCCGCACCGCCTATCGGTCTGGTTGGAGATGGGCGTGCTTGTGCCACATTGGGCTGCAATGCTTTAGCCAGGCGTTCGGCCAGAAGGCGATGACCTTTTTGCTTCTCTTCCTGAATCAAGCCCTCAGCAGCCTTGCGAAAAGCAAGCTGGTCGCCACTCGTGGCGTTTCTTACGAGGTCGACTAATAAGTCAGCTTGGGCCATGAGCAGTTACTCCAAAATATTTCATTTGCCTATTCACTTGGTTATCTCAACCCAAGGCGACAAAACCTCCAGTATCGAGAGCCCACCATGCGTTAGCGTCGGATAGCCGCCTTGGCTCTTCCACTTCCTACGGCCTAACGCCAGCACGTGGGCTCCGTGAGGGCTATTCAATTGCAGGGCGATGGGGGGCACGAAGGGCCCGGCCTCGCCAGTACCAGCAACGCTGCGTCCGCTTGAAAAGGTCTTCTTGAGGTGCTGGCCGACATCGCCTTCGGCATCGGGGAAATAGCCTGTAGCGGCATAGCCATGATCGGACGTGATGACCAGACGACGGCCCGTCGCAAGGCGCTCGACGAATGACCAGAAGTCATCGCTGGTGAGCTGATCGGCAGCGTCCTTGGTCAGCGTGTCCAGACCTTGACCAGCGACGGCTGCATCGTGAATCTTGCTGTCTGGCCAGTGGTGCCAGAACACCCAATTGGGCGCACCATTGACCAAGCCTTGGCAGTCCTTCCAAGGCATGTCGAGGCTTTCGGTTTGCGTGGGCTGCAAGCGATGCGCCAAGCCACCACCATTGTTCTGAAGCTGGCTGCGGCTGCCGAAGCCAAGAGCGCGAGCAAACTCGTTCGTCTCGCCGGGGAGTTCTGAGGCGTTCGCCGAAACCTCGTGCAGCTTGAAGCCTCTTTCTTTGACACCTTGCAGCAGCCAAGGCAGCTCGCGCAGTGAAAGGCCATCAAGGATCAGCACGGCCTTGGCACTGAAGGGCTCAGCCCACCAGCGCGCAAGCCGGTCAGATGTGCGCTCGACGGAGTCGCCGAAGCTATTCCACAAGTCCCAGCCGCTGGCGGACAGGAAGTTGTCCAGCGCACCAATCTCGCGGTCCCGCTTGATGACTTCGCTCGGGGCGTTGCCAATGGCCAAGGGCTTGGAGGAAATCTCCATCGCGGTCTTGACGATGACGCGCCAGGCTTCGGTGGCAGAGCCCTTGGTCAGTTCTTTCAGTACATCAGGATGGAGGGCCATCACTTATCCTCCTTCTCAAGGTTCAGCTCGAACGTCATGCCATCGGGCAGCTTCTTCAGCAGTTCCTTGAGCTGCGCACCAGTGGCCGCAGTCACCTTGATGGACACCTCTGCAACCTGTGTGGCGGGGCCAATACCCCAGCCTTCGAGCTTGCCGATAAGGTTCAGGGGCGAAGTCGGCGGGTTGTGCAGCGGGATGCGTGGCTTGCTGCTAGCTGCTGTGCCGCCAAAGATGCCGCCACCGAATCCAGTCGGCGTACCGAGCTGTCCGCCTGGTGTGGGTTCGTTGACGCCCGAAGGGGGTGTGGGGGTCGTACCGCCACCGAAGAGGCCGCCGCCGGTGTTTGGAGTGCCTGGCGTGCCAGTGGGGGTCGTTGCTGTGGTGCCGCCAGTCGCGGGTACGGCAGAAGGTTCAAGCAGGAACACTTCATCGAGCTGGCGACCGGTGTAGTAGAGCTTGGGGCGCAGGCGGCGCCACGCGGTGTCCTCGTCTTCGCCGGGATTGGTCTGCAACCATTCCATTTGCCGCAGGTTGATAACGATCTTCCCGCGAGCGCACAGGCGAAGAATGCGCTCCTTCATCGAGGTTTCACCAAGCCAAGGGATGCAGTCCTGGCCCGCAGGTCGCGGCTCCTGCAACTCACGCAGCAGCTTGCCCACCGCTGCGTTCTCGGAGGCGGCTTCGAGCACAAGGTCTTCAAAGTCCTCCGGCACGAACAGGTCGTTAATCAGCGCCTCTTCAATGCCTTCGGGAATCTGCGCGCCTTGCTTCTTCAGGCTCTCCACGCTGAAGCGGCATTGCGCAGGGTCGGCAAAATTCCATCGCTGAAGGACAGCAAACCGGTCGAACCGCTTCTTGAGGTTGTCGCGCAAGAGGCCTTGATACTCGGTGTGCAGCTTCTTGTATTCAGGACCTTGGCCGCTCCACTCCTGCGCCTTCATTTCGGCACGCGCGAAGATCAGCAGGTCCCTGTCTTGGAATGCGTTGGTCGAACCTGCGCGCGGCATCAGGAAGCGGACGGTGTTACGGCGCTTTTGCAGATGATCCTTGAGCCACCGGCCGAGGCGCGCGTCGAGGTTTTCAGGCTCTTCCGGCAACACCAGGATGGGCAAGCGGTCGTCCCAGCGTTCGGGCTGTTCGGACTCGTCCAAGGAGGACCAAGGGTCCGTCTGCCAGGACTTGGGCAATGCAATGACACGGAATGTCTTCGCCACCTCGTCTGTGCCGCCGATGACATAGCGAATCTGCTTGGCCAGTTGTGCCTGGTCAGAGCCATCGGCGAACAGCTTGTCATTGCGAGCACAGGCCATCAGCTTGGCGCGCGGGTTCTCCTCCTCGCGGAACACCAGCCGGTTGCCGTCCTGGTGGATGTTGAAGCTGTTCTCAACAATCGTCGCCAGCTCCACATTGAAGGCGTTGTCATCAACGGCCTTGCTGCGCGTGATGTCAACCTGTAAGGTCTGCGGCTCTGCACCGGCCAGGTTGCCGACGGCGATGGAGCGCAGCCACAAGGCCCCGACGATCTCCTGCAAGTGGGGTGCCAAAGTGGCGTGCTCGCTGACCGCCTCGGTCACCGAGATGATGTTCTGCTGTGCCTTGGCCCGCAGTGTGCGGTGATGTTCGTTGGACACCGAATCCAGCAGCGCACCAATGCCCGAGGCGTCGTCATCCAACCGGAAGTCTGCGGCCGTGAGCACCGGCGCAGCCTCGCCCCGACTCTTGTAGAGGTTAGCTAGGATGCGAATCATGTCGCGCCTGTCCTGCGCCTCCGTCGCGATCAGCACCTGTTCTTCGAGCAGGCGAAGCAAGTGCGGTGCGTAGGGCCATGCTTCAATGAAATCCTTGCGCTTGCGTTCCCGCTCTGCGGACGGCACATCCAGCAGCCGGAAGTACTCAGCCACATGCTTTCCGGCCAAGGCTTCAATGCTGGCCGGTGCAATCTGAAGGCGGTTGTCGAACAGGCGGTGCAGCAGCATGCGGCGCCGATCTTGCTGAATGCGTTCGGCGTTTCCGCCCGCTTTGAAGTCGATGGCCACCGGGTTGACGCGGTGCACCTGTTGGTAGGCGTCGCTGCCGCCATTGCGCACGGAGATCACCAGCACCAGCAGGTCCAGGCGCTCCTTGGCAATCTCCGACAAAATCTGGATGAAGTTGAAGGCCCAGGTCTTCCACGGGTACTGCTTGGTGTTGGTCAGGCCGTCGAACCACGTCTGGAACTCGTCCAGCAGCAGCATCGTGGGCGTGTGCTCAAGCAGTTCAAGGATCAGCTTGTCAGATGGGATGTCGGTCTTGGCCGCGCCCATACCTTCCCACTTGCCCTTGATATAGGTGCCATGCGGGTGGCGCTCAAGCAGCAGGTCCCATAGGAACTTGTACCGCTGGCGATGCAGGCTCTCGCCGATCACGTGCATGCCACTGCGCAGACCGATCTTGCCGATTAGCGGGTCACCCAACGTGCTCGCCCACGACTGAAGCCATGCGCCGGTTGACGCAGGATCGTTCACGGCGTGATAGAGCGCCGCCATCAAGTGCGACTTACCCAGCCCGCGCTCACCGATGACCACGACCGGTCGGCCCTGGTCTGGTCCCACTGCCTCAATACCCTTCAGTAGGTCATGCGTGGGGTAGGTGATTTCCAAGAATGACTGGGCGGCGATCTGCGTCGCACCGGTATTCGTGTCGTTCGACAGTTCAATCGCGGTTCCCTTGAGGCGCTTGCCCCGGAATTCCTCGCGTAGCGTTAGACCTAGCACTTCGTCGACTCCTCAATTTGCGTGGCGCCACCTCAAAGAGCAGGAGGTGACGCCTTTCACTTGTATTCTTAGTCAAAGAAGCGACGATTTTTGTACGTCTGTGGTCTTTCTTGTACCTCATGACTGGACGCTTCCTGCGGCATCTCTACGATGAAGCTACTCGAAATCTACGATGTCACTGCTTGGACTCGATCCGTCATCATCGGGGGGCATGTTTTGAGGTGTCGGCGGTGCGACTTTTGCGGCATCCACCTTTTGTTGAGTGGCTTCTTTCAAGAGCTTTGTTCGTTCCCGACAGTCGGCGGACGCATCTCTTGACTCCATCCGTTCGGCAATCTGCTTCTTCAGTTGTTGCAGCCGCTCCAATGCAGCCATGGGTCGGGTTGCATGAGCTTGGTTGGCGGGGCCTTCCAGTCTGGGCAGGTAAGAGCCGTCGGCAATCATCTTCTGCTGATCTAGCTTCCCGGACTGAATTCCAGCCTCGATGGCTCGGATGCGCTGCTCAGGGTCCGTGCCCAACGATGGCATCCATTTGACAGGGACTGACGCAGCGCGGGCAGCCGCAACTAAGGCTGCGTAGTATTCCTTAAACGCCATGCGGGCACCGACACGATCACCTGAATCCAAAATCGGACAGATCTCAGCCGATGCCGACGCTATCTCTTCCGTCCAAATGACGGTTTTGCGCTCATCCTGTGAATCGCACACTGTCGCCCATGCGGTGTCTGCACCTGGCCTTCCATCCAGATTCCGTTTCTTTTCAACCTGGAAAGAGATGTCAGCAACCTTCGGCGGGAATCGGCCTCGGTCTGGGTCATTGATGTGGTCGGTGAGTGCCTCAGCAACTTCCTCAAGAGCCAGTTTCGAGGCACAAACTTTGAAGTACATCGACAGTTGAGCGCCTGTGAGCTGGTCCGCCTTCCCATATGTGGCGTACGTCTGTTGAAACATCTGGATGAACTTGTCCACATCTTCTTTACGCATCATGAACCTCCATGTCGGCACTCAGGCCCAACTGGCGCCGAACCTCGGCGGCCATGTCAATGACTTCACCAGCGCCACTCGTGTTCCGAAAGGGACGCTTTTCATTTCGTACCCAGTTCCGCCAAGTGGCTTGCCAGTCCAACTTGTTGGCGTCCGCGCCTGCTTTGGCGTGCCAGTAGTCGGCGAATGAAGCTGCCACTTGCTGGCAATGGGTGTGCGTCCAGCCGGGCTTCTCTAGGAGTGCCCAGTTCTGCCAGTCAGTCGGTAGCTGCCAATCTGTTGGGAGCCGGGTAGCGCGCTTGCCGGTTGCTATGGCATGGAGGATTGCAGTCGACGATTGCGACGGCCGAGATCGCGGCGCTGACTGCTCTTGGCCATGTTTTGGTTCATGTTTCTGATCCTGGTCCTGTTCTTGGCTTGGCTGGACCTCTTGAGGGGCATTCGAGGGGCTCGCAGGGGGCATATGAGCAGCTCTGCTATCCGAGGGCTGCCCCTTTGGAGAGGGAACGTAGGAGCTAGGCAGCCCCTCCTGCGACCTAATGCTGATCACCGCTTCCCGGCAGATGCCCGGCGGCACCTTCTCCACCTCGCGCTCAATCGCCCTGACTCGATGATCAGTTGGCTGGAGCTTTTGTGAGCAAAGCTCTCTCAGGATGCCGGGAACGAAGATGAGCGTGCCTTGACGGTAAAGCCATCGCTTTCCCTCCAGAATTCGAAGCGCCTCCTCCACCTTTTGAGTGGGCAGTCCTGTATCCGCAGCCATGTAAGCAACCGGGCAATGCGCTATGCCAATGAGCGAAGCATGTGGGCAGACCTTCAGGTAGAGGGCCACCAGCACGACATGAATGCCGTGATCACTCAGCTCATTGACCTGCTCGGTCCAGAAGGTCGACTCAACGACGCCAAAGTTGCGCATTGAGGCCTCCTTGTGGGAATGACGACCAGAAGCAGCCGTGCCCAGAACGGCAGCAAACTAGATGGCAGGACTTAGCCTTAGGTCCGCGAGATTCACGGCGAGCGCCTTGAGCTTGGCCGCGCGCAACGAAAGGTTGTGCTGACTGCGGCATGTCATTCAGCGCCAGCATGTTCAGCAGCCATTTGGGCGAGTGCACCGCGCTTTGCCGCCATGCGGCGCACCAGGTCCGCGATCTGCTCATCACTCCAGCCAGCAACCCGGGCCCTGGCCACGGCAAGCAGTTCGTCAGAGGGATAACCGATGCTTCGTGCACTGATCTGCACCGGCAACGGGACGAGTTGCTTTTTGCGCCACTCAAAGAAGCGGCCATGGCTCACGGCCAGTACCTTACGGGCGGCGGGTGCCTTCAAGATTTCAAACGACATGTCAGGGTGCTCCAGTGATGGCCATTTGGCCGACGCTGATCACGATCCCATGGTGGTTTCCGGTTTTCCACCAGAACTCCTGGAGGCCCCCCCCGCGCGATGCTTCCTCAGGCCGCGCGCTCTGTGTTGTTGAGTGTTGTAGGGTGAGGGTTCAGGCACCGACAGCCCCCTTCCAGCCCCAGCAACAAAACTTTGCACAACGCTCGCCAGGAGGGGTCGCAGGGGGAAATCGGTGGTGCTTGAATCGCCGCAGGGCAAGCTAGGCGGCCAGCGCCAGCGCATTGCGGAAGTCTGGTGCGATCAAGGGGCAACTGGGCAGCGCTCGACGAATTGCCACGAAATTGCCAGCTGAGGTGGCAATTTGGGAATTTCGGAGCCCAGAAAGACTTAAGGGTTAGCACGCGCTAACGTGCTAACCCTTGTCTTTCATTGGTCGGGGTGGCGGGATTCGAACTCGCGACCCCTTGCACCCCATGCAAGTGCGCTACCAGGCTGCGCTACACCCCGACGGAAGCAAGCATTATATGCTGAGAATTGGGCTTATGCAGAAAGCAGCTCTCGAATTGCCATCAATTCGTGTCTGACCTGTTCAGCCGAGGGGCGCGACCCCAGCGAAGGTAGCGACTCGGACACGAAATGCGGTGCCGAAGTCTGAGTGGACTCACCCACCGCAGCAGCATGGTCGCGCGCCAAGCTTTCAGCATGCGCTTGCGCCTCGGCTTCGCTCAAGCCGAGTTCGGTCAGGCGATTGCGGGCACCGCTGATGGTGAAGCCTTGCTCATAGAGCAGGTCTCGGATACGGCGGATCAGCAGCACTTCATGGTGCTGGTAGTAGCGGCGGTTGCCGCGCCGCTTCATGGGACGGAGTTGGGTGAACTCCTGCTCCCAGTAACGCAGCACGTAGGACTTCACGCCACACAACTCGGCGACTTCTCCGATGGTGAAGTAGCGCTTGGCCGGAATGGCGGGCAGAGGTGCGAGGGGATCAGTGGCAATGTCCATGGCGCGGAACTCAGCAGTCAGCAGCGTCGAGCCGACAGACTTTACTCGAAGTCATCCGCCGGTGGCACATCACCCTGAACCAAGGCCTTGAGCTTATGGCTGGCGTGAAAGGTCACTACATTGCGGGCCGCAATGGGGATGGACTCCCCGGTGCGGGGGTTGCGCCCGGGGCGCGGTGCCTTGCGCCGAATCTGAAAATTGCCAAAGCCAGAGAGCTTGACGTCATCGCCCTGAACCAAGGAGGTACAGGCAATGTCGAAGAAGGCTTCGACCATGTCCTTGGACTCACGCTTGTTCAGGCCCAGGCGCTCGAACAGCAACTCGGCCAACTCCGCCTTGGTCAAGGTGGGAGTCTCGACAGAGGTGAGCATCAGGCGCTCGACCGGCGCCGTCACAGGTACCGGTGTGTCTTCTGCATCAATGGGAAGGGCCATGATCAACAATCCCAACAGTGGATTTGGACTCGACTCAATCAAGCGCGCAAGCGCGCTCCGCACTGTGCCGAAGCACGGGCCACTGCGGCTTGCAGGCTGGCCTCAATGCGCTCATCGGTCAGGGTGCTGTTGTCGTCCAGCAACTCTAGGCGCACGGCCAAGCTGCGTTCACCAGCGCCGACCTCTGCCGTGGCTTGCGCCGGGCGGTAGATGTCGAACAGCGTGGCCTGGCGGACCAAGCCTTCGGGGTCAGCACGCAAGGCAGACATCAGCGCATCATGCGCCACGCTGTCTTGCACCACCAGCGCCAAGTCGCGCAGGGCGGCTTGCTGCTTGGGCACGGCTTGGGCCTGCGGCACAGCGCGTTGCAGCACGGCAGCCAAGTCCAGCTCAAACATCACCGGCGCATGCGGCAGGTCATAGGCTTGGCGCCAGCGCGGGTGCATCTCGCCGATGTGGCCAATGACGGTGCCGTTCAACTCCACGGCAGCGCAACGGCCGGGGTGCATGGCGGGGTGTTCGGCGGGCACAAAACGCGCCGCTTGCGGGGCGAGCAGCGCCTCCAAGTCGCCCTTGAGGTCAAAGAAGTCCACGTTCTTGTCGGCACGGCCCCATTGCAAAGGCTGAGCCGGGCCAAAGGCCAAGCCAGCCACGCGCATGGGCTGGTGCACACCGGCGACGCTGCTGTCGGTTGAGGCCACGGCCGCGTCACGCATGAAGACGCGACCCAGCTCGAACACGCGCACGCGCGGCGCCTTGCGGGCCAAGTTGACCTTGAGCACATGGACCAAGCTACCCAGCAGGCTGGAGCGCATCACGGCCAAGGGGGCAGAAATGGGGTTGAGCACCTTGATCGGGTGGGCGTTGCCGGCCAGCTCCGTCTCCCAGCGCTCTTCCACAAAGCTGAAGTTGATGGTCTCTTGATAGCCCAAACGAGCCAGGGCATGGCGCACTGCGTGGCTGCTGCGCTGGGCTTCCGCACGCACACGCGCCGTGACGGGTGCCAGCGGAGGCGTGCCCGGCAGTTGATTGAAGCCGACCACACGGGCCACTTCTTCGATCAAGTCCTCTTCGAGGGTGATGTCAAAGCGCCAGCTGGGCGGCGTCACGGTCAGTACGCCGTCGGTCTCGGTGAAGGGCAGCCCCAAGCGCGTGAAGACCTCGGCACACTGGGCCTGGGTGATGGGCATGCCAATCACCTTGCTGGCACGGGCCACGCGCAAAGCTACGGGCAGGCGTGCGGGCATGGCAGGCTGGGTGTCGGTGACCGGCCCGGCCACACCGCCGCAGATGCTCTGCACAAGAGCCGTGATGCGCTCGATGTGCTCGACTGTGCCCACCGCATCCACGCCACGCTCGAATCGGTGCCCGGCATCGGTCGAGAAATTGAAGCGGCGCGAACGACTGGCCACGGCGGCGGGCCACCAGAAGGCGGCTTCGATGTAGATATTGCGGGTGTCGTCCGAGACCGCAGTGGCGTCGCCGCCCATGATGCCGGCCAGGGACTCGACGGCTTGGTCGTCCGCAATGATGCCGACCTGCTCGTCCAGCTCCACCGTGTTGCCATTGAGCAGCTTGAGTGATTCGCCTGCGCGTGCCCAGCGCACCTGCAGGCCGCCATGGATTTTGTCGAGGTCAAAGATGTGAGACGGGCGGCCGAACTCGAACATCACGTAGTTGGAGATGTCGACCAGCGGGCTCACCGAGCGCTGGCCGCAGCGCGCCAAGCGCTCCACCATCCAGGCAGGAGTTTGAGCCTTGGGGTTCACGCCTTGAACCACGCGGCCACTGAAGCGGCCGCACAGGTCGGTGTCTTGCACAGTGACCGCCACGGTGGCGTCGTGGCCTGCAGCCACCGGGGCGATGCTGGGCGCTTGGAGTGGCGCGCCGGTGAGCGCACTGACCTCGCGGGCGATGCCGTAGACGCTCAAGCAGTGGCCCAGGTTGGGTGTGAGCTTCAGCGTGAACAAGGTGTCATCCAAGTTCAGGGTGTCGCGGATGTTTTGGCCGACGGGCGTGTCCAGCGGCAGCTCCAACAGGCCGCCATGGTCTTCGCTGAGCTTGAGCTCGCGGGCCGAGCACAGCATGCCGAAGCTCTCAACGCCACGCAGCTTGCCCACCTTGATGGCAAAGGGCTCGCCGCCCTCTTCTGCCGGTGGCAGCTGTGCGCCCACCAGCGCCAGCGGCACCTTGATGCCGACACGGGCGTTGGGCGCACCGCAGACGATCTGCAGCGGGCCGTCTTTGCTGTGCGGGCCGGCATCGACACGGCACACGCGCAGGCGGTCAGCGTTCGGGTGCTGCTCGGCCTCGACGATCTCGGCCACAACGATGTTCGAGAAGGCCGGCGCCACGGGCCGCATCTCTTCGACTTCCAAGCCCGCCATGGTCAGCAGGTCGGCCAGCTCTTGGGTGTTCAGCGCGGGGTTGCAGAACTCGCGCAACCAGGATTCAGGGAATTGCATGGGAACTCTTTCGGGGTGTTCTTTGAAGGAGGAGGCAGGCTCAGCGGAACTGGCTCAAAAACCTCAAATCACCGTCAAAGAACAGACGCAAATCATTCACACCGTAACGCAGCATGGTCAGGCGGTCTGGGCCCATGCCAAAGGCAAAGCCGATGTAGCGCTCGGGGTCTAGGCCAAAGTTGCGCACCACGTTCGGGTGCACTTGGCCAGAGCCGGCCACTTCCAGCCAGCGGCCCTTCAGGGGGCCGGACGAGAAGGCGATGTCCACCTCGGCCGAGGGCTCGGTGAAGGGGAAGAAAGAAGGCCTGAAGCGCAGGTTCAGGTCTTCGGTTTCGAAGAAGGTGCGGAAGAAGTCGGTGAAGACGGACTTCAGGTCCTTGAAGCTGACGTTCTCGCCAATCCACAGGCCTTCGCACTGGTGGAACATGGGCGAATGGGTGGCGTCGCTGTCGACGCGGTAGGTGCGGCCCGGGGCGATGACGCGGATCTCAGGCATGGCCTGGCCAGCATCCAACAGGGTCTTGTGCTTCTTAACGTGCTGCACGGCATAGCGCACCTGCATGGGCGAGGTGTGGGTGCGCAGCAGGTGACCACCACCATCCGGAGCCACGGTGTCGACATAAAAGGTGTCGTGCATGGAACGCGCCGGGTGATCAGCCGGTGTGTTCAGCGCCGTGAAGTTGAACCAGTCTTCTTCGATCTCGGGGCCGTCGGCCACATCGAAACCCATAGAGCCAAAGATGGCCTCAATGCGCTCTAACGAGCGCGACACCGGGTGCAAGCCACCCAGGCCTGCCTGGCGGCCGGGCAAGGTGACATCCAGCGCTTCGGCCTTGAGTTGGATCTGCAATTCGGCGTCGGCCAAGGCTTGGCGGCGGGCCGTGAGCGCAGACTCGATCTGCTGCTTGACGACGTTGATCTGCGCACCTCGGCTCTTTTTCTCTTCAGGCGACAGTGCAGCCATGCCTTTGAGCAGTTCGGTCACACGACCGGCCTTGCCCAGGTACTTGGCCTTGGCATCTTCCAGGGCGGCGGGGTTGCCTGCGGCATCGAAGTCAGCGCGGGCCGTGGCCACCAATTGATCAAGGTCGCTCATGAAGAGTCAGCAAAACAAAAGGGAGAAATGAAAAAAGGCCGCACCCAAGGTGTCGGCCTTCGTGAACTTGAGGTCTGGGTCAGCATGCTGACTCAGGCTTCAAGGGGATCAAGCGAGCTGGGCCTTCACCTTGTCGACGATGGCTGCAAAAGCGGCCGGATCGTGAATCGCCATGTCCGACAGCACCTTACGGTCCAGGTCGATCTGAGCCTTCTTCAGGCCGGCGATGAACTTGCTGTAGGTCAGACCCAGACCACGCGTTGCGGCGTTGATACGGGCGATCCACAGTTGACGGAAAACACGCTTCTTCGTGCGGCGGTCGCGGTAGGCATATTGCCCAGCCTTCATCACCGCCTGCTTGGCGATGCGGAAGACGTTTTTACGACGACCACGGAAACCCTTGGCCAGGGCCAAGATCTTCTTGTGACGAGCACGTGCGGTAACACCACGTTTGACGCGAGGCATGTGATAACTCCTTTAGTCTTGGTGGATTACAGGCCAGCGAAGGGCAGCATTTGCGCGATGTGACCCATATTGGTCTCATGCACATTGACTGCACCACGCAGGTGACGCTTGTTCTTGGTGGTCTTCTTGGTCAAGATGTGACGCTTGAAGGCTTGGCCGCGCTTGACGGTGCCGCCGGGGCGGACGCGGAAGCGCTTCTTCGCGCTGCTCTTGGTCTTCATTTTGGGCATGACTGCTCCTTTTAAATGACCTCTGCTGGGCGGCCCCACCGGTGGTGGTGCACTTGACAAGCCTGCAGCGGCTTTTCTTCATCGCCCCGGTGACCAGACCGAGGCGTGAATGCTTATGACTTTTTCTTAGGTGCCAGCACCATGATCATCTGGCGCCCTTCGAGCTTGGGCATGTGCTCGACCACCGCCACATCGGACAGCTCGTCGCGAATGCGTTCAAGCATGCGCATGCCGATGTCTTGGTGGGTGATCTCGCGGCCCCGGAAGCGCAGCGTGACCTTGCCCTTGTCGCCGTCTTCAGAGATGAATCTCCGTAGATTGCGCATTTTGATGTTGTAGTCGCCATCATCGGTGCCAGGGCGGAACTTGACTTCCTTGACCTCGATGACCTTTTGCTTGGACTTGGCTTCGGCGGCCTTCTTCTGCTCTTGGTACTTGAACTTGCCGTAGTCCATCAGTCGGCACACCGGGGGGTCTGCCTGAGCCGCAATTTCAACCAGATCCACGTCGTGCTCTGCAGACAGACGCAGCGCGTCTTGAATGCTCACGATGCCCAAAGGCTCGTTGTCCACGCCGTTCAAGCGCACGGACAGTGCAGTGATTTCGCGGTTCAGTCGGTGCTTACGCTCGACATTGGGTACCCGACGGTCAGCAAAAGTAGCGATGGTGCAAACCCCTCAAACTGCGCGCAGGCAAGTCAACGCGCCAAACAAAATTAAAGCAAAACGGGAACGCAAAAAAGCCGAGGATCTCAGGCCTTGGTGGCGATATCGGTGGCGAGCTTCGCTTGGAAGTCTGCCAGGGACATCACACCCAGGTCTTGATTGCCTCGGGCGCGCACCGCAACAGCCCCGCTTGCCTTCTCTTTGTCGCCTACGACAAGGATGTACGGGACCTTTTGCATGGAATGCTCGCGGATTTTATAGGTGATTTTCTCGTTGCGCAAATCTGCCTGAGCCCTAACTCCTTGTTTTTGCAGCGTTTTCACCACTTCCCGCACGTAATCCTGCTGCGCATCGGTGATGGCGGACACCACCACCTGGGTCGGCGAGAGCCAAACCGGCAAGGCGCCGGCATGCTGCTCGATCAAAATCCCGATGAATCGCTCCAAGCTGCCCACGATGGCGCGGTGCAGCATCAAGGGGCGGTGACGGGCACCGTCTTCGCCCACGAAGTCGGCGTCCAGGCGCTCCGGCAAGTTGGGGTCGATCTGGATCGTGCCGCATTGCCAAGGTCGGCCCAGCGCATCTTTGAGGGTGTATTCGATCTTCGGGCCGTAAAACGCACCTTCACCCGGCAAATACTCAAACTCACAGCCTGAGGCGCGCAAGCCTTCGGCAAGTGCGGCTTCTGCCTTGTCCCAGCTCTCGTCAGTGCCGATGCGTTGCTCGGGCCGAGTGGACAGCTTGTAGATGATATTGGTGAAGCCAAAGTCCTTGTAGACCTTTTGCAGCAAGGTCGTGAAGGCCTGCACCTCAGCCTGCACCTGCTGCTCAGTGCAGAAGATGTGGCCGTCGTCCTGCGTGAAGCCGCGTACCCGCATGATGCCGTGCAGACCGCCGCTGGGCTCATTGCGGTGGCACTGGCCAAACTCGCCATAGCGCAGCGGCAGGTCACGGTAGCTCTTCAAACCCTGCTTGAAGATCAGGATGTGGCCCGGGCAGTTCATGGGCTTCAAGGCGTAGTCGCGCTTCTCGGACTCCGTCACAAACATGTTTTCGCGGTACTTCTGCCAGTGCCCGGTTTTCTCCCACAGGCCTTGGTCGAGGATCTGCGGGCCTTTGACCTCTTGGTAGCCGTTGTCCCGGTAGACCTGGCGCATGTACTGCTCCACCTCTTGCCACACCGTCCAGCCCTTGGGGTGCCAGAAGACCACGCCCGGCGCGTGATCGTCAATGTGAAACAGGTCCAGCTCACGGCCCAGCTTGCGGTGGTCGCGCTTCTCAGCCTCTTCCAGCATGGTCAGGTGCTGCTGCAAGTCTTCTTTGCTGGCCCAGGCGGTGCCGTAAATGCGCTGCAGCATTTCATTGCGGTGGTCACCACGCCAATAGGCGCCGGCCACCTTCATCAGCTTGAAGTGCTTGAGCTTGCCCGTGCTGGGCACGTGCGGGCCACGGCAGAGGTCTTCAAAAGCCCCTTCGCGGTAGAGCGACACGTCTTGATCAGCCGGAATGCTGCCAATGATCTCGGCCTTGTAGGCCTCGCCCATGCTCTTGAAGTGCGCCACGGCCTCGTCACGTGGCAGCACGCGGCGCACCACCGGCTCGTCCTTCTTGGCCAGCTCGGCCATCTTCTTTTCAATGGCGGCCAGGTCGTCCGGCGTGAAGGGGCGTTTGTAGGAGAAGTCGTAATAAAAACCGTGCTCAATGACCGGGCCGATGGTGACCTGGGCGTCCGGGAACAGCTCCTTGACGGCATAGGCCAGCAAGTGAGCCGTCGAGTGGCGAATCAACTCCAGGCCTTCGGGCTGCTTGTCGGTGATGATGGCCAGGGCCTCGTCGGCCTCCAGCAGGTAGCTGGTGTCCACCAGGCGAGCGGCGTCGCCACGCCCCACCTTGCCGCCCAAGGCGGCCTTGGCCAAGCCGGTGCCAATCGAGGCGGCCACCTCAGCCACCGTCAGCGGGGCGGGATATTCACGTTGCGAGCCGTCGGGCAGGGTAATTTTGATCATTGAAATCTCTCCACAGATAGGGGTGTGGCGTCAGGGGTGCCGCGCAATGTGTATGAGGGGGGTGAGCCTGAAGGCCTGATGAGGCTCGCCAAAAGCAAAACAGCGCGGCGTTGAGGGCCGCGCTGTTGAAGGGCATGAATGCAGGTGATGCGCCAATGCCGCGGCCGACTAGTCCTTACAGAAGGTGGTCGTAGTTCGCGGTGTCATAACCCGTCGCGCCTTTCTCAAGCTCTTGGTGGGATGCAGATGGGCGCCATTGTAACGGGCGTCTTTGGCATCACACTGACGGGAAAAGCGGCATCTTCGCCAAGTGCTTCAGGGCCTGTACAAGCCCTGCCCGTCCAAGCGCACGCGATCACCCACGCGCCAGCCGTCAAGACGTGCCACGTTGTAGGCCCGGGTGCTGCCGTTGTCGAGGTGAACCACCAGCCGATAGCGGTCTTGGGTGTTGGCCTGCTGCTTTTCGATTTCATTGCCGATCAGGGCACCGCCCACGGCCCCCAGCACCGTGCCTGCAGTGCGCCCGTTGCCTGCGTTGCCCATTTGGCGACCCAGCACGGCGCCCGCCACGCCCCCGATCACGGCGCCCGCGCCCGACGTGCTTTGGCGCGCATCGACGGTTTCGATGCTGCTGATCACGCCATAGCTGCTGCCCTCGACGCGTGAGCCCGACCAGGTCGGAGACTCCTCGTAGGAAGGTGAGCGTCGGTGCGCGCAGCCGCCGAGCAAAGACAGCAAGAGCACGGACACAACAATGACGGTGGCGGAGGAGCGCATGGGGGAAAGTCCTTTCGACAAAGCGCCAGCACAGAAGACTGGCCCTGCAGGAAAGAACGCCTCGCGATCGGGCTAAGGCGACGACGCCGCTCAGCTTTACGCGGCTTAACGCAGCGGCTCTATCTCTGGTGCAGTGCCACCACTCACCCACTGGGCAAACTCGTCGGCCAATTGCTGGCTCATCGCCACGGCCTCACGCCAGCGCTTCATACGGGTGGAGACATCGTCGCCCAGGGCCTTAAAGTCCTCACGGTCCGGCAGCTTGGCTCCGGGCAAGCTGGCAATCCACTCGGGCCGAGGCGCCAACACGATGACGTTGTCCAGCGCTGCCGTCGCGGCATGGCGGCGCGGCAGCATCTTGTCCAGCCAGCCCGGCACGAGGCTGGGTTGAAAGTGAGGGTATAGCACCAGTGGCGCGGCCGAGTTCAGCATGCGCCGGTAAGGCAGGTGCAGGTGGTAGTCGGTGATGCCGCCGTCCCAATACGCGCCCGCCGGTGCGCCGGGAATGTCGTGCACGGCATTGAGCCAAAACGGAATAGAACAACTGGCCAGCACGGCAGGGCACAGGTTGTCTTCGGTCAGTGCGAGTTCACGCGTACGAAAGTCGTTGAGAGGCAACGGCAGAGGGTCGCGCGGGTCGGAGAACACCACCCGCTCCAGCCAATGCCCCAGGCCTCGCCGCCCCAGCAGGTTGCTGACAAAGGCGCCGCCATAGCCCAAGGGCGTGCGCAGCTTGCCCTCGCGCCGCAGCACGTGGCGGCCCCGGCTGGTGAACACATGCAGGCGCAGCCGAGGGTGCGTCAGCATCTGCGCCGCCAAGGCTTGGAAATGCTCGCCCAACTTGGCGCCAAAGATTTCGCTGACCACGGCGGCCGTGGGCGGCTTGCCCGGCGCATGCGGGTAGTCCTGAGCGATGTAGTCGGCAGCCATGCGCGCCAGCGCGGCGTCTGCATTGGGGCAGGTGGCCGCCGCCATACGCCAGGAGCCGATCGACGCGCCCAGCAAGTGCACCACCTGCGAGGACTGCGGCAGCCAATGCCCAAAGATGAAACGGTCCAAGGGGTTGAGGATCAGCCCCTTGGGGCCACCTGCGGCAGCCGGGATCACGCCCACATCAGCCGGGCGCAGGCCGTGCTCGCGCAAGTGCTGCAAGGCCGCAGGCCCGGCCAACACCCTCAGCGCATGCACAGCCCCGGCCCCCGCCATGCCTCAGCGCTTTTGCAGCTTGGCAAAGGCAGCGGCCATGGCGCTGGGTGCCGTGGCCTCTTCGCGTCGACCGCCGCCCTGGCCGCGATCTTGGCGCTCGTTACGCGTTGGCGGCCGGTAGTTGTTGTCGCCGCGCGTCCCTGCCGCGCCCTTGGGCGCTGGCGCAGCGTCGAGCTTCATGGTCAGCGAGATGCGCTTGCGGGCCAAGTCCACTTCCACGACTTTGACCTTGACGATGTCGCCCGTCTTCACCACTTCACGCGCATCAGTGACGAACTTATTGGACAACTGGCTCACATGCACCAAGCCGTCTTGGTGCACGCCCAAGTCCACAAACGCGCCAAACTGGGCCACGTTGCTGACGGTGCCTTCCAGGACCATGCCTTCAGTCAAGTCCTTGATGTCCTCAACACCGTCGTTAAAGCGCGCCACCTTGAAGTCGGGGCGCGGGTCGCGGCCCGGCTTCTCCAGCTCGGTCAGGATGTCCTTGACCGTGATCGCGCCAAACTTGTCGTCAGCAAAGGCCTCGGGCTTGAGCTTGCGGATCACGTCGCTGTTGCCAATCAGCTCGGCCACGGGTCGTCCTGCAGCGGCGCTGATCTTGGCAATCACCGGATAGGTTTCGGGGTGCACGCCAGAGAGATCCAGCGGGTTGTCGCCATCGCGAATGCGCAAAAAGCCAGCCGCCTGTTCAAAGGTCTTGGCGCCCAAGCCGGCCACGTCCAACAACTGCTGGCGGTTCTTGAAACGGCCATTGGCTTCGCGCCAGCGCACGATGCTGCCCGCCACGGCGTTGGACAGCCCGGACACCTGCGCCAGCAGCGGCGCCGAGGCGGTGTTCAGGTCCACCCCCACCGAGTTCACGCAGTCCTCGACCACGGTGTCCAAGGTGCGGGCCAGCTCGCTCTGGTTCACATCGTGCTGGTATTGGCCCACGCCAATGCTCTTGGGGTCGATCTTCACCAACTCCGCCAGCGGGTCTTGTAAACGCCGCGCGATGGACACCGCGCCGCGCAGGCTCACGTCCAAGTCGGGCAGCTCTTTGGAGGCGAACTCGGAGGCCGAGTACACCGACGCACCCGCTTCCGACACCACCACCTTCTCGATGTGGGTGCCCGGGGCCAGTTGTTGAATTCGCTTGATCAAGTCGGCAGCGAGCTTGTCCGTCTCTCGACTGGCCGTGCCGTTGCCGATGGCGATCAGGTTCACTCCATGCGTGGCGCACAGACGGCCCAAGGTGTGGATGGAGCCTTCCCAATCTTTGCGGGGCTCGTGCGGATACACCGTGTGGGTGTCCAGCACCTTGCCGGTGTCGCTCACCACCGCCACCTTCACGCCGGTGCGGATGCCCGGGTCCAGCCCCATCACCACGCGCTTGCCCGCCGGTGCGGCCAGCAGCAGGTCGCGCAGGTTCTCAGCAAACACCTTGATGGCCACCTTTTCCGCTTCTTCGCGCAAGCGGCTGAAGAGGTCGCGCTCCAGGCTCATGCTGAGCTTGACCTTCCAAGTCCAGGCCACCGACTTGCGCATCAGCTCGTCGGCCGGGCGCTTGGCATGAGCCCAGCCCAGGTGCCGGGCAATTCGGCCTTCGGCCAGACTGGGTTGACCCGGCACGACTTCCTCATCGAGCACCAGTTTCACATCCAACAGTTCTTGCGTGCGGCCACGGAACACGGCCAAGGCACGGTGCGACGGCACGGTGCGAATCGGCTCGTCGTAATCAAAGTAGTCGCGAAACTTGGCCACGTCGGGGTTGTTCTCGTCCTTGCCTTCGGCCAGCTTGGACTTCAGCAAACCCTCGTCCCACAGCCATTCGCGCAACTTGCCCACCAGGGCAGCGTCTTCGGCCCAGCGCTCCGAGAGCACGTCCCGCACGCCATCCAGCACCGCAAAGGCGTCGGCAAAGCCGGCCTCGGCATTCACAAAGGCTGCGGCCTCGGTGTGAGGGTCGAGGCTCGGGTCAGCAAACAGCTTGTCAGCCAGTGGCTCCAGCCCAGCCTCGCGGGCGATCATGCCCTTGGTGCGGCGTTTGGTCTTGTAAGGAAGATAAAGGTCTTCCAGCTCTTGCTTGGTGGGGACCATCTCGATGGCGGCGCGCAGTTCGGGCGTCAGCTTGCCTTGCTCGTCAATGCTCTTGAGCACCGCCACGCGGCGCTCCTCCAGCTCACGCAAATAGCCCAGCCGGGCCTCCAGCTCACGCAACTGAATGTCATCCAGCCCATCGGTCGCTTCCTTGCGGTAGCGGGCAATGAAGGGCACCGTAGCACCACCGTCCAGAAGCGTGACGGCAGCATTGACTTGGGCGGGACGAACCTTAAGCTCGGCCGCAATCTGCAACAGAATCTTGTCCAACACAGGCAGGTCTGAAAGAGTCGCGAAGCGCGGGAGTGTGCCAGAAGCGCTGAAGCTCCCGTCAGGGAGCTTCAAAGCCGTCTGTTTGCGGAGGTGCTGAATTCAAAACTTGATGTCAAAAGTCTCGTTGCGGCGGTTGCCGTTGGCGTTGGGGTTGCGGTTATCTACCGCAGCGCCCACCGGACGCAGAGAAGAGATCTTGTCATTGAACTGCGACGGCACAGCATGACGTCCGACACCCAACACAAAGCACTGCCCTGTGAAGTTGGCGTCCATGCAGAACTCCCAGCGTCCCGAGCGCACCTCGATAGACGACGCTTCGTCATTGAAGCCTTGCTGCGACAGGTCTACCGTCACACCGTTGAACGGTGCCGAGCGCCCCCTGAAATCGATGTGCTGATACAGCGTCACGGCAGCATTGCCGGTGACCTGCCCATAGCCATTATTGCCAGCGACTTGGCGGATGGACGAGATTGCGTCGTTCATCACTTTGTCCACGTTATGGCGCCCCGCGCCTAAGGTGATGCACCGCCCTGCAAAGTCAGCGTCAGAACAGAACTGCCATGTGCCTTGACGAATCTCGATGGACGAAATCTCGTCATTGAAGCCATTGCGGGAGAGATCGGTCATGGGGCCATTGACGGCCAGTGAACGTCCGCCTTGGTCAATGTGCTCAAAGACCGACACCATTCCCGCAACATTGCCGTTGCTCCAGCCTCCGTTGTTAGACCAACCGCCGCCGGCCCCATCGGCTGAACGAATGGACGAGATCGCATCATTGAAATAGGTTTCAATGCTGTGCCGCCCAGGGCCTAGGGTGATGCATTTACCCTTGAAATCGGCATGTTCGCAGAACACCCACTGACCGCGGCGAATCTCAATGGACGAGATCTCATCGTTAAAGCCGACGGACTCCAGGTTCCCGATATTGGCCACCACATTGAGCGAGCGACCCGCGCCTCCCGCATGTTCGTAGACCACCACCGCCGCATTGCGGTCGTCGTTCCAACCCACCGCCAAGGCTGGGGCTGCTGCTGCTGCGACGGTCAGGCCCAAAAGGGCGCTGCGTGCCCAGAGGGCGGTCAAAGAAGTGTTCATGGGTTTCCTCCAGAAAGGCCGCTACCCTTTTTGATGCTGTGGCAGCGTGCGCTGTTCAACGCCCGACCCAGGCGATCGGACGACACAGCTTCAGGCCGACACTTTAGCCGCTGCCTTGCCGCCCGGCTCAACGTCAGTTCAAGGCACGGCCATCACCCTCAGCAGGGCATTCAGTCTGCAGCGGATCGTCCACATCCATTGCACCAAACGTTGACTATTCCCGCAATTGCACTCGCAGTCGCTCACCCAACTCCGGCCGCTCTTTGAACGGGTCGGTCGGGTTGCGGGGGCCCATGATGTCTTCCAGGCGGGTTTGCACACCACCCAAGGCCTGGGGATGGCTGTAGATGTAGAAGCGGCGCTCAGCCACCGCATCAAACACAAAGCCAATGACCTCTTGGGCCGAGACCTTGCCGCTGGTCACCGCCTTGTCACTCATGGCTTGGGCAATGAGTTGGCTCTTGGTGGGGCGCTGGCCTGACTCGCGCATCTCCGCGGGCCGGTTGCGATGGCTTTGGTGGATGCCCGTGGGCACAAAGTAGGGGCACAGCACACTGGCCGTGACCTGATCCGTCACCAAGGCGAGGTCTTGGTACAGGGTTTCGCTCAGCGACACCACGGCATGCTTGGTGACGTTATAGACACCCATGTTCGGCGCATTCAAGAGCCCCGCCATGGACGCTGTGTTGATGATGTGGCCTTGATAAGCCGGGTCTTGCGCGGCGGCCTCCAACATCATGGGCGTGAAGACGCGCACCCCGTGGGCCACGCCCATCAGGTTGACACCCACCACCCAGTCCCAGTCTTTGGCGGTGTGCTCCCAGATCAAGCCCCCTGCGCCCACGCCGGCATTGTTAAAGACCAGATGAGGAGCTCCCCAGGCCGCAAACACCTCGCGGCCCATGGCCTCGACCTGCTCGCCTTTGGAGACATCCAGGCGGTAGGGCATAACCTCCACACCCAGCGCGCGCATCTCGGCCACTGCAGCCTCCAGCGCGTCGGCTTGCACATCGGCCATCACCAACTTCATACCTAAGCTCGCCGCCTTGCGTGCGAACTCCAGGCCGAAACCGGAGCCTGCACCGGTGATGACGGCACAACGGCCAGTGAATGTCTTCATGGGGAGTCTCCTTGAAGCGCGAGCGTGGGTGACGCCGCAGGTCTCAACATCTTGATGTGCGGGATGTTGTCTTCGCTGTAAATCTCTGAACAAGGCTCGAAGCCAAAGCCGCGATAGAAAGCCTGCAAATGGGCCTGCGCACTGATGCGGTTGGCTTGCTCTGGGTAGAGCGCATCACACAAAGCCACGCCACGCCGCACCAGTTCGCGGCCTAGGCCTGTGCCTCGTGTTGCCAGGGCACACACCACGCGGCCCATGGACGGCTCCTCGTATTTGTGGCCGGCATCCACGATGCGCAAATAGGCCAGCATCCGGCCGTCTGGCGCATAGCCCATCAAGTGGACGCTGTGTTGGTCCAGCCCGTCCAGGTCTTGATAGGGCCCTTGCTCCAAGATGAAGACCTGGGCCCGCAGTTGCAGCAGTGCATACAACTGCTGCAGGCTCAACTGCTCAAAGCGGGCGTGCTGCCATTCAAGTTCAGCGGGCTGCAGCATCAAATCAGCTTGACCAACTGCTTGCCAAAGTTCTTGCCCTTGAGCAGGCCCAAAAAGGCCTCGGGCGCTGCGGCAATGCCATCCGCCACCGTCTCGCGGTACTTGAGCTTGCCAGTGGCCACCAGCGTGCCCAACTCCTTCAAAGCCTGGGGCCAGAGTTCCATGTGCTCGCTGACGATGAAACCCTCGACTCGCATGCGGTTCACCAGAATCAGCTGGGGCGCGCTCATGGGAATGGGCTCACCGTTGTAGCCAGAGATCATGCCGCACATGGCCACGCGGGCGAAGGCATTGGCACGCAGCATCACGGCGTCCAAAATCATGCCTCCCACGTTCTCGAAGTAGCCATCAATGCCATCTGGGCAGGCTTCTTTGAGCGCCTTGGACAGCGACTTCACATCCGGGTGCTGCTTGTAGTCGATGCAGGCGTCAAAGCCCAACTCATTGACCACATAAGCCCATTTGTCAGGTCCACCGGCCAGGCCCACGGCGCGGCAGCCGCGCGCTTTGGCCAATTGGCCCACCGCACCGCCCACCGCACCGCTGGCCGCACTCACCACCACGGTCTCACCCGCCTTAGGGTTGATGATTTGCGTCAGGCCATACCAGCCCGTCACGCCGGGCATGCCCACAGCGCCCAAGTAGGCGGCGAGTGGGATGTGGGTGGTGTCCACCTTTTGCAGCACGCCGCGCTGGTTGGCGTTGACGCACAGATACTCTTGCCAGCCGCCCATGCCCACCACGGCGTCGCCGGGCTTGAAGTGCTCGTTGCGCGACTCCACCACCTCACCCACGGTGCCGCCAATCATCACCTCGCCCAGGGGCTGAGGCTGGGCATAGCTCTTGCCCTCGTTCATGCGGCCGCGCATGTAAGGGTCCAGGCTCAGGTAGTGGTTACGCACCAGCACCTCGCCGTCGGCCAAAGGGGCCAGCGCGGCCTCCACCAGCTTGAAGTTATCGACGGTGGGCTCACCCGTGGGGCGAGAGGCCAAGACAATTTGACGGTTCACTGTGCTCATACTCATTCCGATCGTTGCAGAGGTTTCAGGCTGCGGCCTTTGCCAGGCAAGGCGCGCAGGTATTTGAAGGTGCCGGTGGCGTGGGCGCAAAGTTCGCCCTCGCTGTTCAGCACCCGGGCTTCACAAAAGGCCATGGTGGCCGTGCGGTGCAGCAGCTGGCCCAGGGCGCGCAACTCGCCCTCGCCGGGCCGCATAAAACTGGTCTTCATCTCCACGGTGGCCACGCCGGGGCCGTCCAGGTGGTCGCTGCGCGCGGCCATGGCCATGGCCACATCCAACATGGTCATCATCACGCCGCCGTGAGCCACCTCCCACGAGTTGAGGTGGCTCTCCTGCAAGTCGACCCGCAGCTCCGATTGGCCGTGGGCACAGCCGTGCAGCTCCAGCCCCAATCTCTCGACAAAGGGCACGTGGACGGGGAATTTGAGTTTGGTACTCAAAGCGCACTCACCCCGCAATGATGGCCGAGACGCCACCATCGATGGCCAAGATTTGGCCGGTGATGTGCTTGCCTGCATCCGACGCGAACAGCAGGGTCGCGCCCTTCAGGTCTTCATCGTCACCCAGGCGGCGCAGGGGCGAGCGTGCCGCCAGGGCTTCTGCCCCCAAGCGCTCCAAGGTGCCGCGCGTCATCTTGCTGGGAAAAAAGCCCGGCGCCAGGGCATTGACGGTGATGCCATGTTGGCCCCATTCACCGGCCAAGGCCCGGGTGAAGTTGACCACCGCGCCCTTGCTGGTGTTGTAGGCCAGGGTGGTCATCTCCGCCGGGTTACCAGCCAAACCAGCAATGGAGGCCACGTTGATGATGCGGCCCTTTTTCTGCGGAATCATCCAAGCCTTGGCCACCGCTTGGCTGATGACGAAGAGGCTGCGGATGTTCAGGTTCATCACCTTGTCCCAGGCCTCCAGAGGGTGCTGCTCTGCCGGTGCACCCCAGGTGGCCCCGGCGTTGTTGACCAGCACGTCGATGCGGCCCAAGCGCTCCATGGTCTCGGCCACCAATCGCTGGGCATCTTCGGGGCGGCTGGCATCGGCCGCGATCCAGCGGGCGTCAATGCCGGCGGCTTGCAGCTCTGCTGCGGCTTGCTCCAGGTCTTCCGCCTTGCGGGAGCTGAGCATGACCTTGGCCCCAGCCTCGCCCAGCGCATGGGCCATTTGCAGGCCCAGGCCGCGCGAGCCTCCAGTCACCAAGGCCGTGCGGCCACTCAAGTCCATCAGCTTGAACACAGACGTCGTCATGGGGCATCGTTCCTTCAAAACCAGTCGGGCTGCATGTCGCGGCAGACACTCTCGCGCGCGGCCACCACCTCCAGCCAGGGGTAGACCTTGGGCAGCTCATACACATGGAAATAGCGGGCAGCGGCACGCACGCCGGCCTGCCGGTCTTCGGGGGCCGAGCTGGCCGCCAGCGCTAGATCCAGCCACACCCAAGCCAGCACCACATGCCCTGCCGCTTGCAAATAAAGTGTGGCGTTGGCCAGTGCGTCCTCGGGCTGGCCCGTGGCCCAGGCGGCCTTGGTGGCGGCGCCCAAGCGCTGCACGGCTTGGGCCAGTCCATTCGCGTACACAGCCAAGTCGGGGTGTTGCAAGGCCGCTTCAAGGGTCTGGTTGATGCGGGTGGCCAGCAGCTTCAGCCCTGCGCCGCCTTGCATCACCACCTTGCGGCCCAGCAGGTCCAGGGCCTGAATGCCGTGCGTGCCTTCGTGGATCATGTTGAGGCGGTTGTCGCGCCAATACTGCTCCACCGGGAAATCACGCGTGTAGCCATAGCCGCCATGCACTTGAATGGCCAAGCTGTTGGCCTCCAAGCACCACTCGCTGGGCCAGCTCTTGGCAATGGGCGTCAGCACCTCCAACAACAGAGCAGCTTCGGCGGCCGCTTCTGGGGTGCCGGTGTGCTGCTCGTCCACCAAACGCGCGCAGTACAACATCAGCGCCAACGCACCTTCGCTGTAGGCCTTTTGTGCCAGCAGCATGCGTTTCACGTCCGCATGCTCGATCAGCGCCACCGGCGGGCTGGCCGGATCTTTCTGGCTGAGCAGCCGACCCTGCTTGCGGTCTTTGGCATAGGCAAGAGAAGCCTCATAGCCCGCCATGCCCAACATCGTGGCCGCCATGCCAATGGCAATGCGCGCCTCGTTCATCATGTGGAACATGCAAGCCAGGCCTTGGCCCGGTTGGCCCACCAGATAGGCCACGGCACCGGCTGCGCCGCCGGGCTGCCAGCGGCCTTCACCAAAGTTCAGCAAGGTGTTGGTGGTGCCACGCCAGCCGCATTTATGGTTGAGCCCTGCCAGCGCCACATCATTGCGCTCGCCCGTCATCTGGCCCTGGGCGTTGACCATGTGCTTAGGGCAGATGAACAGCGAAATGCCGCGCGTGCCTGCCACCAGCTTGCCATCCGGCCCCGGGATCTTGGCCAACACCAGGTGCACGATGTTCTCGGTCAGCTCATGCTCACCGGCCGAGATCCACATCTTGTTGCCAAACAGGCGATAACGCGGGCCTAAGGGGTCGTCCGCATGGCCTTCGCCATCGGGCACCGCACGCGTGGCCACATCGGCCAAGCCTGAACCCGCCTGCGGCTCTGAGAGGCACATGGTGCCTGCCCACTCGCCTTTGAACTCGCGGTGTGCAAACACCTGCTGCTGCAGCGGCGTGCCATGCGCCATCAAGAGGTTGGCATTGCCCACCGTCAGCAAGCCCGCGTTGATGCTGACCGAGGCCTTGGCGAAAAAGGCATTGGCGGCTGCCTCTACGGTGTAGGGCAGCTGCATGCCGCCCAGCGCAAAGTCTTGCGCCGCCGCCAACATGCCCGAGCCCGCATAGGCCGCCCAGGCCTCGTGAGTGGCCTGGGGTAAGGTGACGCGCTCGCCATCAAAGTGCGGCTCTTGGGTGTCCACCAAGCGGTTGAAAGGCGCGTATTTGTCTCGCGCAATGCGCTCGCAGGTGTCCAGCACTTGGCTGAAGGTTTCGCGCCCGTGGTCCTCAAAGCGCGAGCGCTCACAGAGGCGTTCAACCTTCAGCCAGTCGTAGAGCAAAAAGTCCAGCCAGGTGCGCATGGTCGGTCAGGCCTGTGGGATGGTGGTGTAGCGGGTGGCGGGCGTCACCGCCATGGTGGCCGAGGCCTTCATCACCAAGGTACGCACGCCTTGGGCGTCTTCGGCAAAGACCTCGCCCTCGGTGAAGCTGAGCATGCGGCCCGGCTTGAGCACCCAGGCTTCACAGACCAAGCGCACGCCCTTGGCGGGGCGCAGCACGCTGGTCTTCAGCTCTGCCGTGACCACCCAGTGCTCATCGGGCGCCAAGGTTTGGGCGGCCGAGCCCATGCTGTGGTCCACCAAGGTGGCCATCACCCCGGCATGAGCTTGGCCGGTGTGCTGCAAAAAGCGGGGCTGGAGTGTCAAGGCGGTGCTCACCCGCCCTGGGCTCAGGGCCAGAGCCTCCACGCCCAAGTCCCGCATGAACGGGGCTTGGGCCAGGAAGTACTGAAAGCGCTCCAGCGTTTTCATGGGCCTGCTTTATAGGACCTCAAACACACCCGCTGCGCCCATGCCCCCGCCGATGCACATGGTCACGCAGACGCGCTTGGCGCCGCGACGTTTTCCCTCTATCAGGGCATGGCCGACCAGGCGCTGGCCAGAGACCCCATAAGGGTGACCCACGGCGATAGCACCACCGTTGACGTTGAGCCTATCCATAGGAATGCCCAGTTTGTCGGCGCAGTACAGCACCTGCACGGCGAAGGCTTCGTTGAGCTCCCACAGGTCGATGTCGGCCACCGTCATGCCCAGGCGCTTGAGCACCTTGGGCACCGCAAAGACCGGGCCAATGCCCATCTCATCGGGCTCGCAGCCGGCCACCGCAAAGCCCAGGAAGCGTCCCAGGGGCTTGAGCCCATGTTGGCTGGCAAAGGCCTCGCTGACCACCACGCAGGCGCCGGCGCCGTCGCTGAACTGGCTGGCATTGCCGGCCGAGACCACGCCACCCGGCAGCGCCGTGCGAATGCCGCGCACCGCCTCCAGCGTGGTGCCGGCGCGCAGGCCTTCATCCACGCTGACGGTGACTTGCTGGCTGCGCAGGCCCAGCACCTTGTCGGCCACACCGGCCGTCACCGTGATGGGGGCGATTTCATCGTTGAACTTGCCCGCTTCCTGCGCGGCACAAGCCAGTTGCTGGCTGCGCGCACCGTACTCGTCCATGCGCTCTTTGGCCATGCCGTAGCGCTTGGCCACGTTCTCGGCCGTTTGCAGCATGTTCCAGTAGATCTCGGGCTTCAGCTTGATCAGCGCCGGGTCGGCCAGCATGTGTTGGTTCATCTCTTGCTGCACGCAAGAGATGCTCTCCACGCCACCGGCCACATAGGCGTCGCCCTCGCCCGAGATGATGCGCTGCGAGGCCATGGCAATGGTCTGCAGGCCGCTGGAGCAAAAACGGTTGACGGTGACGCCGCTCACCGTCACGGGCAGGCCGGCGGCCAGGGCGATTTGGCGGGCGATGTTGGCGCCGGTCGCGCCCTCGGGGTTGGCGCAGCCCATCAACACATCTTCAATGGCGTCGGGCGCAATACCGGCGCGCTCAACGGCGGCCTTCACGGCGTGGCCACCCAAGGTGGCCCCATGGGTCATGTTGAAGGCACCCTTCCAGCTCTTGGCCAGGGGGGTGCGGGCGGTCGAAACAATCAGTGCTTGTGTCATGAAAGTGCGCTCCTCAAACGATGTTCTTGCCTTCGGCCAGCAGCTTCAGCAGCAGCGGCGCGGGTTGCCAGAACTCGCCATCGTCCAGGGGGTTGGCGGCATAGTGCTTCATCATCTGCACCACGTTGAACAGGCCGTAGGTGTCGGCATAGCACATGGGGCCGCCGCGGAAGATGGGGAAGCCGTAGCCTGTGAGGTAGACCATGTCCACATCCGAGGCCCGCAGCGCGATGCCTTCTTCCAGCAAGCGTGCTGCCTCATTGACCAGCGAAAACACCAGGCGGTGCACGATTTCGTCGTCGCTGATCTTGCGGGCAGTGATGCCCAAAGCAGCGCGATGGTCGGCAATCATCTGCTCGACCTCGGCGCTCGGAATGGCGTCGCGCTTGCCGGCTTGATAGTCGTACCAGCCCGCACCCGTCTTCTGGCCGAAGCGGCCCTTTTCACACAGCAGGTCGGCCGTCTTGCTGTAACGCAGGTTCGGCTTTTCCACATAGCGGCGCTTGCGGATGTACCAGCCCACGTCATTGCCAGCCAAGTCGCCCATGCGGAAAGGGCCCATGGCAAAGCCGAACTTCTCGGCCGCGCGGTCTACCTGGGCCGGCGTGCAGCCCTCTTCCAGCAAGAAACCGGCTTGGCGGCTGTACTGCTCAATCATGCGGTTGCCGATGAAGCCATCGCACACGCCCGAGACCACGCAGGTTTTGCGGATCTTCTTGCCCAGTTGCATCACTGTGGCCAGCACGTCTTTGGCGGTGGCCGCACCGCGCACCACTTCCAGCAGCTTCATCACATTGGCCGGGCTGAAGAAGTGGGTACCAATCACGTCTTGCGGGCGCTTGGTGAAGTTGGCGATCTGGTTCACATCCAGGGTGGAAGTGTTGGAGGCCAAGATCGCACCCGGCTTCATCACCGCGTCGAGCTGCTCGAACACCGCCTTCTTGACGGCCATGTCCTCAAACACCGCCTCGATCACCATGTCGGCATCGGAAAGATCGGCATAGCTCAGCGTGGTGCTGAGCAGGGCCATGCGCTGCTCGTACTTGTCTTGCTTGAGCTTGCCCTTTTTGACTTGCGACTCGTAGTTCTTGCGAATGGTGGCCACACCACGGTCCAGCGCGTCTTGCTTTTGCTCCAGCATGACCACGGGGATGCCCGCGTTCAGGAAGTTCATGGCAATGCCGCCACCCATGGTGCCGGCCCCAATGACCGCCAGCTTGTTGACGGCGCGGGTGGGGGTGTCCTCCGGCACATCGGGGATCTTGCTGGTGGCGCGTTCGGCAAAGAAGGCATGGCGCAAGGCCTTGCACTCGGGCGTCCACATGAGGTTGATGAAGGTCTCGCGCTCAAACGCCATGCCCGCATCAAAGGCCTTGTCCACCGCCGCCTGCACGGCATCCACGCACTTGCGGGGCGCCGGATAGTTCTTGGCCATGGCGCCCACCGTATTGCGGGCAAACTGGAAGTAGGCTTGGCCGTTCGGGTGCTTAACCTTCATGTCGCGCACCAGCGGCAGCGGCCGCACATCGGCCACTTCGCGGGCAAAGGCCAGGGCACCGGCCATCAGGTCGCCGTCAATCAGCTTGTCAAACAGCTTCTGGCCGGGGATGCCCGCCAGCACTTCGCTCTTGACCGGCTCTCCGCTGACGATCATGTTCAGCGCCGTCTCCACCCCCAACACGCGCGGCAAGCGCTGCGTGCCACCCGCGCCGGGGATCAGGCCCAGCTTGACTTCGGGCAGCGCCACATTTGCGCCCGGGGAAGTCACTCGGTAGTGGCAGCCCAGCGCCAGCTCCAGGCCGCCGCCCATGCAGACGCTGTGCACGGCCGCCACGATGGGCTTGGTGCACAACTCTGCGGCGCGGATCAGCGACAACAGATTGGGCTCGGCCAGGGCCTTGGGCGAGCCGAATTCTTTGATGTCCGCACCGCCTGAGAAGGCCTTGCCCGCGCCGGTCAGCACGATGGCCTTGACACTGGCATCGGCCTGCGCACGGGCCAGGCCGTCGGCCACGGCCTTGCGGGTTTCATACCCCAGGCCATTGACCGGCGGGTTGTTCAGGGTAATGACGGCCACGCCGTCTTGAATCTCGAAGCTCGCGCTCATGAGGAGTCCCTTGATGAGGTGTCGATTTAAAAATAGAACGATCGTGCGATTCTAGGATCGCCTCGCTTGGACTTCTGTCTCTGGCGAGACAGTTCAGCCCTAGGGTTAACGCTTAACCAACAGCCCTTTTCCAATTCCAAATCACTCATGGCGAAGCGCAGCATGGATGACCTAGAAATCGAACTAGACCTCCAGCCACTCTTTGCGCACGTAGCTATCAGCCTTCAGCGCTGTGGGCGTGCCTTCAAAGACGATGCGGCCGTGGCCCATCACCAGGCAACGCTCGGACACCTCCAGCGCGATGGTGAGTTTTTGCTCCACCAGCAGCACGCTGATGCCGCGCCGCTTTAACTCCCGCAGGTATTCGGCCACCAGCTCCACAATCTTGGGCGCCAGGCCTTCGGTGGGCTCGTCGATCATGATCAGGTCTGGGTCGCCCATCAAGGTGCGGCAGAGCGTCAACATCTGCTGCTCACCGCCTGAGAGCACACCGGCCTCGGTGTGCTGGCGCTCCTTGAGCCGAGGGAATAGTTGGTACATGTCGTCAAAGTCCCAACGGCCCGGCTTCTTGCCGCCCTTTTTGCCCAGCAACAGGTTTTGGTGCACGGTCAGCTTGGGAAAGATGTCGCGGTTCTCTGGCACATAGCCCACGCCCAGATGGGCGATCTCAAAGGCCTTTTGGCCCACCAGCTCTTGGCCCTTGAATTGGATGGAGCCCGTCGCATCGACCAAGCCCATGATGGCTTTGACGGTGGTGGAGCGACCCGAGCCATTGCGGCCCAGCAGGCTGACGATCTCGCCCTCGCCCACCGTGAGGCCCACGCCGTGCAGCACATGGCTCTTGCCGTAATAGGCGTGTACGTTCTCCAATTTGAGCGTCATGCCTGCGCCTCCGCCGCTTGGGTTTCTGCCAAGACCGAGCCCAGATAAGCCTCTTGCACACGCGGGTTGGCGCGCACGGCTTCAGGGGTGTCAAAGGCAATCACTTCGCCATAGACCAGCACCGCAATGCGGTCGGCCAAACCAAACACCACGCCCATGTCATGCTCCACGGTCAGCAGGGTCTTGCCCTCGGTCACTTCACGGATGAGCTGCACAAAGCGCTTGGTTTCGCTCTTGCTCATGCCTGCGGTAGGCTCGTCCAGCAAGATCACATCGGAGCCACCGGCGATGGTGATGCCGATCTCCAGTGCACGTTGCTCGGCATAGGTCAGGTTCATGGCCATCTGATCCCGGCGTTTGTCCAAGCGGATCATCTCCAGCACTTGGTCGGCGCGCTCGTTCACCTCTTTCAAATCCGCCAAAAAGCGCCAAAAGGCATAGCGCTGGCCCATGGACCACAGCAGCGCACAGCGGATGTTCTCGAACACCGACAAGCGGGTGAAGAGGTTGCTGACCTGAAAGCTGCGAGCCAGGCCCATGCGGGCGATCTCAAAAGGCTTTTTGCCGTCGATGCGTTGGCCGCGCAGCAGGATCTCCCCGCTGCTGATGTCAAAGCGCCCGCTCATCAGGTTGAACAAGGTGGACTTGCCCGCGCCGTTGGGGCCGATGATGGCCACGCGCTCACCCGGTTTGACCTGCAAGCTGGCCCCGCGAATGATCTCGGTGCGGCCAAAGCTCTTGCGCACATCGCGCAGCTCCAGCGCAAAGGTGTCAGCCGTTGAGGAAGGGGCGCTCATCACAGGGTCTCCCGACGTTTGATTTCTTTCTCGATCTCTTCCTGGATCTCGCCCCATTGATGATTGAACTGGCGCCGGGCCACCTCAAAGAGGCCCAGGCCTGTCAGCACCACAAAGACAGAGCCCACCCAGGCATCTTTGCCCAAGGCATTCAGCGTGGTGCCCATGAAGGGGACCTCCGCACCCAAGGCCGCGTTAAGCTGCAGATGGAACACCATTTCGACCATGGCCGAGGCCCCCACCAGCACCGCTAGGCCCGCGCCTCCAAGTGCCAAGTACGCCGTCCACAGCTTACCCAGCTTGCCAAACGAGGCCACACGCAGATTCATCATGATCAGCCCTGCAAAGCCGCCGGGCGCATACATGACCATCAGCACAAAGGTCAGCCCCAGGTAGAGCTGCCAAGCTTGCGTCCACTCCGAGAGCAAGACCAAGGCAAACACCATCAGCACCGCGCCAATGATGGGGCCGAAGAAGAAGGTGGCCCCGCCCAAGAACACGAACAGCAGATAAGCGCCCGAACGCGCCGCGCCCACCACCTCGGCGTTGACGATCTCGGTGTTGATGGCCGACAGACCGCCACTGATGCCAGCAAAAAAGCCCGAGAGAATGAAGGCGATGTAGCGCACATGCCGGGTGGAGTAGCCAATGAACTCCACGCGCTCGGGGTTGTCGCGCACGGCGTTGAGCATGCGGCCCAGCGGTGTGCGGGTCAGTGCAAACATGGCCGCCGTGCAGATGAAGCAATACACGGCAATCAGGTAGTAGACCTGGATCTGCGGCCCGAAGCTGATGCCCCAGACCTTCTCGCCCACCACGCGATTGCTGGAGATGCCGCCCTCGCCGCCAAAGAACTCGGGCAGCATCAGCGACATGGAGAACACCAGCTCGCCCAGGCCCAAAGTGATCATCGCAAAGGTGGTGCCGGCCTTCTTGGTGGACACATAGCCCAGCAGAATGGCAAAGCCCATGCCGGCCAAGCCGCCCACCACAGGCACCAGGCTGACTGGCAGCCACCAGCCCCCGCCGATTTTGTTGAGGGCATGAATGGCCAGATAGGCGCCTAGGCCGCTGTAGACCGCATGGCCAAAGCTCAGCATGCCGCCCTGCCCCAGCAGCATGTTGTAGGCCAGGCAGACGATGATGGCGATGCCCATTTGGCTCAGCATGGTCTGCGCCAAGCTGCTGGTCCACAGCAACGGCGCGAAGAGCAAGACCACAGCAAAACCGCCCCAGATGATCCAGCGCCCCACATTCCAGGGCTTGAAGTGATAGGCGGGCCGGTTCTCGGCCAGAGTGTTTCGGCTCATGGTGTCATTCCTCCCGCGTGCCCAACAAGCCCTTGGGGCGGAAGATCAAAATCAAGACCAACAAGAGGTAGGGCAGGATGGGTGCCACCTGAGACAGGGTGATCCGCAAAATCGGATAACCCACCGTGTCAGGCGTTACCACGGCGCCCATGCTGCGCAAGGCATCTGCCAAAGAGGAGTCCACCGTCAGCGGTAGGGTTTGCAACATGCCCACCACTAACGAGCCCACAAAGGCGCCGCTGAGCGAGCCCATGCCACCAATGACGATGACCGCAAAGATGATGGGCCCGATGTGCGACATATTGGGTTCGGTCACGAAGGTCACGCCACCAATCACACCGGCCAAGCCCGCCAGCGCACAGCCCGCGCCAAAGACCAACATAAAAACCCGCGGCACGTTATGCCCCAAGGACTCCACCATCTCGGGGTGGGTCAGCGCCGCTTGAATCACCAAGCCGATGCGGGTGCGGGTGATGAACAGCCACAAGGCCACCAACATGCCCACGGCCACCATCATCATGAAGGCGCGCGTCATCGGGAAGCGCGTGCATTGCACCACCATCTCACCCACGCTTTGGCACATCTCCGGGCTGGCCAAACCCGACACCACGCTGAGGCCCTCGCCTGTGCGTTGGATCAGCGTGAAGGCTGGGCCTTGCAGCCAGGTGGGCGGCTCAAAGTTCAAGGGAATGCGACCCCAGATGAGCTGCACCACTTCGAGCGCCACATAGGACAGGCCGAAGGTCACCAGCAGCTCGGGCACATGGCCGTACTTGTGCACCTTGCGCAGCACACCGCGCTCGAACAAGGCGCCCAAGGCCCCGACGATCAGCGGGGCCAAGATCAAGGCGGCCGTGAAGTTGAGCCAGCCCGTCACCGTGTAGGCGACGAACGCGCCCAACATGTAGAAGCTGGCATGGGCAAAGTTCAGCACGCCCATCATGCTGAAGATCAGCGTCAGCCCGGAGCTGAGCATGAACAGCAGCAGGCCGGAACTGAGGCCGTTGAGCAGGTTGATCAGGATCTGGTCCATGGACACTCTAAAAAAAAGGGCCCGTCACCGACAGGCCCTGGTAGCCATTACTCGCAGAGAAGCGGGCTCAGCCCGGACGCTTCATCTGGCACGAGGTGGGCGTGCTGGAGACATAAGGCTCAAAGGTCTTGACCGGTGCAAAGGTGTAGCCGGTGTTCTCCACGCTGTACTTGTTCTTGGCGTCCACCTTTTGCCAAGTCGAGATATAGAGCGTCTGCTGCAACTGGTGGTCGGCCTTGCGCATCTCGACCTCACCGTTAAAGCTCTTGGTCTTCAAGCCTTCCAGGGCCGCTGCCACCTTGACCGGGTCGGTGGACTTGGCCTTGGCCATCGCATCGCCCAGCAGCGCATAGATGTGATAGGTGGAGCCGGTGTACCAGTCAGAGTCTGGGTACTTGGCCTTGAAGCCGGCGATGATTTCGCCCGCCACGCCGTCCATATTGGAGTGCATGTAAGAGACTTGGAAGACCTTACCCGCTGCGGCGGGGCCTAAGGCCGTGGGCGTGCCGGTGACGCCCGCGTAGTAGGTGTAGAAGTTGACGTTCAGGCCCGCATCATTGGCCGCCTTGACCAACAAGGACAAGTCAGAACCCCAGTTGCCGGTGATCACGGTGTCGGCGCCTGAGGCCTTGATCTTGGCCACATAGGGCGCGAAGTCGCGCACCGAGGCCAATGGGTGCAGGTCTTCACCCACGAACTGCACGTCAGGGCGCTTGCGCGGCAGGATGTCCTTGGCGTACTTGGCCACTTGGTGGCCGTGGGCATAGTTCTGGTTCAGCAGGTAGACCTTCTTGACCTCCGGGCGGTCCTTCATGAAGGTGGTCAGGGCTTCCATCTTCATGGAGGTGTCGGCATCCAGGCGGAAGTGCCAGTAGTTGCACTTGCTGTTGGTCAGGTCCGGGTCCACCGCCGAGTGGTTGATGTAGAGCACCTCTTTGCCAGGGTTGCGCTCATTGTGCTTGGCCACCGCTTCCATCAGGGCCATGGCCGCGCCAGAGCCATTGCCCTGGGTCAAATAGCGCACGCCTTGGTCGATGGCCGATTTCAACGCGTTCAAGGTTTCTGCTGGGCTCAGCTTGTTGTCAATCGGGATGATCTCGAACTTCACGCCGGCTGGGTTGTTCTTATTGAAGCGCTCAGCCACAAATTGGAAGCTCTTGACCTGGTTATTGCCCACCGGGCCCATCAGGCCTGTCAGCGGGTCGATCCAGGCGATCTTGACGGTCTCGCCCTTTTGGGCGAAAGCCACCCCGCACATCAGGGTCATAGAGGCCGCCATGGTCACACCGAAAAGCTTGTGCGTCACGTTCATCAAGAGTCTCCTGCAAGGGGTTACAGCGCTGAAGGCTGACAGAAGCTTACGGTAGCCCAAGCCAGCGACCTTGGGTTTCAGGGAATGCCCTGTCGCCCTTGAGACAAGCGACCCTCGCGCACGATAGGCACTGCGGTAGAGAGGGGCACCGCGTTGCATGGCGGCACGGCCAGCAGGGCTTCTCTACACTCTGGGCATGTCTTCTCCGCTTGCTTCCGCCTCCCCGTTCACGCCCGCCGCTTCGTCTTGGGTCAACCGCTTTGCCCAGTTGGGCCCGGCCTTCTTCACCGAGATGCAGGCCTCTGGGGTGCCGAGCCCCGAATGGCTGGCCCACAGCCCCGCCTGTGCAACAACCCTGGGCTGGCCCGAGGATTGGTGGGTGAGCAACCCTGAGGCGGTCGAGGTCTTGAGCGGCAAGGTCCTCTGGCCAGGCATGCAGCCTTTGGCCACTGTCTATAGCGGCCACCAGTTTGGGGTCTGGGCCGGGCAATTGGGCGACGGCCGAGCGCTCCTCTTGGGCGAGTTGAACACCCCCAGCGGACCGATGGAGATACAGCTCAAGGGCGCCGGTCAAACCCCTTACTCCCGAATGGGCGATGGCCGGGCCGTGCTGCGCTCAACCATCCGTGAGTTGCTGTGCTCCGAGGCCTTGCACCACCTGGGCGTGCCGACCACCCGGGCCTTATGCGCCACCCATTCGCCCTTGCCAGTGCGGCGCGAGCGGGCCGAGCGCGCGGCGGTGCTGACCCGCGTCGCGCCCAGCTTCATCCGCTTTGGCCACTTTGAGCACTTTGCGCACCACGGCTTGCACGCTGAATTGCGGCAGCTGCTGGACTTTGTGCTGGCGCAGCACTTCCCGGCTTGCCAGTCGGCGCCCCAGCCCGCCCTGGCGCTGCTGGGCGAGGTCACCCGCCGCACCGCGCGGCTGATGGCGCACTGGCAAGCCCTGGGCTTTTGCCACGGCGTGATGAACACCGACAACATGTCCATCCTGGGCCTGACCATCGACTACGGGCCTTTTGGCTTTTTGGATGGCTTCGATCCACATCACATCTGCAACCATTCGGATGAGCGTGGCCGCTATGCCTTTGAGCGCCAAGCTCAGGTCGCCTGGTGGAACCTGCATGCGCTGGCGCAAGCCCTGGTGCCCGTGATCGGGGCCGGCCTGGGCGATGAAGCCGATGTCGAAGCCATTCAGGCCGAACTGGCACCCTTCGCTGCTGAGTTTGAGGCCGAATTCTTGCGACTGATGCGGGCAAGATTGGGCTTGGCTGTGGCCCAAGACGACGACAAAACGCTGGTGGATGACTGGCTGCGCCTGCTGGCCCGCCACCACACCGACTACCCCATCGCCTCGCGCCGCCTGTGCCACTTCAGCACGGCAGCCGGTGCAGATTGGAGTCCGATCAGAGACCTGTTCATTGACCGAGACGCCTTTGACGCCTGGGGCGGGCGTTATGCAGCGCGTCTAGAGCAAGAAGACAGTGTGGATGCCGAGCGCCAAGCGCGCATGTGCGCTGTGGTGCCCAAATACGTGCTGCGCAATCATTTGGCCCAACAAGCCATTGAGCAGGCCGAGCGCGGCGACATGAGCGAGGTGCAACGCTTGCTGAAAGTTTTGTCCCGCCCCTACGACGAACAGCCAGACGCCGAAGCCGATGCGTCCTTCCCGCCCGACTGGGCACGCCATCTTGAAGTGAGCTGCTCCTCATGATTTTCCGCCGCCGCCCCGAACCCCACTCGCATGACGACGCCCGCTACCCCGTGCGCAAAGACGAAGCCCAATGGCGGGCAGAGTTAGACCCCACGCAATTTGCCGTGGCGCGCCAAGCCGCCACCGAGCGGCCGTTTACCGGCGCCTGGTGGGACCATTGGCATGATGGGCACTATCACTGCGTGGGCTGTGGCACCGCGCTGTTTGAATCCGGCACCAAGTTCGACGCCGGCTGTGGCTGGCCCAGCTATTGGCAGGCCATCGACGAAGGCCGCATCGAGCGCGTGGTCGATGACTCTCACGGCATGGTTCGGGTGGAAGTGCGCTGCGCGCAGTGCGGCTCGCACCTGGGCCATGTGTTTGAGGACGGGCCTGAGCCGACCGGAGAACGCTTTTGCATTAACTCGGCGGCGATACACTTCGCGCCGCGTCCCGCAGACTCCGACCCGACGGGTTCTCCATGAAGTTGTTGCTTGATTTTCTACCGCTGATTCTCTTTTTTGCGACCTTCAAGGGCGCAGAAAACAATAGTGAGATGGCCAGCCAATGGGCCACCCAGCACTTTGGCATGCTGGTCTCAGGGGGCGTGGTGGGCCCTAAAGAGGCCCCCGTGTTGCTGGCCACCCTAGTGGTCATCATTGCGACCTTGGCGCAAGTGGCTTTTCTCAAACTCAAGGGCCGCAAGGTCGATTTGATGCTGTGGGTCAGCCTCGGCCTGGTGGTGGTCTTGGGCGGCCTGACCGTCTGGTTCCACAACGAGACCTTCATCAAGTGGAAGCCCAGTGGCCTATATTGGGCCTTTGGCTCGGTGCTGTGGTTCAGCCAAGCGGTGCTAGGCAAAAACCTGCTCAAAAGCATGCTGTCGGGCGAACTGGACCTGCCGGCCAAAGTCTGGCGCCAACTCAACTCAGCCTGGGTGCTGTTCTTTGGCCTGATGGGCCTGCTCAATCTGTGGGTGGCCTACACCTTTGAGCTGTCCACCTGGGTCAACTTCAAGGTCTTTGGCGCCACAGCGCTGATCTTCGCCTTCACGATCGCGCAAGGGCTGGTGATCGCCAAGCACCTGCCGCCCGACGACGCCGCCGACCCCGGCACGCCCAAGCCATGAACCCGCCCCGTGTGCATGCCAGCGCGGTCGAGGCCGCGCTGAAGGACGCTTTAGAACCCGTGCAGCTCGAAGTGAGCGACGACAGCGCCGCCCACGCGGGCCACGCGGGTGCCCGTGAAGGCAGCCATTTTTCAGTCGTGGTGGTGAGCCCCTTGTTCGAGGGAAAGCGCCTCTTGGAGCGACATCGCCTCGTGTATGATGCCCTGCGCTTGCTGGTGCCCCAGGGCATCCACGCACTCGCCATTCAGGCTCGCGCTCCCAGCGAGCTTGGACGTTGATTGTTGATCTCACCCCGAGTCCCCCGAAAGGCGACACGAATGAATTTGAAGACTACGACCCTGGTCGCCGCACTGGCGGTGTTGATGCCCCTGGCCGCACACGCCCAAAACGTCACCACCGTGAACGGCAAAGCCGTGCCTAAGAGCCGTGTTGACACCTTGCTGCAGCAAGCCAGCCGCGCTGGTCAGCAAGTGACCCCCGAGATGCAGCAGCGCGCCAAAGACGAAGTCGTGATGCGCGAGATCTTTGCCCAGGAAGCTGAGCGCAAGGGCATTCCGGCCTCCGCTGAATACAAGGCTCAGTTTGAGTTGCTGCGCCAGACGGTGCTGATCCGCGAACTCTTTGCCGATTACGCCAAGAAGAGCGAGCCCTCTGACGCCGAAGCCCAAGCCGAGTACAACAAGGTCAAGGCTCAGAACGGCGGTCAAGAGTACCGCGCGCGTCACATCTTGGTCGAGAAGGAAGAAGACGCCAAGCGCCTGATCGCCGAGATCAAGGCCGGTGGCAAGTTTGAAGACCTGGCCAAGAAGAACTCCAAGGACCCCGGCTCCGCCGAGAACGGTGGCGATCTGGACTTTGCCAAGCCCGACACCTATGTGCCCGAGTTCGGCCAAGCCATGGCCAAGCTGAAGAAGGGTGAGATGACCGAAACCCCGGTCAAGACCCAGTTCGGCTATCACATCATCAAGCTGGAAGACACCCGCGAAGCCCAGTTCCCGGCCTTCGATGAAGTCAAGGCACAGCTCAAGCAGCGCATGGGCCAAGCCAAGCTGCAAGAGTACCAAGACCAGCTGCGCAAGGCTGCCAAGACGGACTACAAGTTCTCGCAAGGCGGTCAGTAAGCCTCTGGCTGCGGCCGTCGTCGCACAGACGGCTCGCACCTGAATCCAAGGCACCCCTCGTGGGTGCCTTTTTCATGGGCGCTTAAACGGCCTGCGGCTGAACCAAACGTCCGGCTTCAATTTGCAAGGCGCGGTCGCAGCGAGCGGCCAAGGCGCGGTCGTGGGTCACCAAGACCAGCGTGGTGCCCAACTCGCGGTTCAGCTCCAGCATCAGGGCCATCACCGTCTCGCCGGTGGCGAAGTCCAGGCTGCCGGTGGGCTCGTCGGCCAGCAGCACTTTGGGCCGCACCACAAAGGCTCGCGCCAGCGCCACCCGTTGCTGCTCGCCACCCGACAACACCTTGGGATAGTGGTTGAGGCGCTCAGCCAAACCCACCCGCTGCAACATGGCCGTGGCCAAGGCGCGGGCGTTGCGCTCACCGGCCAACTCCAGCGGCAGCATCACGTTCTCTAGTGCGGTGCGGTTGCCCAGGAGCTGAAAGCTCTGGAACACAAAGCCCAGCTTTTGGGCGCGCACTGCGGCACGCTCGTCTTCACCCAGCGCGAACAGATCCACGCCGTCCAGCAGCACCCGGCCTTCGCTGGGCACATCCAAACCCGCCATCAACGACAGCAGCGTGCTTTTGCCCGACCCCGATGCCCCCACAATGGCCACGGTCTCACGCGGCTCTATGCGCGCCTGGATGTCGTGGAGAATGGTGAGCGTCCCAGTGGCATCGCTCACGCGCTGGGTCAGGTGTTCAACGGAAATGATGGGATCTGACATGAGTGTGTGTGCTCGCCGCGCCTTTTTGGCATCGCTGTGGAAGGGCCACTGTAGCCTGATCGCCTTGGGTTTGCCCGGGGCTGCGCTGATGGCCCCTGAAACTTTGCAGGCAGCGGGCCGTGTGAATGCCAAGGCCAGCGGCAAGCTCTTGGTGGTGGGCGACAGCCTCTCCGCCGAATATGGCCTGCAGCGCGGTGAAGGCTGGGTGGCTTTGATGGCCCAGCGCCTCGCCCAACAGGCGCCTGGGGTGAGCGTGGTCAACGCCAGCATCAGCGGGGACACCACCTCGGGCGGACGCAGCCGCTTGCCCGCGCTGCTCAAACAGCACCAGCCGCGCTGGGTCATCATCGAGCTGGGCGGCAATGACGCGCTGCGCGGCCTGCCCCTTGACAGCACCCGAGACAACCTGGCCAGCATGGCGCGGCTGGCTCGCCAAGCTGGCGCCCAAGTGTTGCTGGTGGGCATGCAGATGCCGCCCAATTACGGCCAGCGTTATGCCAGCGACTTTGCTCAACTCTTCAAAACCGTGGCCGAGGCCGAGAAGACTGCCCTGCTGCCCTTTTTGCTGCAAGGCATTGCCGAGCGGCCCGATGCGATGAGCTTCTTCCAAGCCGACCGCATCCACCCCTCGGCCAAAGCGCAAGGTCAGATGATGGAGAACGTGTGGGTACCGCTGGTGGCCCTCTTACGCTGAGCCTCGACGCAGAAAACCCCGCCGAAGCGGGGTTTTCTGTGCTCAGGGGCAAGCCATAGCGGCCTGCCTCGGTGGCGATTACTTCAAGAGCTTGAAGACCCAGACCGAGCCGCCCTGCTCCAGGTAGTTGACCTTCTTGGCCACGTCACCACCCCACAGCGGCACAGCGCCACCCCAGCCGGAGACCACGGCCACGAACTGCTGGCCGTTTTGCTCCCAGGTCACCGGAGGAGCAACCACGCCGGAGCCCGTTTGGAACTTCCAGACGATCTTGCCGGTCTTGGCGTCTGCGGCTTGTAGATAGCCTTCAGGCGTACCCCAGAACACCAAGTTGCCACCGGTGGTCAAGACACCGCTCCACAAGGGCGCATTGTTCTTCACCTCCCAGACAATCTTGCCGGTCTTCGGATCCATCGCGCGCATGGCGCCAATGTAGTCCTCGTTCAGCGTCTTGATGGTGAAACCCGCACCCAGGTAAGCCGCACCCTTTTTGTAGGTGACGGGCTCATTCCAAATCTCCATGCCCCACTCATTGGCCGGGACATAGAACAGGCCTGTGTCTGGGCTGTAGGCCATGGGCATCTGGTTCTTGCCGCCTAAGAAGCCGGGCGCAGCAAAGACAGACTGTCCTTTCTTACCATCTGCACCGGCCGTCGGATCACCAGGGCGGTTCTCGGGCACGAAGTTCGGTCGGCCTGTTTTCAAGTCGATCCCCGTGGCCCAGGTCACCTTCTTGACAAAGGGGAAGGCATTCACCAGTTGACCCGTGGTCGCATCGTTCACATAGAAGAAGCCATTACGGTCGGCCTTGCCGCCCAGACGACGGCCATCTTGGTCATAGGTGATGAACTCGTTGACGCCGTCATAGTCCCAACCATCATTGGGCGTATTTTGGTAATGCCACTTGATCTGGCCGGTCTTGATGTCAATGGCAATGGTCGAGCACGAGAACAGGTTGTCACCCTTGCGCAGGTGGCTGTTCCAGGGTGCCGGATTGCCGGAGCCGAAATAGGCCAGGCCGGTCTTGCTGTCGAAGGTGCCGCCCAGCCAAGTGGCTGCGCCGCCGGTCTTCCACAGGTCACCCGGCCAGGTCTTGTTGGTGGTGCCCGAGATGCCGTTCTCGGTCCTGTTGCCCTTGTCGTCCCACTTGTAGCCCATGTGGCCTTCGACGGTGGGGCGCGTCCACACCAACTGGCCGGTTTTGGGGTTACGCGCTTCAACGCGCCCGACCACACCGAACTCACCACCGGACACGCCGGTCAGCAACAGACCACCCGCGATCAGGGGCGCGGCCGTACCAGAGTAGCCATCGGCGTAGTTGTCGATCTTCTCTTTCCAGACCACATCACCAGTGTTCTGATCCAACGCCACGATCTGGGCATCCAGGGTCATGAAAATGACCAAGTTGTCGTAGAGCGCCGCGCCGCGGTTGATCACGTCGCAGCAGGGCATGATGCCGTCAGGCAGACGATGCTCATACTTCCAGAGCTTCTTGCCAGTCGCTACGTCCAGCGCATAAATGCGCGAATACGACCCCGTGACAAACATCTTGCCCTTGTGGATCAGGGGCTGAGATTGCTGGCCGCGCTGCTTCTCTCCACCAAAGGAAAAGGACCATGCTGGTACCAGGCGGTCAATGCTCTTGGGGTTGATCTGCTTGAGGGGGGAATAACGTTGGCCTTGGGTGCCCAAGCCCCAGGACAAAATGTCACCGGTGGTCTTGGCATCGTTCTCGATCATTTGATCGGTCACGGTGGCTTGTGCCGTCATCGAGGCTAGGCCGACGGTGAGCAGCAAGGGCAGCAATTTCAAACGCATGGAATGTCTCCTTCTGAAGAGGTGTGCAGCTGTGTCACGCTGGGTGGGTTTTCCAGCGTTCCGGGAGGTTTTCCCGGCAACAATCGTGCCAACCTTCAAAGCGACTTCCAAGCGGCATTTCCAGCCTCAGTGGGCGAAAAAGCCATGGCCTGAGCTAGGGTAAACGCGGTCTGCTACGCCAGTGCTGTGCCACCTTTGCACAAACTCCTGGCAGCGGGCTGTGGCGCAATGCCGGTCACACCAAGCCGTCGAACAAGCTCACCTGCACCTCATCGCCGGCCGCCACTGCGCCTTGCTCGTGTCCCAGCACCACCAAGGCATTAGCCTCGGTCATGCTGCGCAAAATGCCTGCGCCCTGGGCACCGGTGAGGCGCACCTCCCAACGGCCATCGTCGCCCAAGCTGACGATACCGCGCTGATACTCGGTGCGCCCCGGCCGCTTGCGGATGGCCGCCACGCTGCGCGCCTTGAGCACCGGCAGCGGCCGTGGCGTGGCCCCGGCCAAGACCAGCAAAGCCTCACGCGCAAAGGCATAGAAGGTGACCAAGGCTGCCACCGGGTTGCCCGGTAGCGCAAACAGCCAGGCCGTGCGCCCAGCCGCCGCATGCAGTGGGCCAAAGGCGAACGGGCGGCCGGGGCGCATCGCCACCTTCCAAAACCCGACCTCACCGCGCGCGGCCAACAGGTCGCGGGTGTAGTCGGCATCGCCCATGCTCACGCCACCGCTGGTCAGCACCACATCGGCTTGGGCGAGGGCTTGATCCAAGGTGGCATTGAGCGCCACCGGGTCGTCGGCCACCAGCCCCAAGTCCAGCACCTCAAGGCCCAAGCGCTCCAAAGCGCCCATCAGGCTGAAGCGGTTGCTGTCATAGATGCAGCCCTCTTCCAGCGGCTGGCCCAAGGTGCGCAGCTCATTGCCGGTGGAAAACAGCGCCACCTTCAGGCGCCTGAAAACCTGCAAGTCAGCCACGCCCAGCGAGGCCAGTAGCCCTAAGTCTGCCGGGCGCAGCAGGTGGCCCGCACGCAAGGCCGGCTGGCCCAGGGCCAAGTCTTCGCCGCGCTTGCGGCGGTTTTCACCCGGCTTCAAAACGCCGGGCTTGAGCGTGACGGTGTCGCCTGCAGCATCCGCCCCCACGTGGCACAGCTCGATCGGCACCACGGTGTCAAGGCCCTCGGGCATGACGGCCCCCGTCATGATGCGCACACACTGGCCGCGCCCCACGGGCTGCGCCAGGGGCTTGCCTGCAAACACGGTGACGCCTGACAAGGCGCGCAGCAGCGTAGGCGCGTCTGCCTGCAGGTCAGCGCCATGCAGGGCATAGCCGTCCATGGCCGAGTTGTCGTGGGCCGGCACAGCAATCGGGCTGATGACATCGGCCGCCAGGATGCGACCCAAAGCTTGGCGCAGCGGCAGCGTCTCTACGTCAGCGATGGGGCGCAGTGCCGCTTGAATGCGGGCACGCGCCTCGGCCACCGGGAGTTCATCACCAGCCATCAGGGGAGAAGGACCAAGCATGGAGCGTGCTTTCAAGGGTTCAAGTCAGTGCCGCATTGTGCGTCCATCCCGCCCGCCCTTTTGTCTCGGGAGGGGGCTGCGAACGACGGACGCCAAGGGCCGATGGACTCAAGCCTTGAGGGGCTGGCTAAGCAAGGCTCAACTGGCCATGACAGAGCCCTGCTTGGCGCGGTCACGGGCCAAGGCTTCGGCCTCGCTCTTGCGGCGGAAGAACACGGTCACGATGCTGGAGGTGATGACGATGAACAAGGAATACAGCACTGGGATCAGCAGCACCTCTTGCTGCATGGTGCCGGTGAAGGTCAGCGTCACGATCAGCACGGCCAGCGGCCCATTCTGGATGCCGGTTTCCAGCGCAATGGTGCGGCTGCGGTTAGGGTCCTGCTTGAGCAAGCGCGCCAACACATAGCCCAGAGCAATACCGAAAACACCCAAGCCTATGGCCGCAAAAAACACATACCAGGGCGTGGTGGCCAACAGCATGTAGTTGCGAGGGATCCAGGTCACGACCAAGAACAAAATAACCATCACGCCCAGGAAGCCGCCGAGCAATTCAATCGTCGCGCCAATGTTCGGGTTGAGCTTGCGCAGAGTCATGCCGATCACGGTGGGAATCAGCAGCACGAACAGCACCTGAGCCACATTGCCCGCCGGAATCTTGAAGCCACTGTCCAGGCCGGCCAGTTGCGAATAGAACTCCAGCAAGGCAGGCACCATGCCCAGGGCCACCAGAGACGACATCGAGGTCATCATGATCGACAAGGCCAGCACCGCTTTGCTGAAGTAGGTGAAGATGTTGGAGGTGGTGCCGCCAGGCATGCAGGCCATCAGGATCAGGCCGACGGTCAGCGCAGGCGACAAATCCAGCGCCTTCGCCAAGACAAAGCCCAGCAGCGGCATGATGCCGTACTGGCACAGCAGGCCAACCATCACCCCCTTGGGCTTGCGAAAGGCGATGCGGAAGTCGCGCCAAGTGAGGGAGGCGCCCATGCCGAGCATGATGACGATCATCATGATGCCCAGCAGCTTGGTTTCGAAATCGGTGAGCATGGGAATTCTTCTTTCAATTCAAAGCGGTCAGGGGCTTCTCAGCCACAGCTCATCTCTTGGGCCACAGCCTTGCGCAGGTCTTTGCGCAAAACCTTGCCGATGGGACTCTTGGGCAGTTCGTCTCGCACCACCACCAGCTTGGGCACTTTGTAGGCGGCCAGGTGCTGCTTGCAGTGCGCGATCACATCGGCCGGCGTCACCTCCTTGGCGTGGTCCGGGTTCTGCACCACGTAGGCACGCACCGCCTCGCCGGTTTTGGCGTCGGGCACGCCGATCACCGCCACCTCCAACACGTGATCCATGTCGGCAATCACATCCTCCACCTCGTTGGGGTAGACATTGAAGCCGGAGACCAGAATCATGTCCTTCTTGCGGTCCACGATGCGCATGAAGCCTGCTTCATCCATCACCGCCACATCCCCAGTGGCAAACCAATCGCCGTGCATGACCTGGGCGGTTTCCGCCTCTGCCTGCCAGTAACCCTGCATGACCTGCGGGCCACGCACCCAGATCTCACCCGGCGCCCCGGGCTTCACATCCTGCCCGTCGTCTCCCACCAAGCGCACATCGGTGCCCGGTGCAGGAATCCCAATGCTGCCGTCCTTGGGTGTGCCGGTCAGGGGGTTGAAGCTGACCACCGGCGCGGTCTCGGTCAGGCCATAACCCTCTGCAATCGGGGTTTGGGTCAGCTCGCGCCAGCGCTGCGCCACCGCGGTGTGCAACGAGGTACCACCCGAGATGGAGGCCTTGAGCGACTTGGGCGGAAAGGCCACAAACCACTCTTCGTTGAGCAGGCCATTGAACAGGGTGTTGACCCCGGTGGTCCAGGTGATCGGATAGTTCTCTATCGCCCGCTGCAGGTTCTGTACTGGGCGCGGGTTGGGGATCAACACGTTGTGCCCGCCGATGGAGAGGAAGCCCAGCAAGTTGGCCGTGAACGCGAAGATGTGATAGAGCGGCAAGGCCGTCAGCACACACTCTTGACCTGGGGCCATATGGCTCTGCCCCATGGCGCGCGTTTGCTGGATGTTGTTGAGCAAGTTGTCGTGCGTCAGCATCGCGCCTTTGCTCACGCCTGTGGTGCCGCCGGTGTACTGCAGCACCGCCAGGTCATGGCGGCCCACGCCTTCCCAGTAGGTTCTGGCGGGCGTTTGGGCCAAGGTCGCCCGGCCTTGGGCCAGGGCGTCTTGCAGGCGCACATGCGGCGCCGTCACGGGTGGGAGCACCCGGTTCCAGTAGCGCTGCACGCCGCGCACGATGGCACCTGGGACGGTCGGGAAGAACTCTGACACCGCCGCCAGCACCACTTTCTCGATGCCGGTCTTGGCCAACACTGCGGGCAGCTTGTCGGCAAACATGTCCACCATCACCAGCGCCTTGGCCCCGGCGTTGTTGAATTGGTGGATCATTTCCGTCTCGGTATAGAGCGGATTGGTGTTCACCAACACGCAACCCGCTTTGAACACCCCCAGTGCCGCCACCGGGTAGCCCAGGCTGTTGGGCAGTTGCACCGCAACACGGTCTCCGGCCTTGAGGCCCAGCACCGCACGCAGGTAGGCGGCAAACGCGTCAGACAACTCATCCACCTGCGCAAAACTCAGCCTGCCGTTCATGCCATTGGGCACCACGCAACTGAAGGCGGCCTTGACCTGGCTTTCGGCCTGCCACTTTTTGCAGCACTCATGGGCCAACTCGGCCAGATTGCGATAGGGCAGAGGTTCCAGGCTGGGGGCTATTCCGAGCTGCTGATACGACGCGTGCCAGGGGCGGCTGAATGACTCTGTCATGGACACATTCCGTAGGTGGAGACAAGACACGAATAAAAATAGAACGGTCGTTCTATTTTTCCGCAGCTATGTTAGTGGCGGCGTGATGGGTTTGGGCCTCGGAAGCTGAAAACGTGCCTCGGTGAAAACCCTCTGGGTGGGCAAACGAGCAGCCTGAAGACAAGCCCTCTCCATCCCTTATGCATTCCCATGCATATCGCTCAACCCAAAGGGCCACGACAGAATCGCGCCCGTCCATGAACACGCTCTCCGACAGCCTCGTCCTTGCCCTGCAGATGATCACTCGCTTTGACAGCGAGCTGCTGGCCATCGTGGGGCTGTCGCTCAAGGTCAGCCTCAGCGCTTGCGCAGTGGGCGCCGTGTTGGGCCTGGTCTTGGGCGCTTGGTTGGCCGTGGCGCGCTTTCCCGGCCACGGCGGGCTGGTGTGGCTGCTCAACACGCTGCTGGCCCTGCCCTCGGTGGTCGTGGGGCTGCTGGTGTATTTGATGCTCTCGCGCTCGGGGCCGCTGGGCTCTTGGGGCTTGCTCTTCACCCCCACGGCCATGATCATTGCGCAGACCATCCTCGTGGTGCCTTTGATCGCGGCGCTCTCGCGTCGCTTGGTGATGGATGCACTGGCCGAGGGCGGTGATCAATTGGCCGCCTTGGGTGCCGGCCCCTTGCTGCGCGCCTTGCTGATGCTGGCCCACCAGCGCCTGGGCGTGCTGACGGTGATGCTCACCGCCTTTGGCCGCGCCGTGGCCGAGGTGGGCGCGGTGATGATTGTGGGCGGCAACATCCTGGGCAACACCCGGGTGATGACCACCGCCATTGCCCTAGAGACCAGCAAAGGCGACCTGCCCCTGGCCCTGGCCCTGGGCGCCGTGCTGCTGGGCGTGGTCGGCGTGGTCAATGGTGTGATCGCGCTGGTGCAGCGCGGCAGCCGCTTGCCTGTGGAGGCGCTATGAGCGTCGCCTCCCCGCTCCTCAGCCTGCAAGACGCCAGCGTGCTCTACGCCGCAGGCCAGGTGCGGGCGCTGTCGCAGGTCAGCCTGACACTGCACCAAGGCGAGCGCCTGGCCCTGCTGGGCGCCAATGGCTCGGGCAAGACCACCTTGCTGCGGGCCCTGAACGGCCTGCAGACATTGAGCCACGGCCAGCGGCAGGTGCATGCCCTGCCCGCCACCGGCCTGCCGCCGGTGTCGGCCATGTTGTTCCAAAAGCCTTTTTTCTTGAGCTTCAGCGTGCAGCGCAACCTGCGCCTGGGGCTGTGGCTGCGCGGCGTGCCCGCAGCGCAGCGCGCCCAGCGGGCCGACGAAGCGCTGCGCCGCGTGGGCCTGCGCGAGCTGGCCCAGCGCCCCGCCCATGCGCTCTCTGGCGGCCAGCAGCAGCGTTTGGCCCTGGCGCGAGCCTGGGCCTTGCAACCCGACATCCTGTTCTTGGATGAACCCACCGCCAGCCTAGACCCATCAGCCAAGCGCGAGGTGGAAAGCCTGATTGCCGAGTTTGGCCAAGACGGCGTCAGCGTGGTGATGAGCACGCACAACCTGGGCCAAGCCAAGCGCTTGGCCACCCACGTGGCTTACCTGGAAGCGGGGCAGCTGGTGGTGCAGCGCCCCGTGGATGCTTTTTTCAATGACACGCTGCCCGAGGCAGCGGCCCAGTTCCTCAAAGGAGAATTGCCATGGACATGACCTCTTCCCGCCGCCCCGCCCTGCGTGCTCTGGCTGCTGCCGCCGCCCTGCTGCTGACGGCCCCGCTGCTGCAGGCGCAAGACAAATCGCTGTTGATGGCCTCGACCACCTCCACCGAACAGTCGGGCCTGTTTGCCCACATGCTGCCGGCCTTCAAGGCCGCCACCGGCATTGAGGTCAAGGTGGTGGCCGTGGGCACTGGCCAGGCTCTGGACATGGGCCGCCGTGGTGATGCCGATGTGGTCTTTGTGCACGACACCGTGGCCGAAGAAAAGTTCGTCGCCGAGGGCTTCGCGACCCAGCGCAAAGCCGTGATGTACAACGACTTTGTCATCGTCGGCCCGGCCAGCGACCCGGCCAAGGTCAAGGGCCAGACGGTGGCTGCCGCCCTGGGCAAGATTGGCAGCAGCGGCGCACCCTTTATCTCGCGCGGCGACAAGAGCGGCACCCACGCCGCCGAGCTGCGCCTCTGGAAGGCTGCGGGCGTGGACATGGCTGCCGCCAAACCCGCTGGCTACAAGGAGTGCGGCTGCGGCATGGGCCCGGCGCTGAACATGGGCTCCTCCACCAACGCCTATGTGCTGACGGACCGTGGCACTTGGTTGTCTTTCAAGAACCGGGGTGAGCTGGCCGTGCTGGTCGAAGGCGACAAGGTGCTGTTCAACCAATACGGCGTGATGGTGGTCAACCCGGCCAAGCACCCGCATGTGAAGACCGCGCTGGCCCAGCAGTTTGCCGACTGGGTGACCTCACCCGCCGGCCAAGCCAACATCGCCGCCTACAAAATCAACGGCGAACAATTGTTTTTCCCCAACGCTGCCCGCTGATCTTGAGCAAACGCTGAGAAAGCCCCCAACTTGGTAGCGGCGCCTGCGCGTGGTGCCGCTTAACATCCGCGAGGCCGCCCAAGCACGGGCGGCCTCTTTTCATTGGCAGGTGTGTCATGTCGTTCAGCTCAATCGCGTCGCCCTTTGTGGCGTTCTTCAAAGGCATTTGGTGGTTCCTGGATTTGTGCCGCCGCGCCTTCTTCAACTTGATCATCCTGTTGGTGCTGATCGCCATTGCGGTCGCCCTCTTCACCAGCAGCCCCGATAAGCCCAAGGACAAAACCACACTGGTGCTGAACCTGCAGGGCAGGCTGGTGGAAGAAGTGGCGGGCTCGCCGCGCGAACACCTGCTGGCAGGCGCCCAGGGCGAGATGGTTCACCAGACCCGCCTGCGCGACGTGCTGGCGGCGCTGAAAGAAGCTTGCAAAGACCCCAACATCAGCCAAGCCGTGCTGGATGTGAGCGAGTTTGAAGGCGCAGGCATGGCCCAGCTGCGTGAGGTGGGCACCGCGCTGACGCAGTTCAAGGCTTGCAACAAGCCGGTGCTGAGCTACGGCGAGCACTACAGCCAAGCAGGCTACTACCTGGCCAGCCACGCCAGCGAGGTCCACCTGCACCCCATGGGCATGGTCGAGCTGAGCGGCTTTGGCCGCATGCGCAACTACTACAAAGACACGCTGGATCGCCTGGGCATCACCGTGCATTTGCTGCGCGTCGGCACCTTCAAAAGCTTTGGCGAGCCCTATATTGCCAACGCGCCCTCCAAGGCAGCGCTGGAGGCCGACGCCTTTTTGTATGACGCCCTTTGGGCCGACTACATGAGCGGCGTGGAAAGCCAGCGCAAACTGCCCGCAGGCAGCATCACCAAGCTCATCAACACCCTGCCCGAAGCCCTCAAAGCCACCGGCGGCGACGGCGCCAAGCTGGCCCTGGACACCAAGCTGGTGGACAGCGTGATGACGCGCGACCAGTTCCGCGACAAGGTCATCAAGGGTGGCGCGTTGGACGAGAAAAAGGTGCGTCAAGTCAATGTGATTGACTATGCCCGCCAAGCGCCGCAACCTTCCACCATCGGCCCGGCAGTCGGCGTGGTGGTGGCTGAGGGCGAGATCGTCGACGGCTTTGCCAACCCCGGCACCGTCGGTGGTGACTCCACCGCCCGCCTCATCCGCCAAGCGCGTGAAGACGAACGCATCAAGGCCGTGGTCTTGCGCGTTAACTCCCCTGGCGGCAGCGCCTTGGCATCAGAGATCGTGCGCCGCGAGTTGGAAGTGACCCGCACCGCCGGCAAGCCCGTGGTCATCTCCATGGGCGACGTGGCCGCTTCGGGCGGCTATTGGATCAGCATGTCCAGCGACCGCGTGCTGGCCGACAAAGGCACCATCACCGGCTCCATCGGCGTGTTTGGCATGCTGCCCACGGCCGAAGGCCTGATGGACAAGCTCTCCATCCGCACCGGCGGCTACAGCACCACCTGGCTGGCTGGCGGCTATGACCCCCGCCGCGCCTTGGACCCGCGCATGGCCGAGGTGGTGCAAGCCGGCATCAACGACATCTACACCCGCTTCATCGGCCAAGCCGCTGCGGCGCGCAAGATGAAGCCCGAAGAGTTGGACGCCGTGGCCCAAGGCCGCGTCTGGACCGGCCAACAAGCCAAAGAGCGCGGCCTGGTGGACGAGTTGGGCGGCCTGCAAGACGCCATCACCGCCGCCACCAGCCTGGCCAAGCTCGACAAACCCGCCGTGGTGTACGTGGAGCCTGAACGCAGCCGCTTCGACCGCCTGCTGGCCAGCTTGGGCGACCAAGCTGCTGTGAGCATCGCACCCCTGTTCCAAGGCTTGGTGAGCAGCAACACCAGCCCGCTGCACAACGCCGCTGCTTGGGCGGTTCGCCAAGACCAGGGTGAGCTGGCTTTGGCCCGCAAGCTGCTAGAGGGGCGCCAGCCTTATGCGGCGGCGGTGCATTGTTTGTGTATGGCGCCTTGAGTGCGGGTTTGTAGCCTGCGAGGCCCTGTCGCGGGGCAGGCCTCAGGGCTCATGGAGAGGCGGTCGGCTACGCCGACTGCCTTCGGTGCTCGGGCAAGGCCGTGCGCCGTCAAACTCCCTCCGCTCGCATGCGCTCGCTATGGTCAAACAGTGACGGCGAGTATGTTTTTGAAGCGCGTGAATACACGCGCCACGCCCTTGCCCTGCGCGCCTCAGCGCCTCTCAAATCGCCCTAAGACCTACCCCGCGCCAGGGCGGGTGGTGTAGTGGCACGGCGCGGCACATGACAGTGGGAGCCTCATGCGTCCACGCCAGAACTCAATCGACGCTTGCGGTGAATGCATGCGTTTCATAGAGGGGCGTGACTCAGCGACTGGCTAATCAGCAATGCACGGCTTTGCCTCTCAGCGCCCCGCGTCCGAAAGGAGCAGGGCCGATAACCTCGTTTGAGAGCTACTTCTTCAAACCGGTTTGTTTTTCCCAAGCGGTCAAGACAGCATCGAGGCGTTTGGCATGTTCTTCTTGGGTGGAGAGGATCATCTCCGTTCGCTTTTGCTGCCCTTCGGCGACATCAAGCTGTTGAGTCACGCGGGCCAACTGTCTTTCATATGCGTCCATCTGCGCCTGCGCATCTTGCGCTGATGCTGCATTGTCCTGGGCTGGAGGAGCTGCTATTGGTCGAAGAACCCCCAGCCACACTCCCCAAAAGATGGTGGTGAAGGCAGCACACTTTGCGCAGAACAGTGCAAAGGCCTTGATCGTTGGCATGAGAAACGCTCCCCAGATTTTGTGTTTAGATAAAGCATCTACCCCCGAAAAGCCGTCGCCTGAACGAGACTGCCTTGAACGCAGTCAAGCGCTTGTCGGGAGGAGTGCATGTCTGATTGATTGGACTTCTGAAAGGCAATCGCGAACTGGCACTTCGGCAGCGCAGCATTATGGCGACCAACCCGTGGCCTACGGTGACTTTGCGTGCTCTGAAGTCTTCAGTTGGGGTGCCTCCCCTGCGCGCCATCTGCGATTCCAGCGGAAGATCATCACGCCAATCGTGCAGGCCACCAACGCTGGACCTGCGCTGCCACAGGCCGTGGCCCGGGGCGATTTCTTCGGCGCCGAGGCGCGCAGGGCAAGGGCGTGGCGCGCGACCTCGCGCGCTTCAAGAACATACTCGCCGTCACTGTTTGACCAAAGTGAGCCGCAGGCGAACGGCGGGAGTTTGACGGCGCACGCCCTTGGCCGAGCACCGAGGGCAGTTGGCTTTAGCCACCCGCCGATGCATGAGCCCCGGGCCACGGCCTGTGGCAGCGCACGCGCAAGCCCCTGCAGGCACCCTAGCCCATTCGCGCAAAAACGCCCGTTTCGTCCCACGCTGGTACAGCAACCCTGCGCCCAACAGGCTTAATCAGGGTTTGCACTGCCTTCCTAAAACACAGCGCTATGCAGATCATTGCATAACCCCAACCCAGGAGGACGGCGCCCGTGTGGCACCCAGCCCTTCGAGGCTGTCCCATACCCTGGACCGACTGCGAAAGAGACAACCATGCAGAAGAGCCTTCATATCAACCCGGAGAAGTGCACCGGGTGCCTGCAGTGCGAAATGGCCTGCAGCTATGAAAACTACGGCGTGTTTGCGCCGGCCAAGTCGCGCATCAAGGTGTTCGACTTCCATGAGACGGGCCGCAAAGTGCCCTACACCTGCACCCAGTGCGACGAAGCCTGGTGCTTGCATGCCTGCCCGGTCGAGGCCATTACCGTTGACAAGGCCACTGGCGCCAAAGTCGTGTCCGAGAGCACCTGCGTGGGCTGCAAGGTCTGCACCATCTCCTGCCCGTTTGGCACGGTCAACTACGTGCAAGAGACCGGCAAGGTCCAGAAGTGCGACCTCTGCGGCGGCGACCCCGCTTGCGCCACCGCCTGCCCCACCGGCGCCATCACCTATGTGGACGCCAACTGGACGGGCCTGAACAAGATGGCCGCCTGGGCTGACAAGCTCGGCAACCAACCTTCCTCAGCAGCTTAAAGGAACACATATGTCTTGGGCTGGAAAACTTCTCCGCGTCAACCTGACCAACGGCACGGTGGCCTCTGAGCCGCTGCGCATGGATTGGGCCAAGCAATACCTGGGCTCGCGTGGCCTGGCGTCTAAATACCTGGTCGAAGAAATCGACCCCAAGGTCGACCCGCTGTCGCCCGACAACAAAATCATCTGGTCCACCGGCCCGCTGACCGGCACCATGGCCTCCACCGGCGGCCGCTACACCGTGGTCACCAAGGGCCCGCTGACAGGCGCCATTGCCTGCTCCAACTCGGGCGGCTACTGGGGCGCCGAGCTGAAGATGGCCGGCTGGGACATGGTCATTTTTGAAGGCAAGTCACCCAAGCCGGTGTACCTGTCCATCGAAAACGATGTGGCCGAACTCAAAGACGCTTCGCACCTCTGGGGCAAGACGGTTTGGGACACTGAGAAAGCCATCAAGGCTGCTCACCAAGACCCGCTGGCTCGGGTCTCCAGCATCGGTGGTGCTGGTGAGAACCTCGTGCTGTTCGCCGCTGTGGTGAACGACCTGCACCGTGCAGCCGGCCGCTCGGGCGTGGGCGCAGTGATGGGCAGCAAGAACCTGAAGGCGGTGGTGGTGCGTGGCACCAAGGGCGTGGGCAACTTGGTCAACCCCAAGGAGTTCATGCGCGTCACGGCCGAGAAGAAGAAGATCTTGGCCGAGAACGGCGTCACTGGCGTGGGCCTGCCCGCCATGGGCACCCAGGTGCTGATGAGCGTGATCAACGAAGTGGGCGCCCTGCCCACCCGCAACCACCGCGATGTGCAGTTTGAAGGTGCAGGCGACATTGGCGCTGAAGCCATGGGCCGCCCCCGCACCGCACCGGGCAGCGACGGCAAGAAGCCCCTGGTCACCAACCAAGCCTGCTTTGGTTGCACCATTGCTTGCGGCCGCATTCAAAAGATCGACCAGAACCACTTTACCGTCGAGAACAAGCCGCAATACTGGGGTGCCTCTGGCGGCCTGGAGTACGAAGCGGCTTGGGCCCTGGGCGCTGCCAACGGCGTGAACGACCTGGACACCCTGCAATACGCCAACGTGCTGTGCAATGAGCACGGCATGGACCCCATCACCTTCGGCGCCACCATCGGCGCGGTGATGGAACTGTACGAAATGGGCGTGCTGACCAAAGAGCAAATTGGCATCGACGCCAAATTTGGCTCGGCCCAAGCGCTGGCTTACTTTGCCGAAATCACGGCCAAGGGCGAAGGCTTTGGCAAAGAGATCGGCCAGGGCTCTAAGCGCCTGACCGCCAAGTACGGCCACCCGGACCTGTCCATGTCGGTCAAGGGCCAAGAGTTCCCAGCCTACGACGGCCGTGGCATCCAAGGCATTGGCTTGGCTTATGCCACGTCCAACCGCGGTGCTTGCCACCTGCGCGGCTACACCATCGCCTCTGAGGTGCTGGGCATCCCTGTCAAGACCGACCCGTTGGAATCTAACGGCAAACCTGAGCTGGTTAAGGCCTTCCAAGACGCCACCGCCGCGTTTGACGCCGCCGGCGTGTGCATCTTCACCAGCTTTGCCTGGGGCTTGGCCGATGTGCAGCCGCAAGTGGCCGCCGCCTGCGGCGACGAGTTCACCCTGGAGAACTTGAACACCATCGGCGAGCGCATCTGGAACATGGAGCGTGATTTCAACAACCGCGCTGGCTTCACCTCCAAAGATGACTCCCTGCCCAAGCGCCTGCTGACCGAGCCCGCCAAGACCGGCCCCGCCAAGGGCATGGTCAACAAGCTGGGCGAGATGCTGCCGATCTACTACGACATCCGTGGTTGGGACGCCGACGGCCAGCTCAAGCCAGAGACCCGCAGCCGTCTGGGTCTGTGAGGGCTTGCTGAAGACCGCCACAGAGACACAGAGGCACAGAGAGAGAGAAGCCCAGGGCTTTGCTAGCTCAACCCGCTGGCGTCTCTGGCGGAGGGCCTTTGTGGCTGTGGCGTCAACCTGACCCCAAGGCGGTGCTGAGCACCGCCTTTTTTCTGAGACCATTCACCATGAAGCACGTCATCCTCGGTGCCGGCCCGGCCGGTGTCATTGCGGCCGAGACCCTCCGCAAGCACGCCCCCAACGACCAGATCGTGGTCATTGGCGACGAGCCCGAAGCGCCCTACTCCCGCATGGCCATTCCTTACCTGCTGATTGGCAAGGTTGGTGAAGAAGGTACCCACCTGCGCCACACACCCGGCCACTTTGCCGCGCTGCGGGTGGAGCTGCGCCATGGCCGTGCCAAGGCGGTGGACATCACCGCCCGCGCCGTGGTGCTGGAAGACGGCAGCCGCGAGTCGTTTGACAAGCTGCTCATCTGCACCGGCTCTTCGCCCGTGCAGCCCCCCGTGCCCGGCATCACCGGCCCCGGCGTGCACACCTGCTGGACGCTGGAAGACGCTCGCGCCATCATGACCCTGGCCAAGCCGGGTGCGCGCGTGCTGCAGATGGGTGCGGGCTTCATCGGCTGCATCATCATGGAGTCACTCGCCATGCGCGGCGTGCGGCTCAGCGTGGTGGAAATGGGCGACCGCATGGTGCCCCGCATGATGGGCCCCACCGCCGGCCGCATGATCAAGCAATGGTGCGAAGCCAAGGGCGTGAAGGTCTATACCGGCGCGCGGGTGGATGCGATTGAGCGCGCGGGCAGCGCCGCCGCTGCGCCAGCACCGGCCGCCGCCGAGCCCGGCCTGCTCAGCAAGCTGGCCTCGGCCATCGGCCTGGGCAGCGCGCCAGCACCCGCCCCAGCACCCGCTGCGGCGGCGGGCAGCGCCAGCGGTGCGATGCAGGTCAAGCTCTCTACCGGGCAAGTGCTGGAAGCCGACTTGGTGATCTCCGCCACCGGCGTGCGGCCCAACATCGGCTTTCTGGAGAACAGCGGCATCACCTGCTTGGTGGGCATCCTGACCGACGAACACCTGCAAACCAATGTGCCCGGCATCTATGCGGCGGGCGATTGCGCCGAAGCCTTTGACAAGGTCAGCGGCAAGACCATCGTCAGCGCCATCCAGCCCAATGCCGCCGAGCAAGCCCGCGTGGCGGCCCTGAACATGGCAGGCCAAACCACCAGCCTGAAGGGCGTGACCCAGATCAACGTGCTGGACACGCTGGGCATGATCTCCGCCAGCTTTGGCAAATGGGACGGCGTGCCCGGCGGCCAGCATGTGGAGCTGACCGACGAGGCCAATGGCAAGCTCTTAAGCCTGCAGTTCGACCACGAAAAACTGGTGGGCTGCAACTCCATCGGCTGGACCGAGCATGTGGGCGTGATGCGCGGCCTGGTGGAAGGCGAAGTGAAACTGGGTGAGTGGCGCGAGAAGCTGATGGCCGACCCCACGCAGTTGATGAGCGCCTACCTGGCCACGGCCCAGGCCCAGAGTGCCCATGCGCACATCAAGCCTCGGTGATTGCACCTAGGGCCTGTTAACACTACGGCAAGGGGACGCGTTGTGAGTCAAAAAGGACGCAGGCAAGACGCAAACCGGAGCCGGGCTGCCCGCCCGGCGAGGATTTGCAACGCCGCATGCGCCCTTTTTGGCCACAACCCGAAGGGAAGCGGCGACTTGGGGTGCCCCTCGTCGTTGCAACGCTTGCCCGCACATCAGTGCGGGCGGCGCATTGCGCCTAGATGGGCACCCCAATTCACCGCTTCGCGCCCCTTGCCGAAGTGTTAACAGGCCCTAACATCGCCGCATGCAAATCACCTTCAAGCTCTTTGCCACGCTGACCGACTACCTGCCGGTCGACAAGCGCAACAGCAACCAGATGGCCCTGGAGGTGGCCCCCGAGGCCACCATCCTGGGCATCATCGAGCCCTTTGGCGTGCCGCTCAAGCTGGTGCACTTGGTGCTGGTCAACGGCACCTATGTCCCGCCCGAAGAGCGCGCCAGCCGCACCCTGCAAGAGGGCGACGTCCTCGCCATCTGGCCGCCCATTGCGGGTGGGTGAGGCTGAGTGCCCACGATCCCAGAAACCTTCAGCCGCGACACCGGCGGCACCCCCGCCGACTGGCTGCGTTGGCTGCCCGGCGCCTGCCGTAAGCACGCCCTAAGCCTGCCCACCGAGCACAGCGCCATCGTCACGATTGGCCAAGGCTCGCTCCACCTGCACTGGGACGTGCTCCCCCCTCGCGCCCTGGGCCTAGCCCGCTTTCCTCACCTGATGGTGAGCTATCGGTTTGAAGGCGTGGGCGAGTCTGAACGCGAGACGTTCATGCGCTATTTCGACCTGTATATGCAGCGGGGTGGAGGCTGACCGCAGCCCTTAGACGGCCAAGCGGCACACCTGCTCACCCAGCCTCGTCAGATGCTCGTCCAAGGCCTTCAGGCACACCGGCCAGTCAGCTGAGAAGCGTGTATCCAAGGCCAAGTTCGCACGCCAATCCAAAGCCAAACTCAGCGCCTGGTGCCATACCGCATTGGGCACCGCAGCCCGCAGCGCACTGCGTGGCAACTCTGTTGGCAAGCCCCCGCCGCTGCGCGGTGCCAAGCCCATGGGCAACATGTCATAGGCCGGTGCCAAAGAATAGGGCTTGCCCACATCCGACATGAATGAGAGGTTGCCGTGGTGCATGTCGGTGTTGCCGATCAGCGTGCCATAGGCATAAAGCAGACAGGCACGGTCTGCCGCCTCGCGGGTGATGAGCCCAGCCTGAGCCAAGCGGGCCGCCAACACCGGCCAAGGCGACGTGGCGTCTCCCAGGAATTCAGCTTCCAGCGCAGCCAGTGAGAACAGCGCATGGCGCCCGCGTGGGCCTACACGGTCAAAGCGCTCCACCTCCAAGAAGCGCTGATGCCCCTGGTCGATCACCGTGCTGGCGGCCGCGGCAATGCCCGCCCGCCGCAAGGTCTGCAAAGCATGGTGTTCGGCCAGCAGCAAATCTCGCCAACGTCGACTGACAGGGTGGTCCTCAAGCACGCTGAACTTCACCAGCACATGCCGGGACTTGGCCGTTTCATCCTCGGCATAAGCCAAAAACTTGGGTTGCTCGCCGCCTGCGGACGACGCCGGCAATTCGCCACGTGCGGCCTGCTCTGACATGCGCGCATAGGCCACAGCCCTGTCCGCCAAGCGCACCGCTACAGGCTCGGCTGCGCTGACGAAGGCATCGCGCATGGCTTCGCCCAGCAGCAAATTACCCGGAGCATCTTGTCCGTGGCGCAACAGGGCTTGCAAGGCTTGCGTCTCACCCCAATCCGAGAGTGACGCAGGCAGACCCAAGGCAGGCGCAACTTGCACCGCATAGGCGCGGCCCAGGTAGCCCTGGGGCAGCATGTCTTGCATCCACCAAGGCAGGCCTTCGCTGTACGTGGCACTCAACCTGCCCCCTCGCACGCTTGGGGCCGCCACCTCAAACACCCAGCCCTGCGGGCGAACCGGGCACAGGCGGCCGAGGTCGGAAGCGCGCCCCTGGGCATCCACCTGAAACACGGCCATGTCGGGCAGGCCCCGACCTTTATCACGCACCGCGTAGTGAATAGACACCCCAGCACCCGTGCGCAGCACCTCCCCCCCCATGGCCGCCAAAGCGCGCGACAAGGTGGGCTGGCTCACTCCAAGGCCTTGGGCCAATGCCGCCCCTGTGCAAGGCCCCGCCTTCAGCGCCTGGCGAATCGCTAGGGCCTGCTCTGCAAGTCGAGATGGGCGGGCCATAAAGAATAGCTTTATGAATAGATAAATGAATTACTAAATCATGCCAGAGACGCGATGCCGCCACAAGACGCCGTGGCCAAGCCCCTGCGGCGGTCACCCCACCTCCGCTGCCGCTAAAGCGCCGCCTTTGCCAGCTTTTTCGCACCAATAGGCGCTCAATCTGCCCTCTATGGTGTGCACCGTGGGCAAAGCGCGGGCAGTGGGTGCCTGTGTCTGCCCCAGACACTGCTGCACCACTGCCTCATGCCACCTCGTCCGCCGGACTATCTTGCCGTCATCGCCAGCCCTTGCTTTTCTTGCGGGGTGACGCTGGTCATCGACATGCTTTTGCTGCTGGGTGTGCGGGTGGACTTCATCAACCACAGCACGCGCGCACCACACCCTTATTGGCGCCAACGCGCCGATGGACGCTGGGAGTTGAGTGCGGCGGGCAAGGGCCACTTTGGCTTTCATTCCAAGCTGGCCAGCAAGCAAGAGAGTTTTGACTTCCCCGAGGGCCGCGCGGTGCTGATCGGCCACAACCCGGCCATGGTGCGCTACCTAGCCCCCAGCACCCGCGCGGTGATGGTGGTGCGTGACCCGGTGGATGCCATTTACTCGTGGCAGCGGCGGCAAAACGTGGCCGCCTCGGGCATCACGTTTGAGGAGTACCTGCAGCAGGTGCTGTACTTCAACGTGCACAAGCCCTATGGCATTTTTCAGTCCACGCCGCTGGAACTGTATGCCCTGTTTTGCGCCTTCTGGCTCAGCGCGGCGGGTGAATGCCATGTGATGGGCTATGAAGACTTCAAGGCGGGGCCTGAGCCCTTTGTGGACCTGATGGCCTATCTGGGCGTGCCGGTGGCCGCTGCCGAGGTGCACGCCGCCTTTGCCCGCGTAGAGTCAGGCAGCGAAGCCCCGGCCCGCATCGAGCAATACCAGCTCTGCAACCTCAAGGGCCAACCGCGCGAGTGGACGCAGCGCATGGCCGCCAGCGAGCACGCTGCTCTCCTGGCCGGGCCACTCAAGCAAGCGGTCTATGGCCTGCTGGGCTACAGCAGCCACGCCACCGACTGGGCTGCGGCCACCCAAGCGCCCGGCCAAAGCTATGGCCTGATCAGCGGGCTGATGGACGCCCTGGGCCAGCAGCTCAGCGACGAGCGAGACCCGGTGCCGGTGCACACGGCCATGGAGTTGACGCTGCAGACATTCAAAGACGAGTTCCAGCGCCATGTGCCCTCGCGCACCGCCGAGCTCTACACCCTGCCCGCCATCGAGCACGACTGCACCCAGGCCTTCAGGGCCGTGACCCGCTTTGTGCGCGAGGTCTACACCGCCCAAGACCAGATCCCCTTCTGGCGCCTGCGCAATCTCACGCTGCAACTCACCGGCCTGATCGCCAACAGCGCTGGCAACCCGAACGTGCGGCACATGGTGGCCGAACGCTTGATCTGAGCATGGCTGCCGCTGCTTCATCCCTTCCCCCACCTGGCCGCGTGGTCTGGATCACCGGGCTCTCGGGCGCGGGCAAGTCCACGCTGGCTGAAGCCCTGGTTTCCACCCTGCGTGGCGCGGGCGAGCCGGTGGTGATGCTGGACGGCGATGCGCTGCGCGAGGTGTTTGGCGCGGTGGATGCCCAGCACCATGGCCGAGCAGCCCGCCTAGGCTTGGCCCTGCGCTATGCCCAGCTCTGCAAGACCCTGGCCGACCAGGGCGTGACCGTCGTCATCGCCACCATCTCGCTGTTCACCGAGGTGCATGCCTGGAACCGCCAGCACCTGCCCGGCTATGTGGAGGTGCTGCTGGACGTGCCGCTGGCCGAGCTGCGCCGCCGTGACCCCAAAGGCATTTACCGCCGCTTTGATGCGGGCGAGCTGCAGGACGTGGCGGGGCTGGACCTAGCTGTAGACCTGCCCAGCGCACCCCACCTGCACCTTCTACACGACCCAGCGCGCCCCATCAGTGCGCTGGTTGATGCCGTCATTCAACACCTTCACACAAGGACCTCACCATGACCATGGCCACCACCACCGAGCGCCCCGCCACCGTGTCCACCGCCCTGCGCGCGGGCGACTTCACCGGCTTGGCGCAAGACTATTCACAACACCGGCCGGACTATGCGCCCTCGGTGCTGCAAGGCCTGCTGGGCCTGTTGGGCAAGCCCGTGGCCGAGGTGGACTTTGCCGACGTGGGTGCGGGCACCGGCATCTGGACCCGCCAGGTGCAAGCCAGCGGCGTGCGCTGCGCCACCGCTGTGGAGCCCAACACCGACATGCGCACCCACGGCCAAGTGGCCAGCGCCCACACCCCCATCCGCTGGCTGCAAGGCAGTGCCGAGCAGACCGGCCTGGCCAGCGCCAGCGCCGACTGGTTGACCATGGCCTCCAGCTTTCACTGGGCACAGTTTGAGGTCGCCACGGGCGAGTTCCACCGGGTGCTACGCCCGGGAGGCCGCTTCACCGCGCTGTGGAACCCGCGCCTGATCGAGGTCAACCCCCTGCTGGTGGAGATCGAAGCCCACCTGAGCACCCTGCGCAGCGACATCAAGCGCGTGTCCTCGGGCCGCTCGGGCATCACCGAAACCCTCTCGGAGCAGCTCTGGGCCTCGCCGCACTTTGAAGACGTGGTCTACCTGGAGGGCCGCCATGTGATCAGCATGACCCCAGCCCGCTACCTGGGCGCCTGGCGTTCGGTCAATGACCTGCGCGTGCAACTGGGGGCCGACAAGTTCGAAGCCTTCTTGGCCTATGTGGAAGAGCGCATCCGAGGCCAGGCCAGCATTGAAGCCACCTACCTGACCCGGGCCTGGTCGGCCCGCCGCAAAGGCTGAGCCCATGCGCCCGATGTTCTCCACTAAGGCTGGCACCCTGGCCGCGCTGCAGGGCACGCTGCGCAGCGCCCGCATAGCACCCCTGTGCGTGTTCACCGTGCAGCAATGGCGGGAGAGCCCCACGCAGTGCCTGGCCTGGATCGGAGCCCAAGCGGGCCAAGGCCCGTGGATCGTGCGCTCTAGCTGCCTACAGGAAGACAGCCAAACCGCGTCCAACGCTGGGGCTTACTTGTCGGTGCCGCAGGTGACGGCGGCCACGCTGGCCGCGTCCATCAACCAAGTGATCGCGTCCTACGGCCAGCCGCAAGCAGCCGACGAGGTGCTGGTTCAGCCCATGCTGCAAGCAGTGCTGCGCTCGGGCGTGGCCTTCTCGCACGACCCCAACACCCAAGCCCCTTACCGCGTGGTGAACTGGTCCGAAGGCAGCGACACCGCCCAGGTGACCGGCGGCGCCGGTGGCCGCATGTTTGTGCAAGCGGCGCAAAGCCCCGTGGCCCCGCCACCTGAGCTGGCCCCCGTGCTGGGCTTGGTGGACGAACTGTTGAGCCTTCTTGAAGGCGCCCCGTTGGACTGTGAATTTGCTGTTACGCGTGATGGCGCTGACGAGCAGCTGTGGCTGCTGCAAGCCCGCCCCCTGGTGCTGGCCCAAGCGCCGGAGACGGATGCCCAGCAAGCCGAGCGCCTGGCGCGCATTCAGCAGCAGGTGCAGCGCGGCATGCAGCCCCACCCCTTTTTGATGGGCCAGCGCACGGTGTATGGCGTGATGCCCGACTGGAACCCAGCCGAGATCGTCGGCATCCGGCCTAAGCCACTGGCGCTGTCGCTCTACCGCGAGCTGGTCACCGACTCCATCTGGGCCTATCAGCGCCACAACTACGGCTACCGCAATCTGCGCAGCTTTCCGCTGATGCCGCATTTCTACGGCCTGCCCTATGTGGATGTGCGGCTGTCCTTCAACTCCTTCATCCCGGCCGACCTGGACGACGCCTTGGCCGGGCGCTTGGTGGACCACTACATCAACCGCTTGCTGGCCGAGCCCAAGCTGCATGACAAAGTGGAGTTTGAGATCGTCTTCTCTTGCTACACCCTAGATTTACCCCAGCGCCTGGAGCGCCTGGCCGAAGCCGGCTTCAGCGCGGCAGAGCGCGAAACCATTGCCAACAGCCTGCGCCAGTTGACCAACCGCATCGTCCACCCGCAAGACGGGCTGTGGCGCAGCGACGCGGCCAAGCTGGACACCCTGAAGGCCCGCCGCGAAGCGCTGATGGCGTCCAACGCCGACCCGCTGGAGCGCATCCACTGGCTGCTGGAAGACGGCAAGCGCTATGGCACCCTGCCCTTTGCAGGCCTGGCGCGCGCAGGCTTTGTGGCCGTGCAAATGCTCAAGTCTCTGGTGGCGGTGGGCGTGTTCTCGCCCGCCGACTACGAGGCCTTCATTGCCAGCGTGTCCACCGTCAGCGGCCAGTTGGCCCATGACCAAGCCACGCTGCACAAAGACGATTTCTTGGCACGATACGGCCACCTGCGCCCAGGCACCTACGACATCCTCTCGCCCCGCTATGACGAGCAGCCTGAGTTGTACTTTGACTGGAGCCAACGCCCGGCCGCGCCGCGCGCCAGCACGCCGTTTTCGGTGACGCTGCCGCAAATGCGCGAGGTGGTGAAGATGCTGCAAGCCCACGGCCTGCAGCCCGACCCTGTCGGCCTGTTCGACTTCTTACAGGCCGGTATCGAGCTGCGCGAGTTGGCCAAGTTCCACTTCACCCGCAATCTCTCAGACGCCATAAAGCTGATGGTCCAAGTGGGCGAGCCCCTGGGCTTCAGCCGCGACGACTTGGCCTTTTGCGACATCAGCGCCTTCAAAGAGCTGCACATGGGAGCGGCCGATCCGCGCGAGGTGCTGGGCCGCAGCATCGCCCAGGGCCGCGAGCGCTATGCGCAGACGCTGAAGGTCTCGCTGCCGCCGCTGATTGCCAGGCCGGACGATGTGTGGTCTTTTGAGATGCCAGAGACCGCGCCCAACTTCATCACCCAAGGCCAGGTCACCGCCGAAGTGGCCACCTGCACCGACCGCAGCAAACTGGCCGGGGCCATTGTCTGCATCCCCAATGCCGACCCCGGCTTTGATTGGCTGTTCGCCTACCCCATTGCGGGCCTGATCACCGCCTGGGGTGGCGCCAACTCCCACATGGCCATCCGCGCGGGCGAGCTGGGCCTGCCCGCCGTGATTGGCGCCGGTGAAGTGATGTACAAACACTGGGCAGGCAGCCGCCGCGTGCACATGGACTGCGCGGGGCGCCGTGTGGAGATGATCAATTGAAAATTGCAGTGAGCCAGCGGGTCGACCACTGGCCCGACCGGCCCGAAACCCGCGACGCCCTGGACCAAGACCTGATCGAGTTTTTGGTGACGGCCGGGGCCTTGCCCCTGCCGGTGAGCAACCGGCTCATCTTCTGCGGCCAAGCCTTGGCGCAATGGTTAGAGGCCCTGCAGCCAGACGCCGTGCTGCTGAGTGGCGGCAATGACATTGGCCGGGTGCGCGAGCGCGACCTGACCGAGCAGGCCTTGCTGGCCTATGCCCAGTACCACCGCCTGCCCGTGCTGGGCCTGTGCCGGGGCATGCAAATGCTGGCGCATTGGGCGGGCACACCGTTGCGCAAGGTGGAGGGCCATGTGGCCAGCACCCACCAGCTACACGGTCGCCTGAGCGGCAGCGTCAACAGCTTTCACACCCAAGCCTTGGCCGAATGCCCGCCCGGCTTTGAGGTGCTGGCCCACAGCGAAGATGGCGTGATCGAGGCCATTCAGCATCTGGACCTGCCGTGGCAGGGCTGGATGTGGCATCCCGAGCGCTGCCATCCCTTTGAGGCCAGCGACATACAGCGGCTGCAACAGCTCTTGCAAGGACAACGCACACCATGACCCCAGTGGCCCCACGCGCCATCATCCTGGCTGCCGGGCGCGGCAGCCGCATGAAACACCTGACGGACGAGCAACCCAAGTGCTTGGCCGTGCTGCGCGGCAAGCCACTGCTGCAATGGCAAACCGAGGCCCTGCGCGACGCGGGCATCCAAGACATTGCCATCGTCACCGGCTACCAGCGCGAACGCCTGCAAGGCCGAGGCCTGACCGAATTCCACAACCCGGCGTGGGCCCAGACCAATATGGTGTCCTCGCTGGCCTGCGCCCAAGCTTGGCTCAATGCCGGGCCCTGCATCGTCAGCTACTCCGACATCTTTTATGCCCCAGAGGCCGTGAGCAGCCTGCTGCACAGCAGCGCTGATCTGGCCATCACCTATGACCCCCACTGGCTGCAACTCTGGGCCCAGCGTTTTGAGAACCCGCTGGATGACGCCGAGACCTTCAAGCTCAACACCCAGGGCTGTTTGACGGAGATTGGCCACCAACCCGAACACCTGGACCAGGTGCAGGGCCAGTACATGGGCTTGCTGCGCTTCACCCCCACCGCCTGGGCCGAGGTGCAGCGCCTGCGCGAGGCCATGCCCCCCGCCGCGCGCGACAAGGCCCACATGACCGGCACGCTGCAGCAAGTGATTGCCGCCCAGCGCCTGCCCATCCACGCCCTGCCCTACACCGGCGCCTGGGGCGAGGTCGATTCGGCCGACGACCTGCAGCTTTACAACGAGCAGTAAAGCTGCGGTGCACCTGATGCACACTTCAGACGTTCGACGATCATCTAAGAACGTTTGAGGAGATGTCATGCTTGGTTTGCCCCGCGCCGCGCTAGGCGCCTTGGCCGCTGGCTTGTGCGCCTTGGCCACGGCGCCTGCCCAAGCCTTCTGTGGCTTTTATGCGGGCAAGGCCGACGCCAGCCTGTTCAACGAAGCCAGCCAAGTGGTGCTGGTGCGGGATGGCCAGCGCACCGTGCTGTCCATGCTCAATGACTACTCAGGCCCGCTCAAAGAGTTTGCGCTGATCGTGCCCACGCCCGTCACCTTGAAGCAAGGCCAGGTGCGGGTGGCCGAGAAGGTGATGTTTGAGCGCCTGGATGCCTACTCCAGCCCGCGCTTGGCCGAGTATCACGACCAGAACCCCTGCCAGTTCCGCCTGGACTGGAGTGAGGACTTGTTCCCACGGCCGCCCATGCCCGTGGCCATGGCTTCCCCCGCCATGGCCGACCGAGTGGGCAGCATGGCCCGCAACAAAGCCCTGGGCGTGACGGTGGAGGCCAAGTACACGCTGGAGGAATATGACATCGTCAGCCTCTCGGCCAAGCAATCCGATGGCTTGGAGATTTGGCTGCGCGAAAACGGCTACCGCATCCCCAAGGGCGCATCGGCCGCGCTCAAGCCCTATATCAACCAGGGGATGAAGTTCTTCGTCGCCAAGGTCAACCTCAAAGAACAAGCCAAGCTGGGCTACAGCCATTTGCGCCCGCTGCAGTTTGCGTTTGAGAGCGAGAAGTTCATGCTGCCCATGCGCTTAGGCATGCTGAACGCCGCACCCAACAAGCCGCAAGACCTGATCGTCTATGCGCTGACGCGCGAAGGCCGGGTCGAGAGCAGCAACTACCGCACTGTGAAGCTGGCCGCCAACGAGAACCTGCCGCACTTCATCAAGCCGCATTTCAAAGACTTCTACAAGGCTTTGTTCGACACCTCGGCCCAGCGCGAGGACTACCGCGTGGCCTTCACCGAGTACTTCTGGGACATGTCTTGGTGCGACCCCTGCGCGGCCAACCCGCTCTCGCCTGAAGAGCTGCGCCAAGCCGGGGTCTTCTGGTTGGATGGCCAAGTGGAAGAGGCATTCAAGCGCCTGCAAGCCCCAGCGGCCGGGCGCATGGCGCCCATGGTGGTGCCCCCCGGTGGGGGCGCGCAGCCGGTGATGCTGACGCGCCTGCATGTGCGCTACACCCCCGCCACCTTCCCCGATGACTTGGCCTTCACCCAGACCAAGGACCGCCAGAACTTTCAGACCCGTTACGTGGTGCACAACCCCTATGCCGGCTCGCAAGCCCAATGCGCCGCCGACATGGCCAAGCAAGAGTGCGAGGCCCTGTGCAAGCCCAAGGTCGAGCGGGTGTTGGACCGCCTGAAAGCGCTGGACCCGAGCACCCTGGACAAGCCTGCCCGCAACCCACGCTGGGAGGGCAACCCGCAGCCCTATGTGGGCAAGTCGGCAGAGCAGTTGAGCCAAGAGTGCGTGCAGGCCTGTGCCAACAGCAAGCGCAGCACCTTGGAGGCGGCACGGCGCTATTACGAAGAACAAGTGCCCGCCCGCCTCAAGCAAGAGAGCCTGACCCTGGCCAAGCTGACCGGCTGGTCGCTGGCGGATATTGACAAGCTGGCGCGCGGCGAGGCCAAGCCCCCCGTCAACCCCGCCAAGCCAGTCGCCTCGACCTGGTGGGAGCGGCTGTTCGCGCCCAGCCGCACCGCCGTGGCCAACGCACCCGCTCAGCCCGGCTGACATGCCGTCAACGCTCGGCACTCCTCAGGGGCAGGCTTCCTCTGAGTCGCCTGGCCGCAAGGCTGCAGGCGCAGTGGCCACCATAGACCCGCGCTGGTTCCAAATCGCTTTTGTGGGCTGCTTTCTGGCCTTTGGCGCCTTGGCCAAAGACTTTGCGCTGACAGGGGCTCAGGTGCTGGGCGCGCTCAGCGCCAGCCTGCTGACCCAGGCTTTTTGGCTCAGGCGCTTGGGCCTGCCCGCTCAAGGAGTGGCGCCGTATCTGAGCGCGGTGATCACGGCCATTGGCATCAGCGTGTTGGTGCGCGCTGAGTCACTGTGGGTGCACCCGCTGCTGGCCGCTGTGGCCTGCAGCAGCAAATTTTTGATCAGAGCAGGCACGGGCGCACAGCGCAGCCATGTCTTCAACCCCGCCAACCTCGCGGCCTTCCTCGCTTTTGCGTTAGTGCCGGGCGCTTGGCTGTCGCCAGGCCAGTGGGGCTCAGAGACGCTGTTGGCGCTGTGGCTGGTGGCCCTGGGCGCCTGGGTGACGCGCTGTGTGGGGCGGCTCGACATCAGCCTCAGCTTCTTGCTCGCCTGGGGCGGCCTGCTGGCCGCACGGCTGTGGTGGCTAGAGACTGAAGCAGCCCTGGCAGTCTCGATTTGGTGGCATCAGTTCAGCACCGGCAGCCTGCTGCTGTTCGCCTTTTTCATGATCTCCGACCCCATGACCACGCCGCGCACGCGCAGCCTGCGCGTGGCCTATGCGGTGCTGGTGGCCGTGGCCGCTTTTGTGTGGCAGTTTGTGCTCTACAAGCCGCACGGGCTGATCGTGATGCTGCTGGTCTTCAGCCCGCTAGTGCCCCTGCTCAACCTTTGGTGGCCGGGTGCGCGCCCGCTGTGGAGGCCTACAGGCGGAACGTCCCCACCACACCCGCCAAGCGTTGTGCCTGGTCTTTAAGGGATTCGGCGGCGGCGGCGCTTTGCTCTACCAGCGCCGCGTTTTGCTGCGTCATTTGGTCGAGCTGGGTCACGGTCTGGTTCACTTGGCCAATGCCCTCGCGCTGCTCACGGGTGGCCAGGCTGATCTCACCAATGATGTCGCTGACGCGCTTCACGCTGGTCACGATCTCTTGCATGGTGTTGCCGGCTTCGCTCACCAACTGGCTGCCAGACTGGACCTTCTCGACGCTGGCGCCAATCAGGCCCTTGATCTCCTTGGCAGCCTCGGCACTGCGCTGCGCCAGGCTGCGCACCTCGCCCGCCACCACAGCGAAGCCACGGCCTTGCTCTCCTGCACGAGCCGCTTCGACCGCCGCATTCAGGGCCAAGATATTGGTTTGGAAGGCAATGCCGTCGATCACCCCAATGATGTCGGCGATCTTGGCGCTGGCGCTGTGAATACCGTTCATGGTGTGCACCACTTGGCCCACCACATCATTGCCACGCACCGCCACATCAGAAGCACTGGACGCCAACTGATTGGCCTGGGAGGCTGAGTCGGCACTTTGAGCCACAGTGCCCGTGAGCTGCTCCATGCTGGAGGCGGCTTGCTGGAGATTGCTGGCCGTGACTTCGGTGCGCCCACTGAGGTCTTGGTTACCTGTGGCCACTTCGGCGCTGGCGGTTTGGATGCTATCGGCGCTGACACGGATCTCGGTCACCAGGGCACGCAGCTTGTCCTGCATCTGCGCCAAGGTGGTGATCAGTTCACCGATTTCGTCGTTAGACTGGGTTTCAATGCGCTGGGTCAGGTCACCCTCTGCCACCGCGGCCGCCAGGTGGCGTGCCCGCTGCAACTCGGCAATGCTGCGCCGCTGAAACACCACCGCCAAGGCCACAGCGGCCCCGGTGGCCAGCAAGGCCAATGCGGCCACGATGGCCGTGGTGCGGCGACTCTGCGCCACCATGGCAGCAGACTCCGCTGCGGAGTCTTTTTCAATCTGCGCGACTGCTGCCTCGACCCCTTTGGCCAATCGGCCGAAACTGGCATCGGCGCTATGCATGGCCGCCACGCCGGTGTTCGGGTCCACCGAGGCCATGTCAATCGCGTCATCGGCCTGCTTTCGGTAGAGATCGATCACAGGGGTGGCGGAGGCCAACAGTTTGCGCAACTCGTCAGTCGCTTGCTCGTCCTTTGCCAGCAAGGCCAAGTCATCTTTGAGCGACTGCATGTGCTTGGCCAGGGCCTCGCGCGCCGCCTTCACCTGAGCCTCGTCCAGCGAGCCCACCAAGGCCACTGTGCGGTAATTGCGTGCGTGCAACTCACCCAGCTTTTCTTGCTTTGCGGTCAGCGCCTTGAAAATGTCGATGTGGCCCTTTAACTCTCGCTGCGCTTGGTCAGCCTGCCGGGTCATCAGCACGGTGTTGATGCTGGCAGCCACCAGCACGACACCCACAGCCAGCATCGGCGCCAGCAACAACTTGGTGGCGAGTTTCATTGTGTCGATCCCTCAAGAGGCCCAGCCCGCTGGGCCATTCATAACGGGTTTGAGACGCTCTGGTGCGCGGCTCTGTTACTTGTAGATGCCGCCGCAGACCACGGTGTCTTCCAGCCTCTCGCAGTACATGGTCTTGGGCTCGATCTTCTTGCTCTCGGGGTTGGTGAACTTGTAGTCTTGCCAGAAGGTGTTCTTGCTCTTGCCCAACTCAACGCGCTCACGCACAAAGGCTTTGCCGTCCACGTCCTTGAGGTCGATCAGGTTGCGGCCCACCATCTTTTCGTTGGCACCGTGGGCATGCACCGTGCCGTCGAGGCCATAGACCACCAAGTACAGGTCTTGGAACTTGAACTGGCTGGTCTTGCTGGTGATCTCGGCATAGCCCTTGTCTTTGCCATTGGCCTTGATGAAGGCCACACCCTTTTTGACCATGTCGGTGGCTTGCTCTGCCGTGGCACCGCCATCAGCAGCAGTGGCCAGCGAGCCCAGGGCGATCAGGCTGGCACCAGCCAGCAGCGAGATGATGCGGTTCATGGAGTTTCCTTCCGAGTTTCAGGACAGTGCGGGTTGCTGAAAAGCCCTACGGGGTGGGGCTTTTTCACGTTCGCCATCGTGCCCAGACTCACCAAGAAACAATGCGTGAAGTTAAGGCCGCTTCACCCGCCAGTTTGGTGTTCAGAACACCAAGGACCGCCAGTTCGGCTCCAAGGTGCGCGCCATGAACTGCACGGCCCCGCCCTGCCCGTCACACAGCGTGATCAGACCCGCCCGCTCTAAACCGCAAGCCTTGAGGGCGTCCGCACAGGCAAAGAAGCGTGCACCGTGCTGATGGGCCATCTGCATCGCCGCCAAGGCTGTCATGCCACCAGGCACGGCACGCAGCTCATCGGCCACGCCGGGTTGCAGCAAGCGCACCGATTGCGCGCTGAAGTAGACCTCGACGGGCGCCTCCATGGCGGCGGCCGCCGCCGCCTGAAAGAAGGGAGTGAGCACACGTGCAGGGTCGTCTGGGCTGCAGGCCCACAGCAGCAGCGCCACGCCTTGAACCCCGCTGGCATTTGCGTCAGACCCCATGATCAGCCGCGTTAAGGTCGGTCAAGAACAAGCGGGCATGCTCCGCCATGGCGGCGGGCACCGCATCGCCATGCACCAGCGCTTGGCATTCGGCCGCCCACTGTGAAGGGCGAAGGCGTAGCACCCAGCCACTGCCCCAGCAATCCAGGTGAATGCGCTCGGGCTCTTGGACCAACAAGGCGTTGACCTCTACGACCTCGCCTGAGAGCGGTGCCGTGATAGAGACGATGGACTTGGCCAATTCGGCCACCGCCATGGAGCGCCCGCGCTCCAAGACCTGACCCACAGGCTTGGGGCGGCACATGAAGAACTCGCCAGAGAGCTTGACGCCCAAGGCCGTGACGCCCACCCGCATGGAGCCATCGGCCAGCGGCTCCACCCAGACCTGAGCGGCGATGTCGTAGTGGAGCGCTGCAGGAAAGTCCATGGCTCTTCAAAAATGGCGGAGGGGAATGGGAGTCGAACCCACCCGGCAACGCATGGCGCCACCCACCGGGTTTGAAGCCCGGCCGACCCACCAGGATCGTGTCCCCTCCATGTCTCTCACCCTGCCCTCTGGGGCAGGTCGGATGCCGCGGTCTGTGGGCTCATGAACAAGCTGCAATCAGGTCGCAGCTTGTGCACATCCCCCACGCGCCTGAGCAGGCCAATGCGGTCAAAATATTCCAGGATCTGGATCGCCCGCTTGCGGCCCAGGTCCGTCACATCACGGAACGCCGCCGCAGTGACCTCGCCACCCGACTGTGCCGCCACCGCCCGCACCAAGCCGCCCAAGCGCTCCAGCGTGGGCAGGTCATAAATCAGGTCTTTGACCACCTGATGCAACTCGCCTTGCTGTGCCAAGCGCGACAGGGTCGTGCGGGTCAAGGGCTCGGATTCTTGCATGTCTTTAGCGACATCTCGCACCCACACACCGCCAAAGCCGGCCACTGCCAACAGCGGGGCCATTTTTTGGGCGATGCGCTGCTCGGTGGCCGACAAATGCACACCATGTTCGGGCAGGTGCACAAAGGCGCCGCGCAACAGCACCTCTCCGTCAGCGGCTGCTTGTGTCACCAAGGCGCGCCACAAACCATCGGGCAGGCGCGGTGCTGTCAAGCGCCGCAGGCGTGCGACATCTGGCCCCAACTCCTCGGGCTGGGCTTGGTGATGCGCGGCCAATTGCGCCAGCAGCTTGGCCCGTATCTCTTGGGCCAAGGGGGCGGCCAAGGCCCAAGCGCTGTGCCCCTCCCTCACCTCCACCGCACCCTGAGGCAAGCGGGCAAGCGCAGCGCCGCACATGGCCCGCTCGCGCGTCAGGTCCAGGCCCAAAGGCGAGAGCGGCAACAGCCGCGCCAAGCGGCCTTCTAAGCCCTCTGGCAGGGCCAGATGCATGGCTTGCAGTTGGGCCAAGCGTTCGGGTGTGCGGCGGTAGCGAGCCGGGGCCAGGGCGTCTAGCACCTGGCCGCCGGCCAAGACCCGTGAGGCCGCCGCGTCGCGCAAGACCACGCGGTCCCCCACCCAAGCGCCCACCGGCTCGCGCAGCACCAATTGCACCGCCGCGCGTGCCCCCGGTTTGAGCTGGTCTGCGGCCTGCCAGGCGGATGCCGCCTCGTCCTCCGCAGGCAAGTGCGCCAGCACGGCCACCGTGCCCATGACCTCGGTGGCCCCCAGATGGACGTGCACCGGCGTGCCGCTGCGCAAAGCACGGGCCTCCTCGTGCCAGAGCTGCAGGCTCACGTCCAAGCGATCCGTCTGCAAGGCAGCCTCTGGGTGCACCAGCCATTGGCCACGCTGGGCCTGCTCTCGGGCCAAACCCACCAGCGCCACGGCACAGCGCTGGCCTGAGGTGGCTTGCTCGACCTTGCGGTTTTGGGCATGCAAGCTGCGAACCCGCCATGCGGGTGGAGCGCTCAGCACGCCACAAGGCACATGGGCTTGAGGCACCAAGGCGAGCGAGTCACCCAGCTTCACGGCCCCCGCATGGGCGGTGCCGGTCAGCACCGTGCCCACGCCTTCCAAGCTGAAGGCACGGTCCACCGCCAAACGAAAGCCTTGGCCCCCGACAGTGCGGCTATCGACACGCGCCTGATGCACTTGGGCCTGGCTCAGCAGCTCATCCTTAAGCGCGGACAGGCCCTGGCCGGTGTGGGCAGACACCTCCCACACCGGCAACGCCGCCAAGGCCGTCGGGGCCAGCAGCGCCGCCACCTCGGCACGCACGGCGGACACTCTCTCCGGCGTGGCCCGGTCGCACTTGGTGATGACCACCGCGCCTTGGCTCAGGCCCAGCAGACAGAGTGCCGCCACATGCTCGCGGGTTTGCGGCATCACGCCGTCGTCAGCCGCCACCAGCAGCAGCACATAGTCCATGCCGGTGGCGCCGGCCAACATGGTGTGGACCAGCCGCTCATGGCCGGGCACATCGACAAAGCCGATGCGTGGGCCGTCGGGCACCTCCAGGAAGGCATAACCCAGCTCAATGCTGATGCCGCGACGCTGCTCTTCAGGCAAGCGGTCGGTGTTGACGCCGGTCAGCGCCTGCACCAGGGTGGTCTTGCCATGATCGATATGGCCTGCGGTTCCGATGATCATGAGCGCTGCATCACATGAAATTGCGGGTGTGGAGGTCTGCCAATCGCTGGGCTTGGCTGCGCTCGAAACCCAAGCGCAGCAAGCGAGCCTTGCGGCCGTTGGCCATGTCTTGCTTCATGGTTTGCACCCGGGCGTGGCCGCGCGCCACCGCCGCCACGTCCACGCCGCCACCCGCCAAGATGACCAAGGCATCAAAGACTTCCTCGTTCAGGCCGGCCGTGCCCGCCAGCTCATCAAAGCGTTGCTCCACCGCCAGGGCCAAACGGCTTTGGTAGGCGGGCTCAACAGACAGCCGATATTCCAGATGCGCCATGCCAAAGGCCACGTGCCGCGCTTCATCGCGCGCTGCTAAGCGAGCAATCTGCCGAGTCACCGGGTCGGGCGCATGCTCGTGCAAGAAATTGAGCAGGGTGACAAACGTCCCCTCCCCCAGCACCGAGAGCAAGAACGTGGCGGTTGAGAAGTCGGGCGCTTCAAACAAGGTTTTGAGCGAGGCCTGGCCACCTGCTGTGGACAAGCCAGGGGCATGACCATGCAAGGCCAGTCGTCGGGTGAAGACCTCAATGTGGCGCGCTTCATCGGCACATTGCAAGGCCAGCACTTGCAGCACTTCCCGAAAGTGCGGATGCATCTGGCCCAGGTGGCGCGCGGGCACCAGCAGGGCCGCGTTCTCGTTCTCGATCAGATAGGTCATCAACTGCACCACCGCCGCTTCAAGCGCTGGGGCCGGTGCAGTGGCGCCCGTCCAGTCAATGGCCGTGGCGGGGTCCCACTGGGCGGCGGCGGCTTGCGCATACAGGTCGCCCGCAGTGGCCGCCCACAACTCGTGTTTGTCTTGCAGGCTGAAGGCGAAGGCCGGAGCGCCGCGCTCGACCGACGCACCGCGCGCCGCCAAGCCCCAGTGGGGGTCGGCGTGCTCGGCCAGCGCCTGGGCTTGCCGGGCATCCACGGCGCCGGTGGCCCAGGCGTCGCGCCAACGGCCCAAGGCCATGTAATGGCGTGTCACGGTGGCACGTAACTCCCCATCAGCCTGAGCCTGGACCTGGCAGCCATGGCCTTGTTGACGGCACCAGGCGCGCAGGTGCAGGTCCCACTCTGGCGAGCGCCCTCTCACCTGAAGAACGCCGCCTTCAGGCACCTGCTCCAGCGCACGGCGAACCAGCAGCAAGGCGCCCTGGTCCAGGCCCAGGCCTTCAATATCGATAGTCAGCGGGCAGGATTCGACCATCTTGGCTGTAGAACTGTTCATCATCCACCGCGCGCTCCAGTAAGGCATAGCCACTGGTGCGCCCTGGCTGCCAAGCCTTGAGGCCTTCTAACTCCAGCAAGGGGCGCACCTGGGGGTCGTCCCAACGCATGGCCATCAGCAGCGACACAAAGCGGTCGATCAAGGCCGCAGGGGCTCCCGGGCTGGTGGTGAAATTGCAATGGTCATACAGGCCGGTGCGGGCAATGACGCGGGTGCTGCCCGCAGGCAGGGTGCCGTCCATGGCAAAGCCCAAGTGGTTGCCTGCAATCAAGCAGCAGGCATCGACCTCGCCGGCCAGCAGTGACAGCGCGGCATCGCGCTCGCCGCCAATGTGGTCGCCGTGTTTACCGCCCAGCACATCAAAGCGACGGACCGTCAGGTCACGCCCACCCACCAATCCCACTTGGCGCAGGTGATCCAGCGGGATCAAGGTGGCTTGGGGGGAGTCGATTGCCCCGACGCCCAAGGTCTTGCCGCGCAGGTCCTGCAGGCTCTGCACAGCACTGTCAGCTCGCACAACGATCACAGACTCCAGGTCGCAGTCGGTGTCGCGCATGGCCACGGCCTGCACATGCAGGCCGCGCGCCCGGGCCATACGCTCTGCACGCACCCAAGCCAGAGGCGAATTCCAAGCAAGGTGGATCTCGCCATTGAACTGCGCCTCTACCTGCCGCTCATAGTTGGAATAGAGCACATAGTCAAAGGACAAGCCGTGCTGCGCGAAGAAGACCTTGAAACCTTCCCAAATGGTCACGACCTTGGGCGCGTAGGCAACGGCGCCCATGACCAAAGTCGGTAAGGAAACAGAAGACATGGTGTGAACCTGTGTGAGCGTCAGAACAGAGCTTGGCCGGTGATGGCCTTGCCGATGAAGTCATAGAGCACGTCGGAGGTCGGCGCCATGACGTTGGCGGCGCGCGCGTCGCGGAATAAGCGCTCAATACCCGCCTCCTTGCGGAAGGCGGCACCACCGCACACCCGCATGGCCAGGTCCGTGACCTCCAGGGCAGATTCAGCGGCGGCCACCTTGATCTCCAAGACCCGCAGCATGGTGTCCGGCCGCTGGGTCGCCATGGCGGCCAAGGTGTCGTCCAGCAGAGCGCGAGCCATGTCGGTGCGAATGCGCCCCCGCGCCAGATACGCACGGATGGTGGGCAGATCGGCCAAGCCCGTGTTCAGATGCTGATGCCGGGTGCCACTGACATGGGCAATGGCGCGGCTCAGGGCACCTTCCATCAAGCCCACCGAACAAGCGGCATTGAGGCTGACAAACCAGGGCAGCACCACACCCATCATGGTGTCGAAGCCCTTGCCGTCTTCGCCCAGCAGGTCGCGGGCCTGCACCGCCACGCCCTGGGCGGTGATGGGGCTGGACGCATTGCCGCGCAGACCCAAACCATCAAAGGTGCCCGCCACGCTCAAACCGGCTGCTTTGGAGGACACCAGCCACAGGCTGCTCGCACCTTCGGCCTTCAAGGGCTGGCTGGACCAGACATAGCTGTCGGCCTCTACAGCCGAGGTGACCCAGCTCTTGCGGGCGTCCAAGACCACTAGATCACCGCGCGCACTGGCCGTACTGACAGGCGCCCAAAAGTGGCTGCGCGACTCCGCCTCAGAGAACGCCAGGGTGCTGAGGTGCCGGCCGGCCGCAATCTCGCGCCGCACGGCGTCAGACCCGAACTGCTCCAGCACCGCTGTGGCGCAGTAGTGCATGCACACCACCATGGCGGTGGACGAGCAGTCTTGGGCCAGGCGCTCGACGACGGCGCGGGCCTGAGGCAGTCCGCCACCCGCACCGCCGACCGCCGTGGCGCTTACCAAGCCCAGCAGCCCAGCCTGGCCCAGGGCCGTCACGGCTTGGCGTGGAAAGCGCCCCTGCGTGTCGGTCTCCAAGGCCTGGGGCGCGACGATGTTACGGATGATGGTTTCAAGGGCTTCGGATTGGGGGGGGCTCAATGCGGTCATGGGCTTCTTTCTGATCTCAATGTAGGGCGGATAGCTCAGGCGCTCAGCTCTTGGGCGCTGATGGCATAGCGGAAGGTGTCGGGCGCCAATTCGTCCAGGCGACCTTCGGCGTTATCTGCTTGGGGGTACATCAGGAAGGGCAAGGTGGCGGTGCGGCTGCTGCCCGGCAGGCTGATGTCGTGCGCCGTGTTGTAGGCCGCCCAGTTGCCTTCCCAAGCGCCAAACAGGCCCTTGGCCACGGGGTTGACCAAGGGGTGATCGGTGGTCTTGATCCACTCAGGAGTCTCTTGGCGCATGACCTTGAGCACATCGGCTGGGTCCATGGCCACCCAGCCGTAGTCGCGCAAGAAGACCTCGGCGCGGCAGTGCTGAGCGCCCTTGAGGTTGCTGGAGTTGCCGCCCAGTTCGCGATAGCCAAAGGCGGACGGCGCCAGGCGCAGGCCGTAGACATCGCGCGCGGGCACACCGGCGGCGCGGCACAGGCCCACAAAGATAGCGTTCAAGTCGGCACACTTGCCGCCCAGGTTGCCCGTCTCCAGCATGCCCTTGATGTCGCCCATGCCGCAGCCGCGGGTCTTGGGTTCGCGGTGGGCGTTGGTCAAGACCCAGCCGTAGATCGCGCGCACCTTGTCGAGGTCCGTCTTGGCCCCCTTGGTGGCTTGCAGGGCGGTGCTGCGCACCACGCCGTCCAAAGGCAAGAGCGCGGTGGGTGCCAGGTTGTACTTCAGCACTTCAGGGTCTTCGCTCGCGGCCTTGGGGCGAGACCAGTCCACCGCACGGTTGCGCGTCTCCAGCACGCTGGTGAGTTTCAACTCGGGCGCGACACCCGAGGCCTCAAACTCGGCCTTGAGCATGCGCACGCTCTTGCTGGCATCGGCCACCACACTGACGCGGGTGGCATTGCTGGTCCAGCTGTTGTCCACGCTGCGCTGGTAGTCGGTGTCCATGTCAGGCAAGGGCAGCCACAGACGTGTTGGGCCCTTGGAGACGGGCAGCGTCACCGTCGTGCTCAGCGCAAAGCGGCGCCAAGCCCCCACCTCCGGCGCAAAGCGGCGCTCGCTCTGTGCCCAGGCGCTGCCCAGGGGCAGTGCCGTGGCGGCAGCGGTGGCCAGCAAGAGGTGGCGTCGAGTCGGGGTGGTGGGGTTCATCATGTGTCCTTCAACTGAAGAGAGGGGGAGGAAAAAGTCGGGTGGCGCTAGGCCGCCTTGCGGGAAGCTGGCTTGAGTAAGGTCTGCAGCGTGGCCAGCAGCTCGGGCGATTGGGCATCCAGTGCGCCCATCAGCACACCCGCTGCACGGCCCTGGCGGCTCACCAGCACGGTGGTCGGGAAGGCCCGCACGCCCCAGGCGCGGCTGGCTTGGCCGGAGTCATCGCGCAAGATGGGCAGGCTCATGGGCCAGACCCGCAAAAACTGATCAATGCGGGACGATGGCTCTTGGAAATTCACCGTCACCACCCGCAAGCCTTGGTCGGCCAAGCGGGTGTCCAGCAACTCCAAGGCGGGCAGCTCTTCCCGGCAGGGCTCACACCAAGTGGCCCAAAAGTTCAGCACCACCACCTTGCCCCGCTGCTCGGCCAAAGACCAGCGCCTGCCGTCGTGCAGGGGCAGGCTCAGCGCCGGTGTGGGCGTAGCGGCAGGCCAGGGTTTGTACAGCGCGCCGCCCAGGCGCCGCTCTGGCGCAGCCCGCACAGCCTGCGGCACCGCGGCCGCCGCCACGGCGGGCCACATCAGCGCTTGGCGACGGGTGCAGTTCATGATTGCGCGAGCCACGCTTGCAGGGCGGGCAGTTGGGCCAGCAGCGGCTCGGGCGACTCCAGGCAGCGCAAATCCAGCAGCAGCTCGTCGTCGGCCACGCGGCCGATCACCGGCTGCGGCAGAGCGCGCAAGGCGGCGGCCAGGGCCTCCAATGCGCGGCCTTGGCCCTTGCGCTCAACCGGCGCCAAAGCCAGGCCGAGCGAGGGCAAGCGCTCTACCGGCAGCGAGCCCGAGCCGATCTGGCCTTGCAGCGCCAGCCGCCTTACCGTGTAGCGCGGCGCCACCGCCGCGGCCAAGGCGGGCTGCACAGCCAAGGCCGTGGCCTCAATGTCGGGCAGCGGACGGGTCAGCAAGCGCAGGGTGGGCAAGTCTTGGGTCAGGCGCTCGGGCCGCAGATAGAGCCGCAGCGTGGCCTCTAGCGCAGCCAGCGGCAGCTTGCTCATGCGCAAGGCCCGCTTCATGGGGAACTTGCGGATGCGGCCTATCGCCTTGCGGCTGCCCACCAGCAGGCCCGCTTGGGGGCCACCCAGGAGCTTGTCGCCGCTGAAGGTCACCACATCACAACCCGCTTGCAGCATTTCTTGAGGCAGAGGCTCACGGGGCAGGCCCCAGCGCGCCATGTCCACCAGCGCACCGCTGCCCAGGTCGCTGACCAAGGGGATGCCGCGTGCGTGACACAGCGGGGCCAGGTCCGCCTCGCTCACTGCGGCGGTGAAGCCCTGCACTTGGTAATTGCTGGTGTGCACCTTCATCACCAGGGCGGTGCGCTCGTTCATGGCGCGCTCATAGTCCGCCGGGTGGGTGCGGTTGGTGGTGCCGACCTCCACCATGGTGGCGCCAGCGCTGGCCATGACATCGGGCATGCGAAACGCGCCGCCGATCTCCACCAGCTCACCACGCGAGACGATGACCTCACGGCGGCCTGTGTGTTCACTAGCCAGCGCGGCAATGCTCAGCAGCACGGCGGCGGCGTTGTTGTTGACCACGGTGGCCGCTTCGGCACCCGTCAGGGTGCAGAGCAACTCTTCCACCACGCTGTCGCGGTCACCGCGTTGGCCTGTGGCCAGGTCATATTCGAGGTTATTCGGCCCCGACATCATGGCCAGCACATGCTGCAATGCCTCGTCGGCCAACAGGGCGCGGCCCAGGTTGGTGTGAATGACGGTGCCCGTCAGGTTGATCACCGTCTTGAGGCGCGGTGCCAAGCGCTGGGCAACACGCGCTTGCAGGTCGGCGGCCAGCGTGTCCAGCGCTACCTCGTTCAAGCTCAGCTCGCCTGCCAAGGTCTGCGCACGGCGTGCATCCAACAACAAGCGCGCTTCTTGGCTGACCAGCGTGTGGCCCTGCTCGCCCACGCAGGCGGCCACCGCTGCATGGCGCAGCAGCTTGTCGACGGAAGGGAGGTTCTTGGCGGTGGCCTTGGAACCGTGAACCACGGATTCGTTGAGCCCTGACATCAGTGCGCTCCCGGTTTGGGTGGCGCAGCCAAGGGTTCTGGTGGCGGCTCAGGCTCGTCGGACTCGCCAAACAGCAGCCAGAGGTTGACGCCGTGGCGCTGCAAGCCGGCCTCGGCCACCAGCAAGTCCAGGGTCAAGCTCGCCAGGTCATCGGCCACGGGCTCCACAAAGGCGTCCAGGTCTTTGTGAATGATCTTCAGGTAGTGGCCGCAGTCACCGCAGGTCTCGGCCTGCACTGCCGCACGAGCGGCCTCGGCTTCATCAGCGTCTTGATGCGCCAGCGATTGAAAGCTGATGTCGCGGGTGGACAGGCAGTGCGTGCAGCGGCTGCGCACCATATGCCACTGCAGGTTGCACAGCGAGCAATGCAGATAGCGCTGGCCGGGCAGATGGCCGACCGTTTGCGTGAGGCTGGCCACGGGCAGGCTGCCGCAGCAAGGGCAGCGCGTCAGGTCATCCACGCGGCCAATCACGCTTTGATTGGCGCCCAGGCCAAGGGCCTTGGGCAGAGCCACGAGCAGATGCGTCCAATAGACCTGCAAGGCCGCCGCCACCAAGGAAGACCACGCCATGTTGACGCGATGCATCTCCCCCAGCAGGAGCGCGTCGGCTTGGCGCTCCAGGGTGTCGTCGTCGGCGGCAGCCAGTTGGGCCAAGGTCTGCTGCAAGGCGTCTGTGCCGCCGCTCTGGGCTTGCAGCGACTGCACCAATTGGCGCAGCGCGGTGCGCCAGGCCGGGTCACGCTGCCAGGTGGCCACGCCCAGCGGCGGCAGGCCTGCCAGGGCGGCTTTGTCCAGCGCCGCAGCGTCGGGCAGCGGCACGGCTGCGAAGGACTGCAACAGCGTTTGCTGAGCCTGCGCCATCTGGGCCGCAAAGTTCAAAAAGTCGGCCATGGGGTGGTCTTTGGCCAACTGGCGTAGGCGCATGGCCCGCTCGGCAAACACGGTGGTCGCCTCAGGCCATTGCACAAAGGGCGCGGTGTGCGCGGCCTGCGCTGCAATGGCCTCAGCCGACTGAACCCGCACGGTTGCGGAAGTACTCATCTCAAACTTCTTTCATTCAATGAACAGGCTGCCCGCTGAACAAGCCGGGCAGCCTGGATGTCTCAAGCCTGGGCCGCTAGGCCAAAGCTTGAGTCTTAACGTTTACCGCCGGTGACCTCTTTGTGCCACAGCGGATGGTGGGCCTTGGCCCAGGAATCGGTCACGGTGCCACGCGTCATCGCGCGGATCGTGCCCTTGACCCAGATCGCGGCATAGACGTGAACAATGGTGGTCAGCACAAGCACCAGCGCAGCGATCGAGTGCAAGAGCACCGCGACACGCCCCAGCCAGATCGGCACATAGCTGGTGAACCAAGGCTGCCAGAACAGCACCCCCGTCACCAACAACAC
>NZ_JBIKNQ010000102.1:0-7975 GCF_044358605.1 Ideonella sp.
GTCCGTCTACCTGCACACCGACCTGGAAAAGCGGGCCCGGCAGCTCGGAGCGGCATTCGCTGCGAAAGACCGAAAGTCGGTTACATCATGGTCGTCGGAATAATATCGGGTTTGAGCTTACAACCCCCACCTCGATCCACTGCGACCTGCTGCATTCCGCGCTGAGCCACCGTAGAGCGGCTTTCACTCGTTCAATGGTGACCGGTAGCGGTTCGTGCCCAGGGACACCGTGGATGAGGTCGGAGTTTGAAGCCAGGACTGCAAGCCTCCCGGTCGGCTGGAGGGCATCGCCCATGCCCAGCATTTGCGTACCATGCGGCTGGGTGCGATCTGTGGCCGCGTCACTGGAAGCCAGGAGGCGATCAACCGAGAGGGCGAACCCGTCGCGCACGACCCGGAGCGGCTGCCAGGGCGACGGCGCGACACCTGCTGCGGCCACGACCTCCTGCGACGGCACGCACCAAACACCGGCCAGTTGCTCGGGCTTGCCTGCCGCCTCGTCAGCGCGAAGTGGCACGTCGTCGCGGGCGCCAAGCAGGTGCGCCACCCGGCGGTAAGCCTGTGCGAACTCCGACTTCTTTGCGGGGCGGTCGAGCAGGAGAACCACCCTAATCCTTCTGCCAAGGTGAACGTCCTTCAAGCCATCGGAGAAGGTGTTGAAAGCAAGAAACCAAGCGCCCGAGTGCTCAAGCGAGCGCAGGGTCTGGGCCCAAGCCTCCTCCGCGATTCCGTCTAGGTCCACCGGTAGCCAGTGGCCTGCCGGCACTGTTGAGGAGTCTCGCACCGCCCCTGGGGGAAGAACGGCAGGCAGCGCGTAGAGCGCGTGCCCCTTCTTTGCCCGGTCGAGTGCATTGCCCTTGGTGCCTCGAACGCCGCCTGAAATCACGATTGGTGCCGCAGGGGCTATAGCGTCGGCGAGTTCTGTCGGCGTGAGCGCTGGCTCTGCGCGCAAGGTGGGGGCGGGCGTTTCGGCGCCAAAACTGGTCGCATAGACCCCTTTGAGAAGCGTCAACGGCAGCCTCAACTCACCTGTGCATGTCTCGCTACGGTAGGGTCGCAGAGGGGCGTGGTTATCGGTGAGCGGCTCGGGGGCTAGACTGATCTGGCTGTGCCCCGCTGCCTGCCACCCTGCTCGCATGCGTGCGAGCGCCGCGGAGGCCCGCCTCATGTGCTCGCTCCCGACGCGGCGGAAGCCATCCAGGGCAGGGTAACGGTACCGCCCTCGAAGGCCATGCTGCTCGGCTGGCCAGAGGCTTCAGCGACGACCTCTGGCGAAGCCTGAGGGGTCAGGTTCACCACCAGGCTGAACCCTGCGCCCTTCTGGGTCTCCTCGCTTTGGGCGGCTACGTGGCGCACTGCGTTGAGAATGTCGAGCAAGAGCCTTGGGGGGGACTCGGGCGTGAGCTTGGCGCCCAGCAGCTCGATCACGCGGTCACGCAGTTGGACGGCCTGCGCTTGGCCCGTGGCGCCGCTGAGGCGTGATCTGGCCCCCTCAACTTCGACCAGTTGCAGAATCTCCGGATTGTCCAGCAACGCCATTGTCTCGGGCACGGAGAGCCCCGCCCGGGCGGCTGCTTCTTCGATGGTGAGCAGGTCCTCGGCGACCAGCACCAGGTCGGCCGCAAGCTGACTCGACTTCGTTGGTGGCGAGGTCAATGCTTTTGTGATTGTGGGTGCGTTCATGGCGACTGCCTCCCATTCACTTAGGCAGCGCCCAGGGGCCGCACATCCTCGCGGGTGTGGGGGCGGGTCTTCGTGGGGCCTTGGACGGCTGGAGTTTGTTGAGGTGTCGCGGCATGGACGAAAAGGGCGTCCAGCTGCTCTACTGGCCAGAGGGTGCATCTGGTGCCGACTTTTACGGGGCTGAGAAGCCCTCTGGCGGCGAGCCTATAGAGAGTTGGGACGCTCACGCCGTATATGGCGCGAGCTTCCTTGACGCGGAGGGACTTGCGGGTGGGAGTAGACACGAATGCTCCATTCATTCGCGCACCGCCGAGTAGATCGACGCGTGCGTACCGATGAAAGCCACCCTCTCGGGAGGCGCTTTGGGTGTCTTACAGACAGCCTGCAGGGTGGGGCGGCGGCCCAACTCGACCCGCTATCGGGCTCGGTCGCTTGGGCGGCGCTGTGGCGCAGGCTCTCCAGGTCGTGAAGTCCGTTGGCCCACCGAATGAACTCGGCGTTCACACGCCGTCTGTTTGCTCAAGTTGGGCCAGAAATGTCTAGGACTTCTCTGGTGCGCTCAACTGTAGGCCAGATGAGGGGTTGGTGTAAACCCTAAAGTCCCCCGTTACGAAAGGGTCAAGCCTTCTTAAGCGGCAGCACCTGCGCGCCGATGCGGATTCGGGCGAGGTATTCAGCCCAGGTGGTCATCATCTCGCGGCGCTGGGCCATGAAGTCCGCGCGGTCGTAGGCGCTGCCAAGCGGCCCGGACTTCCCATGCGCCAACTGTGCCTCGATGACATCGGCGGGTACCCCGGTTCGCTCCACCATGATGGTGCGAGCCATCGACCGGAAGCCGTGTGCAGTCATCTCCTCCGCGCTGAAGCCCATGCGCCGCAGTGCCAGATTCACAGTGTTCTCGCTCATGGGACGCTCGTGGTCGTGCAATCCAGGGAAAACGTAGCGGCCATGGCCAGTGATGGGGCGAAGCTCCTCCAGGGCTTCCAGGGCCTGCTGTGCCAACGGAACGAAGTGCGGGCGCCCATTGATCTTGCCGTCCTGGCGGCGCTTCATCTTCGCTGCCGGTATGGCCCACATCCGCTCATCCGTGTCGATCTCTGACCACTCCATCATTCGGACATTGGCAGGCCGCTGGAACGTGAGCGCGGAAAGCAACAGGGCACCCCTCGTGGTCGGTTGCCCCTGATATGCGTGAATGGCTCGCATCAGGTGCCCTGCAGCGTGCTCGTCCAACACTGCCGCCATGTGCTTGACCGTGACCGGCTGGAGTGCCCCTTGCAGGTCTCCGGCGGGGTTTCTCTCCCCGCGACCCGTGGCGATGCCATGGCGGAACACCTGCCCAGCCGTTTGCCGCAAGGTGTGTGAAGTCTCCCGGGCCCCGCGTGCTTCGACCCTGCGCAGCACCTGTAGCAAGAGCGGGGCAGTGATCTTCGGCAGGGGCATCGTCCCGATCCAGGGGAACAAGTCCTTCTCCATGCGTTCGATCCAGCGGGCGGCATATTGCGCACTCCAACCAACGCGCTTACTGGCGTGCAACTCCCTGGCCACTGCCTCGAACGAGTCCGTCGGTGAGTGTTGCCGTGCGAGCTTCTCTGTGCGTCGCTGCTCGGCAGGGTCTGTGCCGCCTTGCTGGATCTTGCGGGCGTCATCGCGCGCGCCTCGTGCTGCTTTCAGGCTGACCTCAGGGTAAGCGCCCAGCGCAAGGCGCTTCTCTTTGCCGCCTGGCAGGTAGTACTTCCAGAACCATCGCTTCGAGCCGGTAGGCCCAACCTCCAGGTACAGGCCGCCGGAGTCAGAGTAGCGAGCGCGGGTCTTTTCGCTGGGGCAGGTGGCGTTCTTGCAGGCGGGTTCGGTGAGTGGCATAGGGGAACAAGTGGGTGACGGGTGTCATTCGGCCGATTTGTTCCCCTGACTGTGCCCCTATTCGGGCTGCATTGCAAGGAGTCGTCGTGAACCTATGTGCAACGATCAAAGGTGGTAAACCTATGATTTTATGGTGCATTTGGTGCAACGTGCGCCACTGCGATCATCTAGTGTGGCCTGCCCGGAGGGACTCGAACCCCCGACCTGCTGCTTAGAAGGCAGCTGCTCTATCCAGTTGAGCTACGGGCAGTGAAGGGCGCGATTCTAGTGCGTCTGCGCCGCAGAACATCGCCGACGACCCTTGCGCAAGGATCTTGGCCCTTGGTTGCGTGTTACCACTGGCTGCAAACAAAGGCTTTGGAGTTGAAGTGCAGGTGCCGATACAGCATCAGGCGCACCCTGTTGAGGTGCACGATGCCATGTCCGTTGCGGGCATCGGCCGCTGACTGAGGGTGACACTTGCAGACTTCACGCTCCTCCATGGGGGTCGATTCCAGCATGCTGAGCTTGCTTGGCCAATGGTTTGGGCATGACGCGCACCCAACGTCTGCTGCTTTGCGCAAGCGCTGCGCGGCGCGAGGCTGGACGCTGAAACGCAACCGGGAGGGTGAAGGCTTTGTGGTGGAGCCTGGCGGGCGCAGCCCTTGGCGCTTGGAGTGGGGGCCGTCTCAACGCAGCTATCTGGCGGGCCATGAGCTTCGCTTGCGGGCCATGGTGGGTATTGATCCGCAGACCTTTGCTGTGCTGATGCCCGCCGGGCTGATGGCACAGCTGGAGCAGCAGGTCTATCTGCAGTCCACGCAGAGCGTCAAAACGCAACTGGACGAACACCTACCGGAAGAAATGCGCTGGTTGGCGATGGGTCACCACCTGAGCCCCAGACGTTTGGGCGGGCTGGGCGGCCCATTTGAAGCGGTGGGCAATGTGCCGGGCTGGATGGGCGACTGGCTGGCCGAGCCCTTCGCCAGCCGGCTGCTGGCCTTTGCAGATGTGCCCCAGGGCCATAAAGACGCATGGCCGCGCACCCCCGCGATGGCCCTGATGATCAAGCGCGGAGAATTGATTTGGCGCGTTCAAATGGAGGCGCCAAGCGTCCACCGCTTGGAAGCGGCAGTGGAGGTGTTTGAAGCGGCATGGCAGCAAGCCATGCCGTTCTCGGAGAGTCAGCCTCAGGCGCTGTAGCGGCCTAACTCCATCTTGGCAATGGCATTGCGGTGGACCTCATCGGGGCCATCAGCAAAGCGCAGCGTGCGCGCCAAGGTGTAGTAGTAGGGCAGGGGCACATCTTGGCTCAAGCCTGCGGCACCATGCACCTGAATGGCCCAGTCGATGACTTGGCAAGCCATTTGGGGGGCCACCACCTTGATCATGGCGATTTCTGCCTTGGCGCTCTTGTTGCCCGCCACGTCCATCATCCAGGCGGCCTTCAAGGTCAGCAGCCGGGCTTGGTCGATCATGCAGCGCGCCTCAGCAATGCGCTCTTGCGTCACGGTTTGCTGGGCCACGGTGCGGCCGAAGGCGGTGCGCGAGACGGCGCGCTTGCACATCAACTCCAAAGAGCGCTCAGCCAAACCGATCAGGCGCATGCAGTGATGGATGCGCCCTGGGCCTAAGCGGCCTTGAGCAATCTCGAAGCCACGGCCTTCTCCGAGCAGGAGATTGCTGGCGGGAACGCGGACGTTGTGGAAGTCGATCTCCATATGGCCGTGTGGGGCGTCGTCATAGCCCATAACGCTCAAGGGGCGCAGCACCTTCAAACCCGGGCTGTCCATGGGCACCAGGATCATGGACTGCTGGGAGTGCCGAGGTGCCGTCGGGTCGGTCTTGCCCATGAAGATCAAGACCTTGCAGCGCGGGTCTCCGGCGCCACTGGTCCACCACTTACGGCCATTGATGACGTAGTCGTCGCCATCGCGCTCGATGCGGGCTTCAATGTTGGTGGCGTCTGAGGAGGCCACGGCGGGTTCGGTCATGGCGAAGCCGCTGCGGATCTCACCGCGCAGCAAAGGAGCGAGCCACTGGGCTTTGTGGGCTTCGCTGCCGTAGCGCACCAAGACTTCCATATTGCCGGTATCGGGCGCCGAGCAGTTGAAGACCTCACTGGCCCATGGCACGCGGCCCATGATCTCGGCCTGTGGGGCGTACTCTTGGTTGGTGAGGCCCGCGCCCAATTCGCTCTCGGGCAAGAAAAGGTTCCACAGCCCGGCTGCGCGCGCCTTGGGCTTGAGGTCTTCAATGACTTGCAGGGGCGACCAGCGCTTGCCCGCTTGGGTGTTGGCCTCCAGTTCGGACCAATAGCGGGCCTCGTTGGGGTAGATGTGCTCATCCATAAAGGCTCGCACGGCGGCCTGAAGTTCCTGCGTGCGGGGGGAGTAACCGAAGTCCATGCGATGTCCTTGGGGTTGAGGGGGTGGGAAGGGTCAGAATTTCTGGGCAAAGCCCCAGGCCAAATCGGCCAGCGCAGGCGCAGCAGCGCCGGTGGCGCGCGCTTGAGCACTGGCTGCGGTGCCCGCTTCAACCCGTTTGGCAATGCCTTGGGCGATGGCGGCAATGCGGAACAGGTTGTAGGCCAAGTAGAAATTCCAGTCGGCCATCAAGCTATCGACGTCGCCCCAGCCGGTGCGTTCGGCATAGCGCGCCACATACTCGCGCTCGGTGGGAATGCCTTGCGCTGCAAAATCCAGGCCTGCCATGCCTCGGAACGTACCGGGCGGGATGTGCCAGGCCATGCAGTGGTAGCTGAAATCCGCCAGCGGGTGCCCCAGGGTGGATAACTCCCAATCCAAGACTGCCAGCACGCGGGGTTCGGTGGGGTGGAAAATCAGATTGTCTAAGCGATAGTCGCCATGCACGATGGCGACCCGGGACTCATCTTTAGCGCTGGCTGGAAGGTTCTCTGGCAGCCAAGTCAACAGTTTGTCCATGGCCGGATTGGGGCCGGTGACCGAGGCCAAATACTGCTTGCTCCAGCGGCCAATTTGGCGCTCGAAGTAGCTGCCTGGTTTGCCATAAGTGGCGAGACCCGCAGCCGCCCAATCGACACTGTGCAGGGCTGCAATCACCCGGTTCATGTCGTCGTAAAGGGCGCTGCGTTCTGCAGCGCTGTGCGAGGGCAGGGACGGGTCCCAGAAGACGCGGCCCTCGACGAACTCCATCACATAGAAGGCCCGACCAATGACGGATTCGTCTTCACAAAGCGCGTGCATGTCCGCCACAGGTACGGCGGAATGGCGCAAGGCCTGCATCACGCGGAACTCTCGCTCAATGGCGTGCGCGGAAGGCAGCAACTTGGCGACCGGCCCCGGCTTGGCTCGCATGACATAGGCTCTGTCTGGCGTGCAGAGTTTGAAGGTGGGGTTGGACTGCCCGCCTTTGAATTGCTCCACTGTGAGCGGCCCCGCAAACCCGGGCAAGTGGCCAGAAAGCCAGTGCTCTAGGGCAGAAAGGTCGAACTGATGTGCCTCAGCGACGGGGCGCGTACCGATGAACTGATCCATTGATTCCTCCTGCCGGAGGATTCCGGCTCTTTAACGCTCGGACGCTGCCAAGAGCTTGTCTCGGGAAAGCACGACCAAGCGGGTGGGTTCTACCCTCAACACGCCGTCGCGCTCCAACTCCTTGAGTTCCTGGTTTACTCGCTGCCGCGAAGCGCCCAACAATTGAGCCAAGTCTTCCTGGGCCAGTTGCAAACCGATGCGGATCTCCTCGCCTTGCGCGATGCCGTAGCTCTTGGCTAGTAGCAACAGTTGCTTGGCCAAGCGGGCACTCAAGGGTTTGGTGTTCAGGTCTTCGATCAGGTTGAACATCAAGCGCAAGCGACGGCAGTTCAAACGCAGAAGTGCTTCGTACAACTCGATATGTTGCGCCAGCAGTTCCTTGAAGTCTGGCTTGCGAACCACCAACAAGGTGGTCGGTCCGTGAGCCGAGGCATCGTGGGTGCGAGGCAAGCCGTCGAACAAGGCAATGTCGCCAAACCAAGTACCCGGTTCGACATAGGTCAAGGCAACTTGTTTTCCTGCGAGAGAGACAGAACTCACTCGAACCGCGCCCTTGGCAACCCCGATCCAGTCTTCTGCAGGCTGCCCGCGCGCGGCTAGGCTGGTGCCGTCTGGCAATCGGCGCACATAAGCCCGGGCCAAAATGGCCGCTTGCAGACTTTGTGAAAGCGAGGAGAACCATGCGCCGGAATCAATGTTATGTCTTTCGTCGATTGTAAGAATGGGGGATGTCATAGCTTGTCCCTGACGCGACAAACGCGGCACTGAGTACTGAGGGATTTCGAGGGGGCACCTGAAGAGTGATTACATGTCAAGCCCCGGGAGATCATTCACACGTTTTGTGAAGAGCTTGGGGTGTGAGGCGTGCCATTTTTTCAGGGCCTCGATGGGGGTCTGGTGGTTGAGGGCGCGTTGAGGAATTCGATGGTTGT
>NZ_JBIKNQ010000014.1:0-81825 GCF_044358605.1 Ideonella sp.
ATCGATGAAATTCGGGCTCGATTTCCCGCATCACGAAACGCACTCAACTCAGACTTTAAGTCGGGCGCCAAAGCTGCATGATCAAGGCGGTTTTTCAGCAGCCTGCTAGAGCAGTACGAGATCCTCTTCGAGAACGAACGCTGGTGGGTGGCCCTGCGCAACCTGGCGGTGTTTGGCGGCTTGTTCATTGGCGGGGGCATGGCGGTGGGCCTGCTGCTGGCTGTTCTGCTGGACCAAAAAATCCGCGCCGAAGGCCTGCTGCGCACCATTTACCTCTACCCCATGGCGCTGAGCTTCATCGTCACGGGCACGGCCTGGAAGTGGATGCTCAACCCCGGCCTGGGACTGGAGCACCTGATGCACCAATGGGGCTTAACCGAATTTGAGTTCGGCTGGCTGGTGGACCCCGACATGGCCATCTACTGCGTGGCGATTGCCGGCATCTGGCAATCAGCCGGCTTTGTGATGGCGCTGTTCCTGGCCGGATTGCGCGGCATTGACGACAGCATCATCAAAGCCGCTCAGGTGGACGGCGCCAGCTTGCCCAAGATCTACTGGCGCATCCTCATCCCCACGTTAAGGCCGGTGTTCTTCAGCACGCTGATGGTGGTGTCTCACCTGGCCATCAAGAGCTTTGACCTGGTGATGGCGCTCACTGCGGGTGGCCCCGGCTATGCCACAGACCTGCCCGCCACCTTCATGTACACCATGGCGTTTTCACGCGGCCAGATTGGCCTGGGGGCTGCCAGCGCCACCGTGATGCTGGCCACCGTGGCCGCCATCGTGGTGCCTTACCTCTACTCAGAACTGCGGGTGAAGAAATGAGCGCGCCCTCCACCCTGTCGCCCCGCTTGAGCCTGGGCCGCGTCCTGCTGTTCGCGGCGTTGGGCGTGTTTGCCTTGTTCTTCTTGACGCCGCTCTACGTGATGCTGGCCACCTCGTTCAAAACCATGGACGAGATCCGTGAAGGCACGCTGCTGTCGCTGCCCGCCAGCCCCAGCTTTGCGGCTTGGGCCACGGCCTGGAGCAGTGCCTGCACTGGCACCGACTGCGGCGGCCTCAAGCCCTTCTTCATGAACTCGGTGCTGATGGTGCTACCTGCGGTGCTGACCTCCACCCTGATCGGCGCACTCAACGGCTACGTGCTGTCGAAGTGGAAGTTCAAGGGCAGTGAGTTCATGTTTGCCTTGCTGCTGTTCGGGGTCTTCATGCCCATGCAAGTGGTGCTGCTGCCCATGAGCCAGGTGCTGGGCTGGCTGGGCATTGCCAGCTCGGTCTGGGGCCTGATCTTTGTGCATGTAATTGCGGGCATTCCCAGCACCACGCTGTTCTTTCGCAATTACTACGTGGGCTTGCCCGATGAGCTGATCAAGGCCGCGATGCTGGACGGTGCCAACTTCTGGCAGATCTTCTGGCGCATCGTGTTGCCGCTGTCCACGCCCATCTTGGTGGTCACGCTGATCTGGCAGTTCACCAACATCTGGAACGACTTCCTCTATGGCGTGGTCTTCTCGGGCGCCGACAGCAAGCCCATCACCGTGGGCCTGAACAACCTGGCCAACACCTCCAGCAGCGTCAAGGAATACAACGTGGACATGGCCGCCGCCATGATCGCCGCGCTGCCCACGCTGTTCGTCTACATCGTTGCGGGCAAGTACTTTGTCCGCGGTCTGACCGCCGGTGCGGTCAAAGGCTGAGAGTATTTATGAGTGCATTGACCATTCAAGACGTCCGCAAGTCCTATGGCGCGGTGGACATCCTCAAGGGCATCAACATCCACATTGAGGCCGGTGAGTTCCTCATCCTCGTCGGGCCTTCGGGCTGTGGCAAGTCCACCTTGCTGTCCATGATTGCCGGGCTGGATGTGCCCACCTCGGGCACCATCCGCCTGGGCGAGCGGGACATCACCCACCTGCCCAGCAAGGACCGCGACATTGCCATGGTGTTCCAGAGCTATGCGCTCTACCCGAACATGAACGTGGCGCAGAACATTGCCTTCGCGCTGGAGATGCGCAAGGTGCCCAAAGCCCAGCGCGACGCTGCGGTGCAGCGGGTCTCGGAGATGCTGCAGATCGGCCACTTGCTGGACCGCAAACCCGGCCAGCTCTCCGGCGGCCAGCGCCAGCGCGTGGCCATGGGCCGCGCCTTGGCCCGCGACCCCAAGCTCTTTTTGTTTGACGAGCCACTCTCCAACCTCGACGCCAAGCTGCGGGTGGAGATGCGCGCCGAGATCAAGCGCCTGCATCAGCGCACCAAGACCACCACCGTCTACGTCACCCACGACCAGGTCGAAGCCATGACCTTGGGCGACCGCATCGCCGTGATGAAGGACGGCCAGGTGCAGCAGTTCGGCAGCCCCGATGACATCTACAGCCGCCCCGCCACCCGTTTTGTGGCCGAGTTCATTGGCTCACCGGCGATGAACCTGGTGACGGCCCAGCGCCAGGGCCAGGCCCTCAGCGCCCACGGCCTAGCGCTGCCGCTGAATGGTTTTCAGCAGGCCGCCTTGGGCCAGGCGGGCGAGGTGCTCTACGGCATCCGCCCCGAGCATCTGCAGCTCAGCGCGGCCGGCGCCAGCGGCAGCCTGCCCGGCACACTGGCCATGCTGGAGCCCACCGGCCCCGAGACCTATGCGCTGGTGGACACGCCGCTGGGCACGCTCACCGCCCGCGTGCCGGGCACGGTGGCACAAAAGGTGGGCGAGGCCGTCAGCCTGGCCTGGGCCGCTGAAGCGGCGCATCTTTTTGACGCCAAGACGGAACAGCGTTTGGCTTGAGTTTGAAAGAGCGCTAAGCCGCCCTTGCGCCTTTACAGTGGCGCATTCCCGTCACGCTGCCACTGCCATGACCCTGCCGCACCTGCCGCCCTTGCCCAACGTCCGTGACCCTGCCGTGCTGCGCCAGCACGTCTGGGACACCCTGACCTTCTACGATGGGCGCTGTGTGGACGAGAGCGGCGGGCTGTTTCAGTTCTTCAAAGACGACGGCACGGTCTATGACCGGCACACGCGGCACCTGGTCAGCTCCACCCGCTATGTGCTGACCTTTGCCCAAGCCGCGCGCCGCTACCCGCAGCACCCGCGCGCCAGCGCTTGGCTGGAGACCGCCCGCCACGCCCTGCGCTTTGTGCAGCAAGCCCACTGGCGGCCCGAGACGGGCGGCTATGCCTGGCTGCTGCGCTGGCAAGACGGGCGGGCTGAGGTGTTGGACGCCACCCACCACTGCTACGGCCTGGCCTTTGTGCTGCTGGCCCATGCCCACGCGCTGCAGGCCGGTATCACTGAGGCCCGCGACGGCCTGGCGGCCACGTTTGCGCTGATGGAGCAGCGCTTCTGGGAGCCCGACCAAGGCCTGTATGCCGACGAGGCCACCCCAAATTGGCAGGTGCAGCCTTATCGCGGCCAGAACGCCAATATGCATGCCTGCGAGGCCATGCTGGCGGCGTATGAAGCCACGGGCGAGGCGCCCTATTTGGAGCGGGCTTACACCTTGGCCGAGTCGGTCACGGTGCGTCTGGCCGCGCACGCCCAAGGCGGCATCTGGGAACACTACCGACGAGAAGCTGGCGGCCCCTGGCAGCCGGACTGGGACTACAACCGCCACGACAAAACCAATATCTTTCGGCCCTGGGGCTTTCAAACCGGCCACTTCACCGAGTGGACCAAGCTGCTGCTGAACCTAGAGCGTGACCTGCGCGCGGCGGGTGACGCGCGTGGCCAAGCCCCCTGGCTGCTGCACCGCGCGCAAGGCCTGTTCGACGCCGCCTGGACGCACGGCTGGGACGCCGAGCACGGCGGCCTAGTCTACGGCTTTGCGCCCCAGGGCAGCCCCGCCACCGACACAGCACAACACGTGTGCGACGGCGACAAATACCACTGGGTGCAGGCCGAAAGCCTGGCCGCGGCTGCCGTGTTGGCCACCCGCACGGGCGAGGCGCGCTACTGGCAAGCCTATGAGCAACTCTGGGCCTATGTGTGGACGCATTTTGTGGACCACCAGCACGGGGCTTGGTTCCGCATCTTGGGCCCAGCCAATCAGAAGCTGACGAACGAGAAGAGCCCAGCAGGCAAGGTGGACTATCACAATATGGGCGCCTGCCATGAAGTGATGGACGCACTGAGGCAGCAGGCCTAACAGACGGTGTTTTGGCGCCTTTTTGCGCCAAACACCACGCACCGAAGCCGGGCACCATCGCAAGAGGAAGACTCCAACACCCGGAGGCATTGGTGTATGGAGTGGCCACTTGCTAAGGAACTCTATGGCTGCTATCACTGCGACTCTGTTGCGCCCAGGCACTTACTTGATGCGGCGCTTGCGCATGCGCACTAAGCTGTCCGTGATGGCTTTGATGCTGTGTGTGCCCTTGGCCCTGCTGATGGCCCACAACATGATCCGGGCACAGCAGGAGCTACACGGCACACAGGCCCGGCTTGCAGGCGCACGGCTGCTGCCGGGGCTGATCGCCATGGGAGTCGATATACAGACCCTGCGCGCGCTGAACCAGCGCGCCTCGTCTAGCGACACAGCCGCAGTGGCTCCCCGTGATGAAGCCCGAAAACGCCTACAGGCCAGCGTAGCGGCGCTTGATGCGGAGTTCAACCACCCCCTGCCCTTCGCCCTCCAAGATGCCTGGGCCCCTGTCCGAGACGGCGCTTTGGCCCTGGCAGAGGGCAAGATCCCTCAGCGCCGAGACGAGGCCTTCCAAGCCCACACCGTTCAGATTGAGAAGCTGCGCCAGTTGGTGCATGTGGCGGCCGAACGCTCAGGGCTGGTGCTGGATCCGGACGCCAAGAGCTACTTCCTGATGGACTTGGTGGTCGAGCGCGCTCTGCCCTGGACAGAGACCATTGCGCAGGCCATGGGCCAAGGCGCTGGTGTGCTGGCGCGCGGCGAGGCCACCAAGGTCGAACGCGCCTCGATCCTTGGCCGTGCGGAAGCCTTGGAAACACAGTTGGCAGACATGAGCTACCGCCAGGGTGCCATCGAGCGCTCGGGCGCTTCGGTCCCCGCGAGTTGGAGCAACAGCTTGCAGCAAGGCAAGGCTTACATGGACAAGGTCCGCGAAGTCATTGGTGCCGAAGCCATTGTGGGTGAACCCGGCCCGTACTTCGACCAAGGGGCCAAGGCGCTCCAAGTGGCTCTTGAATTGAACCAACACCTGGTGACCCAATTGCTGGCGACGCTGGAAGCGGGCGAGCAGCGCCTGAAGCTGGAACTGGCCGCGCAGATTGCGCTGGCCGTGGCTGGTGTGGTGCTGATGAGCTATCTGGGCCTGGCCTTCTTCCGCAGCTTCGTAGGCTCGCTGAAGGCGCTGCACCGTGGCGTGATGGCTGTGGCCTCAGGAGATCTCTCCCATAGAGTGGAAATTAAAGGCAAAGACGAGCTGGCCGAGATCGGTGCCGTGCTGGAGGCCATGGGCGAGCGGCTCTCCTCCATGGTGGCGGAGATTCGCAGCAGTGCGGTGCGCGTGGGCCTCTCGGGCCAACAAGTGGCCCAAAGCGGCGACGCTTTGGCCCAACGCACCGACGCGCAGGCCACCAGCCTGCACCAGACCGTGCAGACCGTGACCGACCTGACCGACGCGGTGGCACAAAACGCCAGTGCCGCGCAAACCTTGGACTCGCTGACGGGCCGCCTGCGTGAAGAGGCCGAGGCCGGCGGTGTAGCCATGCAAGAAACCGTGGGTGCCATGACGGAGCTGGAATCCAGCTCACGCCGCGTGGGCGAGATCATTGGCACGATTGACGGTATCGCCTTCCAAACCAATATCCTGGCCTTGAACGCGGCTGTTGAAGCGGCCCGCGCGGGCGAGGCCGGACGTGGCTTTGCCGTGGTGGCCAGCGAAGTGCGCCAACTGGCGCAACGCAGTGCTGCGGCGGCCGGTGAGATCCGCCAATTGATTGGGCAATCGAGCGAGCATGTCAGCCAATCGGTGCAGCGCATTCAGCGCGCCAGCGGCACGCTGGGGGCGGTGGTGCATGGCGTGCGCGATGTCTCGGGCCGTCTGCGCGACATTGCTCAGGCCAGCTCGCGGCAAAGCGCCGGCTTGGAACAAGTGGCTCGCAGCATTGACGGCTTGGACGAGATCACCCGCCAGAACAAAGAGATGGTGACCGAATCTTCCGTGGCATCTCAAGAATTGGTGACCCGCGCTGGCGCGCTGAGCCAAGCCGTGGCGGCCATCCGCCTGCGCCAAGGCAGTGCCGACGAAGCCCGCGATATGGTGAAGAAGGCGCTGAACCTCATCAAGACCCAGGGCATGGACAACGCCTTTGGCACCTTCCGCACCGCCAGCGCTGGCTTTGTGGATCGCGATCTCTACATTTTTGTGGTGGATCGGGAAGGCCGCTATGTGGTGCATGCCGCCAAGAAGGCCATGGAAGGCCATCGCGTGCATGAAGTGCCGGGCATTGACGGCGACCGCTTCACCCGCGAAGCCTGGGAGGCCACTCAAAGCAATCACTGGGTGGAGTACAACATCGTCAATCAGTCCAATGGCCAGGTGCAGCCCAAGGCCAGCTATGTGGTGGCGCTGAATGACAAGTGGCTGATCGGCTGCGGCATCTACCGTGTCGGCAGTTGATGTCAGGCCAGCCCGTCCCACAGCAGCTTGCAGCCCGTGGCCGCCATGCCCGCATAAAACAGGCGGTAAAACCAAGTGGGGTTGACCCGCTGCACAAAGCGCAGGCCCAGCCACACGCCCAAGGGCGCAAAGGGCGCCAGCGCCAGTGAGGTGGCGAGGTTGGTAGTGTCAATCAAGCCCAGCCAGGCATAGGGCGCCCACTTTGAGGCATTGATGACGGCAAACAGCACCGCCATCGTGGCCGTGAACACCACCGGCGCCAGGCGCATGGGCAGCACATAAAAGCTCACCGGCGGCCCGCCCGCATGGGCCACAAAGCTGGTGAAGCCTGAAGTGACCCCGAGCACAAAGCCCAGCCAGCGCGGCGGCGGTGGCGCATCAGCGCGGGGCGGCAAGGCCAGCCGAATGGCCAAAAACAGCAAGGTGATGCCCCCCACCACGGCGGCCACGATCTTGGCGCTGAGCACCCCGAACAGCACCGTGCCCACCACCGTGCCCAACAGCCCCGCAGGCAGCAGCAGGCGCAACAGCCGCCAATCGGCCTGACGAACCAAGGCCATCAAGCCCATGGCGTCCATGATGGCCAGCAGCGGCAGCATGATGGCCGCTGCCTGGGGCACCGGGATGGCTAAGGCCATCAAAGGCACCGCCAGGGCGCCAAAGCCCGCACCAAAGCCGCTTTTGGACAAGCCCATCAGCACCACGGCCGGAATGGCCACGGCGTAAAACTGCCAATCGGTGATCAAGCGGAGGTGCTCGGTTGGGAAGAGTCGACAATTCTCGGATGTTCCAGCCCTCACAAAACGACGTTCGCCGTTTCTTTTGCGACACCTTTGCCAAGCAGCGCCAGGGCCAGCCCATGGCGCCCATTGAGGTGCTGGCCGCCGCTTGGATGGACGAGCACCCCGAATACCACGCCGACTTGGCCGATGTGGAGGCCGCACTGGCTGCGGTTTACACGGTGGACGACGGCCGCATCAACCCGTTTTTGCACCTGTCCATGCACCTGACCATCAGCGAGCAGGTCTCCATCGACCAGCCGCGTGGCATTCGGCAAGCAGTGGAGTTGCTGGCCGCCAAACGCAACTCCTTGCATGAGGCCCAGCACGAGGTCATGGAGTGCTTGGGCGAGATGATCTGGCAATCGCAGCGCAGCGGCCAACCCCCCGATGGGCTGGCCTATCTGGACGCGGTGCGGCGCCGGGCCACGCGCTGAGTCTGCCTACCCTCAGGGTGCAAGGGCGCCGATGGCAAACACGGTGGCGAACATCAGCACTTGCAAGGTGGCGTGCAGCACGAAGACCAACGCGCTACTGCCAAAGGCCGACAGCCAGTTGCGAGCATAAACACGTTTGATGGCGAGCAGCGGATACACCACGATCCACGGGGCCACCACCCAGGCCACTGCCGAGACAGGAATCATCAGCAGAAGCAAGCCCAGATAAAAGAAGGCGTGCAGGTGCATGGCGAACACGAAGTGAGCACCATAGGAATAGCGGCGCCACCAAAACACCAACGACAAAATGCCGGCAAAGAACGGCAGCGAACACAGTACGGCATAGGGCATCATCCCACGCACTTTTGCCTTGAGCCGCTCAAACTCCGCCGACGAATCTTTCTCCCAGCGTTGGTTGGCCGCTTCCAGTTGGGGGCGCAGCCAAGCGGGAGCGTCATCAAGCTCCACCCCGAACTTCGTGGTCGCTACATCGTCCTGAGATTTGGTCTGGGACAGACTGGTTCCGCCCACCACCACCGATCCCCCACCCAATTTAAATGTCGCCGCGGCCGGTGTACTGGCCGCCGAAGGACCCGACACCACGGCCTCTTCGCGCAGTACGCTCTCTATCTCAGCCGAACTGGACTCATCTTCCGGACTGCTCGGCACGAGCTTCACCAATAAGAAGAATACAAAGCCCAAGGTGAGCAGTAAGCGCAGAGGCAAGACGTAACGTGCCTTGCGTCCGGCCAAATACTCCACCGTCAGGAAGCCCGGTCGAAAGGCCAAACCCTTGAGCGAGCGCCACAGCGTGCCCTCCAGCGCCACATAGTGCGCCACGAACTCATGCACAAACTCGAACAGGCTGGGCGGGTGATTGGCGGTGTCTTGGCCGCAAGCGTGGCAAAACTTGGCCTCGGGCGCCAAAGGCGTGGCGCAGTTCAGGCAATGGTCGGATGCGCCGTGATGGGCCACCTCTGAAGTGGGTGATGATGAGGAAGACATAGCGCGCGAGTCGGCCGGGCCACAGCACCCCAGCCCCTAAACCGTGAAGCTGACAATTATCGCCGCGTCAGGGTGGGCTGTAGTAAGCCCCAAACTGGCCGCCACCGGCAAAAGGCAATCTGCCCAGCATGTCTGGTGTGCCCGGTGAGATGGACCAACCGGGCTGGCTGGGGCGCTTGAGCAGCCGCAGCCCGTCGCTGCCCTTGCCCGGTGCACCTGGGTTGGCAAGGCTCGGCACTTCCACTGCGTTGCCGCCGCCATAAGCGCTCATGCCGGTCACGCGGTCGATGTCGGCCACGGTGCTATAGCCCACACCGCGCCACAGCAAGTTGGCGCCGCCACCGCCATTGAAGAACAGGTTCGGGTAGAGCGCATTGCTATGGCGTGCCGGGTCGCTGAAATCCGGTGTGGCGCCAATCGCAGGCACCGCAGCCTGGGTGCTGTAGATCAGGTTGCCGTAAATGAAATTGCCGCCGCTGCGGCCAGCGGGCACCGGCAGCCAGCCCAGGCATTGACCGAAGTCGTCGTTGTTGTAGCAAACGCTGGTGTTGCTGGCCAAACCGATCTCGGCCCGAAGCACGCCTGGGAAACGCAGGCGGTTGGTGTCGGTGGCATTGCCACCCACGGTGTTGGCCACGATGTAATTGCCGCGCCCCACCAGCAGGCTGATGCCCGCTCCGGCATTGCCCTAGGCCACATTGAAGGCCACGATGTTGTAGTCGCAGAAATGATCGACCTGGATGCCGTTGCCGTCGGCCTGCTGGCTGTCTTGCTGGCCATTCACATAGTTGTAGGCCACCAGGTTGCCATCGCAATCGGGGCCAGCGTTGTCACTCGGGCTGAAGAGGTGGATGCCCGAGGTACCCCCCACCAAAGCGCCATTGCCCAAAACTTGGTTGCGCTCGATCGACCAATACGAGGCCTCTGACGACACGCCATGGCGGCCATTGCCCATCACCGTGTTGCCGGTGAAGTAGGACCCAATGGCATTGGTGCTGGGGTTCAGCCCTGATGGGCCAATCGCCGCCCCGTTGCCCCGGTTGTTGACCAAGACGTTGTCCGGCCCAATCATCAAACGCGGCCCAGCCGCTGGGGTGATGTTGAGCCCATTGATCGCAGCATCGTGGATGCGGTTGGTCTTCAGGACGATGTCGCTGCTGCCACCATCAATGACCACGCCGTGGCGGCCCGGGCGCGGGTCGGTGATGTCCAAGCCGGACACCTGTACATGCTGCGTGCCGTTGGTGATGTTCAGGCCTTGGCCCAGCTTGACCACTTGGTTGGCCGCCGCCATCACCTTGATCGGGGCCGCAGCTGTGCCGCGCGCGCCGTCGATGTTCAAGGCCGGCGCGCCGCTCAAGGCGCCTGTGGGCAACCATGCCGCGCCATTGGCGGCAGGATAGATCACCAAGACATCGCCGGGCTGGAAAAAGCTCCAACGACCCGCCAAGCTGACGGTACGACCATTCACCATGGTGCTGCCCATGGGGTTGGTGAAGCAGTTCGCCACCCCCGCACAAGATGGCCGCACCGACCACTCGGTGGCCAGTGCCACAGTGCTACCCAATAGAGCCCAGCACACCAATCCCAATGCAGGTGCTCGCATGCGTATTCCCCTCGACGACCTCTCGGCTTCTGTGAGCCTTGTGGAGTGATCCCAGCTGATCCCACAAGCAGCATAGACAGGATCTACACCCTCCTGGGTTTTATTCGCTACCGCTCGGCTTGAAGTACATAGTTTGTTGGTCGTGCGCAGCGGTGGTCAGGACAGGCTGTGGGGTGTCAACGACGACGCCGCGCACTACTTGGCATCCCGGCGTCAGGCAGTTCGGCGATCATTCGGGCCATGCGCCTTCAATTGCTGTCCGACCTTCACCTCGAAACCGAGACTTATGCCCCCGAACCCGCCCCAGGCGCAGAAGTGTTGGTGCTGGCCGGGGACATCGACACCCGCTGGGACGCACTGGCGCTGTTCAAAGACTGGCCGGTGCCTGTTTTGATGGTGGCCGGTAACCACGAGTTTGACGGCCGAGAGCTGGATGAAGCGTGGCCGGCCTTGCGGGCGCGATGCGAGGCGCTGGGCCTGCAGCTCTTGGAGCAATCCACCACCGTCTTGAGCGGTGACGACGGCCGCCGCATCCGCTTTTGCGGCACGGTGCGCTGGAGCGACTTTGACCTCTTTGGTGCTGGCCAGCGCGAGCGCGCCATGCGTGCGGCGGGCTACTTCCAACGGGTAATGAACAGCCGCTGGCGCGGCGCGCCCTTTGATGCCGCCGCTGTGCGAGAGGCCGGCCTGCAATGCCGAGCCTGGCTGGAGCAGACACTCTGCGAGCCAGCCCAAGCCCGCTGGGACGCGACCTGCGTCATCACCCACTTTGCGCCCAGCCTGCGCAGCGCCGATCCGCGCTTTGGCAAACAGCCCGGCACGGCCAGCTTTTGCTGCGCCGACGACGACCTGATCCCCCGGGCGGACCTGTGGCTGCACGGCCACCTGCACTGCCGCCATGACTACAGCCTGCCTCGCGCGGGGCAAGCGCCGGCGCGCGTCGTGTGTCAGGCGCGCGGCTTGGCCCGCAAAGGCGAGGCCGAGGGCTGGGACGGGCTCAAGCTGATCACGGTGTAGCGAGCCTGCTGCGTGTGGCAACCCACATTCGGCAAGTGCCGCCCCAAGCTATGCTTGGCTTGATGTAAGGCAAGCCCTGAGCCGACGAGGCTGCCACACTGATCACATTCACCTCAAGGAGACCCCCATGAAGATTCTCGTCGCCGCCGATGGCAGCCCCTACACCAAGCGCATGCTGGCCTATTTGGCCGCCCATGACGAATGGCTGGGTGCGCACCATGAATACACCGTGGTGCACACCGTGCCCGCCATTCCCGCCCGCGCCGCCGCCGCCTTGGACAAGGCCTTGTTGAAGTCCCACTATGACGACGAGGCGGAAAAGGTCTTCAAGCCCATCCGCACCTTCTTCACCAAGCAGCGCATTCAAGCCAGCTATGTCTCCAAGGTGGGTAATGCGTCCGACGTGATTTCATCCACCGCCGACAAAGGCAAGTTTGACCTGCTGATCATGGGCTCGCACGGCCACAGTTCGCTGGCCAACTTGGTGATGGGCTCGGTGGCCACCAAGGTCCTGGCCCACTGCAGCACACCGGTCTTGTTGGTGCGCTGAGCGCTCAGTACTTCAAAGCCGTGCTCTTGCCCCAAAACACACGGTAGGCAAACACCGTGTAGGCGATGATGACGGGCAACACAATGACGGTGCCGTAGAAAATCACCTCCAAAGCCTCGGGCGCGCTGGCGGCATTCCAGACGGTGAGCTTGTCCACTACCAGCCAAGGGAACAGGCTGTAGCTCAAGCCATAAAAGGCCAACAGGAACACGCCAACGGTACTGGCAAAGGGCACCGCCACCCCGTACTGATTGTGTTGCGCGAGCCGAGTGGGCAAGCGCTTGAGGCTGCGGGCCATCACCACGAACAGCGCCACCGTCATGGCGGGGATGGGCAAGAGCAGCATCACATTGGGGAAGCTGAACCACTTGTCGAAAATGCGTGGGCTGACCCAGGGCGTTGCCAATGAAATGGCGGCTACGCCCGCAGCGGTCAACCACAGGCTGGTTTGCGCCCAGCGCACGGCCTTGAGCTGCAGCGCCCCTTCTGTCTTCATGATGAGCCAGCCCGCCCCCAAAAGGCAGTAGGCTGCCACCAAGCACAGGCCGATCAGCACGCTGAACACCTGCGCGCCCCAATCCTTGTTGAAACCGGTGACCAAGCCTCCCAGCATGAAGCCTTGTGACCATCCGGCCAACAGCGACCCTGCATAGAACGCGCGGTCCCACAGCGGCTTGTGCTCGGCCTGGGCCTTCACTCGGAAGTCAAACGCCACGCCCCGCAAGGTGAGGCCGAACAGCATCAGGGCGACCGGCAAGTAAAGCGCCCCCAAGATGACACCATGGGCCAGCGGAAACGCCACCAGCAGGACGCCCACACCCAGCACCAACCAGGTTTCGTTGGCATCCCAGAAGGGACCGATGCTGGCAATCATGGTGTCCTTCTGCGCCTCATCATCGGCTCTGCGCAGCAGCACACCGACACCGAGGTCGTAGCCGTCCAAAATCACATAGGCCAACATGGCCAAGGCCATCACCAAGGCAAAGGCCAGGGGCAACCAGCCAGAGGGCTGGCTCAGATCCGGCAGGGTCAACACCTGCTGAGCGTCAAGCATGATGCGCCTCCATTTCAGTGGCGGCCGCCTTGCGCGCCAGATAGAACACCACCCTGACATAGGCGAACAACAAGACCGGATAGAGCGTCAGGTACATGGCCAGCGTCAGTGCGATGTTGCCAGCGGGTTGGGCGGAGGCGGCTTGCGCCGTCGTCAACACGCCCTGTACCAACCAAGGCTGTCGGCCGATCTCGGTCGTGTACCAACCAGCCAGCACGGCCACCCAACCCGAGAAGGTCATGGCGACCAACACACGGCTCATCCAGGGCTTGAGGCCCCCCTTGCGGACTTGCCACACCGACCACCAACTCACCACCAGCATCAAGAGCCCCACGCCCACCATCACCCGAAAGGCCCAGAACACCGGTGCCACGGGCGGGTGTTTGTCGCCGAATTCCTTGATGCCTTTGACTTCCCCATTCCAGTCATGCGTCAGGTAGAGCGAGGCCAGCTTGGGGATCGACACCTCCAACTTATTGCTTTGGCTGGCTTGGTCCGGCAGCGCAAACAAGACGGCAGGCGCGCCCTTTTGCGTCTCCCAAATCCCCTCCATGGCCGCCAGCTTGGCCGGTTGATGCTGGAGAGTGTTGAGCCCGTGCAGGTCGCCGACCACGATCTGTGCGGGGATCAGCAGCGCCGCCAACACCAAGCCTGTGCGCAAAACAGCTTGGGTAGCTTTGCTCTGATCGCCTCGCAAACTGCGGTAGGCGCTGAGACCGGCGAGCAGAAAAGCCACCGTCAACCCCGAGGCGATCAGCATGTGCGCCATGCGATACGGAAAAGAGGGATTGAAGATCACCTGCAGCCAACTGGTCACGTGGGCCTGACCGTTGATCATCTCGAAACCAGCGGGCGTGTGCATCCAGGAGTTGAGGGCCAGTATCCAGAAGGCCGACGCGGTGGTGCCAGCGGCCACCAAAAATGTCGCCAAGGTGTGGACCCGCTCGCTGACACGCCCTCGGCCAAACAGCATGATGCCCAGCATGGTGGCCTCGAGAAAGAAGGCCGTGAGCACCTCATAGGCCAGGAGTGGCCCGGCAACGTTGCCCACCGTGGTCATGAACCCCGGCCAGTTGGTGCCAAACTGAAAACTCATGGTGATGCCGCTGACCACGCCCAAGGCAAAGGTCAGTGCAAAGACCTTGACCCAGAACTGGTAGGCGTCCATCCAGTGGGACTGCCGGGTCTTGTTGAAGCGGTACTTGAAGAAAAGCAGCACCCAGCCCATGGCGATGCTGATGGTGGGAAACAGGATGTGAAAGCTGATGTTGGCCGCGAACTGGATGCGCGCCAGGACCACCGGGTCAAAGCTGTCCATCATCGCCTCCGCTGACCCGTCCCCCAGACCCGGCAGGGCTTTGCTTGGCGGGCTCCAGTGCGGACTTGCCGGTGAAGACCTGCTTCACACGGTCCTTCATCTCCAGCAGCTTTTGCACTTGAGAGCCCATCTTCATCAGGCTGGCCAGGGTGTCAGAGTCCAGTTTCTCCACATCGTCGAGCCAGTCCGTCATCATCTCGATGAAGCTGTGCATTTGCTTCATGCGCTCTTGGGCATGGATGTCCTCGGCCGCGCCGGGCTGCTCCATCAGCGCGTCGCGCAACATGCTCAGGGTCGGGTCAATCTCGCGCTTGCGCCGCTCGGCCGCCAGGGTGCGAAAGATGGTCCAGATGTCTTCGGGGGCCTGAAAGTACTCTCGCCTGTCATTGGGCTGGTGCAGAAGCCGCACCAGGTTCCAAGATTGCAACTCCTTGAGGCCCATGCTGACGTTGGAGCGCGAAAACCCCAACGCACCACCCACCTCGTCGGCGTTCAGCGGGCGGGACGAGACGTAGAGCAAGGCGTAGATCTGACCCACGGTGCGGTTGATGCCCCAGCGGCTGCCCATTTCGCCAAAGTGCAGCACGAAGCGCTGGGTGAGCGGAGGAAGATTCATGATTTCGGCCTTTCCTTGGATTTCAGGATTTTATGAAAACTCAGGAAATACCGAAAACCAAGGCCGCTAGACCTTCCAAGCCTCAAGGGCTTTGGTGCGAGCTAGGCCCTGGCGGGCCGCTTTGTCCTCACCCCTTCCAGGTGAAGGGAAACTTGAACTGGGCCCAAAAGCCATCGGGCACATAGTCGCCCACCACGCCGTATTGGTCGGGCCATTTGCGGTCAGCCTGCACGGCCGTGCCGAAGAGGTGGTCTAAAAAGGCAAAGTGAGCGGCGTAGTTGCGATCAATCGCTTCGGCATCTTGAGAGTGATGCCAGTGGTGGAAATTGGGGGTGACGATCACATAGCGCAGCGGCCCCAGGCGCACGCTGACGTTGGCATGGTTGAACACCGCCTGGAAGCCCACCACCACCACATAGGCGTCGATCACCTCTTTGGAGAAGCCCAGCAGGAAGATCGGTGCCAGCACCGCCGTGCGGGTGATCAGCAGCTCCAGGATGTGCTGGCGTGAGCCCGCGATCCAGTCCATGCTCTTGACGCTGTGGTGCACCGCGTGGATACGCCACAACAGCGGCACCTCGTGATAAGCGCGGTGTGCCCAGTACTGCACCAGGTCTGCCACCAAGATGATCAGCAACAGCGCCGGCACAAAGGGCAGGTTCTGCACCCAGCCGCGAATACCGTCTTGCACCGCCCAGCCAAACAGCTTGTGCACCAGCAGGTTGGTGGCCAGCAAGATAAAGCCCACCACCATGTGGTTGACGATGAAGTGGGTCAGGTCCGTCTGCCACTCGGCGCGAAAGACCGGCTGGTCTTTGCGGAGCGCAAACAGCTTTTCGATGAAGATGAAGATCAGCGAGGACCCGAGCAGATCGAGGATGAACCAGTCCAGCCCGATATAGGGCGTGTGGTCAGGAAAGTCATTGACCATGACCTTGTGGCCGCCCAAAAACGCGGTCAAGGCCACCAGGGTGAAGGCCCCCAGGGACAACCAGCGCACACGGCCCAAGACGATGTTGAAGATAGCCAAGCCACCGGCGATCACCATGGCGCCGTACATCACTTGGCGGATCACCTCGACGCTGTAGTTCTTGCGCAGCTCAGGCGTGGTCAGGTACTGGGGGAAGTGAAAGGCCAGCACCCCCAAGAAGCACAAGATGCCCAGCACCAAGGCAATGGTGCCCGAGACCATGCCCTTGCCGGGCTTGAGCGGCCCGTGGGATTCAGCCAGTTGATTGAGTTTGTCCAGTGTGTCCATGCCACTCCCGCCCCTGTGTTTTGATTGAAGGGGGGATTATCGACAAGGAACACAGCGCAGGCGTCTGCCGGGCAGACCGCCTGCTGAAACAGACCTTCAGCTGCGGTCGCGGCGGAAGTTCCACACCCGCGCCTGGCGCTCAGCCTCGGCCACCTCAGCCGGGCTGGGCAGTGGCTCCAGAGGGCGCTGATCGAGGCAGTAGTCCATGCCAAAAGCCGTACCCATATCGCCCGCGTCAAATTCCGGCGCAGGGGCAGGATGACCCATCAAGCGGCGCAGAAAGCTGGGGCGGGACGGGGTGCTCATGGTGGTCTCCAATGCGTCTGTGGCTCTTGGAGTTTCGGCTCATTGGCTCCAACCATAAGCGCAGAGGAGTCGGGCTTTCACCCGCTTTTGCGGCTTTCTGCCAGAGGCTGTGGCGATAAACCGATACCAGCGGTGGCGGGCAGAGATGCGCCTGAATATCAGCATTGCTAATGAATATTGATTTAAATGAATCACACTTCATTTGGCGAGCGTTGCCGCACACAATCCGCCGCACCGTGACGCGCCCCGTCGGGCTCGGTCACCTCAACGCAACCAGAGCTCACCCATGAAAGTCATTGTTCTCGGCGCAGGCATCATTGGCATCAGCACCGCGTGGTACTTGAACCAACAAGGCCATGACGTCACCGTCGTAGACCGCCAAGCCGACGCTGCGCTTGAAACTAGCTTTGCCAATGGCGCCCAAATCTCGGTGAGCTTTTGCGAGCCCTGGGCCAATGCAGGCGCGCCGCTGAAGGTGGCCAAATGGCTGCTGCGTGACGACTCCCCGCTGCTGTTCCGCCCCCGGCTGGACCCGTACCAGTGGCGCTGGGGCGTGAAGTTCTTGACCCAATGCACCGACGCAGCCTTTGCCCGCAATGTGCAGCAACTGGTGGCGCTGGGCGCCTACAGCCATGAATCGCTGAAGAGCTTGGTGGCAGACACCGGCATCAGCTACAACCGGCTGGAAAAAGGCATCTTGCATTTCTTCTCGTCGGCGGCTGATTTTGAGGCCGGTGCCCAAGGCGCCGAATTGATGCGCCGCTACGGCGTGGACCGCCGGGTGCTGAGCCGCGAAGAGGTGCTGAAAGTGGAGCCTGCACTGGCCAGCTTTGGCAGCTACATCCACGGCGGCACCTACACGCCCAGCGACGAGTCGGGCGATGCCTGCACCTTCACGCAAAAGCTCGCCGCGCTGTGTGCCGCGCGGGGTGTCAAATTCCTCTGGGAGCACGACATTCTGGGTTTGAACACGGCGGGCGGCGAGATCAGCGGCGTGCGCGTGGTCAACCGCCAAACTGAACTCGGCAGCACCTTGCTGGCCGACCAGTATGTGGTGGCCATGGGCTCCTACAGCACCGCCTTGCTGCGCCCGGTAGGCGTGGACTTGGACATCTACCCCGCCAAGGGCTATTCCGCCACGCTGAAGCTCAAAAAGCCTGATCAAGCCAGCAGCGTCAGCCTCTTGGACGACACCCGCAAGATTGCCATTTCGCGCTTGGGCGACACCATCCGCATCGCCGGCACCGCCGAGATGGCCGGCTACGACACCCGCTTAGACACTGCCACCGCCCAGGTGCGCTGCGCCGCGCTGGTGCACCGCTACGAAGAATTGTTCCCTGGCGTGGCTGACACCAGCGAGCCTAATTTCTGGACCGGACTGCGCCCCAGCACACCCACCAACATCCCCTACATCGGCCGGGCCGATCGCCTGCCCAACCTATGGCTGAACGCGGGCCACGGCACGCTGGGTTGGACCCACGGTGCGGGCTCCGGCCGTGCATTGGCCGAGTTGATGATGGGCCAGCAGCCCCAGCTCCACTTTGGTTTCTGCGGCCCGCGTGCACCGCAGGCCCGCAGCCGCGTGGCCCTGTCCAACGCTTGAACGAGCGAGCCATTCACACGCAGGCTGCCTTCGCGGAGGTGGCCCGTTGGTGTGTGCCAGAATCGCGCCCCCCTCGCTGAAGCGCGATATGTCTGCATCTTCTTCTTCCCTGCCCCGCTCAGCGGCCCACGGCGCCCGCTTTTGCGCCATTGACTTCGGCACTTCGAACTCGGCCATTGCACTGCCCGTGGACGACCAGCACGTGCGCTTGGTCGCCGTAGAAAACGGCCTGCCCACCATGCCCACCGCGGTGTTCTACACCATGGAGGGCCAAGCCCCGCACGAGGACCCTCGCCGACTCTACGGTCGCGCGGCCATGGCGGCGTATGTGGAGGGCATGGAAGGCCGTTTGATGCGCTCGATGAAGAGCGTGCTGGGCTCCAGCCTGGTCGAGCAAAGCACCGACATTGGCGATGGCCGCGGCGTCAAGTTCATTGACATCCTCAGCGGCTATCTGCGCCACCTCAAAACCTTGGCCGAAGTCGAGGCCGGTGGCCCGCTCACCCGAGCTGTGTTGGGCCGCCCTGTGTTCTTTGTGGACGACGACCCGGAGCGCGACGCCCAGGCGCAGAACGCCCTGGAAGCCGCAGCCCGCGCGGTGGGCTTTACCGACATCAGCTTTCAGTTCGAGCCCATCGCCGCCGCGTTGGACTATGAAAGCACCGCCACCCGCGAGCAATGGGTCTTGGTGGCCGACATCGGCGGGGGCACCTCGGACTTTTCCGTGGTGCGGGTGGGGCCTGAGCGGCGTGCGCGCCTGGATCGCTCGGCCGACATCCTGGCCAGCCACGGCGTGCACATTGCCGGCACAGACTTCGACCGCCACATCGAGCTCAGCGCCATCCTGCCCTTGATCGGCTACAAATCTTTAGGCCCACCGCCCGCACAGCGCGAAGTGCCCAGCCGCGCTTACTTCGACCTCGCCACCTGGCACCTGATCAACACGCTCTACAGCCCCCAGCGAGTGATGGAGTTGCGCGGCATGAAGAGCTTTTATGCCGACCCGCTGCTGCACGGCCGGCTGATGACCGTGGTGCAAGAGCGCCTGGGCCATGCCCTGCTGAGCGAGGCGGAGGCCGCCAAGATTGCGGTGGCCGAAGGCGGCCAAGCCGACATGGACCTGTGGCAGGTCGAGCGGGGTCTGAAAGCTTCGCTCACCGAGCCTCAAGCCCTGAGCGCGGTGGACGCAGACCTGCAGCGCATTGTGGATGCGGGGGTGGAGACGGTGCGCATGGCGGGCCTCAAGCCCGCAGACATCGACGTGGTCTACCTCACCGGCGGCTCCACCGGCCTGCTGCCGCTGGCCACCCGCATTGCTGCGCCGTTTTCGCAGGCTAGCGTGATCCGGGGCGACCGCCTCGCGAGCGTGGCCCAGGGCCTTGGCTTGCACGCCGTGCGGCTCCTGGGTTAGGCGGACGCCTCACAGCCGCCGGCTTCTTGGGCTGCGGGCGGCTGACGTCGGCCAGCAGCAAGCTGCTGCTGACCAGGGCTTCAACCGCTTCAGCCAGGTCGTTGGGCGGCTCCAGCTCTTCGATCATGGCCAGCAGCTCATCAGCGTCTTCCAGATCGTCCGGGTCAAACGAGCGGTAGAGCACGGCCAGCGGCTCCAGCACGTCGGCGGAATCCAAGTTCGTCAGCGCCGGGAAGAACTCCATCGCCGTGGCAAAGCCGGCCACCCAGGGCATCACGGTTTGCAGCGGGTCCTCGTCTTCTTCCAGCTCAAACACCCAAGGGTCAAACCACTGACGATGGTGGATGGCGCGGTTCAGCTCGGCATGGCGGCGTGCGGCCAAGGCCTGCAGGCGGGCGGTATTGAAACCCCGGGGCGCGGGGCGGCCATCCACATCGATGACGTGGGCAAACCATTGCTCAGGCGATACCACCTGAGGTTGCAGCAGCACGCCCACAAGGTAGCCATCCAACATAGAGAGGTCCAGGGGCTCCAGCGGCGCGGGAATCGCATCCAGCGCCGCATCCAGCTCGGCCATCTCGTCTTCGTTCAGGGGGGAAAGGGGTTCAGCCATGTCTGGATTGTCGCTCGCCCCCTTCAGTCAAGGGGGGCAATCTCAGAATCAGGGCTTATGTCATCCCCCAATTGGGGGTTTGTATCACCCTCAGGCGTGCGATACAGTCCTCTCATCGTCAAGCCTAAAGCTCTTGCAGTAGGCAGACAACGGGTCCCAACGACGTCCTCTCGGAGGACTTCCAGCGACCCAACCCTCACGGGTTGGGTCGTTTTTTTTCGTTGAAGCGGCCCGAGAGTTGGTCGGGCAATGGTTTGACTTAGGCCTGAACCTTGAAAACGCTCACCATTTCGGCCAAGCGCCCTGCCTGTGATTGCAGGCTATCGGCAGACGCAGCAGATTGCTCCACCAGCGCTGCATTCTGCTGCGTCATGGCGTCGAGTTGGCCCACCGACGCATTCACCGACGCCAAGCCTGAGCTTTGCTGAGACGAAGCCGTCGTGATCTCTTCAATGATGCCTTGCACCAGGGCCACGTTGGACACCAGCTCTTCCATGGTGGAGCCCGCATCAGCCACCAGCCGGGCCCCCTGGTCCACCGTCGCGACACTGGCGCCAATCAAGGCCTTGATCTCTTTGGCCGCTTGGGCTGAGCGCCCAGCCAGGCCGCGCACCTCACCTGCCACCACGGCAAAGCCGCGCCCTTGCTCGCCGGCACGTGCCGCTTCAACCGCCGCATTGAGGGCCAGGATATTGGTCTGGAAGGCGATGCCGTCGATCACGCCAATGATGTCAAAGATGCGCCGCGAGGATTCATTGATCCGCTCCATGGTGTTGACGACCTGTCCCACCACCTCACCGCCTTTGCGGGCCACCTCGGTGGCCGTGGCCGCCATGGCATTGGCCTGTTGAGCCGCATCGGCCGACTGCCGTACGGTATCGGTCACGTGTGTCAGCGACGAGGCCGCTTCTTGCAGGTTGCCCGCCGCCACTTCGGTGCGCTGAGATAAATTCAAATTGCCAGCGGCCACTTCCGCGCTGGCTGTGCGCAGAGATTCGGCGGATTCACGGATACCCCCCACCAAATCGCGCAGGTGGTTTTGCATGCGCGACATGGCGTCAAACAAGCGGCCCATTTCGTCGTGCCGCTGGGCGGGCATGGGCAGGCTGAGATCGCCCTGAGCAATGCCCTCGGCGAGTTGCACCGCTTGGCCCAGGGGCACGGTCACGCTCAGGGTGATACGCCACGCCAAGATGGCCCCGAACACCAGCGCCACCAGCAGCAAGCCGCCGATCAGTACTCCAGCGCGCTGCTGCGCGGCAAGTGCTTGCTCGGCAGCATGCTTGTTCTCTGCGGCCACATGGGCCAGATAGTTGCTGACCAGCTTGCGCCATTCAGCCTCAGCGGGTCGAACACGGCTGGTCAGGGTCAAGGTGGCTTCCACCCCGGCGCCGATCTCGCCTTCATGGGCCGCTTGCTTGATCAAGGGAATGGCCTTGGCAGCGGCAGCGGCGATGGCCGCACTCAGCGCCACTTCCTCGGGGTCGCCGTCCGCGCGTACTTGCTGGTCGAGCATTCCAAACAGCTTGGCGTAGTCACGCAGGGCTTGGGCCATTTGCGCCGTTTCTGCGTCGATGTCTTTCACATCGGTCAAGAGCGTGATGGACCGAGCCTGAATGGCCATGCTGCTGATGTTCTCCATCAGGCCGTGAGCCAATTCAGCCTTGCTGTTGTTGACCTCCACAATATGACGCATGCGCTGACCCTGAGCCTGCAGCTCCCAGAGCGCCAGCCCGGCCACCAGGCACATGGCCAGCAAAAGCACGGAAAAGCCCAGCCCCAGGCGCTTGGCCAGGCTGAGTTGAAATGCGGCGTTATTGCCCATAGACCCTCTTTCGGGGAAGCATGCATCAATGCTCCGATTGTCTGGAGGGCAGGTGCGGCAAGGACGCTGGAAGTGAGCGCCCTAAGGTGGGCTTTTCAGGCCTTGGCTCCCCAGGCTTGCCTCAAAAAAGCCACCAGCGCCTTCACCGCCAAAGGCACTTGCGCACTGTGCGGACGCACCGCCCAGATCTGCGAGCCAAACGCCCCCACCGGCTGCCACTGCGGCAAAACAGGCACCAGCAGCCCCTGGGCCAGGGCACCTTCGGCGCTGAAGTCTGGCAGCAGGGCAATGCCTAAGCCCGCCACCGCCGCCTCGCGCAAGGCCTCGCTGTTGTTGGCCGCAAAGGGCCCGCTGACCGCCACGCTGACGCGCCCTGCTGCGTCGCCGTTGTTGGGCTCCAGGCTCCAGGCGCTGGCCTCCCCGGGACGGGGGTAGAGCAAACAGGCGTGCTGGCTCAACTCACTCGGGTGACGGGGCTGCCCCCGTTGTGCCAAGTACGCGGGACTAGCCGCCAACAAAGAGCGCGTGGGCCGCAAGGCCCAGGCGACATGGGTGTCGGGCGGCATGCTGGTGTGGCGGATGGCCAGATCGAAGCCTTCTTGCGCCAGCGGGCGCAGGCGGTCGGACAGGTCCAGCTCCAGGCGGACCTGGGGGTATTGCTTCAGGAACTGCGGCAGCAAGTCCACCAAATGCTGGCGCGCCAAGGCCACCGGGGCGGTCACCCGCAGCAGCCCGCGCGGTTCCGCTGCCAACTCTTGAATGCCGCTGAAGGCCTGAGCAATGGCCTCGAAATTGCCACGGGTCGCCTCCACCAGGCGCAGGCCCGCCTCGGTGAGCTGCATGCTGCGGGTGGTGCGGCGCACCAGGGGCACAGCCAGGGCGCGCTCCAGTTCGGCCACGCGCTGGCTCATGGCCGCCTTAGACACCCCCAAGCGCTGGGCCGCCGTGGTGAAGCTGCCGGCCTCGGCCAGCACGGTCAGGGCGTGCACATGGCTCCACATCAAGGTTCTCAAGTCGGTGCTCATCGTGCAGTTCCCAGTGCTTTGCTCAGCATCTATTGTTCATTATTCAGAACAATGAATCCAGTCAGGCAGCATTTCAAAGCCTCGCCACACTCACTAGACTGCGTGCTTCAACTCCCTTGTGCTCAGGCCACCATGACTGCTCCCCTGCCCTACACCAGCACCGCCGAGATCGCTCACTTCATTGCGGGCGCACCCTATTCCGGTTCAGGCGAGCGCCGTCAGGCCGTCTACAACCCGGCCACCGGTGCCGTGGCCCGCCATGTTCGCCTGGCCGCCGAGGCCGATGTGCACGCCGCTGTGGCCGCCGCCGCCGCGGCCTTTCCGGCCTGGGCGGAAACACCGCCCATACGCCGAGCCCGGGTGCTGAACAACTTCTTGGCGCTGCTGAACCAGCACAAGGACACGCTGGCCGCGATGATCACCGCCGAACACGGCAAGGTCTTCACCGACGCCCAGGGTGAGGTGATGCGCGGCATCGACATCGTTGAGTTTGCTTGCGGCGCACCGCAACTGCTGAAGAGCGACTTCACCGACCAGGTCAGCACCGGCATCGACAACTGGACCCTGCGCCAGCCCCTGGGCGTGGTGGCTAGCATCACGCCGTTTAACTTCCCCGTCATGGTGCCCATGTGGATGTTCCCGGTGGCCCTGGCCTGCGGCAATACCTTTGTGCTCAAGCCCAGCGAGCGCGACCCCAGCGCCAGCTTGTTCGTCGCCGACCTGCTGAAGCAAGCCGGCCTGCCTGATGGCGTGTTCAACGTGGTGCAGGGCGACAAGCTGGCCGTGGACACGCTGCTGAGCCACCCCGATGTCAAAGCCATCAGCTTTGTGGGCTCTACCCCGATTGCCCAATACATCTATGAAACCGGCGCCCACCACGGCAAGCGTGTGCAAGCCCTGGGCGGCGCCAAGAACCACATGGTGGTCATGCCCGATGCCGACGTCGAGCAGGCGGTGGACGCGCTGATCGGCGCGGCCTACGGCTCCGCCGGAGAGCGCTGCATGGCCATCAGCGTGGCGGTGTTGGTGGGCGATGTGGCTGATAAGGTGATGCCCAAGCTGGCCGAGCGCGCCAAGACCCTGAAGATCAAGAACGGCATGGAGTTGGACGCCGAGATGGGCCCCATCGTCACCCGCGAGGCCCGCGACCGCATCGAGGGCTACATCGCCCTGGGCGTGGAAGAAGGGGCCAGCTTGGTGGTGGACGGGCGCGGTGTGCGCGCCAGCGGCCTGGAAGACGGCTTCTGGACCGGCGGCACCTTGTTTGACCACGTCACGCCGCAGATGCGCATCTACCAAGAGGAAATCTTCGGCCCGGTGCTGGCCTGCGTGCGCGTCAAAGATTTTGCTGAGGCGCTTGATCTGGTCAACGCCCACCAATACGGCAACGGCGTGGCCTGCTTCACCAGCGACGGCAATGTGGCGCGCGAGTTCAGCCGCCGCGTGCAGGTGGGCATGGTGGGCATCAACGTGCCCATCCCCGTGCCCATGGCCTGGCATGGCTTTGGCGGCTGGAAGAAGAGCCTGTTTGGCGACATGCACGCCTACGGCGAAGAAGGCGTGCGCTTCTACACCAAGCAAAAAAGCATCATGCAGCGCTGGCCCGCCAGCATTGGCAAGGGCGCTGAGTTTGTGATGCCGACGGCCAAGTGAGGTTCAGCGGCGCGCCAGCCAGTCCAGCAGGTGCGTCACCACCTCGGCCCGCTCGGGTTCATTGAAGATTTCGTGGGCCAACGCGGGCCAGGCTTTCTGGCTCAAAGCTTGAGGCGGCGCTGCTTGCGCAAAGCGGGCCGACCCGGCGGGGTTCACACACCGATCCGCCCCGGCCCACATCAGCAGCGTGGGCGTGCGCCATTGCGGCGCCAAGCCCTCCACCCAAGGCCCAGCCTCGGCAATGAAACGGGCCAAGCGGCCACTGATGCGGTCGTGCACCAGCGGGTCGGCCACATAGGCCTGCACCACGGCGGGGTCACGGCAGATGTCATTCACGTTCAGACCATTGCCCACGGCCAAACTGGGCGCCACACGAGACACCACGGCCGTCAGCAGCTTCTGAAACGCCGTCATGCCCGCATCCAAGGCAGGAGATGACAACACCAAACCATCAACCGCCTGCCACCAGGGCGCCGGTGCGGCCTGCAAGCCTTCAGCCACATAGCGCGCGGCCACCAGACCGCCCAGGCTGTGCCCCAACAAGATCAGCGGCCCCGCTGAAGGCACGCTGCGCATGTGCCCAAGCACCAGGCCCAGATCGGCCAACAGGCTGTCATCCGCCGCCATCTGGCCGCGCCCTCCGCCAGAGGCGCCATGGCCGCGTTGGTCATAGGCCTGCACCGCCCAGCCTTGCGCCACCAAAGCTTGCGCCACGGCCTCATAGCGACCCATGTGCTCGCCCAGGCCGTGCACCAGCAGCACCTGGCCACATGGCGGGCCTTCCGGCACCCAGGCGCGAAGCGCTAAGGAGATGCCGTCGGGGGTGGTCAGCGTTTGGTTCATGAGTATGCACTTTCAGCAGGAAGATCGGGGAAGCATTGCCTCCAAGCATCCCTCAAAACGGCGGCTGCCGCCTCAGGACAAGCCTGCAGCAAGGCGTGGGGCCCCGCCAGCCGAACAAGTTGGGCATGGGAAATACCGTCACAGAATTCTTGCGTGGCAGCAGAAGGCACCAGCGCGTCAGCGTCGGCTTGCAGCACCCAAACTGGCTGCCTCAAGCTTGGCAAGACGGGCCGCACATCCACCGCCATCACAGCCGCCAAGCGTGCCCGCACCAAGTCCGGCGGCAGGCCCGACACGACTTCGGCCATCTGCCGGCGGGCCTCAGCCGGCCCATCAAGCCCCATGAGCAAGCGCAGCATAGGCCCGCTAGGCCATGTCACCATGGGCAGCCAAGGCAACAGCCCCGCAGCCCAATTCAAGCCCGGCCGCGGGTTGGCTGCAAAGGTACAGCACAGCACAAGGCCTCGCACCTGTTGAGGCCGTCGCGCTGCCAGCTCAATGGCCAATGGGCCCGAGAAGGACTCCGCCAGGATGAAGAGCGGCTGATCGTTGGGAATGTGATCCTGCAACCACGTCAGCAGCTCTGCATAGCCCCAGCCGGGGTTGACGGGGTAGCGCATGACTCGACTAGGCCATTCATCACCCAAGGCCTGCAATAAAGGCTCAAACAGATTGCCTGTGCCATCCAGGCCCGGCAGCATCAAACAACAAGGTTCATCAGGTTTGCTCTGCATCGACGCATCTTGCCGCAAACCCTGGCGTCTCAGCCTCGCGCCAAGGCCTACCATTCCCCGCTGCGCAAAGATCACTCGCAACACTTCAGAGGAAGTCTCCCCATGTCCCACCCCGCCTTCACCATCCACACCGACCCTGCCACTGGCGTTTCGCGTTTGGTGCTCTGCCGCCCTGAGCGCATGAACACCATGGAGCCCAGCTTCTTTCCGGCGCTGAAGGACGCGGTGCAGGCGCTGGACGACGCAGGGCAGACGCGGGTGCTGGTAGTGTCGTCCACCGGCAAGCACTTTTCGGCGGGCATGGCGCTCGAGGTGTTTGCCGGTGGCTTGGCCATGCTCAACACCTCCACCGCACGACAGCGCCAGGCCTTCACCGCAGGCTTGCAGCGGCTGATGGCCTGCTTCACGGCGCTGGAAGAAGCGCGCTTTCCGGTGATCTGTGCGGTGCAGGGCGGCTGCATTGGCGGCGCGCTGGACCTGGCCGCCGCGTGTGATGTGCGGGTGTGCAGTGCCGATGCCTTCTTCACGGTGCAGGAGATCCACATCGGCATGGCCGCCGACCTGGGTTCGCTGCAGCGCCTACCCAAGCTGCTGCCGCAAGGTCTGGTGCGCCAGCTTTGCTACACCGGCGAGCGCTTAGGGGCCGAGCGCGCCTTGGCGGCTGGCCTGGTGAATGCGGTGCTGCCTGATGCCGCTGCGCTGGAGGCGCACGCCCTGGCCTTGGCCGCTGAGATCGCTGCCAAGAGCCCACTGGCTATCTCGGGCAGCAAACAAGCGCTGAACTATGCCCGCGACCACGGCACAGCCGACGCCCTGGCCCAGATGAGCCTGCTGCAAAGTGCGATCTTCGACATTGGCGAAATGAGCCAAGCCATTGCCGCCTGGCAAGCTAAGCAGGCAGCCCAGTTCGAGCCTTTGGCACCGCTCTAAGCGCGGGCGACCGCACCCCAAAACTGTGCGGTGAAGCGCCTGCTTTTTGGAGCCTTGGGCGCCTCAAGTCCGGACGATCATTGGGTCATCACCCTCAATGGGAGCAGTACCCATGCTTAGATCGCTCTGGATTGCCAAAACCGGGATGGAGGCCCAGCAGACCCAGCTGGACCACATCTCGCACAACCTCGCCAACACCGCCACCGCGGGCTACAAACGAGCCCATGCGGTGTTCGAGGACTTGATCTATCAGAACCTGCGGCAAGCGGGTGCGGCCAGCTCGGAGCAAACGCAGTTGCCCACCGGCTTGCAGATCGGCCTGGGCACACGGGCCGTGGCCACCGCACGCAACTTCGCGCAAGGCAACTTGCAGCAGAGCTCGGGCACGCTGGACATCGCCATCAAGGGCAACGGCTTCTTCCAGATCACCATGCCGGACGGCACCACCGGCTACAGCCGCGACGGGGCTTTTCAACTGGATGCCCAAGGCCAGATCGTCACCAACAGTGGCTATTTGCTGCAACCCGGCATCACCATCCCGGTGACGGCGCAGAGCGTGACCATCTCCAACGACGGCGTGGTAAGTGTGGCCCTGCCCGGCCAGCCCGTGCCGCAGAACGTGGGCCAGCTGCAACTGGCCACGTTTGTGAATCCGGCGGGTCTAGAACCACGCGGACAAAACCTCTTTGCCGAGACGGCCGCCTCAGGCGCCCCGCAAGCAGGCAACGCGGGCGCCAACGGCCTGGGCACGCTGCAGCAAGGCTTTCTGGAAACCAGCAATGTGAACGTGGTGGAAGAGCTGGTGTCCATGATCCAGACCCAACGCGCCTATGAGCTGAACTCCAAGGCCATCTCCACCTCCGACCAGATGCTGCAGCGTCTGTCGCAACTGTGAGCCCGCTGATGTCGTCTCTCCTGCTTCGCGCCATGGCACTGGCCTTGCCTGTCTTGGGCCTGAGTGCTTGCCAAACCCTCTACCCCGTCCCGAATGTCGAGTTCCCCACCGCCACCGCGCCGGCCATGCCGGCCAGCGGCCCCATCGCCATGGCGGCCTACGAACCCGTCCCGGTATCTGCGCCGCCCCCTGCGGCCATCACAGGGTCCATCTATGCCTCCGCCGCCTACCGGCCAATGTTCGAAGACTATCGAGCCCGCCATGTGGGCGACACCTTGACCGTGCGCATTGCCGAAAAGGTCAGCGCCACGCAGTCGGCCACCAGCACGGTGGACAAGAAGGCATCCGTCGATGCGGGCATCTCGGCCTTGCCAGGCGTCAAAGCCAACAGCTTTGCGAATGGCTTGGCCAATGCCACGGCCAACGGCACCAACAAGTTCGAAGGCTCGGGCACCACTGAGAACACCAATGACTTCAGCGGCACCATCACCGCCATCGTCACCGGGGTGCTGCCCAATGGCCATCTCTTGATCGCGGGTGAGAAGCAAATTGGCGTGAACCACAACGTGGATGTGCTGCGCTTTACTGGGCAGGTGGACCCGCGCGCCATCTTGCCGGGCAACACCGTTCAGAGCGCTCAGATCGCCAATGTGCGTGTTGAGCATCGTGGTCGCGGCCAGATGTCAGACGCTCAAGGAATTGGCTGGCTCGCACGGTTCTTCTTAAACCTTCTGCCGGTTTAAGTTTGCCCAGAATCGTTGGCAAGCTCCCTGAAGTACTTGCCAACACCATGACCACCTCCCAACGACTGTTCAAGCATGCCCTCACCCTCGTCGCACTGACGGCCTGGGCCGCATTGTGGTGGCCCTGGTCCAGCCAAGCGGCTCAAAGGCTCAAAGAGGTGGCCGCCGTGCAAGGCGTGCGCAGCAACCAACTGATGGGCTACGGATTGGTGGTGGGCTTAGACGGCACGGGTGACCAAACCGCCCAAGCGCCGTTCACTGCCCAAGGCCTGAACTCGATGCTGCAGCAGATGGGCATCACTGTGCCTCCGGGTACAGCCATGCAGATCAAGAACATTGCAGCGGTGCTGGTCACCGCGCAACTGCCGCCCTTTGCGCAGCCCGGCCAACAGATCGATGTCAGCGTGTCCTCCATCGGTAATGCCAAAAGCCTTCGGGGCGGTACCCTGATTGCGACCCCGCTCAAGGGCGCCGACGGGCAGGTCTATGCCCTTGCCCAAGGCGGTTTGATTGTGGGGGGCGCGGGCGCCGCTGCGGGAGGCTCGAAGGTGCAGATCAACCATCTCAGCGGAGGCCGTGTGCCCCAAGGCGCCACCGTTGAACGCAGCGTCCCCACACCGCTTCACCAAGGTGAGTTCCTTCAGCTAGATGTGGCCGCCGGTGACTTCAACACCGCGCGCGCGGTGGCCATGGCCATCAACCGAGAAAAAGGCGACGGCACGGCACAAGCTCTGGATGGCCGCATCGTGCGCGTCAAGGCCCCCAAAGACATGAATGAACGGGTCACCTTCTTGGCCGACATTGAGAACCTGCCCATTGAGCTGGCCAAACCGGCGGCGCGCGTGGTGCTCAACCCCCGCACCGGCTCGGTGGTGATGAACCAGGCAGTCACCTTGGCCGCTTGTGCCATTGCCCATGGCAGCCTGACGGTCACCATCAATGCCATTCCCATCGTGAGCCAACCGAACGCGCTCTCGGGCGGTCAAACGGTGGTGACGGAAAAGTCAGAGATCACGGTTCAACAACAAGGCGGAGCCATCACGCAGTTGCCTGAAGGGGCCAAGCTGGCCGATGTAGTGAAGGCTTTGAACTCACTGGGCGCAACGCCGCAAGACCTGCTGGCCATCTTGCAGGCCATGAAGGCCGCTGGTGCATTGCAAGCGGAACTGGAGGTGATCTGATGACCCCCTCAAGCGCTTTACAGGGCGCAGGATCAGGCTTTGGCGATGTACGCGGCATGGAGCTGCTCAAACAGCGCGCCGCCCAAGACCCCAAGGCTGTCACGCGCGAAGCCGCCAAGCAGTTTGAAGCCATCTTCATGCAAGAGCTGCTCAAGAGCATGCGCAAGGCCACGCTGGCTGAAGACCCCTTGTCCAACGAAGGCACCAAGCTGGGCTACGAGATGCTGGACACCCAACTGGCCACCAAGCTCTCCGGCGCACCGGGCAGCCTGAGCGATGTGATTGCGCGCCAATTGGAGCGGCAAATGGGCATGAACCCCGGGCCCATCCCCAAGGTGGATAAAGCCGCACTGGCCAAGCCACTGGAACTGAACCGGCCTGATGCCAAGGTTACCCTGCCGCAGAAGTCCGCCGCCAACTTCGTGCAACAGCACACCCAAGCCGCCGAGGCCGCCGAGCGCGCCAGCGGCATTCCGGCTGAGTTCATGATCGCGCAGGCCGCCCATGAGAGCGGCTGGGGCCGCAAGGAGATCAAGCACCCCGACGGCAGCAGCGCCCATAACCTGTTCGGCATCAAGGCCACGGGCAATTGGAAGGGCGATACCGTGGACGTGCTGACCACCGAATACAGCAATGGTGTGGCTCGCAAGGTGGTGCAGAAGTTCCGCGCCTATGACAGCTATGCAGACTCCTTCAGAGACTATGCCCAGTTGATGAAGAACAGCCCCCGCTATGCCGGCGTGGTGGCCGCTGGGGCGGATGCCAAGGGCTTTGCCGAGGGCTTGCAAAAAGCAGGCTACGCCACTGACCCCGCCTATGCCGAAAAGCTGGGCCGCGTCATCAACACCACGCTGCGCCTGCAACGCAGTGTGAACGGCTGACCTGCAGGAACCCACCATGACCAGCTCCGCCTTGATGAACATCGGCATGCGGGCCATGTTCGCCAGCACGGCCTCCTTGCAGTCCACCTCCCACAACATCGCCAACGCCCATGTGGCAGGGTTCTCGCGCCAGCAAACTGAAGTGGCCACCTCACAGGGCCAGTTCAGTGGCGCGGGCTTTTTTGGCAAGGGCGTGGATGTGGTCAATGTGCGGCGCGCCCACGACCAGTTCCTGACCATGCAGGCAGCGGTGGCCACCTCCTTGGCCAAGATGGACGACGCACGCCATCAGCAGTTGGTGCAACTCGAAGACGTGTTCCCACCGGGCGAGCAAGGCCTGGGCTATGCCATGGGCGATTTTTTCGCCGCCATGACAGACTTGGCCAACTCGCCCTCCGACAACTCTGCCCGCCAAGTGGTGCTGGCCCGCGCGGCCGATGTGGCCGACCGCTTTGCTGGCGCCGCAAACCGCATTGACATCCTGCAGCGCGGTGTCGTGGCAGACCTAGAGTCCTCAGCAGTCACCATCAACGGGCTGACAGGGCGCATTGCCGAAGTCAACGATCTGATCGCTGGCTACAAAGGTCTGAATCAACTCCCCAACGACTTGCTGGATCAGCGCGACTCGCTGATCAAGGAGCTGAGCGGCTTTCTGCAAGTCACCACCCTGCCCGCAGACGATGGCACGGTCGGCGTCTTCGTGGCCGGTGGCCAGCGCCTGGTGCTGGGCAGCGAGGCCTCTCAGATCGTCATCAAGTCCGGCGACCCAGACCCCAGCACCGCTGCGCTGGCCATCTCCACGCAAGGCCAGCTGCTCGACCTGAACGAGGACGCCCTGACCGGCGGCTCGATGGCCGGCTTGATCAACTTTCAAAACAACGACTTGGTCGATGCCCGCAACATGCTGGGCCAAATGGCGGCCGCCTTTGCAGGCAAGGTCAACGAGGCGCAGTCACGCGGCTTGGACCTCGGCAAGCCCCCAGGACCGGGCGTGGCGCTCTTCCGCTTTGGCGGCCCCGAAGCCTTGGCGTCACGCTTCAATGCACGCGACGGCAGCGGACAGCTCTTGGCCTCCGTCAACATGACCGTCACCGACCCCTCGCAGTTGGTGGCCAGCGATTACGACTTGCGCCTGAATGCAGGCGGCAACTTGCAACTGACGCGTTTGTCAGACGGATTGGTGCGCAACATCAACAGCGGTGACGTGGTCGACGGCATGCGCGTTGATGTGGGGGGGCTCGGCCTGCAGCCCGGTGACCGCTATACGCTTCAGCCTGTAGGCCGTGCGGCCAGCGGCATGCAGCGCGCTCTTGACGACACCCTGGGCGTTGCTGCAGCTTCGCCGGTGACCGCCACCTTCGGCGTGGGCAACACGGGCACGGCCACCCTGCGTGAATTGCTCGTCACGGGCACCCCTGACACCCAGCTGATCACCAACATCAGCTTCACCTCCGGCACCGGAGACTACACCTGGGAAATGTTGGACCGCGACACAGGTGCCCTGGTGAACGTCGGCACAGGCACCTGGACGGCGGGCGAAGGTATCAACCTGAATGGTTTCACGGTGTCGCTGAACGGTGTGCCCAAGACGGGTGACACCATCACCGTGGACAAGACCCTCTTTCCCGGCAGCAACAACGGCAATGCGTTGGCCATGTCGTCCTTGGCCGATGACCGCATCGTCGGCTTGACGCTGGACGGCAATGGCAACCCCATTGGCGGGCGCACTGCCACTGACGCCTACGCTGCGGCCATGGCCGACATCGGTGTGCGGGTGCAGAGCGCCCGATTGGCCACCAATATCTCCGCCACCGCATCAGAGCAGGCCGACGCCACCTTGGCGTCGAAGACCGGCGTCAATCTGGACGAGGAGGCCTCGCGCCTGATCCAGTTTCAGCAGTCTTACCAAGCCGCCGCCAAGGTGCTGCAAGTGGCGCAATCGGTGTTCGACACCATGTTGCAGCTGGGCAGCTAACTGATTGAAGGGCAGACCTCATGATTCGCGTCTCTACCGCCAATGCTTTCGCCTCTTCAGTGCTCTCTTTGCAGAAGCGCCAGCAAGACCTCTCTGAGGCCAACGAGCGCCTAACCAACGGCAAGCGTGTGATGCATGCCAGCGACGACCCCACCGCCGCTGCCCGTGCGGAGCGTGCGCGCTCTCTGATGCAGCGCACCGACGCCACCCAGCGCGCCCTGGACGCCAGTCGCAATTCCATGACCCTGACGGAATCCGCCTTGGCCGACGGTGGTGAACTGCTGCAACAAGCACGAGAGTTGCTGGCCAGCGGCGGCAACGCCAGCTTCACCGACGCCGAGCGCCGCGACGTAGCCAACCAGATCACCGCCATCCGCAACCAGCTGCTGGGGGTGGCCAACCGCTCTGACGGCACGGGCGGCTACATCTTTGCAGGCCAGGGCGCCAGCCAGCCGCCCTTCATTGACCGCCCAGGCGGCGTGGGCTATGTTGGCACCGGCGGAGAGGTGCGCGTGGCCTCTGAGGAGCCTTTGCCCTTGACCTTGGATGGCCAGCAAACCTGGCTCTCTGCCAACACGGGCAACGGTGTGTTTGTCACCCGCCCCATCAACAGCGGATCGGCCTGGATCGACTCCGGTCGTGTCACCAATCCACAGGCCTTGACCGGATCGACCTACACCATCGAATTCACTGACTTGGCGCCTGGCCAGAAGGTGTATTCGATCTTGCGCGATGGCGTGGCCACGGGTGTCTTCCAAGCACCGTTTGACCCGACCAAGGCGATTGAGATTGACGGCATGGCGGTCAACATCAGCGGCACCCCCGCCTCGGGCGACGCCTTTGAGATGGCCCCTTCGCAGCCCAATTTGACGGTGTTTCAAGCCTTGGACAGGGTGATTGCTGAGTTGAAGACACCCAACCGCGGCAATGCGGCCGTGACACAAACCATTCAATCCGGTTTGCGCGACATTGACTCGGTGCGTAACCACCTGCAGAGCGCACGCAGCATGACGGGCGAAATGCTGACCCGTATCGACGGCGCTGAGGTGCGGGTACAAGACTTGAAACTCTTCAGTGAAAACACGCGCTCAGCGGCCGAAGACCTGGACATGATCAAGGCCATCTCCGACTTCCAGAACAAACAGACGGGCTATGAAGCGGCACTGCAGACCTACTCCACCATGCAGCGCATGTCCTTGTTCGACTACATCAAGACCTGACCACATGACAAAGGGACCGATGCGATGAGCGCTGCGGTATTCGACCATCTGCTCTTGGGAGCAGGCACTGTTTTTGATGCACGGCGACGCCCTATGGCCACGCGCTTGACGCTGCACCCTGTGCGCGCGGACCACACCCCGGACGCCAGCGCCTTGGTCGCAGCGTTGCAAGAGGCCTGGCCCGAAGAGGCGGGAGCCCTGTGGCTGAACCTGACCAACGAATCCACCTTGCAGGCCTTGGTGAAGCAAACATTGCCACGACATGTTTTTGTGGAAGTACCGGCCTTTTTGGCGGGCGATGCGGCCTGGCTGCCTCTGTGGACCTCGGACCGCACGGCCCGCGCCAGCCGCGTGCTGAAAGGCCGCCCTTTGGCACCGCTAGACCCAGCGGTGATCAGCGCCTTTGCCCAAGCCATCGTCGACAGACCTGACGACCGACGGACGGGGGACAACAACCTCGCCGATGCCCCCCCCCGCCAACTCCCTTTTGTGCAGACCGGCAACACCTGCGCCTTCGAGGTGGCCGACAGTTTCCGCCGAGGCGCGCATGGCGTGCTGGGCTGGCCGCTGGGCGATCCACCCGACGAGCACACTGCCAAGCGCGAGATTCCGGCCGGCGTCAGCGTGGTGCTGGACCTGCTGCAACGCATTGAGCGGGATGAGGACCCAGACGAGTTGGAACGCGTGCTGCGCCGAGCACCCGCGCTGGCTTACCGGCTGATGCGTTTCATCAATTCACCCGCGTTTGGGCTGTCGGTTGAGATCAACTCCTTCCAGCACGCGCTGATGGTGCTGGGCACCAAGCGCCTGAAGCGCTGGCTGGCGCTCCTGGTCACCGGCGCCGTGGACGACCCCGAACTCAAGCCTTTGATGTTCTTGGCGGTGCGTCGAGGTCTGCTGATGGAAGAGCTGGTCCGCAATCAAAGCGATGAGAACCTGCGCAACGAGGTCTTCATCTGCGGGGTGTTCTCTCTGCTCGACCGCATGCTGGGCCAGCCTTTTGAGCAACTGCTGGAAAGCCTGCCCGTGCCGGGCCGCGTGGCAGACGCTCTGGCCTCAGCCAGCGGCCCACTCCACCCTTGGCTAGACCTGGCCGTGGCCGTGGAGATGGAATCCCCGTACGACATCCAAGAGGCGGCCGAATCCCTGATGCTGGCCCCGGGCGATGTCAACCGCGCCGTCCTGACCAGCTTGCGTGCCGCTTGGCAGATGCGCGACGAATAGGCACCACACCGCGCTACGAGGGACTTTTTCAGCGTTGCCCTAACTCGGCGCGTACACTCAGCGGGTGACCTCTTCTTCACCCGCATGACGACGCCACCACCCGTGCTTCCCCCTCGTCCCGCTGGCCCCGGCAGCTCGGTGCGCCGCGCGCTGGACAGCGAACTGGCTGAACTCTTTGCCATCAGCCCTCAGGCGCTGATGCTGTTCGACAAATCGGGCCGCATTTGGCAGACCAACGCGCCGCTGCAGGCCCTGGCAGGCCGGGTCAACCATGTCGGCGAGTTGGGCGAAGCCTTGGTGGGCCTCATGGGCTGGCCCGGTGATCTGCCCCCAGTGGGTGCGACCCGCGAAATGCTCGGCTGGATCGAAGCCCCTCAAGATCAACGGCTGCGTGCCCGCATTCGGGTGCGCTCTGCGGGCACAGCCATGCCGCCGCGTTGGCTGGCCCAGATCGAGGACCTGAGCGCCGACGACGCGCGCGACCTGTCCAAAATTGAGATCACGGCCTTGATGGGCACCGCCGGCGTGGGCGTGGCCACCTATGACTCGGCCCGAGGCTGGGTCACCAGCTCGGCCGGGCGCGGTGCGGGCGGTGGTGGCAGCGACGGCGGGCCCAATACGGCACTGATGTCCATTGGGCGCGACGTGGTCGAGCCAGCATCTTTGCCCGAGTACGAGCGCCTGCAACAAGCCCTGCGCAAGCGCGAACGCGCCGAGGTGCGCTATGCGGTGCGGCACCGTGACACCGGCCAGCGCTGGCTACTCAGCCGAGTTGAACCTGCCGAGCTGAGCCCAGGCCGCCCCGTCTGCACGGTGGTGACCTTGGATGTGAGCGAGGAAGAAAGCAGCCGCCAGCGCAATGCGCAACTGTTGCGTGAGCTGAGCACCATCCTCGACCTCAACCCCGCCGGCATGGCCTATTTGCGCGGCAGCGAGGTGCTGCGCAGCAACCACCGCTTTGAGGCGCTGCTGGGCTTGCCCGAGAGCAGCGCCACCGGCCAGAGCTTCGACAACTTGCTGATCCGCGCCGGTGTGCCCGGCGCGTCGGCCCGGCAAGCCCTGCTAAATGCGGTGCAGCAGGGCTTGTGCGAAGTGGAATACCAACTCCCTGTCAGCCCACAGCGGACCCAGCCCGTGTGGGTGTCTTTGGCGTTGCGCCGCGCCTCCGAAGGTGGCCCCGGCCCCAGCGAGATCGTGGCGGTGCTCACCGACATCACCCGCCTGCGCGCACAACAGGCTGAGATGGAAGGGCTGGAGCGCGAGCGTGAGCTGATGTTCAGCCTCTCCGACGTGGGCATCATCTACCAGCGCGAAGGCCGCATTGAGCGCGCCAACCAAGCCATGGCCGAAATGACCGGCCGACCCCAAGAGTCGCTCAAAGGCCTGGCGCTTTCAGAGCTATATGAAGACGAGCGGGCCTACCTGAACTACAGCGCGCATGAGCGGCGTGACCTCAGCCTGCACGGCCGTGCCGTGGGCGAGCGGCGCCTGACGCGGCGCGACGGCAGCGGTTTTTGGACTCAGGTCAGCGTGCGGCCCGTGGACCCTCAAGACCCTGGTGCCGGGGCGATCTGCTCGTTTGTGAGCGTGGATGAGCGCCGCCGCGCGCGCGAGACCCTGCTGGTGCAGGCCGACCGCACCCGGGCCATTCTGGACTCCGTGCTGGTGGGTATCGTCACCGTCGGCGACCAAGGCATTGAATGGATGAACCGCTCAGCCCGCCGCATGTTTGGCGGCGAGTTGGCCGATTTCATGGGCCAGCCCATCTCCGTGGTGGCCTCCGATGACCCCGAACACCCGCTGCGCCGCACCAACTGGCTGGCCACGCTGGAAGAAGGCCAAGCCGAGACCTTTGAATGCAAGCTCACAGCCCGCGACGGCCGCGACTTCTGGGTGGTGGGCAATGCCGTGGTCACCGGCCGCGACAGTGGCGCAGGCCAACTCACCTTTGCGCTGCTGGACATCGAGCGCCGCCGCGAGGCCGAGGCCCAGATTGCCCAGGCGCGCGCCAGCCTGCAGCGCATCATCGAAACCGCACCGCTGGCCATCGCCCTCTTTGACGCCAGCAACCAGCAGGTCTTGCAGCTCAACCAAGCGATGACGGGCTTTGCCCGGCGGCCGGCCAGCGAGATCGTCTCGCGCCCGCCAGCCTTGTGGCTGACTGGCCCTGAGGCGGCTGCGCTGAATGCCGACCTGCACCATGCCATGGCCACCCACGAGATGGTGCGCCGCGAATTGCAGCGCGAGGCCAACCCCGACACCGGCGATGCCGCTGAGGTGTGGGACATGCGCATTGTCTCGCTGCAAGCCGGTAACGACGATGAAGAGCAACTACTGCTGGTGGCCAGTGATGTGACAGAGCAGCGGGCTGCTGATGAAGCCCGCTTGGTGGCGGCCATCTCGCAGCGCGAGATGCTGATCAAAGAGGTGCACCACCGCATCAAAAACAATTTGCAGGGTGTCGCCGGGCTCTTGCAGCAAAACGCCCAACGCCACCCGGAGGCCGCAGCCGCCATTGCCGAAGCCGTGGGCCATGTGCATGCCATTGCCCAGGTGCACGGCCTACAGGTGGGCATGACGGGGCCGCTGCGGGTGCAAAAGGTCATTGAGGCCATCGCCACCTCGGTGCAACGCATGTTTGGCCGCACCATCAGCTTGGAGGTCAGCGGCCCTTCGCCCCAGCGCTTTGCGCTCACCGAGGCCGACTCCATCCCCATTGCCTTGACCATCAACGAGTTGTTCACCAACGCCATCAAGCACAGCGGCGGCGGCGATGCGGCTGCTCAAAGCCCTGGCAACGAAGTGCGCTGCAGCCTGGAAGTCGGCCAAAGCGAGCTGTGCATCAGCGTCCGCAACCGGGGCCATTTGGCGCCGGACTTCCACATCAGCCAGATCCCTTCAGGCATTTCTGGACTCGGCCTGGTGCGCGCCTTGCTGCCCCGCAAGGGTGCGGCCATCTCCTTGGAGTCCGACGGCGATGATGTGGTGGCGCGGCTGGGGCTGTCGCCACCGGCGGTGGCCGTCTAGGCCACACCGTGGGGCGCCTCTGCTTTTCTCGCGAACAAGCCCCTTGCAGTTGAGTGACAATCGCGGCATAAGGCAGCTTCACAGCGTGATGAACCCATGAGCGGCAAGGGCAAGATTCTGGTGGTGGACGATGACCGGCTGGTGCTGGCCACGGTCACCCACGGCTTGAGCCGGGCCGGGTATGAGGTGATCGACGCCGACAACGGTGACGATGCCATCTTGCTGGCCCGCGAACACCGCCCTGATCTCGCCCTGCTGGACATCCGCATGGAAGGCAAGTCCGGCTTTGATGTCGCCGCCTATCTGCGCGAATATCTAGGCACTCCCTTCATGTTCCTCTCGGCCTTTGCCGACGACGACACCGTCAACCAAGTCAAGGCCCTGGGCGCTGTGGCCTATTTGGTCAAGCCCCTGGACATTGCCCAGATCGTGCCCACAGTCGAGGCGGCGCTCTCCAGTGTGCGGGCTCAACCCCGGCTGCGGCCCGCAGCCGCAGAGCGCCAGCCCCCTGCGCCCAACGCCAGTGCACCTGCCCCTGCGGGGGTGCCCAGCTTTGCACCTGGGCCCACGGTCAATCCCTTGGCCGATGCCGTGCCCATTGCCGTGGGCGTGCTGATGCATCGCTATTCCCTGCCCCGCGCCGAGGCGCTAGAGCGCCTGCAACGCCTGGCCATGGCCGATGGCCGCACCCTCAGCCAGCAAGCCGCCGCGCTGCTGGACGCGGTGGAATTGCTGGCCCGCCCTGCGGCCGGCTGAACCTTTACACACCCTCACGCCCAATGCCGCTGTACCAACTGGGCGAACATGCCCCCGACGTTGCCGACTCCGCCTATGTGGCCAACGAAGCCACCTTGATCGGCAAAGTGACCCTGCACGATCACAGCTCGGTGTGGAGCGGTGTGGTGATCCGAGGTGACAACGAACGCATCACGATTGGCGAGGGCAGCAATGTGCAAGAAGGCACGGTGATGCACACCGACATGGGCTACCCGCTGACCATTGCGGCCAACGTCACCATTGGCCACCAGGCCATGTTGCACGGCTGCACCGTGGGCGAAGGCTCGCTGATTGGCATTCAGGCGGTGGTGCTCAATGGCGCGGTCATTGGCCAGCATTGCCTGGTGGGCGCGGGCGCGGTGGTCACCGAGGGCAAGACCTTCCCCGACCGCTCGCTCATCCTGGGCGCGCCCGCCAAGGTAGTGCGCACCCTCAGCGACGAGGACGTGGCCCGCCTGCAAGCCAGCGCCGCCAGCTACCGCCAGCGCGCGCAACTCTTCAAGACCCAGCTCAAACAGCTCTGACCGAGCTTTATTCGGTGAGCGGCGTAAAAAGCCGACACCACGGGCGCCAGATTTCCACTACCATCGCGCCCATGTCAGACCTGAGCCCTTTGTTGATCGGTGATCACCTCGCACGCAGCGTGCGCGGCATCCCCTGCTCGCCTCCGGTCCTGCCCCAACGTTCGCGCTGAGTCATCGCGCACCCCTGCCCCGCTCTGGGGCTGTGTTTTTGACGTTTGGTTTTTTGCAGGAGTCTGTCATGGCTGATCTGTTTGACAATCCCATGGGCCTCATGGGTTTTGAGTTCGTTGAGTTTTCGTCCCCTATTCCCGGCCAGTTGGAGCCCCTGTTCGAGAAGATGGGCTTTACCTTGGTGGCCAAGCATCGCTCCAAGAATGTGCTGCTCTATCGCCAAGGCCACATCAATTTCATTGTCAACAACGAGCCCAAGAGCTACGCCGGCTACTTTGCCGCCGAGCACGGCCCTTCGGCCAGCGGCATGGCCTTCCGCGTCAAAGACGCCCACAAGGCCTACAACCGCGCCTTGGAATTGGGCGCCCAGCCTATCGACATCCCTACCGGCCCCATGGAGCTGCGTCTACCCGCCATCAAGGGCATTGGCGGCGCACCGCTCTACTTGATCGACCGCTTTGAAGACGGCAAGTCCATTTACGACATCGACTTCGAATTCATTGAAGGTGTAGATCGCAACCCCGTCGGCCATGGCTTGAAGATCGTCGACCACCTGACGCACAACGTCTACCGCGGCCGCATGAACTTCTGGGGCGCGTTCTACGAGAAGCTCTTCAACTTCCGCGAGATCCGTTACTTCGACATCAAGGGCGAGTACACCGGCCTGACCTCCAAGGCCATGACGGCGCCCGACGGCATGATCCGCATCCCACTGAACGAAGAATCGTCCAAGGGCACCGGTCAGATCGAAGAGTTCCTGATGCAGTTCAACGGCGAAGGCATTCAGCACATCGCCCTGCTCACCGACGACCTCTACGACACCATCGACAAGCTGGCCCTGGCCGGCATCCCGTTGATGACGGCGCCCAACGAGGCCTATTACGAGATGCTCTCCGAGCGCCTGGCCGGCCACGGTGAGACGGTGTCCGACATGCAGACCCGCGGCATCTTGCTGGACGGCACCACTGAAGGCGGCAAGCCACGCTTGCTGTTGCAGATCTTCTCGCAAACCCTGCTGGGGCCCGTGTTCTTCGAGTTCATCCAACGCAAGGGTGACGATGGCTTTGGCGAAGGCAACTTCAAGGCTTTGTTCGAGTCCATGGAGCGCGACCAGATCCGCCGTGGTGTGATCGAAACCACGGCCGCCTAAGCCCGACGCCGCTGCCACTGCGCACGCGGACAAATAAGGCGCTGCCCGTCACACGGTGGCGCCTTTTTGCTTCATGGGCTTGTCATCTGGCGTTCATCTGGCTGCGGCGGCCTTGGTGACAATAGCCCCATGTTTCGCCAAAGACTCTCTTTCGCGCTGGGCGTCCTGGCCCTGGCCTTCATGCTGCAAGGCGCGGTGGCCTGGTGGGCCATTGATGTCGCCACCGGCCATGTGCAGCGCGGCCGCGTGGCCAGCGACCTGCTCAAGGCTTATCTAGAGCTCTCGGCCACCAAGCAGCGCCTGCGCAGTTGGACCTCACAGGCCTTGCTGCAAGCCGGTGCCGATGGGCAACTGCGTGACCGCTACCAGCTCGACATGTTGGTCACCTTGCAGCGGCTTGAAGGCTATGCCCGCACTGCCGCCGAGCTGGACGACGACCCCCGCCGTGCCGCTCAAGAGCTGGCCCAGCGGCAAGAAACTCTGGGCATCTTGCGCCGCAGCCTAGAAGCGCTGCGCAGCGCGCTGGCCAGCACCCGCCCCCTGCCCGCCGACGCCGACCCCGCCGTGGCCTGGGCCGAGCTGACACGGGTGTTTGATGCCTCCGAGGGGCGTGACCTGCGCAGCCTGTTGGCCGAGACCATTGCCCGCGAGCAGCAAGCCGTGGAGCGCGAACGTGCGGCCGCCGATCGCTCTTTGGCCCTGGTCGCCGCAGGTGCGCTGACGGCCACCTTGGTGATTGCAGCGGCCGCCGTGTTCTTGGCCATGTACTTTGCCCGTGCGCTGCGCCAGCCTTTGAATGAGCTGGCCGCAGGCGCACAAGCCCTGCAAAGGGGCGACCTGGCCCACCGTATTCCGGACCAGCGCGACGACGAATTTGCGGGCCTGGGCCGCACCGTCAATGCCATGGCGGAGGAGCTGCAGCAGCACCGCACCCGCGAGGCCCAAGTCCGACAAGACTTGGAAGATCAAGTGGCGCTGCGCACCACCGAGCTGCAGCAAGCCCTGCAGGCCTTGCAGACGGTAGACGCCTCTCGCCGCCGCTTGTTTGCCGACATCAGCCATGAGCTGCGCACGCCCACCACGGCGATCCGAGGCGAAGCTGAAATCGCGCTGCGGGGCCGCGACAAGCCCGCAGGCGAGTACCAAGATGCCTTGCGCCGCATCGTGGACACCTCCAGCCAACTGGCCCGCATCATTGACGACCTGCTGACCATGGCCCGCAGCGACGCTGAAGCCCTCAGCATCCAGCGCCGCCCGGTGCCCGTGCGGCTACCGTTGCAAGAAGCGCTGCAACAGGCCCAGCCGCTGGCTGCGTCCAGCCACATTCACCTTGAGGTGCAAGATGAGTTGCCCGAAGAATTGGCCGTTCAGGGCGACGCCGCCAGGCTGCGGCAGTTGATCATGCTGCTGCTGGACAACGCCATTCGCTACTCCCACCATGACGGCAGGGTACAAGTGAGCACCCAACAGATGGGCTCCCATTGGCAGCTGGAGGTACGAGACCACGGCATCGGCCTGCAGCCTGAAGACGTACCGCGCCTGTTTGAGCGCCACTTTCGGGGCGCTCGCGCACGGGTTCATCGCGCTGATGGTGCCGGCCTGGGCCTGCCCTTGGCCCAAACCTTGGTGAAGGCCCATGGCGGGCAGTTACAGCTGCAGCCCCACCCCGAAGGCGGCACGGTGGCACGCCTGACCCTGCCTCTGATCACCTCCACTCAGTCATGAACATCCTCATCGTTGAAGACGACCGCCGAGTGGCAGACTTTCTGGAGCGCGGCCTGCGCGCCGAAGGCCACCGCGTGCAAGTGGCCCGCACCGGCCCAGAGGGCCTGCAGATGGCCATGGACCTGGCGCGTGACCCCCTGTGGACAGAAGCCCCTAGTGTGATGCTGCTGGACGTGATGCTGCCGGGCATGAATGGGCTGGAGGTGTGCCAGACCCTGCGGGCTTCTGGCGTGGCACTGCCCATCTTGATGTTGACCGCCCTGGGCACCCTGGAAGACCGCGTCAGCGGCCTGAAACTGGGGGCCGACGACTACTTGGTCAAACCCTTTGCCTTTGAAGAACTGCTGGCCCGCATTGAAGCCCTGGGCCGACGAGGCCGGGGCCTGACGGCTGCAGCCCCCACCGCACTGCAGGTGGCCGACCTGCTGCTGGACCGCGACACCATGCGCGTCAGCCGCGCTGGCCAAGCCATTGACTTAACAGCCCGTGAAATGGCCCTGCTGGAGTTGCTGATGAGTGCACCGGGGCGCCTCTTCAGCCGCGAGCGCATCTTGGCCAATGTATGGGGTGCGCATGAAGACCCGCTCACGAATGTCGTTGATGTGTACATCCGCCGCCTGCGCGCCAAGGTGGACGAAGGCCATGCTCAAGCCCTGATCCACACGGTGCGTGGCCTGGGTTATCGCCTGGACGCGCAGCCTTGAGCGGCCCTGCGCACTCTGTCATCTTCCCGTCATCTGAGGTGCGTTCAACGTTCATCTGAGGGGCCCGCAGCCTGTCATCCGGGGCGGCGAGACTGTGACTGTGCTGAATGAGGGCCTGTTAACACTACGGCAAGGGGCGCGAAGCAGCGAATTGGGGCGCCCATCTAGGCGCAATGCGCCGCTCGCACTGATGTGCGGGCAAGCGTTGTAACGACGAGGGGCACCCCAATCCGCCGCTTCCCTTTGGGTTGTGGCCAAAAATGGCGCATGCGGCGTTGCAATTCCTCGCCGGGCGGGCAGCCCGGCTGCGGTTTGCGCCTTGCCTGCGCCATTTTTGACTCACAACGCGTTCCCTTACCGTAGTGTTAACAGGCCCTAGTAGGGCGTCGTTGGGGCGCCGTCAGCCGGTCCATCCGTTTTTGAACTGACAGGAGAATTCCATGACCCGTGCGATGACCTTGACCACTTGCGCCCGCCGCGGCGCCCTGGCCTCTGCCCTGCTGGCCCTCTCGGGCGCTGCCATGGCCTTCCAGCCTACGGTGGTCAACACCAACATCACTGAAGCCGATGTGCGCGCTATCCAAGAGGGCTGGGGCAAAGCCCTGATCCAGATCAGCGACGACTTTGCCTCGGGCGGTCTGACCAAGGCTAAGGCCACCGCCGGTGCCGTGCTGGATGGCGCCTACGGCTACAACATGGGTGTGGTGCTGTTCAAGCCCACCCTGACCCATGGCGAGCAGACCTTCCGCACCACCCGTGCAGGTGCCTTGGCTTACTTTGTGGGTGACGACAAGGCCTTCCCCAACGACAGCGGCTTTGCACTCAAGGGCTGGAAGAAGTATGAGTTCAAGAACGCCGGTGTGTTCATCAATGGCGACCTGGCCCTGACCCAAGGCAATGTGATCCTCACCGACAAGAACGGCAAGGTCACCGTGGTGGACAAGACCTGGGGCTTCAAGAAGGACGACAAGGGCCAGATGCGCATCGTGCTGCACCACTCCTCGCTGCCCTATCAGCCTGGCAAGTGAAGACCGCGTCAACAACGTAAACGGGGGGCAGACGACGCGCTGACGCCGGGTGACAATCACCTGATGTCGTCTCCCTCTTCTGAAAGCCCAGCCCTGGCCCTCAGCCGCCAGTGGCTGGAGAAGGCCGTGATCGGCCTGAACCTCTGCCCCTTTGCCAAAGCCCCGCATATCAAGGGGCAGATCCGCTGGGTGCTGAGCCCCGCCACCACGCCCGAGGCCTTGATGGCCGAGTTGGTGGCCGAGCTGAACTTCTTGGCCCAGGCCAACCCCGACGAGGTGGAGACCACGCTGCTGGTCCACCCGCATGTTTTGGGCGATTTCCTCGACTTCAACGACTTTGTGCATGACGCCGAAGAGGCCGTCGCACGCTTAGGCCTGGAGGGCGAGTTGCAAGTCGCCAGCTTCCACCCCCAGTTCCAGTTTGGGGGCACCGAGCCCGAGGGCATCTCCAACTACACCAATCGCTCGCCCTACCCCACCCTGCACCTGATCCGCGAGTCCAGCATTGACCGCGCGGTGGAGGCCTTCCCCGAGGCTGAGGACATTTACGAGCGCAATATTGAAACCATGGAGTCGCTGGGCCACGCGGGCTGGCAGCGCCTCTTCAACACCCCTGAGGGCACACCATGAAGCCTTGGTTGAAACGCAGTCTGATCGCCACGGCCACCCTCATCGCGCTGGGCGTGGGCGGTGCCACCTGGTTTGTGCAGCAACGCCTGCCCCAACGCAGCGGCGAGGTGGCCATCACCGGCCTGAAGGCCCCTGTGACCGTGCGTTATGACGAAGCTGGCGTGCCGCACATCCAGGCGCAAAACGAGGCCGATCTTTACCGCACCTTGGGCTGGGTGCATGCCCAAGACCGTCTGTTCCAGATGGAGATGATGCGGCGTCTCTCGCGCGGTGAGTTGGCCGAAGTGCTAGGCCCCAAGCTGCTGCCCACCGACAAGCTGATGCGCACGCTGACCCTGCGTGACGAGGCCGACAAACGCGCCGCCCTGCTGGACCGCAACGCGCCCTCCACCCAGGCCTTGCAGGCCTACCTGGACGGCGTCAACGCCTTTCAAGACAGCCACCCCGCGCCGCTGGAATTTGCCTTGCTGGGCATTCCCAAACGCCCCTTCACCACGGCCGACACCCTGAGCGTGGCCGGTTACTTGGCCTATAGCTTTGCCTCGGCCTTCCGCACCGGGCCGGTGCTGACCCAGATCCGCGATGAACTCGGCCCCGACTACCTCAAGGCCTTTGATCTGAGCTGGGCTTCGAACGGCGCCGTGGCCGAGGGCGAACGCCAAGCCACCGCAGCGGGCCTGCCCGCCGCTGCCACTGCCGCACCCAAGCCGAGCGCGGCCTTGCTACAGCCTGCAGACAAGCAAGCCTTGGCGGCCTTGGGCCAGCTCAGCGATGCCGCCTTGGCCCAGGCCCAAGTACCCCTGTTTGAAGGCAGCAATGCCTGGGTGGTGGCGGGCAGCCGCAGTGCCAGTGGCAAACCCATTTTGGCGGGCGACCCGCACATCAGCTTTGCCGCCCCCGCTGTTTGGTATGAAGCGCATTTGCAAAGCCCCGGCTTTGAGCTCTACGGCCACTTTGGCGCGCTCAACCCCATGGCCTTGCTGGGCATGAACAGCCAGTTCGGCTGGAGCCTGACCATGTTCCAGAACGACGACATCGACCTCGTCGCCGAAACGGTGAACCCCGCCAACCCCCAGCAAGTGATGGTGGGCGGCCAATGGGTGAACATGACCGAACGCACCGAGACCATCCAAGTCAAAGGCCAAGCGCCCGTGACGCTGACACTGCGGCGCTCGCCGCATGGCCCCATCATCAGCGACGCACTCACCACCGGCCGCGAGCAGACCCGCCCCATTGCCATGTGGTGGACGCAGTTGGTGGCGCCCAACCCCGCCGTCGAAGCCTTCTATCAACTGAACCGCGCCGACACTTTGGCCAAAGCAAGGCAGGCTGTTGAGGGCATTCATGCCCCCGGCTTGAACGTGGTCTGGGCCAACACCCAGGGCGACATCGCCTGGTGGGCCGCCGCCAAGCTGCCCCAGCGCCCAGAGGGCGTGAACCCGGCCTTTGTGCTGGACGGCAGCAAACCCGAGGCCGACAAGCCCGGCTTCCACCCCTTCAGCAGCAACCCGCAAGAAGAGAACCCAGCCTGCGGCTACATCGTTTCGGCCAACCATCAACCGGCCGCTGCCACCGCCGCGCCCGGCTACTACAACCTCTGGGACCGCGCCCTGCGCCTAGACCGCCAACTGCGCGACCCGACCCAGCGCTGGACCGCCGCCACCACCCACGCCCTGCAGCTCGACACCGAGACCACCTATGCCCAGCGCGTGCTGAAGCCCCTGCTGCCGCGTTTGAATGAGCTGGTCAAAGCCCCCGAAGAGCAAGCCCTGCTGCAACAACTGGCGCAATGGCCCGGCCGCTACGACATGGAGCTGACCGCGCCCACGATCTTCCAGCAGTTCATCTACGAATTGGCGCGCGAGGCCATGGCCGACGAATTGGGCGGAGACAGCAAAGACGGTGCGGCCCCCACGCCCTTCAGCAACCTGCGCCGCACCAAGGCCCTGGACCACGCCCTGCCCCGCCTGGCGGCCGACGCCAACTCTCCCTGGTGGGACAAGCGCGACACGCCCGCCAAAGAGACGCGGGACGACGTGCTCAAAGCCGCCTGGGCCGCCACGCTGCAGCACCTGCGCGCCACCTTTGGCAAAGACCCGGCTCAATGGACCTGGGGCCGCGCCCACACCCTGACCCACGGCCACCCCCTGGGCCAGCAAAAGCCGCTGGACAAGCTCTTCAACATCGGCCCCCTGCCCGTGCCCGGCGGCCGCGAAGTCCCCAACAACTACTCCGGTCCCTTAGGCCCCGCCCCCTGGTCTGTGACCTACGGCCCCTCTACCCGCCGCGTCATCGACTTTGCCGCCCCGCACAAAGCCCAGGGCGGCAACCCCGTGGGCCAAAGCGGCGTCTGGCCCGACCGCCACTACCGCGACCAAGCCGAAGGCCATGCCCGGGGTGAGACCCGGCCGCAATGGTTAGCGGAGGAGGATGTGGCGAGGCAGACGGCGTCGACCTTGAAGGTGGTGCCGAGGAAGTGAGCTATTGACCCAGGGGGAGCTCGACTCGGGATTTGGCAACGCCCCTACGCGGAGTTTCGCCCCAAGTCCATCAGCCCCCCAAGAACAGTTTCTCTGCAATAAGCTCACTGGGCCGTAGGCTGCTCTATCCAGTACCCCGCAGCCAACTCTGCCGTGTATTCCTCAAACGGCCCCTCGCGCGGGATGTCTGCTGTCAGTTGCTGCGGCTGCTTCATGTAGGCAAAGGCCTGTACTTGGGTGACGGGGTCCGCCAGAGCTTGCAGCATTACCGGCACGCGGGTGTAGCCCGTCGGCTGGCCCACTTCTTCAAAGCGGTCGATCGCTTCAAGGTTGGCCTCGTCCACTTCAAAGACCTGGCCGATGACGTGATGGCCCAAGCCGGGTTGGTGGATGAGCCAAGGCGCGCGGTTCTCTAGGGGCAGGCGCACGACGTAGAAGGGAAAGCGCTGCACGGTGCGGAAGAGGCCAGGCACGCGCTGACCCAGGTTGAGGTAGGCGTTGGGAAAGCCCTCTTTGAGGGTGCCGTAGACGAAGATCCGCACAGCCCAGACGGCCTTAGGCTGCTTGGCGTTTGCTCAGCATCGCCCGCGCCACGCGCGAGCCGGTGGGCTGGCCCAGGGCCTCGCGGATGAAGACACCGGCGTCGATCAAGGCATCCAGGTTGATGCCGGTGTCAATGCCCAGGCCCTGAAGCAGATAGGCCACGTCCTCCGTGGCCACATTGCCCGTGGCGCCCTTGGCATAGGGGCAGCCGCCCAGGCCGGAGACGCTGGTGTCGAAGGTGCTGATGCCGAGCTCCAGGCTGGCATAGACATTGGAGAGGGCCTGGCCGTAGGTGTCATGGAAATGGCCGCTGACCTCTGCCAAGGGGTAGTGCTTGAGTGCCGCCTCCAGCGCGCGCTGCACCTTGCGCGGGGTGCCCACGCCAATGGTGTCGGCCACGCCCACATGCTGCACACCAATCTGGGCCATCAAGCGGGCCACCAACTCGACCCGCTCTGGGGCAATCTCGCCCTCATAGGGGCAGCCCACCGCGCAGGAGATGGCGCCGCGCACCTTGACCCCAGCCGCACGCGCAGCAGCCACCACGGGCGCAAAGCGCTCAATCGATTCGGCGATGGAGCAGTTGATGTTCTTCTGACTAAAGGCCTCGCTGGCGGCGCCAAAGACGACGATTTCATCGGGGCGAGTCAAGGCAGCCGCCTCCCAGCCTTTGAGGTTGGGCGTCAGCACCGAGTAGCGCACGCCCGCTTGGCGCTGCACACCGGCCATGACCTCGGCGTTATCGGCCATCTGCGGCACCCACTTGGGCGAGACAAAGCTGGTGACCTCGATCTCGCGCAGGCCGGCGGCTTGCAGACGATGCACCAGTTCAATCTTGGTCGCCGCAGGCACGGCCTGCTTCTCGTTTTGCAGGCCGTCGCGGGGGCCGACTTCAACCAGGGTGACGCAGGTGGGCAAGGTGGCGCTCATGGCAGGGCTTTCGGTCAAGTCAAGGGGTGGTGGACCACTGCATCAGGTGGTCCACGATGGCATCAGGGCTGGGGTCGTGGGGCAGCAAGGCAGCCACACGGTGGCATTGGGTGATGCGCTGCGCGTCTTGCATCAAGCGCAGTAACTCGCGGGTTAAGCGGGCGGGCGTGGCTTTCTTGGCAGGTAGGCTCAAGCCAACGCCCAGGGCTTGCACCCTGAAGGCGTTGTCGAACTGGTCCCAGGCAAAGGGCAGCACCAACTGGGGCACGGCCGCGCGCAAGCCTTCGGCCACGGTGCCTATGCCGCCGTGATGCAGCAGCGCGGCACAGCGGCGCAGCAACAGGTGCAGGGGCGCATAGGCCGCCCACAGCACGTTGGGTGGCAGGTCTTGCGGCAACTGTTGCCGAAAGCCCGTCAGGCAGATCAAGCGCCGGCCCGTTTGCTGGGCCATGGCCACGCCCGCTTGATAGACCGCTGCTGCATGCTTGTGGCCCGTGCCCAAGGTCATCACCAAGGGGGCTGCACCGGCTTGCAAAAAGGCCTCCACTTCGGGGGGCAAGGCTTGGTGGGCCTCGCCATCGTGCAGGGCGAATCCGCCTTCCAGCAGGGGCTGGGGCCAGTCCACCTGGGTCGGCCCAAACCACGAGGGAAACAGCGCCACCGACAACTCGGCCTGGGCTTGCATGTGCAGCAAAAAGCCGTGCTCCACGGCGGGCAAGCCCAGTTTGGCGCGCGCGCGGTTGAGGCTGGGCAAGGCCACCGGGTCGATGAAGCGCGCATCGGCCTGCTGCCACAGCAGGCGCCGAGCCGCCAGCGGCAGCCAGTGCGCGATAGGCATAGGCCCCATGAAATGCAGGTCATGCACGGTGCGCAAATTGGAGGGTGCCAGGTAGGCCCCAACCACGCGCAGCTCAGGCGCTGCGGCGCGAGCCAAGCCCGCTGCAAACAGGTAAAAAGGGTGGCACAAGAGCACGGCGGGCTCGCCGGCCGCCACCCTCAGCAATTGGGCGCGGGCATCCAGCAACTCTTGATCTGGGAGCGAAAACAAAGCCTTAAAGCTTTGGTGCGGATCAAAGAGGAGCGGGTTATCCAAGAGCTGGTGGTAGCGCGCCTCCGACACATTGGACTCATGGCTCAGCCCGGCCGCCCGCACTTGCTCGCCAAACACTTCAGGCGCCAGCATGGTGACGCGCACCCCTTTGGCCGCCAGGCTTTGGGCCAGGCGCAGATAGGGGTAGAGGTCACCCTTGGTGCCGCCGGTGCAGACGATGAAACGGGGAAAGTCCATGGCCAGCCTAGCGTGAAGGAGGGTGCCGCCTCAACCCCGCTGGCGGTGGGCTGCGAGCCCGCCTCTCAGCGCCATACTCGTCGCGGCCAACACAGCAAACGGGTCCAAGACCAAGGCCCAGAGGTTGGCATGGCCCACGGTGTTGAGCAAGGCTTGGCGAGCCTGGGGCTCATCAACGTCGCCCCAGGCATAGAGGTCTACCGCGCCCAGGCCCAATAAATTGGCATACAACACCCAGCCCAGCAGGGCGACCATGGCGGCTAGGACGATGGTGAGCGTGGAGCGCTTGGGGCGCTGAGACATGCCCAGGCTCATCGCGGACGTTGGCCGCGCCAGCGCCCGCCACACCGCCACGGCCAGCGCCGCCAGGCTCAGCAGCGCCAGGTCGCCAAAGGTGCCGCGAAGCCACCAAGCCGCCAGCACACACAACGGTAAAGACAGCGCCAGGGCAATGCCCCGCGCCCAAGCAGTCACATTGAGGCGCCCCAGCAAGCCGTGCACCACAAGCAAGGCGACGGCTGTCCAGGCCAACAAGCTGAACTGTGCCGCGCCGTTGAGGTGGGGCCAGGCCGCGCCGAGGGAGGAGAAGTCGCTCATGGTTGGGGCCGCGCGGGGTTGTGTCGGATGAGGTAACGGGCGGCTTCATGCCAAGCCAGGGCGTCGTCTCGCATCTGCTGGTCCAGGGCATCGGGCGGGCCACGGTGCAGTTGAGCTTGGCCGTCCTTCAGGTCATGGCGTTTGAAGGCTGTCCCATCGGCTTGCACAGAAATATAGCGCTGATCCGTCCACAGCATCAGCTGTGGCCCGGCTTCATGGTCGATATTGAACACAAAGCGATGGGCGTCGAAGCGTGGGTCCAAGAGATCGCGCCCCAAGCTGGTGTGGGTATAGGGCACGCCCATCAAGCCCAGGGTTGTGGGCCAGAGGTCGATTTGGTTGGCCAAGGTGGTGTAGCGCTTGGGCGCCAAACGGCCGGGGGCCAAGATGATGCCCGCCGTGTGGCCCACCGTCATACCCAAGGGCGCAAAGTAGCTGGGCACATGGGCGCCAGGGTGGTCAGAACGCAGGCCGTGGTCGCCCACCATCACAAACACCGTGTTCTTGAACCAGGGCTGGGCGCGCGCCATCTCAAAGAACTGACCGACGCTCCAATCCAGGTAGCGAAAGCCGTTGAGCTCCTCCAAGGAGTCAAAGCCCGCTGCCTGCCATTGGGCAGCGGAGACCTCGGCGGCCGTCAAGGGCACAAACTTGTCCGCCTGGCCAGGGGTGCCGAGATCGGCCTTGGGGAGGGTATAGGGCCGGTGGTTGGAGGCTGTCTGGATGACCGCGACAAAGGGTTTGCCGTCTTGCGCCTGGGTGGCCGTCAAGCGGGCCGCAGCCGTCTTGAAGACATCATGGTCCGACACCCCCCAGACATCGACCACGGGGTACTCGTACTGGCCTTCTTCGACAATGGTGAGTTCGGGAGTGCTGCGCTTCAAGAACCCACGCACATTGCGCCAGCTGGTGCTGCCACCGATGAAGTACCACTTGCGGTGCTGGGGCAACGCATTCATGAACATGTTCTGGCTGACGGCCAGTGGGTCTTTGCTGGCGGTGTCGCGCACCTTCACATCGGGCAGGCCGGTCTGGCTGGCAAACACCCCGCGTGCCGTCAAGTGGTGGGCCGAAAACATGCGGTCCCACACCAGCCCTTGTTCGGCCAAGGCCCTGATGTGGGGCGAGGTGTCCAGCGTATTACCCGACAGGCTGGATTTATAGCCCGCGAAGGACTCTAACAAGATGTACACCACATTGCTCTGCGGTGAGAGCACAGGCTCGCGAGGGATCACCTTGCGCGCGAAGTTGAACCCCTTGGACGAAGCACCCTCAGCAGCTGCGTCCAGCGCCAAGAGCTCGCGCAAGCGCGGATAGTGGCGCTGCAGGGCTTGCAGGTCGGCGTCATCGCCCAGGGTGTTGCGGGAGTCATAAAGATTGAGCTTGGGGTTGAGGGCCATATTGGCCACCAAGGGCCCACCGCTCAACTCATGCGCTTGGCTCCAGCGCAATGGATATTGAGACCACTGGCCATGCATGCCAAGCAGCGCCAAGAAGGTGCCCAACACCGCCCAGGCCACGCTGCGGCCCCGGCGCGGCCAGGCTTTGGCTTGAGCACGCCACTGCTGCCAGGCCAGCAGGTGTGAGGGCGGCCACATCAGGCGGTTCAAGCCCCAGGCCATCAGGGCGCTGATCAAAAGCCAGGCCACCACCAAAGTCACCACCGGGTAGGACTGCCAGACCATCAGTCCCGCGTCATAGGGGTCACTCAAGTGTCCAAAGACACTGACATTGAGCCGCTGAGCAAGATAGCTGTACTGGGCAAAGTCCACCATGCTCAGCAGCGTCCAGACCACGGTCAGCAGCACGCCATAAACCTTCCAGGCCCGTCGAACACCCAGGCTGCTGGACCACGGCGACAAGAGTGGCCAATGGCCCAAGAGCAGCAAGGGCACCGTGCTGATCAGGGCCAAGCGCAGATCAAAGCGCAGGCCCAACAAAAAGGAACTCGCCAAGTCTCCCGAGGATGTGCCTGGCTGGCCAAACCACAGCCAGAACACCAGACGATAGAGCGACATGCACACCAGCCAGAACAGCACCCAGCGCAAGGCGGCAGGCCACACCAAAGGCAGCGGCCCCATCCAGCGCATGCTGCGCCCACTCATCATGGTCATTGACGCACGCCCTCCGCCAGGGGGCTCGCACAGCTGTTCAGCCGGACATGGAGAACGCGCTCGCGGTTGCTGGTGTAGCTGAGATGCACTTCGCCCGCGCCAGCAGGGCCGGCCTGCCATTGGAAGGCTGGGTAAGAGGCTTCACCCGGCTCTTGCCAGGTCAAAGCCGGCGCCGTCAGCGGCCGCCACTCGCCTTGCGGGTCGTCCCAAGCGCGCCAGGCCAAGCTCAGCGTTTTGCGACTGCTGGTTTCAGGGTTATAGGCTAAGAGCCAACCCCGCAGTGCCGGCCAAGCCATCAAGGCAATGCCCGCGTTGGGGTTGGGCAGCGACAAGCGCTGGGGCGCACTCCAAGTGCGCCCGCCGTCCAGCGACTGCTGCTGGTGAATAAAGGGGGCCTGCTCCGCATCACCCGTGCGGCTGAGCGACAGCATGAAGCCTGGTTTGTCATCGCGGCCCACCAAGGTCGGCTGCAAGACGCCGGCGCCAGACTCCATGCGCTGATGGCTGATCAGCTCACCCGTCTCACTCAGCTTCAACAACTCGGACCGCTTGACGGCCAACTCGTGATACACCGGCAGCAACCAGCCACCCTGAGCCGCAGGCCAAGGCGGGGAGCGAACCAGCGTAGAGACATTCCACAGCGGGCTCAACACCCAATCGCGGGCTTGGCCAAATGTCAGGCCATGGTCGTCTGAGCGCAAGTGCGCCACGCGCGCCGCAGCCCAGCCCCCGGCCGTCACATGCACCACGGCCATCTGCAAAGCGCCATCTTTGCCGCGCCACAGCACCGGGTTGCCCAGCTTTCTGACCTTGCGTCCCAAGAGCTCGCTCAGGCGCGCGGCGTCCAGCACAGCTTGTGGTGCCGTCCACTGCCCAGCCTGCCACAAGGAGCGCAAGATGACCACGTCGCGGGCACCCTCTCGGCTGCCTGCAAACCAATAGGCCTGCAGCCGCCCCTGGGCATCGACCACCAAGGTAGAGGCATGATGCCGAGCCCTCTCAGCCTTAGGCAACGCCACCACCGACGATGCCGTCAAACAAGGAAGGCCGGACGGCGCAGCCGCTTGGGCCACCACCGGCTGGGCAGACAAGCCCAGGCTCAGCCCAGCCACAAGGCCAAATGCAAGAAACTTCATAAGGGCGGGATTGTAGGTGGGAGGCTCAGCGCTTGCGGGCTCAAAGGTCAGGGCGCCCGGGGAGCCGTGGCCCCGCCCCTCAATCAGCCAACTTCAGCAACTCAGCGCCCTCGCCCACTTGGTCGCCCACGCCATACAAGAGCTCTTCCACGGTGCCGTCACGCGGCGCAGTCAGGGTGTGCTCCATCTTCATGGCTTCCATCACGGCCACAGCTTGACCTGCCTTGACGGCATCGCCCGCTTTGGCGAGGAAGGCTATCACCTTGCCGGGCATGGGGGCTGTGAGGCGGCCCGCGCTGCCCGCACCATCGGCCGCATGGGCGATGGGGTCGAACTCTTGCAGCTCCAGGCTGCCGGCTTCGCCAAACACCGCCACGCGCTCGCCCTGGGCGTAGACGGACAAAGTGCTGCGGCAAGAGGCCAGTTGAACATCGAAGCGGCCACCACCTAAAGACTGCCATTGCATCGGCCAAGTCTGGCCGCCTAAGCCCATCTGCAGGCTGCCATCATGCTGATGCGCCAAGGTCACCACATGATGGGTGTCGCCCACCGCCAGATCTAAGCGGCGGCGCGCCCCGCCGTGCAAGCGCCAGCCGTCGCGGCGCGACCAAGGGTCGCTGCCTTGCAGCGCAGCCTCGCTGTGCAGGGTCAGCGCGGCCACACCGGCCGCAGCCACTTCCAGGGGCAGCTTGGAGGGGCCAAACAACGCCTCACGCTCGCGCTCGATCAAGGCCGTGTCCAAGTCAGCCTGAGAGAAGGCTTTGCTCTGCACCACGCGGCGCAAAAAGGCCACATTGGTGTTCAGGCCGACGATGTGGGTGTCGCGCAGCGCCGCCTCCAGGCGGGCCAGGGCTTGCGCCCGATCCGCACCCCAGATGATGAGCTTGGCCACCATCGAGTCGTAGTAAGGGCTGATGGCATCGCCCTCTCGCACACCCGCATCCACGCGCACGGCCGCTGGGTCATGCATGGGCTCATTGTCAGCGTTACGCTGGAAGCTCACGTGCTCGGGCCAACGCAGCACGGCCAACTCGCCGGTGGCGGGCAGAAAGCCGGCCTCGGGGTTCTCGGCGCAGATGCGCGCCTCGATGGCATGCCCGTGGATGCGCAGGGCCTCTTGCTTGGCGGGTAGCGGTTCACCCGAAGCCACGCGCAATTGCCACTCGACCAAATCATGGCCAGTGATGGCCTCGGTGACGGGGTGCTCCACCTGCAGGCGGGTGTTCATCTCCATGAAGAAGAAGCGCAGGTCGCCATCGTCGCGCTCTTCGGCGATGAACTCCACTGTGCCCGCGCCCACATAGCCCACGGCCTTGGCAGCCGCCACGGCAGCGGCACCCATCTCGGCCCGGCGCTCAGCGCTCATGCCCGGTGCGGGGGCTTCTTCCAGCACCTTTTGGTGGCGGCGCTGCACCGAGCAGTCGCGCTCGAAAAGGTAGACGCAGTCGCCCAGGGTGTCGGCAAAGACCTGGATCTCGATGTGACGAGGGCGCAGCACATAGCGCTCGACCAGCACGTGCTGGTCCCCAAAGCTGGCCTGGGCCTCGCGCTGGCAAGAGGCCAGTGCCGCGATGAAGTCTTCGGCCTTGTCCACGCGCCGCATGCCACGGCCGCCGCCGCCGGCACTGGCCTTGATCAGCACCGGGAAGCCCATGGCCTGCGCCTGGGCCAGCAAGAACTCGGGCTCGTTGTTGTCACCGTGGTAGCCGGGCACCAGGGGCACTTGGGCCTTTTCCATCAGGGCTTTGGCCGCGGCCTTGGAGCCCATGGCGGCAATCGCCTCGGGCGGCGGGCCGATGAAGACCAGGCCTTCGGCGGCACAGGCCCGCGCGAAGTCTTCGTTCTCGCTCAGAAAGCCGTAGCCGGGGTGAATGGCTTGCGCGCCCGTCGCCTTGGCGGCGTTGAGGATGCGCTGCCACTGCAGGTAGCTGTCTTTGGCGGCGTTGCCACCGATGTGAATGGCCTCGTCGCAGGCGCGCACATGCTGGGCGTTGGCGTCGGCGTCCGAGTACACGGCCACGGTGCGCACACCCAGGCGCTTGGCAGTGCGGGCCACGCGGCAGGCGATCTCGCCTCGGTTGGCAATCAGGATCTTCTTGAACATCATGTCTCCTTCATGCCCGGGCTGCACCCGAGCCAAACTTTTGACGCAGCACGGCCAGCACGCCGCGCACAAACTTGAACAACAACACCGTGAGGCTCAGCGCCACCACAATGGCCACAGCCAACACCACAAACAGGGCCACCGGGTACTGCCAAGACAACCACAAGAACGCAGGAACGGCCGCATCGCCCAAGAGCGACAGGGCAATGTTGGAGAAGGGCTCGGGCGAGGTGTTGACGGCCGCCCGCGTGGTGGCCTTGGCCACATGCGCTGTCGCCGCCAAGGTGCCGCCCATCAAGGCCGCAAGAAACTGCCATTGGCCTGCATCGGCCCCAAGCGCGCCCGCTGCCAGCATGGCACCGGCCGGGATGCGAATGACGGTGTGTACCGTGTCCCAGGCGGAATCCACCCAAGGGATCTTGTCGGCCAAAAACTCCACCATCATCAAGGCGCCTGTCCCCCACAGCACTGCAGGCTGCTGCAGCATGTGCAAGCCTTCAGGCAGCGGCACCCAATCCAGCCACCCGGCCAGGCCCGTCAAAAACACCACGGCATACAAGCGCAGGCCGCTGGCCCAACCCAGCGCAGCAGCCACAGCCAGCAAATGGGTGGTGTCCAGGTGCGAGGCGGCCGCACCCATACCCTGCCCCAGTTGTTGGGCAGCGGCTTGGGCGGCAGAGGCCGCTTGCAGAACGGCATCACCGGGGTTCATCTGCGACCCCCATCATGGTGGCAAGGGCCGATCTAGAAACTCTTGAAGACGCGCATCGAGTTGGCTAAGCAATTCTTTCAGCTCTGCCTTGATGCCTGCATGACGTTGGATCGCGAAGCCGATGCGTGAATACGCGGTGCTTTCCATGCGCAGCGCGAGCCAAACGTGAAGCCACTGCTTGTCCTTCTGCGCTTGGGTCCGTGAATCTTGATCGAAACAACGGTCTGCGCAGGCAGCCCATCGGTCGGCGCAATCCGACCCCAGAGATTTGGCCTCAACGAGTAAGGCGCGGGCCAGAGACTCCAGCGCGCCAGTCTGATTGGTCAAAGGAAGCTGAATCGGTATCAACTCAACCCGGGCATTGATGACTTGCTTCAGCCTTTGAATCAGGGACGCTGTCGCGACCAGATCATCCTCGGAGTCCAGAACGACACCAACCTTTTGCACACCACTCCAGCCAGATTGAAATCGCAGATCGTCTAGGCGCTGTTCGAGCCGCTCCCTACCTTTAGCGTCAACAATCTACAGGTGCGATTCATCCCAACCGCGATCAGCACGCAAGAGCGCAAACAAATTGCACTCGTCTGCGCCTTCGCAGAGCAGCAGATTTCTGGCCTGAAGTGGGCGATCTTGAAGCTTTTGAGCAGCGGCGCGTGCCATCTCAACGCACCTCCATGTCGTTTTGCATCATGCGTTTCAAGCGCTCCCCGTCAATACAAATAGGCTCGATATTATTATTTACTCTTTCCAAGCGAATGACCTGAAACATTTCAGGAACATCTTCAAATACTTCACATGCCGCCCTCAAACACTCCCAACTGTGAGTCGTGATTATGGACTGAACACCTCTCCGCTGGGTAACACTTTTGACACCTTCAAATAGGGTTGGAAGTGCCGAATAATAAATTCCATTCTCAATTTCATCAATCAGAACGACGTTGGACTTTGAAATCAACAACTCCGAGTAAATGTGAAAGAGTCGCCCAAATCCATGTCCGAGATGAGAAATTTGAAGCGCTGAATCAACCCCATCAATCTCTGCATAAACCCTATGCTCACCGTCAGGAGCTATAGCATCCAGACCCAACACTCTTGAATCAACAGCACTCAACAAATCAAGCAAATCTTGCTTTTTTCTCCCCAATACTAATTTCCCATATAAAATCACCATGCTGCCCGAACTCAAGGATTGAGTGGGAATTATTGTACATTCCGCATCATCGAACCCCACAGATCTCGCGAAGTTAATCGTGTGACCATAAACAGAAAAATTACCCGACACCCAACTAACTCCAGGCAGATATTTATTTAAATCCACCTGACTCCTAGAAATAACCTTTCCTCTATCACCCTCCAAAAGAATACTTATTTTGAAATCATCACTTGAAAAAACGGATGACACATACCGTGACATATCCGAACCTTCGTTGCCTCTAAATAAAGCTGACGCACCACTTAAATCATTCGTCATCATAGCGTTAACCGCTTCCAATAACGACGTCTTTCCAACATTCTGCCCACCAATTACCAAATTCACAGGGCGAAAACTTTCAACGCATGTATCTTGAAAACCTTTGAATCTCTTGAGCCACAGACGTTCGATCATGTTTTCTCCCAGCAGCGGTTTCTAGCAATCATGCGAGACCACGGTTCAGTTAAATCCAATTCGGAACACGCTTGTTCAAGAAGGACGACACGCCCTCCTTGCCCTCGGCACTGCCCCGGATGTCGGCAATGCGGCGCGCTGTGTCTTCACGCAATTCAGGCGTGATGGCGGCGTGCGCCACATCGTGCACCAATTGTTTGCAGGCCTTGACCGCTGCGGGGCCGTTGGCCACCAAGGCGGCGGTGATGGCGGCCACTTGGGCATCCAGACCCTCGGGCGTGGTCAGCTCATGCACCAGGCCCAGGCGGTGAGCCTCGGCGGCGCTGAAACGCTCGGCGGTGAGGAAGTAGCGGTGCGAGGCCCGCGCGCCGATGGCACGGGCCACATAAGGGCCGATCGTGGCGGGCAGCAGGCCCAGCTTGGCCTCGCTGAGGCAAAAGCCCGCGTTGTCAGACGCCACCACCACATCGCACACGGCCGCCAGGCCCACGCCGCCGGCATAGCAGTCGCCATGGATGCGGCCTACCACCGGCTTGGGGCAGCTATAGATGGCCCACAGCATGTCCGCCAAACCTTGCGCGTCGGCCTTGTTCTGCGCCCAAGAATAGTCGGCCATGGCGCGCATCCAGTTCAGGTCGGCCCCCGCGCAAAAGGCCTTGCCGTGGCCACCCAGCACGATGGCGCGCACGCTGTCGTCGGCGCCCAGGGTGGTGAAGGCCGCCGTCAGCTCCGCAATGACGCTGTCATTGAAGGCGTTGCGCACGTCGGGGCGGTTGAGCCAGACGCGGGCCACCGGGCCAGCGCGTTGGAGATCGAGTGTGGTGCTCATGGTGTTAAGGTCTCGGGTGTGGCTTAAAAACGCCGGTAGGCGCCCAGCGTTTCCGCGTTGCGCCAGGCGGGCGGCGCCTCCCAGGTGCCCCAGCATTCTTGAAGGCGTGCGATGCGCCCGTCAGCAAAGGTGTAGCGGCTGTTGGCAAAAAAACGTTGATCGCCTTGCCGCACTTCGATCAGGCTGATGACCTCGCCAGTGGCCAAAGCGTCCACCTGATGAACCTGAAGCTGCCAGCCTTCAGGGTAGTGCGCGTTCACGGCAATGATGGCGTCGGCATTGTCAAAGGCCTCGCCTGAAGTGAGCCAAACCATGTGCGCGGCGTCGTTCAAGCAAGTCCGCGCACCGCTCCAGTCCCGCGCTTGATAGCAGGCCAGAAAGCAACGCACGATGGCACAGCGGTGCTCGATATCGTCCACGCTCGGCGGCGTCTCAGAAAGTGGCTTGACCATGACCGTGCTGCGGTAGTGCTTGCCGTCCCACTGCGCTTGCGCCACCTCAGCAAAACCGTGCCGCTGATAGAAGGCCACCAACTGTTCGGCGGGCAGCGCGGTGTCCAGCGCCAAGGCACGGGCGCCCTGGGCGCGTGCCTGCACCTCTGCGCGCTCAAGCAGCGCACGCCCAATCCCTTGGCCTTGCAAGGCAGGCTCCACCGCAAACTGATGCAGATGCATCACGTCTTGGCGAAAAAACCAGGGCGTGGCCCGAGCCCAACCATGAAGGTTGGGGTCATAGGCGCTATCAAGGGTCAGCGTGCCCACCACTTGCCCTTCCCGCTCAGCCATCAGGCAATGCCCATGCTGAACGCGGAGGGCCGTTTGCTCGACCGTCTGATCGACCGCTGTGAAGTTCAGCCCGACCGCGCCTAGCGGGGCATAAGCGCGATGGATCAGCGCGGTCAACACCACCACATTCTCGTGGTGGCTCAACGGCCGAAGAAGCAAGGGGGCACAGGCCAATCAGATCACCGTTTACCTTCCGCGCCTTGCCCGTAGACGACCTTGTCATCAACGGCGTAAAGAACACAAGGCGTCTGGCTGCGCTCCTGGCAGCCCCGCAGTGCGCGCTGAGGCACGGTTTCCTTGACCGTAGGGTTCAAGGACTCCCCCCACGCCATCCACCAAGCACCGCTGTCAGAGACTGCAAAAGCCTTGGGCTTTGGGCGGGAGAGGTAGAGGTGGTAGCGATGCGCGATGGTTGGGTTATCCAAAACCTTATCCGCAGGCGTGGCGGGAGGCAGAACGATCATGGTCGACGTACCCACGCCAGAGACGCTAGCCGCCGCAGCGTTTGCTGAACTGGGAGGCAATACCGCTGTGCTGACACCCGGAGATGGCGGCAACTGCTGTGTCGGGGCAGCACTGCTTGGTATGCGTGATGGCGTCACCGTCCGGGAAACCGAGCCGCCTGCCGGAACCACCAGCTTCTCCAACTCCTGCAGCACCAACTCCGAAAACTTGTCGTACAACCACTTCATGCGTGTGCCGTCCTGCCCACCCGCCAAGCCCCCAAATGCATAGGAGGCGGAGACATCAAATGCTCGCAACTCTTGCTGGGATTCCGTCATCAACCGAACGCGACCCTTGATGTGGTCATCGCCAGCCATGAAGCCAAACATGATGGCCGTGAACGCACTACGAACGCGAACGTCGTTGACGACGACATCGACATACTGGTTCACCCCTTGCGTCACCAAGCCTTTGGCCTGTAGGCGATCCTGAATCCGACGGGTGAGTTCCTCCTGATTGAAACCCTTGTTGCTCTCCAAATCCGCCTGAGCCTTCGGTGAAAGAGCGAGAGACAACTTTGAAAGTCCTTGGACCTTCTGCTCAGCCCCTGTGGGTGCTGGCCCCTGGTGCTTGACGGTGCCCGCGCAACCGATCAAAGCCAAAGACCAGGCGAGGGCCATTCCCCCAAAGATGCGACGCAGGACCAAATAGTTATTGACGCTACCCAATTGAAATCTCCTCATTTTGCGGCCGGTCATCATAGGAGCGAACAGCTCACCTGCAACCGTTGGTCGTCCATCTTTCCGCACCACGCTACATCCGGAACACCCCAAACTTGGCATCCGGAATCGGCGCATTCAAGCTGGCCGACAAGCCCAGCGCCAGCACGCGGCGGGTGTCGACGGGGTCGATCACACCGTCGTCCCACAGGCGGGCGCTGGCGTAGTAGGGGTGACCCTGCACTTCGTATTGCTCTTTGATGGGGGCTTTGAAGGCGGCTTCTTCGTCGGCGCTCCATTGGCCGCCTTTGGCTTCGATGCCGTCGCGCTTGACAGTGGCCAGCACGCTGGCGGCTTGCTCGCCACCCATGACGCTGATGCGTGCGTTCGGCCACATCCACAAGAAGCGGGGTGAGTAGGCGCGGCCGCACATGCCGTAGTTTCCAGCGCCAAAGCTGCCGCCGATGATGACGGTGAACTTGGGCACGTTGGCGCAGGCCACGGCCGTCACCATCTTGGCGCCTGCGCGGGCAATGCCCTCGTTCTCGTACTTGCGGCCCACCATGAAGCCGGTGATGTTCTGCAGAAACACCAGCGGGATCTTGCGCTGGCAGCACAGCTCGATGAAGTGCGCGCCCTTGTTGGCGCTCTCGGCAAACAGAATGCCGTTGTTGGCGACGATGCCGACCGGCATGCCCTCGATGTGGGCAAAGCCGCAGACCAGGGTGGTGCCGTAGCGAGACTTGAACTCGTCGAAGTCGGAGCCGTCGACGATGCGGGCGATGATCTCGCGCACATCAAAGGGCTTGCGGGTGTCGGTGGGGATCACCGCCAGCAGCTCTTCCGCCGGGTACTTGGGCTCAGCGGGCGTGCGCAGTGCCATGGGCTGCGGCTTTTGCCAGTTGAGGTTGGCAACAGCAGCGCGGGCCAGGGCCAGCGCATGCAAGTCGTTGTCGGCCAGGTGATCGGCCACGCCTGAGAGGCGGGTGTGAACATCGCCACCGCCCAAGTCTTCGGCGCTCACCACCTCGCCCGTGGCGGCCTTCACCAGCGGCGGGCCACCCAGGAAGATAGTGCCTTGGTTCTTGACGATGATGGTCTCGTCGCTCATGGCCGGCACATAGGCTCCGCCCGCCGTGCACGAGCCCATGACCACGGCGATTTGCGGAATGCCCACCGCCGACATATTGGCCTGGTTGTAGAAGATGCGGCCGAAGTGGTCGCGATCAGGAAAGACGTCGTCTTGATTGGGCAGGTTGGCGCCGCCCGAGTCCACCAAGTAGATGCAGGGCAGCTTGTTTTGCTGCGCCACTTCTTGAGCCCGCAAGTGCTTCTTCACGGTGAGCGGATAGTAGGTGCCGCCCTTGACGGTGGCGTCATTGCAGACAATGACACACTCCACCCCGCCCACCCGGCCAATGCCCGCGATCATGCCGGCGCAGGGCGCGGCGTCGCTGCCGTCTTTCTCGGGGTACATGCCCAAAGCGGCCAGCGGGGCGATCTCCAGGAACGGGGTGTCTGGGTCCAGCAGCATCTCGACCCGCTCGCGCGGCAGCAGCTTGCCGCGCGCCAAGTGCTTGGCGCGTGCGGCCTCGCCACCGCCTTCGGCAATCTTGGCCAGCTTGGCATTCAGGTCATCCACCAGCGCCTTCATGGCCGCCGCATTGGCTTGCGACTCGGCCGAACGCGCGTTGAGCTTGCTTGAAATGATGGGCATCTTTTGTCCGTCGTCTGTGCGGGTAGGCGGTGCGTGTCTAACGCCCCTAAGGGGCTGGGCTTCAGCAGGTCTCGGCGAAGAGCTCGCGGCCGATCAGCATGCGGCGGATCTCGCTGGTGCCGGCACCGATCTCGTAGAGCTTGGCGTCACGCCACAGACGGCCGGTGGGGTATTCGTTGGTGTAGCCCACGCCGCCCAGGGCTTGGATGGCTTCGCCGGCCATCCAGGTGGCCTTTTCAGCGGTGTAGAGAATTACGCCGGCGGCGTCTTTGCGCAGGGTGCGGGCATGGTCGCCGCGGTCACAAGCCTGGGCCACGGCATAGGCATAGGCCCGGCAGGCTTGGAAGGTGGAATACATGTCGGCGATCTTGCCCTGCATCAGTTGGAACTCGCCGATGCTTTGGCCAAACTGCTTGCGCTCGTGCACAAAGGGCACGACCACATCCATGCAGGCGGCCATGATGCCCAGCGGGCCACCCGAGAGCACCACGCGCTCGTAGTCCAGGCCGCTCATCAGCACCTTCGCGCCCATGCCTTCGCCGCCCAGTACGTTCTCGGCCGGCACTTCGCAGTTGTCGAAGAACAGCGGATAGGTGTTGGAGCCGCGCATGCCCAGCTTGTCCAGGTGCTGGCCCTTGCTGAAGCCCTTGAAGCCCTTTTCGATGATGAAGGCCGTCATGCCGCGCGCGCCCATCTCGGGCTCGGTCTTGGCATAGACCACCAGGGTGTCGGCGTCACCGCCGTTGGTGATCCACATCTTGGAGCCGTTCAGCACATAGTGGTCACCCTTTTTGTCGGCACGCAGCTTCATGCTGACCACGTCTGAGCCTGCGCCCGGCTCGCTCATGGCCAAGGCGCCCACTTGCGTGCCTGCAATCAGACCCGGCAGGTATTTGCGCTTTTGCGCGTCGGTGCCGTTGCGGTGGATTTGGTTGACGCACAGATTGCTGTGCGCGCCGTAGCTCAGGCCCACCGAGGCGCTGGCGCGGCTGATCTCTTCCATGGCCACCATGTGAGCCACATAGCCCATAGCGGTGCCGCCGTATTCTTCGGCCACGGTCAGGCCGTGCACGCCCAGGTCGCCCAGCTTCTTCCACATGTCCGCCGGGAACTCATTCACGCGGTCGATCTCGGCGGCGCGCGGTGCGATCTCGTTTTGAGCGAAGTCGCGCACGGCTTCGCGCAGCGCGGCGATGTCCTCGCCCAAGGGAAAGGTGAAGGTGGACTCAAACATGCGGTGTCTCCTGACGCTGTGACAGGATGGCCGCTGTTGAGCCATCCTCAATAGAAACCCTAATATCGCCTCATGGAACCAGCCATAGCTGACCCTCACTGAGCCGGTGCAGCCCAGAATCTAACAGCGCCACCCTTGCGGATCAAGTGTTTTTTGAGTGATACTCAATTTATGCCTCGCACTCGCCCCATCACGGCCACCACCCCGCCCAGCCCGGCCCCTGTGGGTGCGCGCCGGGCCACCGCCAGCGCCAAGAGCGAACAGCGGGTGCGTGACATCCTGCGGGTGGGCCGCGAGGTGCTGGCCGAGAAGGGTTATGAGCGTGCCACCACCATTGAGATCGCCCAGCGCTTGGGCATCTCTGAGGCCACGGTATTCACCTACTTTCGAGGCAAGCGCGAGCTGTGCGTGCGCGTCATCAGTGACTGGTACGACGAGATCATTGCCGCCATGCAGACGGTGTTGAGCGAAGCTCAGGCCCAGCAGCAACCGCTGCGCCAGCAAATGGCCTTGCTGATGCGCACCCATTTGCAGCTCTTCTTGATTCAGGGCACCGGCTTGTGTGCGCTGGTGCTCTCAGAGGGCCGCTCCAAGGGCCAAGAGTTGGGCGACAGCTTTGCGCCCTTGCAGCGGCGCTACACCGCACCACTGATGGACCTGCTGGCCCGGGGCCAGGCCAGCGGCGAGATCCGCCAGGACATTCCTTTGCGCCTGCTGCGCCCCATGGTGCTGGGGCCGATGGAACACATCTTGTGGGAAGTGGTGGGGCAAACCTCGGGTGGCAACCTAAAGACCACAGACCTGGAAACCACCAGCCGCGCGCTGCAGGACATGGTGTGGGCGGCCATTGCCGCGCCCGACCAGGAGCTGGCTCAGTTGCGGCGCTTCAAGGCCAGCATCCTGCAGGCCGTAGACGGCTAAGCAAACTCAGCGCCCTTGCGCCACCGGCTGCGGTGCTACTTGCCATGGCCACACCATGGGTTGAGCCAGCACGCGAGTCATCCAGGCCGCAGCCAGCATGCTCAAGGCCCAAGTCAGCGCCATGAGCCACCAGGCCGACTGCGCATCCACCCACTCCCAGCGGGTCGCCACCGCACTGACCACCAAGCTGGCCGCGTAATGCAGCAAGAACAAGGCATAGCTTTGTGCAGCCAGGGCGCTCAAGCCTGCCTTGAGTGTGAGAGGGAGGCGCAGCGGGCGGCTCTGCGCAGCCCACCACAAGCTCAGCGCCACCGCGGCGGCCAAGGCCACGCGGCTGCGCCAGGCCAAATCCAGCGCCAGAACCACCACCACGGCCAGCAGGCCCGCCACCAGCGCGCGCTGCCAGGCACGGTTCAAGCCCGCTGCGCGCTGCACCAAGGCACCCAAGCCATAGCTGGCCCAGAAGTACCAGGGTGCCATGTCCCAGTCGCTGTCGAGGTTCCAAACCCAGAGGCTGGCCGCCACCGCCACCAAGAGCAAGCCACCCCGCGCCCAAGCGGCCCAGGACTGGGCCAGAGCCGCCCACAGAACGAGGCTGATATACAGCTGTAGATCGATGGCGACATACCAGACCCCCACACTCAAGGCCGGCACCTCCAGCCAATCTTGCAGCAGGCTGGGCGCTGCCGGCGTGTCTGCGTCGCTCATCCAAGAGCGGGCCAACCAAGCCGCCAGCACCGTCAGTACCATGGCCAGCGCGAAGGGCTTCATCAAGCGCTGCCAACGGCGCCACACCAGGCCACCCACCTTGGGCCAGGCCGAGGTGCCTGCTGCGGGCAAGGCACGTTGCAGGCTCTGGGCCGTCAAATAGCCACCCACCACCAAGAAGACCTGCACCGCCAAGAGGCCGTACTCCGCCAGCCACGCCGCCAATGTGGGTGTGGCCTCATGCGCAGCCTGGGCCATAGGCCCATAGAGGACAAAGTGATGCCAAACAATGAATTGCGCGGCCAGCACCTTCAGCACATCGACCCAGATCACATCGGCCGCTACCAAGGGGGCGACTACAGAGCGTTTATCCGCCCGACAGGAAGCACTCATACACCGAGAAAGCCACCTGCCAAGCCGGGGGCCGAAAACCCAAAAAAAGTGGGCGATTCTAGGTGCGATAAGAACCGAAATTTTGCGGCGGACGCATCTTTTTCATCACGGTGTCACACTGCTGAAATATTAGGCACGGCATTCAAAGTTCAATGGCGACAAGCACTTAGCACCCCCACCCCCGACTTATTCACACCCTTTTCCACGATCAGCAGGGACAACCCCGCTGGCTATTGCCGCCGAATCAGCCCCCAGCTTGACAAGCCTCGTACCATCGCAGCATGAGCAGCCCCTCCGACACCAGCACCCCCTACGCCCACCTGGGCCCCGACACCGTGCTGGACGCCCTGAACGCCGCTGGCCTGCCCGCTGACGGGAGGCTTTTGCAACTCAACTCCTATGAGAACCGCGTCTGGCAGGCCCCGCTGGAGGACGGCCGAGTGGTGGTGGTCAAGTTCTACCGGCCCGGGCGCTGGACGGATGCGCAGATTTTGGAGGAGCACGCCTTCACGGCCGAGTTGGCTGCCGCCGACCTGCCGGTGCTGGCCCCCTTGCCCCTGCAAGCCGACGGCCACGACAAGCGCCTGCGGGTGAGCCACGCGCCAGCCCCCGCACCCGACGAGTTTGAGGCGCAAGCCCCCGCTGCGCCAGAGGCCACGCTGGGCCACTTTAACGATGACATCAGTGGAGCAACCGCGTGGCGCTTTGCAGTGTGCGAGCGCCGTGTAGGCCGCGCCGCCGAGCTGGAAGAGCCTGAAGTGCTGGCGCGCATGGGGCGATTGCTGGCCCGTCTACATGGCGTGGGCGGCCGCAGCCGCTTTGTGCACCGCCGCACCCTGAACAGCCAAACCTTTGGCCACGCGGCCCGGGCGCGTTTGATGGACGGTGGCTTTGTCCGCCCTGAGACAGAAAGCGCTTGGATCAGCGCCAGCGCCCAAGCCCTCGCCTTGGTGGATCAAGCCTTTGCCCGCCACGATGGCCTGCGCCACATCCGCCTGCATGGCGATTGCCACTCCGGCAATGTGCTGTGGCGGGCCGAGGGCGAGCATGCTGGGCCCAACTTTGTGGACTTTGACGACTGCTGCATGGGCCCGGCCATCCAAGACCTGTGGATGCTGTTGCCCGGCGAGCGCAGCGCGGTGGAAGCCGCGCTCTATCACTTGCTGGACGGCTATCGCGACTTTCGGGAGTTTGACGACCGCGAGCTGCTGTTGATCGAGCCCCTGCGCACGCTGCGCATGATCCACCACAGCGCTTGGCTGGCCGAGCGGTGGAGCGACCCGGCCTTTCCGCAAGCCTTTCCGTGGTTCGCCAGCCCCGCCTACTGGAGCCAGCAGACGACCGAGCTCAGAGAGCAGATCGAGCGGATGATGACGACATGATCTCCTCGGCGGCCCGCTGCCCCGACATCATGGCGCCATGCACGGTGGCGAAGTACTGACGACTGGTGGCCTCACCAGCAAAGAACAGGCGGCCGGACACCGACCGAGCCAAATCATCGCGCTGGCGAGGGTGGCTGCCCAAGGCATTGAAGGAATAGGCGCCGCGCGACCAGGGGTCCGCACCCCAGCGGCTCACGGCCCAGGCCTTGGGCTGCGGCGTTTGCGGGCCAAAGATGGTGCGCAGGGTTTGCATGGCACTGGCCACGGTGGCCTCGTCACTCTGCAACTCCATGCTCTGGGCGCTATCCGCTGCATTGAAGCCCAACAGCACCGGCTTGCCCGTAGGCCGCGTCAGGCTGACCCACTCTGTCCATAAACCGTAGGTCTGAGGGATGTATTCCTGCCAGTCGTAGCCGGGGTCCCAAAAGACGTCGTCGAACTGCAGAAAGCATTTGTTGAACACACCCATGCCCAGCTTGCTGATGGCGTCGCGTTTGGCCTGCGGCAAGGCTGGTGTGAAGCTCACGCCGCCCGTCTTGAGCACGCCCAGCGGCACCGTGATCAACACATGATCGGCCGCAAAAGCGCCCTGGCTGGTTTGGACTTTGACGCTGTTGCTCTGCCAGTGGATGCTGCTGACGGCATGGCCCAAGCGGACATCCAAGCCCTCGGCCAAGTGCTCGATCAAGGCACTGTAGCCTTCAGGGAAGAGCATATCGCCGCCCTTGAAGCCTTTGGAGGCGTCATGCCAATAGGTCGAGAGCGCCGTGGCAGCACCCGCCCACTCTTGCTCGATGGTGCTGTTGATCAGGAAGTCGGTGTAACGCTTGTCTTCAGCACTCATCTGGGCATAGCCCATGCCTTGAGTGACGGTGCTGCGCACCGAGGCGTCTTTGTCGGCTTGCTGCCCGGTTTTCAGCGCCTTGTTCATGCGCTTGGTCAGGCTGTCCAACCGAGCCCGTTCGGTCTTGCTGACAGGCTGGCCCGAGGTGTTGAAGGTGATGGTGCTGTCATAGCTGGTCGAGACCATCCTCGCGCCAGCCTCTCGGGCCAAGTCCGTCACCGGGTTGCCCTGAATGCCATGGATCCACGAAGCGCCCAAGTCGAGCGGCAGGCCCAGGCTGCGGTCGGTCCAGATGCGCCCGCCCAAGCGAGGGCGGGCCTCCAGCACCGTGACCGACCAGCCGGCGTCCACCAAGGCCCGCGCAGCCGCCAGCCCCGACATGCCCGCCCCCACCACCAGCACCTGACCGGCAGCACCTGAGCGTTGGCTATCTTTGGCCGAGGCGGTGGACGCCCCCAGCAAGCCCCAAGCGGCAGCCAGGCCGCCAGCGGCTTGCTGCAGCCAAGCTCGGCGCGAGGCTTCAGGCGAAGGCGCCGCGTCGGCGGCGAAGGGCGATGTGAACAGTGGGCTCATGACCAACGACGAAGAGAATTTGAGAGATGCCGCATGCTAGGCAAGCCCCTGCGCCTTCACAAGCAAAGATTCCGCGCATTGGCTGAAAGAAAAACTAACATCGCTGCATGAGCAAGAGCCCAGACCCCGCTGCACGCCTACCGCCGCTGAATGCCCTGCGCGCCTTTGAGGCGGCCGGGCGATTGGGCAGCTTTGTGGCCGCCGCCCAAGAGCTGCATGTCACCCACCCGGCCATTGGCCGGCACGTGCGCTTGCTGGAAGAGCGCGTCGGCCAGGCCTTGCTGGAGCGCCACGCCCGCGGCGTTCAACTCACGCCGGAGGGGCGGCGCTACCACGCACAGGTGAGCGAGGCCCTTGCGGTGTTGGCTGCGGCCACCGATGAGCTCTGCGAACGCCAACAACCTGCTTGGCTACGTCTGGTGGTGACGCCTGGCTTGGCTACGCGCTGGCTACAGCCGCGCCTGGCGCAGTTCCGGCAACAGCACCCGACCTTGCGGGTGTCGGTAGAGCCTCAACCCTGGTTGACGCACTGCCCGGCCGATGCCGACCTGGCCCTGATGTACGGTGATCCCGGCGACTTCAGTGGCACAGCCGAGGTCTTGCTGCGGCCGGCCATCTTCCCGGTGTGCAGCCCTGCCTGCCTGGCCCAACACGGCGCGCCACAGCGAACGGCCGACTGGCTAAGCTGGCCCTTGCTGCATGAAGACGAGGGCGAGTGGTGGAGCGATTGGCTGCGCCGCAGCGGGCTGAAACGCCGCCTGCACAGCGAGGTGGCTTACGGCAGCGCCGAGACCGTGCTGCAACTGGCGCTGCAGGGCCAAGGGGCCTGCCTGAGCAATGCGCTGCTGGTGGAGAGCGACTTGGCGCAAGGCAAGTTGGTGCGCCCCGTTGCCGAGGCTCACACCCTGCAGGCCTATGTGCTGCTACAGCGGCCAACCGGCCTGAGCCCTGCAGCCCAGGCCTTCAAGGCCTGGCTGCAGGAAGCGCTGGCCAGCAGCGCCAGCGCCTCGCTTACGCCGTGAGCAAAGCCGTCACGCGGCGCACATAGGCGGCAGGGTCTTCCAGATGGCCGCCTTCGGCCAGCAAGGCTTGGTCGAAGAGGATGTGGGCCAGGTCGTCGAAGCGGGCGTCGCCGTCCAGCCGCTTGACCAGCGCATGTTCTGCGTTGATCTCCAGGATGGGCATGGCCTTGGGTGCGTCTTGGCCGGCTTGCTTGAGCATGCGGGCCAGGTGGGCACTCATATCGCCCTCTTCCACCACCACGCATGCGGGGGAGTCAACCAGACGGGTGGTGACCCGCACATCTTTGGCACGGTCCTTGAGAGCTTCTTTGAGCTTATCCAGCACCGGCTTGAAGGCCTCTGCGGCTTCCTCGGCCTTTTTCTTCTCTTCCTCGTCTTGCAGCTTGCCCAGGTCGACCGCGCCCTTGGCCACGCTTTGCAGCGTGTGGCCCTCGAACTCGTAGAGGTGAGACAGCAACCACTCGTCCACACGGTCCACCAGCAGCAGCACCTCGATGCCCTTCTTCTTGAAGATCTCCAGCTGCGGGCTGCTCTTGGCGGCCGCCAGGCTGTCGCCAGTGATGACGTAGATGACGTCTTGGCCTTCCTTCATGCGCGACACATAGTCGGCCAGGCTCACGCCCTCGTCGGCATGGGTGGAGGCAAAGCGATAGAGCTTAGAGAGGCGCTCGCGGTTGGCGAAGTCTTCGCCGATGCCTTCTTTGAGCACACCGCCAAACTCCTTCCAGAAGTCGGCGTACTTGGCCTTGTCGTCGGCGCTGTCGCTGTCGGCCAGGCTCTCCAGCATGGACAGCACGCGCTTGGTGCAGCCTTCACGGATGGCCTTGACGTCGCGGCTTTCTTGCAGCAACTCGCGGCTCACATTCAGCGGTAAATCGGCCGAGTCGATCACGCCTTTCACGAAGCGCAAATAGGTGGGCATCAGCGCCTCAGCGTCATCCATGATGAAGACGCGCTTCACATAGAGCTTCACGCCGCCGCGCTTGTCGCGGTTCCACAGGTCGAACGGGGCCTTCTTGGGGATGTAGAGCAGTTGCGTGTACTCGCTGCGGCCTTCCACCCGGTTGTGGGTGTAGGACAGCGGCGCTTCGGTGTCGTAGCTGATCTGCTTGTAAAACTCTTGGTACTCGGCGTCCGTGACATCGCTCTTGGAGCGGGCCCACAAGGCCTGGGCTTTGTTGACGGGCTCCCACTCGTCTTTCTTGACTTGCGCGCCTTTGCCCTCGTTGGCCTCGGCGTCCCATTCCTCTTTCTGCATCAGCACGGGCAGGCTGAGGTGGTCCGAGTACTTGCTGATGATGGACTTGAGCTTCCAGGTGGCGAGAAACTCCAGCTCTTCGTCTCGCAGGTGCAAGATGACATCGGTGCCACGGGTGGGCTTGGCGATGGCCTCAAGCTCAAACTCGCCCGTGCCTTCGCTGCTCCAGCGCACACCTTGGTCGGCGGCCAGGCCGGCGCGGCGGGTTTCCACCGTCATGCGGTCGGCCACGATGAAGCCTGAGTAAAAGCCCACGCCAAACTGGCCGATCAGGTTGGCATCTTTCTTTTGCTCGCCATCCAGCTTGGCCATGAACTCACGCGTGCCGCTCTTGGCAATGGTGCCCAGGTGGGCAGCGGCCTCGTCGGCGCTCATGCCAATGCCGTTGTCGCGGATGGTCAGGGTCTTGGCCTCGGCATCAAAAAACACCCGCACGTCCAGGTTGGGCGCGTCTTCCAGCAGCTCGGGCTTGTCCAGGGCTTCATAGCGCAGCTTGTCGCAGGCGTCTGAGGCGTTGGAGACCAACTCACGCAAGAAGATTTCTTTGTTTGAGTAGAGCGAATGGGTCACCAGATGCAGGATCTGCTTGACCTCGGCCTGGAAGGAATGGGTTTGTTTGCTCATGGTGTTTTCGGAATATGAAATCTGAATGCCGCACAGGCCCAATAGGCCTGGCTGCTGGCAGCCCATATGGGGCCGCCATGACCCATTTCAAGGGTCGACCTCCCCTCGATGCAGGATGTGAAAAAGTACCGGAAACCCCTACAGTACGAGGTTAGAACATCACTCGGAGGATCGCCCATGCCTGTCATCAACGCCGCCAGCGCCGCTGCTTTTGCCGCCCCCTGGTACCAAGCCACCCATCAGCCGGTGATGCGCAAGCTGCACCGCATCGAGGCCACCGGGGGCACGCAAGATGCCATCGACGCCCTCTTGAACTACCCCTTCGAGCGCTTGATCTATGCCGAAGGCGACTCGTGGTTCGACAAGTTCACCCCGCTGCTGGAGACCGGCACCAACCTGTTGGATGCCATCGCCACGCCTTACTTCACTGGCGTGGTGGATGTCTCGCACATTGGGGACGTGGTGTCTGACATGGTGCGCGGCGGCCAGCGCCGTCAAACCGAGGCCATGTTCCAGCTCTTCGACTTTGACGCCATCTTGTTTTCAGGCGGCGGCAACGACCTGAAGAACCTCTTTGCCGAGCTGTACGACGCCCAACACGGCCACGCCCTGTCTGGCCAAACCCTGGCCCCGGCTCACTTTGTGCAACTGCTGTCCGGGCAAATGGCCTCGCCCCAGGCCGATGAGTTCTTTGACGAGGTGATTGCGCAGATCAAAGCCTTTGTCACCTTGCGCGACCGTGCAGGCAGCGCCAAGACGCGCAAAGCCCCCATCTTGGTCAACGGCTATGACTACATCCAACCCCGCCCGGTCACCGGTGCGCTGGTGGGTGGCCTGCTCAAGGTGGCCGGGCCTTGGCTCTACCCCTCGATGAAGCGCGCAGGCCTGAGCGATGGCCAGATGTTCTCTGCCGCCCGTGCCGTGGTCGACAAACTCAACGAGCGCCTGCATGCCGAAGTGGCCGTGCTGCCCAATGTGCATGTCATTGACGCACGTGGCCTGCTCGACCCCGCCCTGCCCGGCTCCAACACCGCCAGCGGCGATTGGCTGGACGAGATACACCCCAACAAAACCGGCTTCAGCAAGCTGGCCCGCCACCGCTGGGACGCGGCCCTGGCGCAATTACTGGGCTGGCGGCCGAACATGGCGGACTTGATTCCGCCGCTGGACTTTGATCGGTGATGTCACCGAGGGGCTGTGTGGGGCCAAGCCCGGCCCCGGCTATCACCGCGGGCTGAGGCTCAGGCTTCCCAGATCATGGCCTCATCGCCCTGCCGGGCGCTGATCACGCCCTCTCCCGCCAGCTTCAGCAAGTGCGCTGTCAGTGACCGCGCGGCGATGCCGTGGCGCTGCACGGGCACGTCGCCATAGACCACAGGCACCAGCGCCAGGGCCGTCGCAGAGCCCAGGGCTTTCAAGGCGGCCAGCACCTTGGCCTCGCGGGCGCGGCGGTGTGCCAGCAGCTTGCGTACCTCGGCATGCGGCTCGGCCATCAAGAAGCCGTGGCCCGGTGCGAACCAACGCAACTCCATCGCCAACAGCCGCTCCAGCGATCTGAAATACGCAGCCATGTCGCCATCGGGCGGGTTGATGACCACGGTGGAGCCTTGCATGATGTGGTCGCCCGTGAAGAGGGTGGCCTCCTCTTGCAGCAGCCAGCACAGGTGGTTGGCTGCATGGCCGGGGGTGTGCACGGCTTGCAGGTGGGTGTGGGCGCCCAGCGTCAACACCTCGCCCTCGGCCACAGCCTGATCCGGCTGAAAGCCCGTGTCCTGCCATTCCGGGTGCAGGGCCGCCATGCCCACCAGGGGCGCGCCGGTCAGCGCCTTGAGGGCCTGGGCGGCGGGCGAATGGTCTTTGTGGGTGTGGGTCACCACGATGCGGGTCACCCGGCGAGGGCCCACGGCCGCCATCACAGCCTGCAAGTGAGCGCTGGTGTCGGCATCGTCAGGCCCTGGGTCCAGCACGGTGACCTCGTCACTGCCAGGCTCGGCGATCAGATAGGTGTTGGTGCCGGGGCCGGTCATCACCGAGCCGTTGTTGCAGGTGACGCGGGTGATGCGCGGTGACAGCGCCACCGCACGCAAGGGCGGCAGCTCAAAACACACGGTGCCCTGCCCGTGTGGGTCCAGGCGGCCAATCTCGGCCCAGGCGGGCTCATCCGGCAGCACCGGGCGGCCTTTGCCTTGGGCGCTCTGCCCCAGGCGGGGCATCATCATCGGCGGGTGCTGGCGGGCGCGAGCCTCATCCAAGATGGCCTGCACGGTGTCAAACCGAGCCAGGTCTTGCAGGGTGCGGGTGGTGACGGGCAAGAGCTTCAAGCCCGCCTTCAGGGCCTCGGCCGGCGTGAACCAGGCCAACTCCTGGGCCTCGCCTTCATCGGCCTGGGCCGCTTGGCCCTCCGGCAGACGTGCCACATAAAACCGGGTGTTGAAGCGCTTGGGAATGCCGGGGGGCGTCAGCCAATGCGAGTGGTACACCAGGGCATCGAGTTGCAGCCGCAGGTCGTGGCGCTCACACAGAGCCACAAAGTCGCCCCCGGTGACAGACGCTTTGCGCTCCGCAGCCGAAGGCAGAGTCGCGGGGCAGCGAGCAGAGTGAGCAAACAGCAGGCCCACTTCTTCAAAGCACTCGCGCACGGCGGCCACGCTGTAGTCCAGCGCCCCATCGGTCAGCCCCAGCCTAGCGTTCGCCGCTTCTGGCGTGTCGCCCTCGCAGCGCGCATGCAAGGTGGCATCCACCGCATCCAACACGCCGCCCGGAAAAACCCACACGCCGCTGCGCAGGTCGTTGTCTCGCTCGGCGCGGCGCAGCATCAGCACTTGGGGCACACCGGGAGCAGGCGCATCGGCCGGCGCCTCACGCAGCACGATCACGCTGGCCGCCAGCCGGGCACCGGCCAGCACATCCCCCAGAGGGGCTTGCAGGTCTTGAGGAATGGTCATGGTGGGAGTTTAGTGGCGAGGCTGTGGCAGCATCGCAGCATATCGACCGAACGCGCTTTGAATGACCTCTACCGAAAGCTTTGATCAACTCGGCGTGTCCACGGTGCCCCGGGTGCTCTCTGCAGGAGACTGCGCAGACATCGAGCGCAAGCTGGCGCCCTTGGTCAGCCATGCAGCGGGGACGCGGCAATTGCTGCGAGAGGCTTGGTGCCAATCGCTGGCTGCACATCTGCAGCAGCACCCAGCCTTGAGTGAGTTGCTCTCTCAAAGCCCCCGCGTCGTGCAGTGCACCTATTTCGAAAAAGACCTTCAGCGCAATTGGCTGGTGAGCCTGCACCAAGACTTGTCGATTCCGGTGGCGCAGCGCGTGGATGCACCGGGTTGGCAAGGTTGGTCTGAGAAGGAGGGGCAACTTTTCGTTCAGGCGCCCGTCACCGTACTGGCCAGCATGGTGGCCGTCCGCTTGCACTTGGACCCCTGCGGCCCAAACGACGGGCCCCTGAAGGTATTGAGTGGGACGCATCAGTACGGCGTGATTGATGCCAGCCTCGTCGCTAACTGGCGACAGCGCAGCACCGAGCACATTTGCATAGCGCAAACGGGTGACGTGGTGTGCATGCGTCCACTGGCGCTGCATTCGTCATCCAAAGCCACCGGCAGCAGCCGACGTCGCGTCCTGCACTTTGTGTTTGGCCCATCGACTTTGCCCGATGGCTTGCAATGGGCCACGGCTTGAGAATGCCATGCCGCAACTGACGATCACCCCTGCGGGCTGGACCTTGCCCATCCAGGCCGGTCAAAGCCTGCTAGAGGCGGCACAGGCGGGCGGTGTGCGGCTGGCGCGGTCGTGCCGCAATGGCACGTGCCGCGCTTGCCTGTGCGCGATGCCCCAGGGCCAGGTGCGCTACCGGGTGGAATGGCCCGGCCTGAGCGCCGAGGAAAAGGCCGAGGGGCTGGTGCTGCCCTGCGTGGCCGAGGCGCTGAGCGATGTGACGCTGGACGCGCCTTCTGCGGCTCAGATGTTCTGAAGATCGGTGTCGCTGGGTGCCCGCCACCAGAACAGCTGGGTTTCCGTGCCATCGGCGTTGGCGCGCAAACCGCCCTTCAGCATGCCCGCTTTGCTCAGCACCCGCTGAGAGCGCTCATGGGCAGGCGCCACGGTGGCGGCAAGCTGCAGCAAGCCAAAGGCTTGAATGACGTAGGCCAGCATGCCGCGCACCGCCTCGGCGGCATAGCCGTGGCCCCAATGCTCGCGGGCCAGGGCGTATTTGATCTCGCCCAAGGGCCTCAAGTTGGGATGCACCACGCCACAAAAACCCAGCACGGCACCGTCAGAGCGGCGGCAAAGCGCAGCCATGCCATAACCCTTGAGGGCGTAGCGCTGCTCAATCACACCCAGCCACTCCTGACAGCGCTCGGCACTGAGGGCCTGGCCATCGCCCACGAAACGCATGGCCTCGACATCACCATAGACCGCCTGCATGACCTTCAGATCATTGCGGGTGGGTGGACGCACCCGCAAGCGCTCTGTCTCGAACAGCCAGTGGCTCACACTCGCCGCAGCAGCACCGAGCCAATCGAATAGCCCGCCCCAAAGGAGCAGATCACGCCCAGATCACCGGCGGCCATGTCGCCACGGGTTTCGTGGAAGGCGATGATGGAGCCGGCCGACGAGGTGTTGGCGTAGCGGTCCAAGATGAGGGGCGCCACTTCCGCGTCGGGTTCTTGGCCCAAGAGCTTGCGGATGATGAATTGGTTCATGCCCAGATTGGCCTGGTGCAACCAGAAGCGGCGCACTTGCGGGGCGCTGAAGCCCATGGCGTCTAGGTGGGTGGCGATGTGCGCGGCCGCCATGGGCACTACCTCTTTGAAGACCTTGCGGCCCTCTTGGCGGAAGGTCTTGTCGCGGGCGTCATGCGGCGTGTCTTCGCAGCGGTTCATGAAGCCGAAGTTGTTGCGGATGTTGTTGGAGAACTGGGTGGCCAGCTTGGTGCCCAGGATCTCAAAACAATCGCTGCTGCGGGCCTCATCTGCCCGCTCCACCACGGTGGCCGTGCAGACATCGCCAAAGATGAAATGGCAGTCGCGGTCGCGCCACTCCAGGTGGGCCGAGGTGATCTCGGGGTTGACCACCAACACACGCCGTGCCGTGCCGGAGCGCACAGCGTTGTATGCCTGCTCGATGGCGAAGGTGGCCGTAGAGCAAGCCACGTTCATGTCGAAACCGTAGCCTTGGGCGCCAATGCCTTGCTGGATCTCAACCGCCATGGCCGGATAAGCGCGCTGCATATTGGAGGCGCCGCAGATGACGGCGTCAATCTCGTGCCCCTCTCGGCCTGCAGCGGCCAGTGCCTTCTGGGCGGCATCCACGCCGATCTCGGCCATCAAAGACATTTGATCGTCGGGGCGCGGCTCAAACTTGGGATACATGCGCGCCGGGTCCAACACACCGGCCTTGTCCATCACAAAGCGCTGCTTGATGCCCGAAGCTTTTTCGATGAACTCGACGCTAGAGGGCGACAGCGGCTCGCACTCGCCAGCCGCAATGGCGGCGGCATGTTCGGCATTGAAGCGCTCGGCATAGGCGTTGAACGCCACCACAAGCTCGGCATTGGTGATGACATGAGGCGCCTGGAACAAGCCGGTGCCGCTGATGACGACTTCTGTCATGGTGTGAGGGGGTTGGTGAGACAAAGCCAGCCTGGGTCTGAACGCCCAGGTAGCACGCTGAAAAAGTGGGAGGCGAGAGTGTCCGTGCGGACGCCCGCCTCCCCTAGAGTCAAGACTCTACTTCTTGGCGCGGCTGGTCTTGGCAGCCGGTGCCGGTGCAGCGGCCACGCCACCCTGGCTGAACGCATCGGACAGGCCCAGCAGCACGCCGCTGACCATGGCGGTGTAGCTGTCGGCCAAGGTTTGCACTGCTTTGAGGCTGGCCGCGCGGCTGTCCCGCAGCGTGGTTTGCATCTGGTCGGTGAGCTGGGCCACGGTGGCCGTGGCCTGCAGGCCCGATTGGCTGCCTGCCTTTTGGAACTGCTCCATGACTTGGCTCCAGGGGCCGGTCATGGGAGTGTCGGCCCCTGCAGCGGCCTTCTTGATGGCGGCAAACATGGTGTCTTCAAACTTCTCCAGATTGGAGAGCGCTTCTTGCAGCGGCTTTTGCTGCAGGCTCATGCCTTGGTCGACAAAGCGCTGCAAGGCCAGTTTGTTGGCCTCGACGGCTTTGATGAGCGCATCGTCCATGCCGGCCACGGCAGAGTTGAGCAAACCCTCAGGATCGACGTTGGTGTTTTGGGCGGCGCCAGCGCTCGCCGCCTGGGTGACCGACTTGACCACAGCGCGGATGTTCTTCAGGCTCAGTTCACGGCCTTGCAAGGCCTTGAGGGTAGCGTCCGTCACACCCTTGCGCAGTTGCGCCGTGCCTTTGGCGCTGGCCTGCGCGAACTGTTGAATCAGGGCGTCTTGATCGATACCGGACTTGAGCATGAGTTTCTCCTGGTGTGTGGTGGAAGGGCCGGTCAACACGACGGCAAGGGGAACCTCGCAGTCGTGCTCACTGGCTCATGGCCATGGTACGCCCAGACCTTACGCCAGCCCATGCGTGCTGTGCAGAGGGCAAGCCCGGGGAGCGGGCCGTCCGCAAGGTCAATCCAGCGGCGGCGCAATCTGCTCGGCCCAGTCCATCAGCGCGCCCAGCAGGTCTTGGGCGGCGTCGTCGGCCGTCTCACCCAGCTCGTCGATGCGGTCTTGAAAGGCCTGCAGGCTCAAACCGCCACCCGCGCCGTGGTGCAGGCGCTCGGTGCAGTGCTGCAGCCAGCGGGCCTGCTCGGTGGTGTCGAGGCTCTGGGCAAAGTTGCGGGCGCGCCAGCGGAAATGCAATTCGCCCAAGCGTGGGTCGTCAAAGCTGGCACGGCGCTGGGCGTCTAGATCGTCAGGCCTAGCGCGCAGGCGGTCCAGGCGGCCCCGGTCTTGCGGGCCAATGAAGCCGCCGTAAAGGTCTTCATCCACATCGGCCGAGCCGCCGCGCTCTGGGCGGGCAAACACATCGGGCCAGATGCCGGCCATGCGGGCGCCTCCTTGGGCGGCCAACTCGGCATGGCGAAGGGCCTGGGCCATGTCCACACCCCAGCGCTCGGCCATGGCCGGGCTCAAGGTGCGCATGTTGGCGATGACGATGGGCGACTTGTTGACGTGAATGCTCTTGAGCGGCAGGCGGGTGACGCCTTCAGGCAGGTCTTCGGCGCGGGTGAACACGCGCTCGCGGATCTGTGCCGCATTCAGGCCAAACAGCTCGGTCGGGTCCTGGGCCAGGTCCCAGACGATGAGCTCGTTCTTGTTGGTCGGGTGCGGCGCCAGCGGCCAGACCACCGCCAAGCAGCCGCGCTCCACGCCGTACATGCCCGAGATATGCAGAAAAGGCCGGCCCACGCCGATCTCGTCCCACACGGCTTGTTTGTGGCGCAGCTTGAGGCAGAACTCCCAGAGCTTGGGCTGGCGCGCCTTGATCAGCCGCGCCAGGGCAATGGTGGCGCGCACGTCTGAGAGCGCATCGTGTGCCGCTTCGTGGCTCAGGCCGTTGGCGGCGGTGAGGTGCTCCAGCTTGAAAGACGGGCGGCCGTCCTCGTGTTTGGGCCACTCGATGCCTTCGGGGCGCAGGGCCCAGGTGCAGCGCACCACGTCCAGCAAGTCCCAGCGGCCGCAGTCGTTTTTGTACTCGCGGGCATAGGGGTCGATGAGATTGCGCCAAAAGAGATGGCGGGTGACCTCATCGTCAAAGCGAATGGTGTTGTAGCCCACGCCGATGGTGCCGGGCTGCGACAGCGCCTTCTCGATGAGGGCAGCGAATTGATGTTCGGGCAGGCCTTGGGCTTGGGCCTGCTGGGGCAGGATGCCGGTGAGCAAGCAGGCCTCGGGGTCGGGCAGTGCGTCCAGCGGCGGCTGGCAGTAGTGCATCAGGGGCTCGCCGATCTCGTTGAGGTCGGCATCGGTGCGCACCCCGGCAAACTGGGAGGGCCGGTCGCGGCGCGGCACGCGGCCAAAGGTTTCGTAGTCGTGCCAGTAGAAGCTGAATTCACTCATGGTGCGACGATACCCCAGGCCAATGGTGGCAGCCGTGCTCAGTAGCCCGGCTCGCGCAGCCGCCACAGGGTGGCAAAGCGGGGCAAGCCTTTGGACGTGGTACCACGCCAGCGCACCGTAACCGTACTGCCCAAGGGCGGCGGGCTGATGCGTTGGGCATGGCTCAGGCCACTGCCGACGCTGAAGACGCGGCCTTGCTCGTCGCGCACTTTGAGGGCACCGGTCTGGCCCGCAAAGCGCCCCTTGCCAGGCTCATAGCCGATCACCACGGCCTCGGCGTCCTCAACAGGCTTGAGCTTGAGCAGCACGTCGCTGCGGCCTGTGGTGTACGGGGCATCGGCCTTGTGCAGCATCAAGCCCTCTCCGCCTGCCGCCACCACCTCGGCCAGCCTGCGCTGCAAAGTGGATCGGTCGGCGATCACCTCTTGCGGCACCCACTGCAGGCCGCCAAACTGGGCTTGCTCCACGACTTGGCGCAGGCGTTGTGCGCGCTGCTCAAAGGGGCCAGCGGCGCCGGGCATCTCAAACACCCGAAAGCTGATCAAGCGCCAGGCAGCCTCGTCCGGTTCAGCCTGTCGAACAGCGCCAGAGAGCAAATCGAAGCGGCTGCGGCCCATCCACAACTCACCATCCAGGGCCATAGCGGGCAGCTTCTGGGTGAACCAGGTGGGTGCGGCAATCAGCAGCCCACCCCGCGTCCGCAGGCGCTGCCCGTCCCAGAAGGCGCGGACGCCATCGAGCTTCTCACTGACCAAGTAGCCGGCAGGATCGATGGATGAGGGTGCCGACTTGGCCAAGAGCAAAGCCGGCGCGGAAGCTGCGAAGGCCACGCTGCTGGCCATGGACAGCGGCAGCAGCGCCCATAGTGGTTGCCAAGGGCTGGGATGCATGGTGGGGGAGCCTCGTCTGAACCATCGTAGATGGCCTCAAGACTAAGTTCGATGCGCGGAGGCTGTTCCCACCTAAACGGGGGAAGCGAGGGGGGAGATGGCCAGTTTAGGACGGGTTATCCACGCATCTCGAACTGGGAGAACCGTCGATGATCACGGAGGACGCGCATGGTGATCCCATACGCCCGTCTGTCCTGGTGCAACAAGGATGATTTTCATGAACCTCAGCCAAAAACTACCCCTTGCCTTTGCCTCCGCCTTGATCTTGACTCTCAGCGCAGGCAGTGGCGGCTTGTGGATGGCCGGTCGAGCATTGGACACGTTTCAGTCAGATGTGCAGGGCCGCATGGCCGATGAGCGTGCCACAGCGGCGCTGGAGAGCGCCTTCAAAACCCAGGTTCAGGAGTGGAAGAACACCCTGCTACGCGGCATGGACAGTGCCCTGATGGACAAACACTGGAAAGCGTTTGAGAAAGAAGAAAAGACCGTTGCCGAAGGAGCCAAGCTCCTAGCGGAGCGGCTGGCCTTGTCTGAGCCTGCGCTGAAGGCAGAGGTTGAGAAGTTCATCGCCGCCCACCAGAAAATGGCCAAAGCCTACCGGGTAGGTCTTGAGAAGTTCCAAGCTGCGGGACTGGAACCCTCGGTGGGTGACGGCGCAGTGCGCGGGGTGGACCGTGAACCCGCCAAGCTCATCGGCGAGATCAATACACGCATCGCTCAGCGCAATGCCGAAGTCGCCGCCCAGGCCTATGCGCGCGGCCGACAGGCCATGGCCTGGAGCGCCGGACTGATGTTGTTGGCTTGCTTAGGTGTCAAGCCCCGGGAGATCATTCACACGTTTTGTGAAGAGCTTGGGGTGTGAGGCGTGCCATTTTTTCAGGGCCTCGATGGGGGTCTGGTGGTTGAGGGCGCGTTGAGGAATTCGATGGTT
>NZ_JBIKNQ010000071.1:0-23943 GCF_044358605.1 Ideonella sp.
CTCGGTGAAGGTGTCGGCGCCGCGCATAGGTCTCTCTCAGATCGAGATGCTCACATTGTCCTCGCTGCGCCTCGCTCGACCATCACAACCGGTCGGTATTTCAGCAGCCTGCTAGGGGGTGCCTCCCTGGCACACGCGGGGGAGCGGGCCGCCAGCCCATTGCGAGAGGGCCGAGTGGCACCCATGATCCGCCCGCCAACACTGGCAAGACCCTCAAACACACAGGAGAGATCTCATGTCATCAGCATTCACTTCCCGCCGTCTGACTGCGCTGGCCTTGGCCACCGCAGCATTGGGACTGGCCTCTGCGGCACAAGCCGACAACAAGAACATGCCCACCGCCAGCGATGGCTCTATGCCTTCGGTCATGGTGACCAGCACTGTGCCTGGCGGTGCCTTCGCAGGCCACACCAAGCGTGGCGTGGCACTGGATGCCGAGGCGGAGTTTCCAGCGTCGCGCCTGACTGCGGCGGAACAAGCTGCGTTTGCGGCCACCTTCAAGCCCAAGATCGCGCCTTACGCGTCGACTGCAGAAGCGCTGGACCCAGAGTCTGTCATCAACTCCGACCGCCGTTTCCGTGTCTACCCGCAAGAGTCGGGCTACCCCTACCGCGCGGTGGGCTTGCTGACCTTCAACCAAGGCTCAGGGAGCTTCTCTTGCACGGCTTGGCTCATCAGCAACAACACGGTGGCCACCGCAGGGCACTGCGTGCATTCAGGCGGCAGCACGGGGGTGTGGTCCACCAACGTGGTGTTTTACCCCGCCCGTAACGGCGGCCTCTCGCCCTATGGCTCTTGCACGGCCACGCGCTTGCACTCGGTGGCGGGCTGGACCAACAGCAACAATGCTGAATACGACTACGGTGCTGCGCGCTTGAACTGCACGATTGGCAATTCCACAGGCTGGTTGGGCCGTGCCTGGACAACGGCATCACAGGTCGGTGTGCCGATTGGCATCTTCGGTTACCCTGGCGACAAGCTCAGCGGTACGCAATGGGGTGGCGCGGGTACTGTCGCGGTGTCCGAGACCCGCAAGACGCGCTATCCGATTGACACAGCCGGCGGCCAAAGCGGCGCACCCGTGGTGCAGGCGGATGGCACAGGCCCCAGCACTTGCCAGGGTGATTGCGGCATTGCCATCCATGCGTATGCAGCCTCTGGCGGCAACAACAGTGGTACCCGCATCACCCAAACGGTGAACAACAACTTGCAGACCTGGATCAACCAGCCCTGAGGCTTTGTTCCGGGGTTCTGCAAGGACGAGGCGGTGCCGTGATAATCACCCGGCATCACCTCGCTCACCTGCCATGCCCCATTACCTGACGCTTGAAGACGCTATCGGCCGCACCCCCTTGGTTCGGCTGCAACGCCTGCCCGGTGCTGAGATTGCCCAGCGCGGCAACATCATCCTGGGCAAGCTCGAAGGCAATAACCCCGCAGGCTCGGTCAAAGACCGGCCTGCGATTCACATGATCCGCCGCGCCGAGCTGCGTGGCGAGATCAAGCCCGGCGATACGCTGATCGAAGCGACCTCCGGCAACACCGGCATTGCCTTGGCCATGGCTGCGGCCATCCGGGGCTACCGCATGGTCTTGATCATGCCGGAGGACCTCTCCATCGAGCGCGCCCAGACCATGAAGGCCTTTGGCGCCGAGCTGATCCTGACGCCCAAGTCAGGCGGCATGGAGCTGGCGCGCGACCTGGCCGAGCAAATGCAGCGCGACGGCAAGGGCAGGGTGCTCGACCAATTTGCCAACGCCGACAACCCACTGGTGCATTACGAAACCACCGGGCCCGAAATCTGGACCGATACCGACGGGCAGATCACTCACTTTGTCAGTGCCATGGGCACCACCGGCACCATCACCGGGGTCTCGCGTTACCTCAAAGAAAAGAGCAACACCGTGCGGATCATTGGGGCCCAGCCCTCAGAAGGCTCGCGCATCCCCGGTATTCGCAAGTGGCCAGAGGCCTATCTGCCCAAGATCTTTGACCCCAAGGCGGTGGACGAGTTGGTCTATGTGAGTCAAAGTGACGCCGAGGATATGGCGCGCCGCATGGCCGCCGAGGAAGGCCTGTTTGTGGGCATTTCGGCGGCGGGTGCGTGCTGGGCTGCCTTGCAAGTGGCCAAGACGGTCAGCAACGCCACCATTGTGTTTGTGGTGTGCGATCGCGGCGACCGTTATCTGTCCACCGGCGTCTTTCCGGCCTGAGCCAGCAAGCCATGAGCGCGCCCGGCTTCACCTATTGCCCGCAGTGTGCGGCGCCACTGTCTTGGGTCGAAGCCGAGGAAGACGGCGGCCCCAAGACCCGGCTGCGCTGCACCGCTTGCGGCTTTACGCACTGGAACAACCCGACGCCCGTATTGGCGGCGGTGGTGGAGTGTGTGGACCGCGACGGATTGGTGCTGCTGGCGCGCAACGCCGCTTGGCAAGGGCGCATGTTTGCGCACATCACCGGCTTCATGGAGGCCGGTGAAAGCCCCGAGGCCGGCATTGCGCGTGAAGTGCTGGAAGAAACGTCCCTGGTGGCCGAGTCCGTCAAGCTCATCGGCGTGTACGAGTTCCTGCGCATGAACCAGGTCATCATCGCCTACCATGTGCAAGCGAGAGGGGAGATCAGGCTGTCCCCCGAGTTGGCCGAATACAAGCTGTTCAAGCCCGAAGACATCATCTGCTGGCCGGCGGGCACGGGCTTGGCCATGGCTGATTGGCTGAGGGGCCGAGGCATTACGCCCCGCTTTATGGAATTCAAGGCCTAAAATCGGGGCTTACCCATCAGAGGACACGCATGGACGCGCACAAGGAAATCGACACCCGCGGGCTGAATTGCCCCCTGCCCATCTTGAAGGCCAAAAAGGCTTTGGCTGAGATGACGAGTGGTGAGATTCTGAAAGTCATCGCCACGGACCCGGGCTCAGCGCGCGACTTTCAGGCCTTTGCTCGCCAAACCGGCAATGATTTGGTCCAGCAAGACACCGTGGGCGAAGAGTTCGTCCACTATCTGCGCCGCCGCTGAAACAATAACAAAGGGCTGCCCCTTGGCAGCCCTTTTGAAGTGCGCTCAGCGCGTGAGCGTCAGAGCGACAAACCCTTCAGGTATTGCCTGAACGAAGCCCCCAATTGCGGGTGCGCCAAGGCCAACTCCACATTGGCCTCCAAAAAGCCTTCTTTGCTGCCGCAGTCATAGCGCTTGCCTTCGTACTGGTAGGCAAACACCTTCTCGCGGCGCATCAGTGCGGCAATGCCGTCGGTGAGCTGAATCTCGCCACCCACACCGCGGGGCTGGTTGGCGATTTCGCGGAACACACCGGGCGTCAGGATGTAGCGGCCAGCCACACCCAAGCGCGAAGGGGCATTCTCGGGGGCGGGCTTCTCAACGATGTGGGTCAGGTCCATCATGCGGTCATTCACCGAGGTGCCCGCCACAATGCCGTAGCGCTTGGTGTGCTCGGCCGCCACTTCTTGCACGGCCAAGATCGAGGCTTGCCACTCTTCAAACTGATCCACCATCTGCTTGAGCACGGGCGGCTGGCCCACCATCAGGTCATCGGCCAACAGCACGGCAAAGGGCTCGTTCACCACCACGCATTGGCCGCACAGCACGGCGTGGCCCAGGCCCAAGGCCTTAGGTTGGCGGATGTAGATGCACTCCATGTCGTCAGGCTTGATGGAATGCACCAGCGACAACAACTCGCGCTTGTTTTGCACTTCAAGCTCGTTTTCCAGCTCAAAGGCGGTGTCGAAATGGTCTTCAATGGCGCGCTTGTGGCGGCCATTCACAAAAATCATTTGCCGGATGCCTGCGGCATAGGCCTCTTCGACCGCGTACTGGATCAGCGGTTTGTCCACCACGGGCAACATCTCTTTGGGCTGGGCCTTGGTGGCCGGCAAAAACCGGGTGCCCAGGCCCGCCACCGGGAAGATGGCCTTGTTGATCTTGGCTTTCATGCACTCCACTCCTTGGATTTTTGAACTGCTTAACGAGGACGATTCTGGCATCTGCGTGTGACAGCAGCTTGTGCCAGATCGAACGCAAATATCAGGCAGCGGGCAATTTGTTCAATTGGCCACGTAAACCGTCCAAAGTGCGGCTGAATTCGGCCAAGCGGGCTCGCTCTTGCTCCACCACGGCAGCAGGGGCGCGGGCCACAAAGCTCTCGTTGCCCAGCTTGGCTTCGGCCTTGGTGACCTCGCCTTCAATGCGCTTGATCTCCTTGCCAATGCGCTCACGCTCAGCGGCCACATCAATCTCGACCTTCAGCGCCAAGCGCGCCTGACCGTGCACGGCCACCGGGGCCAGCTCGGTGGCGGCTGCAAACTCGGCCTCGTCGCTCAAGACCTGCACATCGCTGAGCTTGGCCAGTGCCTTCAGCAAGGGGGCTGCCGCCGTCAAAAACTCGGCGTCACCATGGGCCACCAGCGGCACGCGCTCAGCGGGCGAGAGGCCCATTTCGCTGCGCAAGGCGCGGCACACGCCGACCAGCGACTTGAGCTGAGCCACCCAGGCGTCGCTCGCTGGGTCGATCTTGCTCAGCTCAGGTCGAGGGTAGCGGGCCCCGGCCACGGTGCTGCCATCGCCCTCGGCCTTGCGGCCTGCCACCACAGCCACGGTGTTCCACAGCTCGGCCGTGATGAAGGGGGCGATGGGGTGCAACAGGCGCAGCACGGTCTCTAGGGTGCGGATCAGCGTGCGGCGGGTGGCGCGTTGCTGGGCCTCGGTGCCGGTTTGGATCTGCACCTTGGCAATTTCCAAGTACCAGTCGCAGTACTCGTCCCACACAAACTGGTAGATCGCGTTGGCCACATTGTCGAGACGGTACTCAGCAAAGCCTTGGTGCACGGCTTGCTCCACCCGCTGCAGTTCGCTGGCGATCCAGCGGTCGGCGGGGCTGAAGCTCATATAGCCATGGGCCTTGCCGCCCACCGCGCACTCTTCCTTGGTGTGCTCCATCAGGCCGCAATCTTGTCCCTCGCAATTCATCAGCGCGAACTTGGTGGCGTTCCAGAGCTTGTTGCAGAAGTTGCGGTAGCCCTCGCAGCGCTTGGAGTCAAAGTTGACGGTGCGGCCCAATGTGGCCATGGCCGCAAAAGTGAAGCGCAAGGCGTCGGCCCCATAAGCGGGGATGCCTTCCGGGAACTCCTTCTCGGTGTTCTTACGCACCTTGGGTGCCGTCTCGGGCTTGCGCAAGCCCACCACGCGCTTGTCCAGCAGCGGGGCCAGCTCGATGCCGTCGATCAGGTCGACCGGGTCCAGCACATTGCCCTCGGACTTGCTCATCTTGTGGCCCTGAGCGTCCAGCACCAGGCCGTGGATGTAGACATCCTTGAAGGGCACTTTGCCGGTGAAGTGCTTGGTCATCATGATCATCCGGGCGACCCAGAAGAAGATGATGTCGTGGCCGGTCACCAGCACCGAGCTGGGCAAGAACAGGTCTTGCTCAATCGTTTTCTCAGGCCAGCCCAAGGTGGAGAAGGGCACCAGGGCCGAGGAGTACCAGGTGTCCAGCACGTCTGGGTCGCGCGTCAGGGCGCCGGTGTAGCCTGCGGCACTGGCCTGCGCACGGGCATCCGCCTCATGGCGGGCCACAAAGACCTCGCCGTTCTCGCCATGCCACGCCGGGATCTGATGGCCCCACCAGAGCTGGCGCGAGATGCACCAGTCCTGAATGTTCTTCATCCACTGGTTGTAGGTGTTGACCCAGTTCTCGGGCACGAACTTCACCGCGCCGGAATCCACCGCTTCGATGGCTTCTTCGGCAATGCTTTGGCCGTTGGCGCCCGCCTTGGTCATGGCCACAAACCACTGGTCGGTCAGCATGGGCTCGATGATCTGCCCGGTGCGCGCGCACTTGGGCACCATCAGCTTGTGCTTCTTGACCTCCACCAACAGGCCTTCAGCGTCCAGTTGAGCCACGATCTGCTTGCGCGCCACAAAGCGGTCCAGGCCGACGTAAGCGGCCGGGATGTCGGTCGCCTCGTGGGCGCTGACCTTGGCTTGCAGGTTGAAGATGGTCAGCATGGGCAGGCCGTGACGCAGGCCGACTTGGTAGTCGTTCTGGTCGTGGGCGGGTGTCACCTTGACCACGCCCGTGCCAAAAGCCTTGTCCACATAGTCGTCGGCAATCACCGGCACCAGGCGGCCGGTGATGGGCAGACGCACTTGCTTTCCGATCAGGTGGGTGTAGCGCTCGTCTTCAGGGTGCACCATCACGGCGGTATCGCCCAGCATGGTTTCGGGCCGTGTGGTGGCCACCACCAGAGAGTCAGCGCTGCCCTCAACAGGGTAGCGGATGTGCCACAGCGAGCCGTCGGCCTCTTCGTTCTCGACCTCCAGGTCGGAGACGGCGGACTGCAGGATCGGGTCCCAGCTCACCAAGCGCTTGCCGCGGTAGATCAGACCTTCTTCGTAGAGGCGCACAAAGGTCTCGGTCACCACGGTGGAGAGCTTCTCGTCCATGGTGAAGTACTCGTGGTCCCAACTCACCGAGGCGCCCATGCGGCGCATCTGGCCGGTGATGGTGGAGCCACTTTGCTCCTTCCACTCCCAGACCTTGGCCACAAAGTTTTTGCGCGCTTCTTGGGGCGTTGGGCCCATGTCGTAGCGGCTGATGCCCTTTTCTTGCAACTGGCGCTCCACCACGATCTGGGTCGCAATGCCCGCGTGGTCGGTGCCCGGCACCCACAGCGTGTTGAAGCCACTCATGCGGTGATAGCGCGTGAGCGAGTCCATGATGGTTTGGTTGAAGGCGTGGCCCATGTGCAGCGTGCCCGTCACATTGGGTGGCGGCAATTGCACGCAGAAAGACGGCTTGGAGGTGTCCAGCGTGGGCTGGTAGAGGCCGCTTTGCTCCCACAACGTGGCCCAATGGCGCTCAAGTTGGGAGGGGTCGAAGGATTTCGCGAGTTCAGTCATGGCACATCCAGGCATTACCTAGCTTTACGTCAAGCCACGGTCAACGCCAAACCGAGTTAGGGAGTTGCTCAATTGTAGGTGGTGGTCTAGGGTGTCACGCTGTGTGCTGCGACCGCCGTGTTACCGTTGTTTTGGTGTGGCTGCCCCCGAAAAGGAAGAAAGACGATGCGAGCTCCTCAGACTGCTTTACAGACCCCCACTGTGCGCCGCCTGGCAATGGGCTTGACCTTGGCCGCTACTGCTGCCTTGACAGCCTGCGGCGGCGGGGATGACGGCGCTGTTGTGCCACCGCCTTTGAGCTGCTCTGTGCCCGACCAGAACGTTTGGCTGCGCAGCTATATGAACGACTGGTACTACTGGTACGCGCTCAGCCCAGACCCGAGTCCTGTCGGTTTCACCAGCGTCGACAGCTACTTCAAGGCCAAGCTTTACCAAGGCGGCAATGCTGCCTTCCCCGCCGACCGCTGGAGCTATTCCACGCCGACGGCCGACTACGACCGCTTCTTCGGCGCGGGGCAGACCATGGGCTACGGGGTGATGGTGGCAGGCCGTGAGGTGACCGGACGCCCTGACTTGCCGCTCTACATCCGCTACGTGGAGCCCGGCTCTCCGGCCGCAGTGGCGGGCTTGGCGCGGGGAGACCAAATTTTGAGCATCAATGGTGTGTCCGCTGCTGCGCTCATCGCTGATGGCCGGTATGCGGCCCTCAGCGCCACGGCTGCGGGGCAGGCCATCAATATGGTGGTGGGCTCTGCCAGTGGCAGCCGCAATGTCAACGTGACCTCGGCCGTCTACGCCCTGGTGCCGGTGCCCACCACCAACACCGTCATCTCTGTGGGCGGGCGCAAGATGGGCTACGTGATGGTCAAGGACATGATCAGCCAAGCCATCAATCCGCTGGATGCGGCCTTTGCGCAGTTCAAACGTGACGGCATCTCTGAAGTCATGATCGATCTGCGCTACAACGGTGGCGGCTTGGTCGATACGGCCAAGAAGATTGCGTCCTATACCTCGGCGCAGCGCACGTCGGGCGCGGTGTTTGCCAGCTTGCTTTACAACGACAGGCATCAGTCCTCCAATCAAGACTTCCGCTTTGAGTCGCCCGCCAATGCGCTGGCCCTGACGCGCGTTTACGTGCTGACCGGCTCACGCACCTGTTCGGCCAGTGAGCAGTTGATCAGCGCCTTGTCGCCCTTTGTGAGCGTGGTCACCATTGGTGACACCACCTGCGGCAAACCGGTGGGCTTCCTGCCCCAGGCCGATGGTTGTGGCACCACCTACAGCACGGTGAACTTTGAATCGGTGAACGCCCGCAACGAGGGCCGCTACTTCAATGGCTTTGCCGCTACCTGCCCGGTGGCCGAAGACTTCAGCAAGCCTTTGGGCTCGGTCAGCGAGCCCTTGCTGGTGGCTGCCGCCAACCATGCCGATGGCCTGGGCTGCCCGGTGACGAATGACCGGGCTCAGCCGCAGTCGGCATCGTCCAAGCTGCTCAAGTCCTGGCAGGGCGAGCCCGGTGACCGCTTTGGCGGCATGGTGGCGCGCTGATCCTTTCCCGCATGCACGTGCAAAGGGCCTGCAACTGCAGGCCCTTTTTTCATGGCGGTATAGCCCAGCGCTGGTGAGCGCAGGGCATGGGTTTACATCAGCAAGTGTTCGCCCGCGTTCTCGCCGCCCAAGATCACATAGTTGACCCGGCGCAGGTCATGCAGGGCACGCCCGCCCGCATAAGAGATGGAGCTTTGCAGGTCTTCCTGCATCTCGCGCAGGGTGTCGGCCAGCTTGCCCTTGACGGGCTCCAAAATGCGCTTGCCTTCCACGTGCTTGTACTCGCCCTTGTTGAAGTCGCTGGCCGAGCCGTAGTACTCCTTGTAGAGCTTGCCGTCCACCTCCACGGTGGAGCCCGGCGATTCTTCATGGCCCGCAAAGAGTGAGCCCACCATCACCATGGCGGCGCCAAAACGCACGCTCTTGGCAATGTCGCCATGGTGGCGAATTCCGCCGTCGGCAATGATGGGCTTGGTGGCCACGCGGGCACACCACTTCAGCGCGCTGAGCTGCCAGCCGCCCGTGCCAAAACCCGTCTTCAGGCGGGTGATGCACACCTTGCCGGGGCCAATGCCCACCTTGGTGGCGTCGGCGCCCCAGTTCTCCAGGTCGATCACGCCCTCGGGCGTGCCCACATTGCCCGCGATGATGAAGGCCTGCGGCAGCTTGGCCTTGATGTACTCGATCATCTGGCGCACGCTCTCGGCGTGGCCATGGGCAATGTCGATGGTGATGTAGTCGGCCCCCACGCCTTCGGCCGCCAAGCGGTCGATGACCTCCCGGTCTGCAGGCTTGACGCCGGAGCTGATGGACACCATCAAGCCCTTGTCGCGCATCTGCTTGGCAAAGGCCACGTTGTCCAGGTCAAAGCGGTGCATGACGTAGAAATAGCCATTGGCGGCCAAGAACTCGGCAATGCGCTCGTCCAGCACCGTCTTCATGTTGGCGGGCACCACCGGCAGCTTGAAGCGGCGACCGCCGAACTCCACGCTGGCGTCGCACTCGGCGCGGCTTTCTACCCGGCACTTGCGCGGCAAGAGCAGGACGTTGTCATAGTCAAAAATTTCCATCTCACAGGCTCCATTGAGGATGCGGCGCGTTGAATAGCAGTGCGCCGACAAAGGGCTGCGAGCGCTTGACCTGGAGACTCGGCTCACCTGGCAGGGCGCCAAGTGCTTTCCGGCCCACTGCGAGCCAGTGGCAACGGAAATAAAAAACCGAGCGCCAGAATTTGGGCCCGGTGATCGATTGTACGCAGGCTCTGAGCTTGGCGCAGCGGGCGGTGTATGCACCCTGTCACAAGCCGTGGCGCCAAAGCCACCGGCGCCCTCTCTACAATCCGCCGATGGAGTTCCACCACGCCTTGGCGCCAGCGCCTCTTTTTGACAATCCCTCTGTGCCCGCCGGCGCTTTGTTGCGAGGTTTGAACCCCGAGCAATATCAAGCAGTCACCTTGCCGCATGTGCCCGCCCTGATCCTCGCAGGCGCGGGCTCGGGCAAGACCCGGGTGCTCACCACCCGTATCGCCTGGCTGCTGCAAACGGGGCAGATGTCGCCCGGCGGCGTGATGGCGGTGACCTTCACCAACAAGGCCGCCAAAGAGATGCTGACCCGCCTCTCGGCCATGCTGCCCGTGAACGTGCGGGGCATGTGGATTGGCACCTTCCACGGCTTGTGCAACCGCTTTTTGCGCGCCCACTGGAAGGTCGCGGGTCTGCCGCAGGCCTTTCAGATCTTGGACACCAGCGATCAGCTCTCCGCCGTCAAGCGTGTCATCAAGGGCATGAACTTGGATGAAGAGCGCTTTGTACCCAAGCAGGTGAGTTGGTTCATTGCGGGGTCTAAAGAAGATGGCAAACGCCCGGGCGATGTGGTCATCCATGATGGCCAGACCCAGAAGCTGGTGGAGATCTACCAAGCCTATGAAGACCAGTGCCAGCGCGAGGGCGTGGTCGATTTTGCCGAGCTGATGCTGCGCACCTATGAGCTGATGCGCGACAACGCCCCACTGCGCGAGCACTACCAGCGCCGCTTTGGCCACATCTTGGTGGACGAATTCCAAGACACCAACCGGCTGCAATACGCTTGGCTCAAGATGTTTGCGGGGCCGCAGTGCTCGGTGCTGGCGGTGGGCGATGACGACCAAAGCATCTACGCCTTCCGCGGTGCGCAGGTGGGCAATATGGCCGACTTCGAGCGCGAGTTCCGCGTCCAGCACATCATCAAGCTGGAGCGCAATTACCGCTCCTGCGGCAACATCTTGGATGCCGCCAACCACCTGATTGGCCATAACAGCCGACGCCTGGGCAAAAACCTGCGCACCGAAGCCGGGCCGGGTGAGCCTGTGCGGGTGCAAGAGTCCGCCAGCGACTACAGCGAAGCGCAGTGGATTCTCGAAGAAGCCCAGCAGTTGCACCGCCAAGGCATGGCGCGGCGCGAGATCGCCATCCTTTACCGCAGCAATGCGCAGTCGCGGGTGATCGAGTCGGCGCTCTTCAATGCTGGTATTCCGTATCGCGTCTATGGCGGCCTGCGCTTCTTCGAGCGGGCCGAGGTCAAGCATGCGCTGGCCTATTTGCGGCTGGTCGAAAACTGCAATGACGACACCAGTTACCTGCGCGTGGTGAATTTCCCCACCCGGGGCATTGGGGCGCGCACGTTGGAGCAACTTCAAGACGCTGCCCGCATCAGCGGCCGCAGCCTGTGGCAAAGCGTGGGCGCGGTGGGCGGCAAGGGCGGCGGCAACTTGGTGGCCTTCAACCTACTGATCGACAGCCTGCGCCATGAGACCCGCGGCCTGACGCTGCGCGAAATCATTGAGGTCATGCTGCAGCGCAGTGGCTTGGTCGACTTCTATCGCACCGAGAAGGAAGGCGCCGACCGTATCGAGAACTTGGAAGAACTGGTCAACGCCGCCGAGGCCTTTGTTACCCAAGAAGGGTTTGGCAAAGACGCCGTGGCCTTGCCGGTCGATGAGTTGGCCCCCGGCAGCATGGCTGAAGGCCTGCCACGCGCAGTGGCTGCGGTGGACCTGACACCCGACGCGGAGACGGGCGAAATCATGAGCCCGCTGGCCGCCTTCTTGACGCATGCTGCGCTGGAAGCGGGCGACAACCAAGCCCAGGCCGGGCAAGACGCCATTCAGTTGATGACCGTGCACTCGGCCAAGGGCCTGGAGTTTGACGCGGTCTTCATCACCGGCTTGGAAGAAGGCCTGTTCCCGCACGAGAACTCGGCCAGCGAACCCGATGGCCTGGAGGAAGAGCGCCGCCTGATGTACGTGGCCATCACCCGGGCTCGGCAGCGGCTGTACCTGAGCTTCAGCCAAACCCGCATGCTGCATGGCCAGACGCGCTATCACATCAAGAGCCGCTTCTTTGACGAGCTGCCCGAGACCGCGCTGAAGTGGCTGACCCCGCGCACCCAGGGTTTTGGCAGTGGTTTCTCGCGAGACTACCAAGCGGCTTGGCAACGTGGCAGCGGCTTGCAGTCCATGGTGGGCGCGGGGCAGCAGCCCTTCCGCGCGCCACCACCCGCGCCGCCGCCCATGGCATCGCGCAGCCCCACCGAGGTGGGCGGTCAGCGCTTCAAAGCGGGCATGTCGGTTTTCCACACCAAGTTTGGCGAAGGGGTGATCGTGACCCTGGAGGGCAGCGGCACCGAGGCCCGCGCCCAAGTCAACTTTGGCCGCCATGGCCCCAAGTGGCTGGCCTTGAGTGTGGCCAAGCTCACCATCGTGGAGTGAGGCCTTGGTTGCTGCCCACTGCACTCGCCAAATCCATGCCCGAGGCTGGCTGGCGATGTCGGTGTGCAAGGCGCTGTGGATGCTGCTGGCTTGCTGGCCGCTGGTGGCACACAGCGCGCCGCTCAGTCGCATCTTGGCCATTGAGGACGAAGCGCGTTCGAGACCCGACCTGGCCCGTGACAAGCTCCTGATGATGCGGGCGGGCATGGCCCCAGATGATCCGGAGCAAATTGATCTCTTGCGCGTGCTGGGGTCTGTCTCACACGACTTGGGGCAGGTCGCACAGGCGGAACGCTACGCCATGGAGTTGGATCAGCGTGGCCTGCGGCTCGCACCCGCTCGCGCGCGCGAAGATGCGCGGGCAGCCGCCGCTTGCCTGCGCGCGGAGCTGAGCCGCAACAAGACACCTTTGGGTCAGTTGGATACCTTGGCCGATGATGTGCTGCCCACCCTGAATGCCGACAGCCGCTTGGGTGTGCATTTGGCTTGTCTCAATACCAGCGCGGCACTCAAGGAAAGCCTGGGCAACTTGGAACAGGCCATTGCCCGCCACCAAGAGGCGCTGCGCTTGGCCGATGCGGCCCCCCTGCATTGGGCATCCATCAGCTTTCGCAGCGTGATGGCCGATGCGTATCGGCGCGCCGGTCACTTGGAGCGTGCGCAGTCCATCAACGACGAGGCAAGGGCACTGGCCACGCAGCGAGGCGACTGGCGTTCTCTGACCGAGGTCTTGCTGGTCGAGTCCATCTTGGCCACGGCCAGAGGCGACCAAAAGGCTGAAATGGAGGCCTTGCAGCAAGCCATCGCGTTTGCCAAGCGCGGCGGCTCGGTGCGCGATGAAGCCTTGGCCACGGGCAATCTGTCAGATGCCTACTTGCAGCGCAAAGATTACGCCCAGGCGCTGCGCACCGCTGAGCGGGCGCTGCCCCTGGCCCAGCAGGCGCATTACCGCGAGGCCGAAGTCCTGGCCCAGCTCAATATGGGCTTTGCTCTGATCGGGCTGCAGCGCAAGACTGAGGGCGTCGCCGTCATTCGTAGCGTGGTGGAGGGCTATCGTCGGTCGAACGAAGTGGTGGAGATCGCCGAGGTCATGCTCGAACTCGGGGGGCTGCTGGAGGAAACCGGCCAGTGGGCCGACGCCTATGAGGCCTATCGTGACTACCGACACTCTGCCGACGAGGTGTCGCGCCAAGCCCGTCTGCACGTGGTGCTGGAGTTGCAGGAAAGCTTTGATGCCGAGCGGCGGCATCGCGACCGCGCTTTGCTGGCCGACGAGAACCATCTCAAGGAGGAGGCGCTGACCCGTTCAACGCTGATGTTCAGGCTGTGGGTCTTGGTCTCGGCCTTGGCCTTGGTTTTGTTGGCCTTGGCGGTGTTCTTCTATGGCCGCATGCGCCGCTTGCAACTGGCGCTGCGCAGCAACAACGAGAAGCTCAAAGTCCAGGGTGAGCAAGACCCCTTGACGGGCCTGGCCAACCGGCGCTACGGCCAAGCCCTGATGGCCAGCAGTGTGGTGGCGCGCGGCACGCTTTACTTGTTGGACCTGGATCACTTCAAACACATCAATGACACCTACGGCCATGCTGCAGGCGATGTGGTGCTGATTGAGGTGGCTCGGCGGCTCAAGGCAGTGCTGCGAGAAAACGACCGCGTCTATCGCTGGGGTGGGGAAGAGTTCTTGATCCTCGTGCGCTCCAGCACGCCCGAGCAAACGGACCTGCTGGCACAGCGCCTCTTGCAGTCGCTGGCGGCCTTGCCTGTGATGGTGGAGCAACGTCATCTGGCCGTTACCGCCTCTATCGGTTATGCCGACTTCCCCTTGTCACCCGGCCCTCTGGAGCTGCAATGGGACCAGGCCCTGGATGTGGTGGACGCGGCCATGTACCTGGCCAAAACCCAGGGCCGCAATCGGGCCTGTGGCATTCGTCATCTCTCCGCCCACAACACGGCTGAGTTGCAGGCCTTGATGCAAGACTTTGAAGGCGCTTGGCGGCGCGGCGGCTTGACGCTGACCGAGACTGCTGGCCTTGCGCCGCTGGGGGAGACCTCATGAGAGGGTTGGGCCTTGCAGTGATCTGGGTGGGCTGCCTGCTGACCGCCCTGGATGCAGCGGCGACCCTGCGGCCTGAGCCCGCAGCATTGGCCTCACCGTCCACCGCCGCCGACGCGATGAGCTGGACCTATGAGTGGCAGAGCTATGGGTTTGATGCGCCGGAGCGCGCCCAGCAAGCCCTGGAGAGCGCGCTGGCCCAGCCCCCGAGTGGTGTTCCGCAGGCGCAGTGGCGGCGCATGGTGTGGCACAGCCGAGCCATGGTGGCGGCTGCGGTGGGGGATGCTGCCACGCATGAGCAGGCGCTGCAGCAACTGCAGGCCCTGGCCTCGGAAACCGGGGGGCTGGCCGCCGTCGATCGGGCCTTGGCGCAGGCGGTGATGCATGCCTATCGGGCGCAATCTACGCAGGCCAGCGACTTTGCTCAGAAGGCTGCGCTCGGCTATGAGTCGGCCTGTGGGGGCACGCCTCAGCCGATCTTTTGCGATGCCCGCTCGGGTTGGCGCGCCGCGCACATTCGCAGTGTCTCTGCCTTGAGACAAGGTGTCTCGGTGGAGGCCAAAGGCTTTGCCCAAGACGCAGAGCGCTGGGCCGAGCGATCCGGCGATATGCGCCTCAAGGTGCGCGCGGCCACGCTGCTGGCCGTGGTGTCCCAGCGCTTGTCGGAAACAGATCGCAGCCAGCGGTATGTGCAGCAGGCGGAAGTGATGGCCCGGCAGGCCAATGCGCTGGATGCGTTGGCGTGGCTGCGCATTGAGCAGGCCGCGCTGCGTACCGCGCAACGTGACAGCCAGGGGGCGCAGTGGGCCCTGCAGGAGGCGCGTCGCTTGGCCAAGCAGTTTGGCTCGCCGCGCATGGAAGCGCAGATGGCGGTGGAATTCAGCGCGAGCTATCTGCAGGAAGGCAAGCCCAAAGAAGCGTTGGCAGTGGTGCTGGAGGCGCTGCCCGTGGTGCGGCGGTTCAATGACTTGCATTTCGTGGCGCCACTGCTTCACAACAGTGGCTTGGCGCGTTTGGCCTTGGGGCAGGTGAGTACCGCCACCCAAGAGTTGGAGTCTGCGCTGACCCTGTGGCGAGAAGGTGGCGCGCAAGGGGCGATGCTCATAGGCCTGCGCGAGCATGCCGACGCCCTGGCTCAGCGGGGCGATGCTCGCGCGGCTTTGGCGCTCTACCACCGCGAGCAGGCCTTGCGCGAAGAAATGCACGAGGCCAATCGAGAGGCCAGCTTGAGAGAGCTGAGGGCTCGCTACCGGACTGAAGCCGAGCAGCAGGAGCTGGCGCTGCTGGAGCGCGACAACGCGGTGAAGGCGGCGAGGCTGGAAAACCAACACCTTCAGCAGCGCATCTGGGCGGTGGCCGCCGGCTTGTTGGTGGCGGCACTGGCAGGCGTGGTGGTGCTGGTGCAGCGCACGCGCAAGGCCAACCTGCAGTTGCGTCGTAGCGAGGCGTTTTTGCGGGTCCAAAGTGAACGTGATCCGCTGACGGGCTTGGCGAATCGCCGGCACTTTCGCGATGTCTTGGCGGTACAGGCTGCGCCGGCCATTGCGGGCGCAGCACCTGGGTTCATGCGGGCGCATGTCAGCGGGCTGGGGGCGGCGGCTCACGGCGCGGGCTTTGAAGGCGGGCTGCTGCTGGTTGACGTGGATCACTTCAAGCGCATCAACGACGAGTACGGCCATGCTGCAGGTGACGCCGTGCTGGTGGAGCTGTCTCGGCGCCTGGGCGGCACCGTGCGCAGCGACGACCTGGTCTGCCGCTGGGGCGGTGAAGAGTTTTTGATCTTTGTGCCTGGCTTGGCGGCCGAGAGCTTGGACATCCAAGCGCGCCGCTTACTGGCCGTGGTGGGGGATAGCCCCGTGACCCTGCCTGACGGTCGGCAGTTGGCTGTCACGGCCTCACTCGGCTGGGCGCGCTTTCCGCTGCCCAGGCAGATGGTGGCCCTGGACTGGGAGCAAGCCGTGAACTTGGTCGACATGGCCTTGTACTCGGCCAAAGGCCGGGGCCGTGATTGCGCGGCCGGCTTGACGGCGCTGTCGGTGTCTGATGCCGCAGAGCTGAGCGCCGTGGAGCAAGACTTCGAAGCCGCCCTCAACCGTGGCCAGGTCGCCCTGGCCGTGCAAGCGCGGGATCAGGCGGATTCAGGCTCGCCAAAGCAGTCACGGTAAGTCGGGTAGAGCGAGGCCTGGAAGGCCCCGATCATGGCAATGCCCAAGGGCACCACGGCCAACATGGTCAGCCCACCGCCCAAGATGCCCGACAGCAGCGCCACAACCGCCGTGGCCCCCACCAGCACGCCGGCCCAGGCCAGGCCAAATAGGGTGAAGGCGGCCTTGGCGCGCCACAAGGCAATGGTGCTGGAAAACAAAGCCTGCGCCACGCTTTGCTGGCCCCACAAGACCAGAGCCGGCGCATGCCAAAAGGGCAGGCCCACCAAGGTGGTGGCGATCAGCCGCATGAGCATGCCTTGCGCAATCGCGGGCGAAACAGCCAACTGTTCCATATCCTGAGACTTGGCCATGGCGTCGGACAGCAGGCCCAACTGACGGTTGAACTCGCCGCCGTCCAGCACATCACACATCAAAATGGACAGCACACAAGCCAGCATATAGATCGCGCAGAGCTGCAGCAGATTGCGGCGCACCAGTGGGCCTTGGCGCCAAGGCTCCGCAAACACCTGCGGCTGCACCAGTTGCCCGCGCGCCGTGCGCAAGCCCGCGCACATATAGGCCAGGCCCAACAGCGGCACCATCATCAGCGCCAGGGGGCTGCCCACCACCGGGATCAGGCCCAGCAACTGAGCCGCCAACAGGAACATCACGAACAAGCTCGCAAAGCCCATGGGTTGCTTGAAGAAATTGGCCAAGCCTTCTCGCACCCACTGCACGCCGGCAGAGGCGGGTGGCGTCAACAGTCTGAGTCCCATGATGGTGTGTCTGGTGTTCGGTAAGTGAGGGGGGGCGTCAAAGGGCAGGGCGCCATGGCTGGGCGCGGCAGTCTTGCAGCACGCGCTCCAAATGGGCCGGGTCCTTGGGGGTGAGCAGCGAGGCGGCCCGTGGCAAGTGCCAGTCCGCCAAGCGTGAGAGCCAGAACCGTAGCGCGGCCATGCGGCGCATGGCGGGCAACAGCCGCCATTCTGCCGCTGTCACGGGCTGCCCCGCTTGCGTACGGGTTTGGGCATAGCCTTCGCACAGGGCTTGGGCCGCATCGGGCACCAAGTGGCCGGTGCTCAGGTCTACGCACCAGTCGTTCAGCGTGACGGCCAAGTCGAACACCCAATGGTCCACGCCCGCGAAGTAGAAGTCGATCACGCCGCTGAGCGACTCGCCATCAAACAGCACGTTGTCGCGGAACATGTCCGCATGCACCGCGCCTTGGGGGGCATGCTGCGCATCGGCTGAAGCCAAGCTCAGTTGCTGGTGGGCCAACTCTTCTTGCAACAGCACGGCTTGCGCGCCTTGCAGATATGGGGCCACTACCTGCGCAGCCTGCTCGCGCCACTGCGGCCCTCTGAGGTTGGGCTGGCGCAGCGGGGCGTCTGTCGCCGCCATGTGCAAGCGGGCTGAGAGTGCACCGGCCTGGCGGATCTGCCCAAGCGTGGGCGCCACCACATCTTTGCCCTTCAAGCAGTTCACCAGCGCTGCGGGCTTGCCGCTGACCTCGTGGATCAAGCTGCCCTCAGGCCCTGCCACTGGCGCAGGCACGGGCAGGCCCCGGTCAGCCAAATGACGCATGAGCTGCAAATAAAACGGCAACTCGGCGGTGGAGAGGCGCTCAAACAGCGTCAGCACCCACACGTCGGTGGCGGTGCGAACAAAGTAATTGGTGTTCTCAATCCCGGCGCCGATGGGCGTCAAAGAGTGCAGGGGCCCGAGCCCCAAGCGCGTCAACAGCGCCTCAGCGGCCTCGGGCTGAACGTCGGTGTAGACGGCCATGGCAAATCGTTAAGTCAGGCAGGCTGCCGCCAAGGCAGCCGATACAGGTTGATGGGACTTACTCAAAGCAGGCGGGGCAAGCCGAAGCCAGGACGCCATGCCTGATTTGCGTCAGTCCTCGATTAGAAGTTCAGGGCCCACCAGACCCGCTTGCCCGACTTAGTGTCGGCTTCCACGGCTCGGCCGGTGGTGTCAGGCACGGTGATGTCATAGGCCCTGGCGCCTGGCACCTTGGACTGCACGGTGATGCGCACCGTCTGGCCACGCACCTTGAGCGACTCAATGCGGTTTTGATCGTCCTCGATCACGCTGCGCTCTACCGCAGCCTCGCCGCCGCGCGCGCCGGAATCGGCGGGCGTGGGCTCGGCCGCCAGCACGGGCAGCACTGCGGCGCAGGAAAGTGCCAGAGCAAGGGCGGAGGGCAGGCTGATTTTGAGCATGTCGCGAAGTGTACCTGGGGCCACACTGCCTACTCCGCGCCACAATGGCTGCATGCAAGACCCCGCACTGCCCAATCAAGCCTCCCTGCTGCTGGTGGATGGCTCCAGCTACCTCTACCGCGCCTTTTTTGCCGGCGGTGAGGCCATGAGCATCACCTTGCCCGACGGCACGGTGCAAAAAACCGGTGCCATCCGCATCATGATCAATATGATGCAAAAGCTGCTCAAAGACCAGCCGGCCGTCTACGCCGCCTGCGTGTTTGACGCCAAAGGCCCGACCTTTCGCGACGCTATTTACCCCGACTACAAAGCCCAGCGCAGCCCCATGCCCGACGATTTGCGCAGCCAAATCGCGCCCATCCACGAGGTGGTGCGCTTGATGGGCTGGCCGGTGCTGGACGTTCCCGGGGTGGAGGCCGACGACGTGATTGGCACTCTGGCGGTGGCCGCCGCCAATCAAGGCATGAACGTGATTGTGTCCAGCGGCGACAAAGACCTGGCGCAGTTGGTGAATGAGCGCATCACCATCATCGACACCATGAGCGGCAAGGTGCGCGACCTGGCCGGGGTGGAGGCCGAATTTGGTGTGCCCGCGTGCCTGATGCTGGACTATCAAATGCTGGTTGGCGACACAGTGGACAACGTGCCTGGCGTGCAGGGTGTGGGCCCCAAAACAGCGGTGAAGCTGCTGCAGGAATACGGATCGATCGACCACCTGATCGCCCAGGCGGATCAGGTGAAAGGCGCCGTGGGCGAGAAACTGCGCAAGGCGCTGGACTGGCTGCCCACCGGCCGCCAGCTGCTGACCATCAAAACCGATTGTGATTTGAACGGCTGGGTGCCCGGCCTGCCGGCGCTGGACGCGGTGCGCCTGGGAGAGCCACAAACCGCGCCTCTGCGCGCGTTTTACGACACCTATGGCTTCAAAGGACTGGCCAAAGCGCTGGGCGGCGACGGGGCTTCACCCCCTCTCCCCGCTGGGGAGAGACCTGGGATGAGGGGCGAGCCCGCCCACGACCTCTTCAGCGAAGCCCCATCCGCGCCCCCCGCGCCCGCCAGCACACTGGCCTGCGACACCATCCTCAGCTGGGGCGCCTTCTACCGTTGGCTGGCCAAAATCGAGGCCGCAGAACTCACCGCCATCGATACCGAAACCACCTCGCTCGACGAGATGGTGGCGCAGATCGTGGGCATCTCTTTCAGCGTGGCGCCCGGCGCGGCAGCCTACATTCCGCTACGACACGAAGGCCCGGACGCGCCCGAGCAACTGCCGTTTGACGAGGTGCTGGCTAAACTGAAACCTTGGCTGGAAAACCCGGCCAAGGCCAAGCTGGGCCAACACATCAAATACGACCGCCATGTGTTCGCCAACCACGGCATCGAGGTGCGCGGTTATGCGCACGACACCATGCTGCAAAGCTATGTGCTGGAAGTGCACAAGCCCCACGGCCTCTCCAGCCTGGCCGAGCGCCACCTGGGCCGCAGCGGCATCAGCTACGAAGACCTGTGTGGCAAGGGCGCGCACCAAATCCCGTTCGCCCAAGTGGCGGTCGACAAGGCCGCCGAGTATTCCTGTGAAGACAGCGAACAAACCCTGTGTGTGCACCAGGTGTTGTGGCCGCAGATCGCAGCCAACGCCAAGCTGGCCTTCATCTACCAGCTCGAAATCGACAGCAGCGAAGCGCTCTACCGCATCGAGCGCAACGGCGTGCTGATCGACGCACCCACCCTGGCCGCCCAAAGTCACGAACTGGGCCAGCGCATCGTGCAGCTGGAGCAAGACGCCTACGCCATCGCCGGCCAGCCCTTTAACCTGGCCAGCCCCAAGCAGCTGGGCGAGATCTTTTTTGACAAGCTGGGCATGCCGGTCATCAAAAAAACTGCCACCGGCGCGCGCAGCACCGACGAAGAGGTGCTGGAAAAACTGGCCGAAGACTATCCCCTGCCCGCCAAGCTGCTGGAGCACCGCTCACTGAGCAAACTCAAAGGCACTTACACCGACAAGCTGGCCCAGCTGGCGCTGCCGCGCACCGGCCGGGTGCACACCCATTACGCGCAGGCGGTGGCGGTCACCGGGCGGCTGTCCAGCAACGACCCCAACCTGCAAAACATTCCTATCCGCACCGCCGATGGCCGCAAGGTGCGCGAAGCCTTTGTGGCCGCGCCGGGCCACTTCATTGCCAGCGCCGACTACAGCCAAATCGAGTTGCGCATCATGGCCCACCTGAGCGGCGACGAAGCCTTGCTCAAAGCCTTTCACGAAGGCATGGACGTGCACCGCGCTACCGCAGCCGAGGTGTTTGGTATCAACCCGGCCGAGGTCAGCAGCGAACAGCGCCGCTACGCCAAGACCATCAACTTCGGCTTGATCTACGGCATGGGCACCTTCGGCCTGGCTAAGTCTCTCGGTATCGAAAACGCCGCCGCCAAATCCTACATCGACCGCTACTTTGCGCGTTTTGCAGGCGTCAAACGCTACATGGACGAAACACGCGAACTCGCCAAACAGCAAGGCCATGTGGAAACCGTGTTTGGCCGCAAGCTGGTATTGCCCGACATCCAGAACGCCAAAGGCGCCAAGCTCGCCGCGCTGGAGCGCCAGGCCATCAATGCACCGATGCAGGGCACGGCGGCTGATTTGATCAAGCTGGCCATGGTGGCCGTGCAAAACGCGTTGGACACCGAGCAGCGCGCCAGCCGCATGGTCATGCAGGTGCATGACGAACTGGTGCTGGAAGTGCCCGAAGCCGAGCTGGACTGGGCCCGCGAGGCCATTCCGCGACTGATGGCCGGTGTGGCGCAGATGCGCGTGCCGCTGCTGGCCGAAGTGGGCGTGGGCAACAACTGGGACGAGGCGCACTGAGGCAGCGGCTGCTGGTGCGCTGCAGCTTGCGCGGGCACAGAGCTTGCTGCATACACCACCGTATGGTCATGTCTGACGCAACCCTGACACTCTAGGGTTGTCGCTCTGGGTGTTTTCGCGCTGGTGCGCGTCAGCTCCCTTGGGCATGATGCCAACAAACAAAATCAGCCACCGTCTGTCATCATGTCCAGCCCGCTACAGGTTCTCTGCCTTTCCACCAAGACTCCGGACTTGTTCACCTCGGCTTTCGGGCCGTTTGTGACCCAAGCCTGCCCGTCTTTGGACGATGCGTCTGCCCGACTGCATCAAGAGAGCCACCACGCCCTGCTGATCGACCTGAACCTGATCGGTGGCGTCGAGGTGTTGGCCGCCTGGACGGGGCTGCCCAGTGCTTTGCTGGACACCACCGTGGTGGTCATGTCCATAGAGCCCTCCTGGGCCTTGTGCCAACGCTTGATGCAGTTGGGCATCCGCGAGGTCATCTCCACCCGCGAGGTCAACCCCGAGATGCTGGGCCGTGTGCTGCGCCTGGCCATTGAGCGCAAGCGCACCGACGACATCGCCCGCCGCGCCCTGAGCAGCGACCTGGCTACCGGCCTGCCCAACCACAGCCAGTTGATGGAGCACATGACCCATCTCCTGGCCCTGCGTGAGCGTGAGCCCGCCTCCATGGCCCTGATCGTGCTGCAGCTCGACGGCTTCCGCCCCGTTGAGTCGGCCTACGGTGTTGAAGCCGCCAACGTGCTGCGCCGCAAAGCCGCCGTGCGCCTGCGCGCCTCGCTGCGCGCCAGCGACGTGGTCGCCTCCTTGGGCAGCGACATGTTCGCTGTGCTCTTGGCCTGGATAGACGCCGAAGACGATGGCCAGCGCGTCGCTCAAAAGCTGGTGCAAACCGTGATGCAGCCCTTCCAGGTCGGCGGCCAGTCCGTGCCCATTACCGCCCGCGCTGGCGTGGGCCAGTACCCCGCCCACGGCCGCGACGCGCAATCCCTGCTGCGCCATGCCGCCACCCAGGCGTCAGTCGGCCAGCTCGGCCGCTTGCTGGCGGCGGATGCGGCGGCGAATGACGATTGAGCTTGTCTGACGGCCGCACTGCCAGTTCAGCGGCTCTTTGAGAGGGTGGCCTGCCGGCCCAGGCGCGGGGTAGGCCCCAGGGCTCATGGAGAGGCGGTCGGCTAAAGCCGACTCCCTTCGGTGCTCGGACAAGGCCGTGCGCCGTCAAACTCCCTCCGCTCCCAGGCTTTGCCCGGTCGCTGCGGTCAAACAATGACGGCGAGTATGTTCTTGAAGCGCGTGAATACACGCGCCACGCCCTTGCCCTGCGCGCCTCAGCACCTCTCAAATCGCCCCCGGGCCTACCCCGCGCCTGGGCGGGTGGCGTGGTGGCACGGGGTTCGTCTTGGGGCAGACTTTGCGTGTACTTCAGCCGGAGCGATACGCGACCGCTCGCTATCGGCATTTGCAACACGCCCCACTACTTTGTCTGGCCTGCGACGCGCTTCCAAACAATGGCTTCGGTCGCATGAGGGCGCCGACCCGTGATGTCCGCGACAAGCCACTCGCCCTCTCGCAGCGCGACAATGTTCTCAGCACCGATGCTGGCGAACGGAATCTTCACCCGCCAGTACCAAGGTGTGGCAGCAGCACCTGTGCGTTTCCAGCTCAGGTAAAGGAAGCGGGCTTGGGGTGTTCCGTGGACAAACGGACCGCGAAAATCGATGCCTCCGCTCAAGTCATCGACCAGCGCTTCGGCTGAACACTCAAAGTGCATCTCACCGTTCTTGCCGGGCCGCCCGGCATGCACGATCTGCTTCTTGTCCTGAATGCCGACGTCCAGTGCGCCTTCTTCAGCCGGGGTTGCGGGCATTGACCTGCAAACGAGGCGGAGTAGGAGTTTCTTGGTCGTTGGGGCCATGAGTGGGGTGCTGGATTGCAGAGGTGGCGGAGTCCTGAGGGTTGACTGAATACTCAAGACCTGTCCTCGATCTTCCACGGCATCTTGAAACACAGGTCACAGGACTTAAAACAGCATCAATGATTTACATAGCCGGCTGGCCCGGTCTTATAGATCCAGTCCGTGCTGATAGATGGTTTTGCCCTCGGGCTCACCGTTGGAGTGCCTCCGACTCTCTCAGGGGAAACTTGGAGAGAATTGCTTTGCAGCCCGTGATGATTGGCGGAAGGTATGTTTGATCGAAACCGTCCGTGTAGCTGTGGGACTCGTTGATGTGGTCTGGCGTGATGGATATCTTGACTTGAATGTGACCACAAGTTTGCGCTGAGAGTTCAACCCCGAGAGTAGGCTCAATACAGCGCAACTCCGCTCGCCCCTCAAGGGATTGGTAAAGGGTCTCGGTTTCGTGAAGCAGACCGTAGATGTCACGTCTCATGTGATCATTGGCCGATTCGAAGCTGGCCGCTACTTCAGGCCAGAGCTGTCCTGAGCGAGT
>NZ_JBIKNQ010000015.1:0-81239 GCF_044358605.1 Ideonella sp.
GAAAGCCGCACCAAACCAACGAAATTCAAGTCCCTCGTCCCACATCATGGAAAACCCAGCTCCCCGGCTTAGCGTCGAGGTGGAGACACTTCGGAGCAGGGGAGTTTTTCAGCAGCCTGCTACCAGTAAACCAACAATCTCTGAACGGTTTTGTGAGAAAAGCTTCCGTCCCCAGACGGTCAAATACTGTTGCTTGGCCGAGCCATAGGCCAAGTCAGGTTTGCTCATGGCTCCCGTTTGCGTAGACAAGCGGAAATCCCTGCCTTGGGGCGAACCGTCCGTGCCTAGCACCTTGCCGTAAATGTTGGGGCCGCTTGTTTTTTCGTTGCTGGCATAAACCATCAAATACTGAGCGGGTGACGGGGCGAAATCGATCGAGGCCTTCAACTCGAAGGACTCGCTACCGACGGCGTGCGGCGCCCAAGCTGAGAACACCAAAAAGGCGGCGGTCATCCATGGATGTTTCATGACAGTCTCGTTGCTAGTTGAGGGCTTTATCGTAGGCCAGATAGGCTGAAGGCAACCATCCCACGCTTGTGTCCCGCCGCGTCCGGCAGCGTTTACTCGATCTGGGATTGCTCTCGCAAATATCGCCCCATCAGCACAAAGAAGCGGTCATAGAAGGGCCCAGCAGGTATGGTTTCGCTTCCAACCTTGATGAGTGACTCTTCGTTGGACGATAGCGGGATGGACACAGAGCCCAAGGCGCTCACGCCCAGGCTGGCGGAGTTGGAACTCTTCTTGACGGTGTAGCGGTCTTGAATGGCATTCACATAGGCGGTAGAGATCTGGCCTGCCCGCCCTTCGGGTAAACACATGACATTGAAGCTGATCTGCACGTGTATAGACCCTTCGGGCTGGAAGTTCTTGGTGGCTTGCAAGGCGTCGGGCTTGGTCATGGCCAACACATAGCCTTGGCTCAGCAGGGCGCGGCGCGCGGCCTCGCAGGTGCTGGCGGCGGGCGCGTCAAACAGGCGGGAAAACGTCTCGTCGGCCTGGAACTTTTCGTTCTGGTAGACCCGAGGAGGATCCTTGTGCGGCAGCGACGGGCAGCCGCTGAGCAGCGCCCCCCCCGCCAGCACGAGTGCGCAGCGAGAGACCAGTTGCAGCAGTGAAGAACGAGTGAAGGTCACCATGAACTCGAAAGTGGTGTGATCCGTGCATTATCTACAGGCGGTGCCCTCTGGCGACCCCTTGCCAATGAGTTGCTCCTTGCAGTGGTGATACCTTGTGCATCGGTCACGAAAGGACAGACATGGACCGCCTGCAAGCCCACCGCGAACGCCTCCAAGCGAGCCGAAAGCGCCTCTGGCATTTGGCTATCTGGCTCACCCTGGCGGGCACGGCAGCCCTATTCATGGCCGCACCATCGGCAGTCGCAGGCTCTGGTGCCGCAACAGTTTCAGCGAGCAGCCCCATGGAACATCGCCCTTTGCGTGGAACCTATTGGAAAGTGGTGGAGTTGGGCGGCGCCAAGGTCGCAGTGTCCGACCGGGTTCAGGAGCCACATCTCAACTTCAGCGCCAGTGAACTGCGGGTCAGCGGCAGCTCGGGCTGCAACCGCTTGATGGGCAGTTTTGAGCACCAAGGCGCGGCCCTCAAGTTCGGGCCACTGGCGGGTACCCGCATGGCCTGTTTGGAGCCTGCCTTGGCCAGCCAAGAGCAGCAAATCTTTACCCAACTTCAGCGCGTGCGCAGCTATCGTATTCATGGTGATGACTTGGCCTTGCTGGACGCCACGGGCCAAGTGTCGCTCAAGCTCCAAAGCGTGATGCTGCGCTGAGCCCTGGGCCGACACCGTCGCAGCGCTCAGCGCACCAAGTCGATCACCCGCACCTTGACCTTGCGCTCGCGCTCGCCTCGGCGCACGGTCAACTCTGCTTGGTTGTCTATGCCCGCCTTGTCCAGCTCCGCCACAAAGCCGGAGAGGCTGTCAATGGGGCGGCCATTGACCGCCACGATGATGTCGCCCAACTCACCGTTGCGGCGGTTCAGCGGCACGAGGCCGGCGTCGGCCGCTGGTGAGCCACGCTCCACCTCGGCCACCACAATGCCGCTCAATCCCGCGCGTGCCACCAACTCGGGCCGCACCGGCGTGATGCCAATGCCCGGCAGCGGCGCGCGGCCGCGCGCAATCAGGGAGGGCACGATGCGGTTCACCAAGTCCGCCGGTATCGCAAAGCCCACACCGGCCGAGCTGCCCGAGTTAGAGCGAATGGCCGTGTTCACGCCCACCAAGCGCCCGGCACTGTCCAAAAGCGGGCCGCCCGAATTGCCAGGGTTGATGGCCGCATCCGTTTGGATCACGCCCGACACCTCGCGGTAGCGCGTGGTGGCCAACTCGCGGTCCAGCGCGCTCACAATGCCGTTGGTCAGCGTGCGTTGCAGGCCGAAAGGGTTGCCGATGGCATACACCGCCTGCCCAATGCGCAGGTCTTTGCTTTGGCCCAAAGGCAAGGGGCGGATGTCCTTGGGGAAGCGCGTCAGCCGCACCACCGCCAAGTCGTACTCCGGGGAGCGGCCCACCAGCGTGGCCTCAATGGGGGCCCCGGCATCCAACTGTACAAACACACGCCGCGCGCCATCCACCACATGGCTGTTGGTCACCACATGGCCCAGGTGGTCCCACACAAATCCTGTGCCCGCAGATTGCTGCACCTCTGGCCGCATCCAAATGTCAGCGGTGACGACCTCGGTGGTGATGTAGGCCACCGAGGGCGAGGCCGTGGTGAACAAGTCGACGACCTGCTGCTCCGCCGGCAGCAGCGGCCCGCGCGGGGTGACGCTGCGCGGTTGCCCGGCGGTGCCGTCGCGCGAGAGCACGGGCCAGGCCAATAAACCGGCGCCTGCCATGACCAGGGCGATCCCGATACTCAGTAGGCGGCGGCTCAGTGAAGGGGCTGTGTTCATGAGAGGAGATCCAAGAACAGTGGTCGGGGCTTGGGGCGCAGATAAGGGCTGGGGCGGCGGATTCAAGCCCGGCGACGGCGGGCTTTGCTCATGGGAGCGATGGGGCTGGCCACCGGCAACCTCACCTCCGACTTGATCTCCCGCAGCACGATGCTGCTGCGCACATGGGTCACGCCGGGCAGTTTAAAGATGGTGTCGTGCAGCAGTTGTTCGTAGTGTTTGATGTCGCGCACCAGCACCGTCATGATGTAGTCGGCTTGGCCGGTGGTGGACAGGCAGCGCACGATCTGCGGGCTGGCGGCCACGGCGTCTTCAAAGCGGCGCACCAGGGCTTCGGTGTGCTCGCTCAGGTTGGCCTCGACCACCACGGCCAGGTTCAGGCCAACCTTTTCGCGGTCCACCAAAGCGGTGTAGCCGGTGATGACGCCGGCGGCTTCCATGTCCTTGATGCGCTTCCAGCACGGTGTGGCGGAGAGGCCCACAGCGTCGGAGATTTGCTGCACGGTTTGGCGCGAGTCGCGTTGCAGCTCGGCCAGGATTTTGAGGCTGTAGGCATCTGGAGTGAATTCAACTTCTGAATCGCTCATTGGAAGAATCCTATTCTTCTAATATGGGGTTTCACCAGTGTATTCAAGAATGAATTCCTCCGCTCGAAGAACCAAAATCCTGCGCCATGAGCACCCTCACCACCTCACCCACGGCCACGGCCGCCGCCCCTGAGATCGTCCGCCCCGGCTACCAACTGTCCGACAGCCTGTGGGCCGACAGCGGCGCCATCTTCATGACGGGCACCCAAGCCCTGGTGCGCCTGCTGGTGATGCAGCGCCAGCGCGATGCGGCCCGGGGCTGGAATACGGCGGGTTTCATCAGCGGCTACCGCGGCTCGCCGCTGGGCATGGTGGACCAGGCCATTTGGAAGGCCGGCAAGCGCTTTGAGGATGTGGGCTTGCGCTTTGTGCCGGCCATCAATGAAGAACTGGGTGCCACCCAGGTGCTGGGCACCCAGCGCGTGGAGAGCGACCCCGAGCGCACCGTGGAGGCCGTGTTTGGCATGTGGTACGGCAAGGGCCCTGGGGTGGATCGTGCGGGCGATGCGCTCAAGCATGGCAATGCTTATGGCTCCTCGCCCAAGGGTGGGGTGCTGGTGGTGGCGGGCGACGACCACGGCTGTGTGTCGTCCTCCATGCCGCACCAGAGCGACCAAGCCTTCATGGCCTGGAGCATGCCGGTGCTGCAGCCGGCCTGTGTGGCCGAGTACTTGGAGTTTGGGCTCTACGGCTATGAGCTCTCGCGCTACAGCGGCGCGTGGGTGGGCATGGCTGCGCTGTCGGAAGTGGTGGAAAGCGGCTCTACCGTCGATCTGGACGCGATCAAAGCCCGCATGGCGACGTGGGCCGATGCCGACACCGTGCGCCAAGCCACCGGCCATCAAGCCCCGGTGGACGGCCTGCACTACCGCTGGCCCGACTTTCCGTCGCTCAACATCGAGCGCCGCTTGGCAGACAAGCTCACCGCTGTAGCGGCCTTCGCCAAAGTCAACAGCGTGGACCGCGAGGTCATCACCAGCCCGCAAGCCCAGGTCGGCATCATCACCTGCGGCAAAGCGCACTTCGACCTGATGGAAGTGCTGCGCCGCCTGGAGATCAGCCCCGACATGCTGGCCGAAGCCGGCGTGCGGCTCTACAAAGTGGGCTTGGCGTTTCCGCTGGAGACCACCCGCATGCAGGCCTTTGTGCAGGGCCTGCGCGAGGTGCTGGTGATCGAAGAGAAGGGCGCGGTGGTGGAGACCCAGCTGCGCGATCTGTTCTATAACGCACCTGCCACGCAACGCCCGGTGATCGTGGGCAAGCGTGATGAGCAAGGTGCTCCACTGATCTCGGCCTTGGGTGAGCTGCGGCCCTCGCGCTTGATCGAGATCGTGGCGCACTGGATTGAACGTCACTTCCCCGGCCACGCAAGCCTAGGCAATCACCTGCAGCATGTGCGAGATTTCACCCCGCCTGAGCTGCTGTCCAACGCCGCCGATGCCGTCAAACGTGTGCCGTATTTCTGCGCGGGCTGCCCGCACAACACCAGCACCAAGGTGCCCGAAGGGTCGTCCGCCCGGGCTGGTATTGGCTGCCACTTCATGGCCAACTGGATGGACCGCGACACCGCTGGCCTGATCCAAATGGGCGGGGAGGGCGTGGACTGGGTCTCGCACTCCATGTTCACCCGCGTGCCGCATGTGTTCCAGAACCTGGGCGATGGCACTTACTACCATTCGGGCTACTTGGCCATCCGTCAAGCGGTGGCAGCCAAGGCCACGTTGACCTACAAGATTCTGTTCAACGACGCCGTCGCCATGACAGGCGGCCAGCCAGTCGATGGTGTCATCAGCGTGGACGCCATCGCCCGCCAAGTCGAGAGCGAGGGCGTGAAGAAGGTGGTGGTGGTGTCCGACGACATTGCCAAGTACGACAGCCAACGCGGCCGCTTCCCTGCTGGCACTGAGTTCCATGACCGCGCCGAGCTGGACCGCCTGCAGCGCGAGCTGCGCGAGGTGGCCGGTGTCACCGTGCTGATCTACGAGCAAACCTGCGCCGCTGAAAAGCGCCGCCGCCGCAAGAAAAAAGAGATGGTGGACCCGCCCAAGCGCCTGTTCATCAACGACGCTGTTTGTGAAGGCTGTGGGGACTGCACCGTGCAGAGCAACTGCGTGGCCGTGCTGCCCCATGAAACCGACTTGGGCCGCAAGCGCAAGATCGACCAGACCGCCTGCAACAAAGACTACTCCTGCGCCAAAGGCTTTTGCCCCAGCTTTGTGGGCGTGACGGGCGGCACCTTGCGCCGCAAGGCGGGCGCCTTGGCCTCTGACAAGGCCGCCTTCTTGGCCTTGGTCGATCAACTGCCCCAGCCTCGCGCTCATGCCTGGACAGGCCCCTATGACTTGCTGGTCACGGGCGTGGGCGGCACCGGCGTGGTGACGGTCGGCGCGGTGATCGCCATGGCCGCGCACCTCGAAGGCAAATCTGCCTCGGTGCTGGATTTCATGGGCTTTGCCCAGAAGGGCGGCTCGGTGCTGTCCTTTGTGCGCTTGGCCGACAGGCCCGAGCGCCTGAACCAAGTGCGCATCGACACCCAGCAGGCCGATGCCATCTTGGCCTGCGACATCGTGGTGGGCGCGTCCGCCGACGCCCTGCAAACCGTGCGCCACGGCCGCACCCAGATCCTGGCCAATGTGCATGAGATCCCAGTGGCCGAATCCTTGAAGAACCCCGACGCCAACCTGCGCGTGGCCCAGATGTTGGAGAAGATGCGCTTTGTGGCCGGGGCCGAGCAGGTCCGCACCTTTGATGCGCAGACCCTGGCCGAAGAGTTTTTGGGCGACACCATCACTGCCAACATTCTGGCCATGGGCCTGGCCTGGCAGCGCGGCTTGATCCCAGTGAGCCTGGGCGCTTTGCAGCGCGCCATTGAGCTCAACGGCGTGGCCGTGGAGGCCAACAAAATGGCCTTTGCCCTGGGCCGCTTGGCGGCAGGTGACGGCCAGGCGTTGAGCCGCCTGCGCGGCCAAGCTGCTGCTGCCCCGCACGCGGCGGCAGACGAGCCGCTCGACGCTTTGCTGGCCCGCGCCAAGGCTCACCTGACCGCATGGCAAGACGCCGCCTGGGCCCAGCGCTTTGAGCGCAGCATTCAGGCTTTGGCACAAGCCGAGCGCCGGGCGCTGCCGCAGGGCGACCAAGCGCTGACCCGCGCCGCTGCGCAGAGCTTGCTCAAACTGATGAGCTACAAGGACGAGTACGAAGTAGCGAGGCTCTACACCGACGGCCAGTTTGCCCGCGCTCTGGCAGACCAGTTTGAGGGTGATCTGCGCCTGGAGTTTCATATGGCGCCGCCCTTGCTGTCCAAGCCCAAAGACGGCCAAGCGCCCCGCAAAGTGCGTCTCGGCCCTTGGCTGATGCCCGCTTTGGGCCTGCTGGCCAAAGCACGCCGCCTGCGAGGCAGCCTGTGGGACGTGTTCGGCAAGACCGAGGAGCGCCGCATGGAGCGCAGCCTGATCACCGAGTTTGAACAGCGCCTAGAGGCCCTGGCTCAAGACCTGAGCCCGCAGAACCATGTGCTGGCCCTGCAAGTGGCTTCACTGCCGCAAAGCATGCGCGGCTACGGCCACGTCAAACTGGCCAATGTGGCCCTGGCACGGGTGCGCGAGGCCGAGTTGCTGCACCGCTTCAACCCGCAGCGCTATCCCCGCCCCCAGGGGCCGGCGCGGGCCGGGCAGATCAAGGGCATTGAAGTGGTAGCGGCGAAATAATTCCATTTCTAAATCATCCGTGTCGTTGTTGCATCGCCTCGCCGTGCTACAGCACTGTCTTCGGCTCTGCGTCTAGACACGAATGATTTGGAAACGGAATAGGGTCAGTTGCAGGCTCCAGCGCGAGCCGGGCCTGCCGCTTGACCATGTGCTGCGCCACGCACTTTTCCAGGTGCGCCTTGTTCGCCTTTTGAAGCTCATGCAGCAGCGCATGGTCGGCCGCCACGGGGCCCATGTGCTGGGCAAAGCGCTCGGTGATGTCGCGCTGTAGGCGGATCAACAATTGTGCCGTCACGTCGGCGTCCGACATCGCCCGGTGGGCCTGGCCGTCACGCTTCAGGCCGCACCACTCGCCTAAGGCGCTCAGCTTGTGGCTGGGGGCCTCAGGGTAGAGGCGGCGGCTCAGCAGCACGGTGCACGCAAACTCATGGGCCGGGTCGGGCTCCAGCCCGGCGCGGGCGCGCTCGGCCAGCCAAAAGCCCCGGTCAAACGAGGCGTTGTGGGCCACCATGGGGATGCCGCGTGTGAAGCTGTCCAACTCGCGCATGACTTCTTCAGCGGGCGGGCCAGACTGCATCATGGCGTTGCTGATGCCGGTGAGTTGCTCAATGAAGGGCGGTATCCAGGCGTCCGTCTTCATCAGGCTCTGAAAGCGGTCCACGATCTGGCCGTCACGCACCAGCACGGCGGCAATCTCGGTGGCGCGGGCACCCTGGGCGGGGCCCATGCCGGTGGTTTCAAAGTCGATGACGGCGATGGTGTCGGTGCGTGGCATCCCTGCATTTTCGCAGCGCCACCGCCTGCTACAGTTTTGCGCAAGCCATGAGCATCAATGAGAGGACGAGATGAGCAACAAAACAGGCCAACTGGGAGCCTGGATCACCGTGTTGGGGGCCGCTGCTGTTGTTGGCCGCATGCGGCAAAGGCGGGGTGGAATTGGGCCAAGGCGGCTCGGTGGTGACGGGCTCAGGTGGCACGGCCGGCGCGCAAAACGCCGCCAAAGCCTTGCAGCGCTGCGAGACGCCTGTGGCCGTGGTGGCGCTGGAAGAAAATCCTAGCGGCTATGTCGGCATCGGCCACAGCGGGCTGCCTGCATCACCGCTGCCTTTGGTGCGTGTGCTGATGCAGCAGAGCGGCTGCTTTCGCATCGTGGATCGCAATGCCGGCCTGAAGGCCACCGTGCGCGAGCAGGAGTTGAAAGACCGAGGCATCCTCAAGCCCGACGACACCGTGCGCAAAGGCCTGGGCCTGATGGCGCAGTACAGCGTGGTGCCGAGCCTGACCTTTTCCGAGCAAGATGCCGGGCGCCAACTTGGCGGCATCTTGGCCAAAATTCCCGGGGTAGAGGGCCTGGCCGGTGCGGCAGAGCAGGTCAAGCTCAAAGAGGCTCAGGTGGTGCTGTTGCTGACGGATGTCGAGTCCACGGAGCAGTTGGCATCTGCCACCGGCTCAGCCCGCACCACCGACCTGGGCCTGGGTGGTCTGGCCGTGGGCGCGGGCGGAGGCCTGGGTGGTTTGGGCTGGAGCAATACCAATGAAGGCAAGGTGATTGCCGCTGCATTTTTGGATGCCCACAACCAGTTGGTCACCCAGTTGCGGACCTTGGCCGCCAAGCCCCTGCCACCGCTGACGCCGGTGCGCTGAGCGTCAGGGCAGCAGCTCGCGCACCAGCTCGGGTGGCCGGCACAGGCGGGTGCCCTTGGGTGTCACCACAATCGGGCGGTTCAACAGCACCGGGTGGGCATGAATGGCCGCGATCAGCGCGTCCTCGCTCAGCGCGGGGTCGCCCAGTTTCAGCTCGCTGTAGACCGCCTCTTTGCTGCGCATCAGTTCGCGCACGGGCAGGCCGCAGGCTTTGACCAAGGCCTTGAGCTCGGCCACCGACGGTGGGCTTTGCAGGTAATCAATGACGGTTGGCGTGAGCCCTGCGTCTTGGATCAGGGCCAGCGCCCCGCGCGAGTTGCTGCAGCGGGCGTTGTGATAGGCCGTGATGTTCATGGGCGGTCATTGTCGCCCGGCCTCTGCGGCGAGAATGCAGGCATCACGATGAGGATCACATGCTCGTTGACAGTTTGATTCTGGGCGCAGCGGCGCTGGGCGCCGGTGTGCTCAATGCGATGGCGGGCGGGGGCAGTTTCTTGACCTTTCCGGCCTTGGCCTTCACAGGGGTGCCGGTGATTGCAGCCAATGCCACCAGCGCGTTTGCGGTGAGCCCAGGTTATCTGGGCAGCGCGCTGGGCTTCAAGGCCGAGTTGGCCGCCTTGCCGCGTGCGCGCTTGGTGCAAGAAGGCTTGGTCTGCGCTTTGGGCGGCTTGGGCGGCGCAGCGCTGCTGCTGGTGACGCCGGCCAAGGTCTTCTCCGCCGTGGTTCCGTGGTTGTTGCTCTTTGCCACGCTCTTGTTCGCGCTGGGGCCCAAGTTATTGGCGCAGCGGCAGGCGCGCATGGCTGCTGCTCACGCCCCGTCCACCTCGGCAGGCCTGTCCCGCTGGTTGGGCTTGGGCGCGGTGGCGGTGTATGGCGGCTACTTCAACGGCGGCCTGGGCATCTTGTTGATGGCGCTCTACACGGTGACGGGCGAGCGCGACATCCACACTGCCAACGCTTTAAAGAACCTCAACTCGCTGGTGTTGTCGCTGCTGTCGGTGCTGGCCTTTGCCTGGGCCGGGGCCATTGCTTGGCCGCAAGCGCTGGGCATGGCCGTGGTGGCCACCGTGGGTGGTTATGTGGGCGCGCGCTGGGCCAAGCGCATGGCGGTCGGGCAGGTGAGGGCGGTGGTCATTGCCACGGGCCTGATCATGTCCGTGGTGTTTTTCTGGAGAGCGTGAGCATGAAGATCTGCATCTATGGGGCGGGGGCCATCGGCGGGCTGATCGGCACACGCCTGGCGGCCACCGGCCAGCACCAGCTCAGCGCGGTGGCGCGTGGGGCCACCTTGGCCGCCTTACAGACTCACGGCTTTCGGGTGCAGTCGTCCAGCGGCATGCTCTGTGGGCCGGTGCAGGCCGAGCAAGACCCAGCGCGCTTAGGCCCGCAGGATGTGGTGGTGGTGGCGGTCAAGGGCGGCGCCTTGCCCGGGGTCGCCCTGAACATTGCTCCGCTCTTGGGGCCAGACACCGTGGTCTTGCCCGCACTCAATGGCGTGCCCTGGTGGTTTGGTGAGAGCCTGCCCGCACTCCAGGGGCTGGAGCTGCCAGCCGTGGACCCCGGCGGCGCTTTGTCCGAGGCCATTCCCTTGAAGCATGTGCTGGGCTGTGTGGTGCACGCCTCGGCCTCTTGCCCAGAGCCGGGCCTGGTGCAGCACCGGCTGGGCCAGGGCTTGATCATCGGGGAGCCCTTGGGCGGGCGCTCTGAGCGCGTGCAGACCCTTGCAGCGGTGCTGCGCGAGGCGGGTTTCGAGGTGACCGAGTCCAACCGCATCCAGCAGGACGTTTGGTACAAGCTCTGGGGCAATATGACCATGAACCCCGTCTCGGCCTTGACGGGCACGACCACCGACCAGATCTTGGCCGACCCGCTCTTACGCGACTTTTGCAGTGCCGCCATGCGCGAGGCCGCGGCCATCGGCGAGCGCCTGGGCTGTCCCATCGCTCAATCGCCGGATGACCGCCATGCCCTGACCCTGAAGCTGGGCGCCATCAAGACCTCCATGCTGCAAGACGTGGAGGCGGGGCGGGGTATTGAGCTGGATGCCATCGTCACGGCGGTGCAGCAACTCGGCCAAGTCTTGGGCGAGCCCACGCCCTTCATCAACGCCTTGCTGGGCATGACCCGCGTGTTTGCGCGGCAGCGTGGGCTGTATTGAGCCCCCAAGGGCCGGGCTACACCCGTCCCGGCCCCCCAAGGGGGCGCAAGAAAACTTGGGGCGACCCGGCGTTTTCTTGAGAGGCCGCAGGCCCAGGCCCCTACCCTGAGGTGGGCCGCGTCAGGCCTTGGCAAGCCCCCCGGTGCTAACATCTGCCCCGTTGGTGCCTGGCCTGCCCACTCGGGGCGGCTGGGGTAAACGGGAATCAGGAGGGTGCGTCTCACCGAGACAAACCTCACCTGAGCTGCCCCCGCAACGGTAAGCGGACGGAGCTGTTCTTTCAGCCCCCGCTCGTGCACACGGTCACTGGAGCCACTGGGCTTTGGGAAGACAGCACGGGTCGTCTCCGCCAGCCCGGATACCGGCCAACAGGGTGGCCCAGCTTGTCTCAAGCCGGGCCGTTGACAGGCGCTTGCGGGGAAGCTTGCGCCTGGGTTTTGTCCTGTCTGGTTTCCCCATGTTGTCTTCTTCTTTGCGTCTGGCACGCCCGTCTTTGGCTGCGCGCGTGGCGCTGCCCTGCGCCCGCGTGTCTGCTCTGTCTGTGTTGAGCTTGGCCACTCTGGCCACCGCCGCCCAGGCCCAATCGACCACGAATCAACTCGACCAAGTGGTGGTCACCGCCACCCGCATGCCCCAGCGCCTGGGTGATGTGTTGACCGATGTCACCGTCATCACCCGCGCCGAGATCGAGCGCCAAGCCTTTGGTGGCTTGGCTGACTTGCTGGTGAATGCAGGTTGCGTAGAAGTCGCACGCAACGGTGGCCCGAGCGCCACGACCTCGCTATTCCTCCGTGGTGCCGACAGCCGACACACCGTACTCTTGATCGACGGCGTTCGCGTTGACAGCCAGTCAACGGGGGGGGCCGCATGGAACTCGATCTCACTGGCCCAAATTGAGCGCGTCGAAGTGCTGAAAGGCCCGGCCAGCGCGGTCTATGGCTCTGACGCCATTGGCGGCGTGATCCAGGTCTTCACCCGTCGCAGTGACGGCCCTTTGATGGCCGACCTGGGCTTGGCCGCTGGCACCCAAGGCACCGTCAAGCTGGAGGCCGCTGTGCGCGGTGGCAACAAGACCTTTGACCATGCCGCCAGCGTGAGCGTGGAGCGCAGCAGTGGCTTCAATGCCACCAACGAGAAGAGCCAGTTCTCCTACGTGCCGGATAGCGACGGCTACCGCCGCGCCAATGGCAGCCTGCGCTTGGGCGCGGAGGTCAGCAGCGGCCACCGCCTCTCGCTGGTGGCCCTGAAGAACCGCACCGACAGCCAATACGACGGCTCGCGCAGCAAGCCCTTGGTGGACGACCATGCCATCACCAACACCACGGCCGCACGCTTGGCCTGGGATGCGCAATGGAGCCGCGAGCTGCGAACCGAGTTGAGCTTGGGCGAGGGCCGCGATGCCTACGAGACCCGTCCTTCTGTGTATCAAACCGAAACCCGCATCCGCAGCCTGGCCCTGAATGGCAGCTACCAACTGGGCGGCTGGCATCAGCTCAACGCCTTGGTGGAGCATCGTGAGAACCGCTTGGACAACACCGGCCTGCGTGGTGGTAGTCCCAGCAGCAGTGGCACCCAAACGGGCTTGGCCTTGGGCCACCTCGCACGCTGGACGCCCGCGCTGCAAACCCAGCTTCATGTGCGGGCGGACGACGACTCTGAGTTTGGCGTGGCCAACACCGGCACGGCCGCCGTGGGCTATGCGCTGACCCCCAGCCTGCGCCTCATGGGTTCGGTAGGCACCGCCTTCAGGGCGCCCACGCTGTACCAGCGCGGCTCGGTGTACGGGCCCGACCTCAGCAAACCTGGTGTCAGCGCACTGAAGCCCGAGCGTGGCCAGAACTTTGAACTGGGCTTGCGCTACAGCCAAGAGGCCTTGAGCCTCAGCGCCACGGCTTATCGCAACCGCATCAGTGACTTGATCGTCTTTGGCCAAGCCGGTGCGTGCAGCAGCGAGTTTGGTTGCTACGAGAACGTGGCCCGTGCCCGCTTGCAAGGCCTGCACGTGGAAGCCCAATACGGTTTGGGCGACTGGTTGCTGAGCGGCAGTGTGGATGCGCAGTCTCCCAAGGATGTGGACAGCGGCAAGCTGCTGGCCCGCCGCAGCAAGCTGTTTGGCACGCTGCGTGCGCAAACCAAGCTCGGTGCGTTCACCCTGGGTGGCGGCGTGCAGACCTCGGGCCAGCGGTATGACAACGCCAGCAACACCACGCCCTTAGGCGGCTATGCCATCGTCAACCTGGATGCGCAGTACGCGCTGCAGCGCGACTTGAAGCTGAGCCTGAACCTGGACAACGCCTTTAACCGTGTATATCAGGTGGCCAATGGCTACAACCCGGCGCCGCGCTCAGTGATGTTGGGTTTGCGCTGGACCCCAAGCCTGTAAGGGCACACCCCCGCATCCCACTTGAAGGGTTCTCTCTGTGCAGCTTGCAAAGAAGGCAGCTCTCTGCCCGGCACTGATGGTGGTTGCACCTGCCTCAGGGCAGGGCAAGACCACGGTCACAGCGGCGTTGGCTCGATTGCTGACACGCAGTGGGCAGCGGGTGCGGGTGTTCAAGTGTGGTCCGGATTTTCTGGACCCGCACTGGCACCAACTGGCCAGCGGACATCCGGTGCACAACCTGGATCTCTGGCTCAATGGGGAGGGCGACATTCGCGCCCGGCTGCACGATGCCGCCGCCAACAGCGACCTGATCTTGATCGAAGGAGTGATGGGGCTGTTCGACGGCGAACCGTGCGCAGCCGACCTGGCGGTGAAGTTGGGCATTCCGGTGCTGGCGGTGATCGACGCCGGTGCCATGGCGGGCACCTTTGGTGCGTTGGTGCACGGCCTGCGCAATTATCGGCCGGGCTTGCCTTGGGCCGGGGTGCTGGCCAACCGGGTGGTCAGCGAAGGCCATGAAACGATGCTGCAGGCCTCGGTGCGCAGTGACGAGCGGGGAGCTGATCTGGCCGGCATCGACGCCGGGTGGTTGGGTGGTTTGCGGCGCAGCGCCGACTTTGCGCTGCCTGAGCGGCATTTGGGCCTGACGATCGCGTCCGAACTGCGCGATGCGGTGGCACGGCTGGACGCCCTGGCCGATGCCATGGCGGCTACGTCCTTAGGGCGTTTGGATGCCGAGGGCTGGCAGCGCTGGGCTGTGCCTTTCGAGGCGTCGACTCCGCAGCGTTTGGCTCCTCGTCTCCAAGGGCGCACAGTGGCGGTGGCACGCGACGCGGCCTTTTGCTTCACCTACCAGGCCAACCTTGATACCTTGCGCGCGCTCGGCGCGGAACTGGTGTTCTTTTCACCACTGACCGATCAGCCCGTACCCGCTTGCAACGCAGTTTGGCTGCCCGGCGGGTACCCCGAACTGCACACCGAAGCGCTGGTGAGGGGCACACAATGCCGCGCGTCGTTGGCGGCGCACATTGCAGCCGGCCAGCCGGTCTGGGCCGAATGCGGGGGCATGATGCCACTGTTTGACGGACTGACGCTGGCCGATGGCACGCGCGTGCCGATGTGGAGCCTGCTGCCGGGCGAGGTGGCCATGCAGCCGCAACTGGTCGCGCTTGGGCCCCAGAGTTGGAACACCCCGAGAGGCGAGTTGCGCGGCCACACCTTTCATTTCTCGTTGACCACCTCACCGATGGCCGCGTTGGCCCAGACTGTGCCGGGCAGCAAGTTTGGGCGGTCCGAGGCCGTGTACGGACAAGGACCAGTGCGCGCCAGCTATTTCCACGCCTGGTTCCCCTCGAATCCCGAGGCGACCGCGCAACTGTTCTTGTCAGAGGCCATATGACCCTTGCTTTGCCCGGACCTCAGCGCATCGTCTGCCTGACAGAGGAAACGACCGAGTGGCTCTACCTGCTGGGGCAGGAGGCGCGCATCGTCGGCATCAGTGGCTACACCGTGCGGCCGCGCCGTGCGCGTGAGGAAAAGCCCAAGGTCAGCGCCTTCCTGAATGCCAAGATCGACAAGATTATCGACCTGCAACCCGACTGCGTGTTCGGCTTTTCGGATCTGCAGGCCGACATCGCGGCAGCACTGATCCGCGCCGGTGTGCAGGTGACGGTGTTCAACCAGCGCAGCGTGGAGGAAGTCTTTGCCATGCTGTTCCAGGTGGCCGCCATGGTGGGCTGTGCCGATCAGGGGCTGGCCCGTATCGCGGCCATACGCCAGCGGTTTCATGTCATCCGGGCTGAGGTCGCAGCGCTCGAAGCCCTTGGCAAACGTCGTCCACGCGTGTTTTTTGAAGAGTGGGACGAGCCACACATCAGCGGCATCCGCTGGGTCTCCGAACTGCTGGGCATGGCCGGTGGAGACGACGTGTTCCCCGAACTGGCGCTGCAGCCTTTGGGCAAGGATCGCATCATTGCGGAGGACGCCGAGATCGTGCGCCGTGCGCCAGACATCGTCATCGGCTCCTGGTGCGGCAAGAAGTTCCGGCCCGAAAGCGTGGCCGCGCGGCCAGGATGGCACGATGTGCCGGCAGTGAGGACTGGCCAGCTCTTCGAGATCAAGTCAGCCGACATCCTGCAACCCGGCCCGGCGGCGCTGACCGATGGGTTGGAGCAGATGCACCGCATCGTGCGCGACTGGATGATGGCTCATGGTTGAACCCGCGCACAGCACCTTCATTCTCGGCGGGCAGCGCAGCGGTAAGTCGCGCTGGGCCGAGCTGTTGTCGCGTGACTGGCTTGCCGCCGCGCCAGTGCACCGGGCGGTGATGATCGCCACCGGCCAGGCCTGCGATGAGGAGATGCGCGAGCGCATTGCACGCCACCAGTCTGACCGAGCCGATCGGGTGCCGGGCATGGTGACGGTGGAGGAACCACGGGCTCTGGTAGACGCCTTGCGGCGGCACAGCGACCCGCAGACCCTGGTCATTGTCGACTGCCTGACCTTGTGGTTGACCAATCTGATGATGCCGGCGGCCACGGCGCAAGTGCTGCCTGAAGCGGACGTGCTTGCTGCGGGAGAGGCCCTGTGCGATGCCATTGCGACAGCGACCGGCCCGGTGGTGCTGGTGGGCAATGAGATTGGCCTGGGCGTGATCCCAATGGGGAGCGAGGTGCGTGCCTTTGTGGACACGCTGGGCCGGCTGAACCAGCGGGTGGCGGCGTCCTGTCAGCGCGTGACGCTGATGGCCGCAGGCCTGCCGCTGACTTTGAAGGACGAGACATGAACCCGATCCGCCGAAACTTGGTGGGGCTCGCGCTGGCAGCCCTGGCACTGATGGGCCTGCCCGCGCACGCGGCTTTGCAGATCACCGACGACGCCGGTGTGGTGGTGCACTTCGAGCGTTCGCCGCAGCGCATCGTCAGCCTGCTGCCCTCGCTGGCTGAGACGGTGTGTGAGCTGGGCCAGTGCGCGCGCTTGGTGGGTGTGGACCGCTACTCCAACTTCCCAGACAGCTTGAAGAAGCTGCCGCAGGTGGGAGGCGGGCTGGACCCGAACATTGAAGTGATCGTCGCGCTGCGGCCCGACGTGGTGTTGATGGCGACATCCTCGCGCGCAGCAGAGCGCCTGCGCGCCCTGGGCCTGAAGGTGGTGGCGCTGGAGCCCAAGACCCATGCCGATGTGCAGCGCGTGATGATCAAGATAGGACAGCTGCTGGAGGTGCCCGACGCGCAGCGCGTCTGGCGCACCATCGACGCTGCGGTGATGGCAGCGGCGCAGTCCATTCCCGCCAGTGCACGTGGCACCCGGGTGTACTTCGAGGTCAACCCAGGCCCTTACGCCGCCGGTGAGAGCTCGTTCATCGGCGAAACGCTGATCCGCCTGGGCGCCAAAAACATCGTGCCCGGGTCACTCGGGCCGTTCCCAAAGCTCAATCCCGAGTACATTGTTCGCGCCGACCCGGACCTGATCATGATCGGCCAGCGCAGCGTAGATGGCATGGCGCAACGGCCGGGTTGGATGGGCATGCGCGCCATGCGTGAGCAGCGTCTGTGCGTGTTCAGCACGGAAGAATCCGATGCCTTGGTCCGACCGGGGCCGCGCATGGCCGAAGGTGCGCGACTGATGGCTCGCTGTCTGACAGAGAAGGCTGCAGCAAAGAAGGCGGGGGCGCGGTCGTGAACGCTCTCCGTGCGGGATGGCTGGTGCTCGCCCTGCTGGTGATAGCCATCGGGCTGGCCGCACTGGGCGTCTGCGTCGGAGCTGCTGGCTTCGAGAACCTGATGGGGCCACTGCTTGACCCGAGGGTGGACCCTTCGGCCACCGTCATGGCGCAGCAGATCCTGTGGGAGATTCGCCTGCCGCGTACCCTGGGCGCCTGGGCCGCTGGCGCCTTGCTGGGCCTGGCTGGTGCAGTAGCCCAGGGCCTGTTTCGCAACCCGCTGGCCGACCCCTTTTTGCTGGGCAGCGCATCAGGTGCCTCGCTGGGAGTGGCGCTGTCCTTGGCCGCTATGGGCGGCGGGGCCGGCATGCTGGGCGGCAGCATGATGAATGGCGCGGCGGTGAGCGTGTTTTCGGGCAGCGTGCTGGTGCGCCTCGGCCTGACAGGTGCGGCCTTCTGCGGCGCTGTGCTGGCGGTGCTGATCACCCTATTGCTCTCGCGCGGGGTGCAGCACACGCTGCGCCTGCTGCTCGCCGGTGTGGTGGTGGGCGTGGTGCTGGCGGCCATGACGCACTTGGTGCTGGTGTTCTCGCCCGAGTCCCTGCAGGCCATGCAGGCCTTCATGCTCGGCTCGACCAGTTTCGTCGGTTGGGCCGCCTGTATTCTGATGGTGGTCGTGTGGGCGCTGTGCATCCTGGCGGCCTGGTTGCTGGCCCGAGCGCTCGACGGCCTGAGCCTGGGCGATGCCACTGCGCGCAGCCTAGGCTTGCCGCTTGGGCCCATGCGTGCTGCGCTGGTGGGCGTGTTGGCCCTGGCCACGGGCACTGCCGTGGCGCAGACCGGGCTGATCGCCTTCGTGGGCCTGGCCGCGCCACACTTGGTGCGCTCGCTGGTCAAGACCACCAGCGCTCGCCTGATGTTGCTGTCCAGTGCCATGGGTGGTGCCTTGCTGATGGCGGCCGACACCTTGGCGCGCTGGCTGATCGCGCCGCAGGAGTTGCCTGTGGGCGTGCTGACTGCTGTGCTGGGCGGCGGCTATTTGCTGTGGTTGATGCAACGCAATGCACGCGTTGCACGCGGAGGGGGGCTGTGAGCACCGCCATCCAAACCTGCGATCTGAGTGCGCGCCTGGGCTCCGAGGCCATCCTGCACCGCATCGCCCTGAACCTCCCGAAGGGGCGTTGGACCAGTATCGTCGGCCCCAACGGTGCGGGCAAGTCCACCCTGCTACGCTGCCTGGCGGGCTTGTTGCCGCACAGCGGCGCGGTGGCCGTGCTGGGCCGAGCGCAGGCCGACTGGCCCAGTCGGCAGCGTGCCCAGCAGCTTTCTTGGTTGGGGCAAAACGAAGCCTGCGCCGATGACCTGACGGTGTGGGATGTCGCCATGCTGGGGCGCTTGCCGCACCAAGCCTGGCTCAGCCCGCCCGGTGCCGATGACCGCGCTGCGGTGGAACGCGCGCTGCGGGCTACCCACGCCTGGGACTGGCGGGCCCGCTCCTTGGGCCAGCTCTCGGGCGGTGAACGCCAGCGCGTGTTGCTAGCCCGTGCTTTGGCCGTGGAGGCCCAGGTGCTGTTGATGGACGAGCCTCTGGCGAACCTGGACCCACCGCACCAGGCTGACTGGATAGACTTGGTGCAGGCCTTGGTGCGCGACGGCAAGACGGTGGTCAGCGTGCTGCACGAGGTCGGCGTGGCGCTGCACGCCGATGAACTGGTGGTGATGGCGCAAGGTCGGGTCACGCACCAGGGGGCTTGCGCCGACCCAACCACCCACCGTGCCCTTGAAGCGGTGTTCGATCACCGCATCGCTGTCCACCCGCTGAACGGCCAGTGGGTGGCGCTGCCCCGCACCAAATCCCAGACGAGCCGAAACCATGCAGATTGAAACCCCACCGACCGACAAGCCCTACGACAAAGCTGAGGGTGAGCGCCGAGGCATCGTAATCGTCAACACTGGCGATGGCAAAGGCAAGAGCACAGCGGCCTTCGGACTCGCGCTGCGCGCAAACGGCCGCGGCAAGACCGTCAAGATTTACCAATTCATGAAAGTGCCGTCCGCGCGCTTCGGTGAACACCGCATGTTCGAGCAGATTGGTATTCCCATCGAGGGATTGGGCGACGGCTTCAGCTGGAAGAGCCAGGACTTGGAGCATTCGGCACAGCTGGCGCGCGATGGTTGGGAGAGAGCGCGCGAGACCATCTTGGCCGGCGAGCACTTCCTGGTTGTGCTTGACGAAATCACCTACCCGTTGATCTATGGTTGGCTGTCGCTGGACGGCGTGCTGCAGACGCTGCGCGAGCGTCCCCGCCACGTGCACGTCTGCCTGACCGGCCGGCGCTGCCCGCCCGAGATCATGGAGCTGGCTGACACGGTGACCGAGATGACGCTCGTGAAGCATGCATTCAAAGCCGGCATTCCCGCTCAGCGCGGCATCGAGGACTGATCACCACCTACCCATAATTTGGCCACATCCATGACCGAACTCATCATTTGCACAACCTGCCGGCCGCTTCATCACCCGCCCGAACAACGCGCCAGCGGCGAGCTCCTGCTGGAGGCTGTCCAGGCCGAGCAGGCTTTTAGTGGCCGCTCCGACTGGGCTGCCGTGCGGGTCCGCGGTGTGGCTTGCATGGCGGGTTGCTCTCACGCCTGCACGGCGGCTTTTCAGGCCGAAGGCAAACACAGCTACCAATTCGGTGACCTGCATCCGCAGGCTGATACTGCCAGGCAGTTGCTGGATTGCGCTGTGCTGCATCAGCAAGTGACCGATGGCAGCTTGGCTCGCGAGGCGCGGCCACCACTGCTGCGCAATGGCATGCTGTGCCGCCTTCCGCCGATCCTGGCTTCTGTCAATGGTCCCGCCGTGGGCACGCCATGAGCCAGACATGAGCGCCATGGGTCTGCCCGCGATGGACGCTGCCGTGCTGGCCGCTGCGGCGCTGGTCGCACTGGCTCTGGACCTGGTCTTTGGAGAGCCGCCGGAGCGTGTGCATCCGGTGGTGGCGATGGGCCTCTACCTTGGCGCGGTGGGGCGTCGAGTCTCACGCACCGTTGATGCGGTGGTTATGCCCCAGAGGGAGTTCTGGGGCGGTGCGCTGGGCTGGTGTGTCGGCGCCGCTCTGGCGGTGGCTGTTGCCTTGGCGGCGGTGAACTTCGCGCAGCGCCTCCCCCCTTTGTTACAGGCCACTGTGCTGGGCATGTTCCTCAAGCCCATGTTGTCTTGGCGCATGCTGCGCGACGAAGTGTGGGCAGTGGAGGCCTCGCTGGCCGACTCACTGGAGGCCGGGCGTGCCCGCTTGGCCCGCTTGGTCAGCCGTGATGTGACGCTGCTGAGTGAAACGCAGGTGCGCGAGGGGGCAGTGTCCACCCTGGCCGAGAACCTGAACGACTCGGTGGTTGCTCCCCTGTTCTGGTTTGCTGTCGCAGGCTTGCCGGGCGCGGTGCTCTACCGTTTTGCCAACACTGCCGACGCCATGTGGGGCTACAGGGGCGAACGTGGTGGTCGCGACTGGATCTGGTCGGGCAAGTGGGCTGCACGCGCAGATGATGCACTGTCCTGGTTGCCGGCGCGGGGAACCGCGCTGCTAATCGCCCTGCCGTTCCGTCTACAAGGCTGGCGGGCTTTGAGGGCCAACGCCGGCCTGACCCCTTCGCCCAACGGCGGCTGGCCCATGGGCGCGATGGCCCTCGCCTTGGGTATCCACCTGAGCAAGCCTGGTGTGTATCACCTCAACCCAGAGGGCAGGGCCACCCAAGCCGCTGACACTGCAAAGGCGCTGCGGCGTTGCGAGGCCGTGGTGTACATGCTGGCGGCGGCAGCGGCCGTGCTGCTATGGGGGAGCCTTGTATGACGCCGCGCATTCATGGGGGGGGCGACCACCTGGGCGTTGCACGCTGGGACTTCTCCAGCAACGCCAATGGCTGCGGTCCTTGCCCGTTGGTGCTGCGTGCAGTGCAAGAGGCCGACCCCTCACATTACCCCGACCCAAGCTATGCGGCGCTGCGCAGTGCGCTGGCAGGCCTGCATGGCGTGGAACCTGCACGCGTGCTGCTGGCTGCGAGTGCCAGTGAGTGCATCCAGCGCCTCACTGCTTGGCGCTGGCGTGCAGGGGATAGGCGTTTCTGGACACCGACTTACGCCTATGGCGACTACGCTCATGCTGCGGCAGCCTGGGGGCTGGTACGGGTGAAAGAGCCGGGCCTCGCGCAACTGGCCTGGCTTTGCGACCCCGGCAGCCCGCTGGGGCAGGGTGAGTCACCCGATGCGGTGCGGACCTTGCTGAACCAAACACCGCGCACCGTGGTGCTGGATCGGGCGTACACGCCGTTACGGTTGAAGGGCGACAGCGCTCTCAGCGCGGAGCAGACAGACCGCGTCTGGCAACTGTGGTCACCGAATAAGGCACTGGGCTTGACGGGCGTGCGCGCGGCCTATGCATTGGCCCCGCTGGGGGCTCAGCCCGATGTGCAGACGCTTGAATCACTGGCTGCATCCTGGCCCATCGGTGCACACGGCGAGGCCATGTTGAGGGCTTGGACGCAGCCCGAAGTGCAAGGTTGGGTGGCAGCCAGCAGGGCGACCTTGACCCAGTGGACTCAAGCCCTTAGCGACATGCTGGTGGGCCGCGGTTGGGCCTGGGCACCCTCGGAGGCCGCGCATGGCTGCGCAAAGCCACCGCACGCGTTGGACGCCACAGCCCTACGGGCACGGGGCATCAAGTTGCGCGATGCCGCTTCGTTTGGGTTGCCCGGTTGGTGGAGGCTGAGTGCGCAGCGGCCCGAAGCCTTGACCGCGCTTGATACTGCATTGAATGGACTGGCGTTGGAGGTGGCGAGATGAGTGCCGTGTGCGTGATGGTGCTGGGCACCACCAGCGGGGCGGGCAAGAGTTGGCTGGCCACGGCGCTATGTCGGCACTATGCGCGTCAAGGCTTAAGGGTCGCGCCCTTCAAGGCGCAGAACATGAGCAATAACGCAAGAGTCGTGGCCGGTCCTGTCGCAGAAGGGGAGATCGGCAGTGCGCAGTACTTCCAGTCCTTGGCCGCCAAGGCGGAACCGGCTGTTGGCATGAACCCCTTGCTGCTCAAGCCAGAGGCCGACACCCGCAGCCAGGTGGTGTTGATGGGGCAGGTGAGCCCAGGGCTCAGTGACATGCCCTGGCGAGGCCGCAGCGAAACGGTGTGGCCTCACATCACGGCTGCGTTGGATGCCTTGCGCGAAGCCAATGACGTGGTAGTGATCGAGGGGGCTGGTTCACCCGCTGAGATCAATTTGCACGCCAGCGACATTGTGAACATGCGGGTGGCCCGCCATGCGCAGGCGCGTTGCCTGTTGGTGACGGACATCGACCGCGGGGGCGCGTTTGCCCACCTCTACGGCACATGGGCATTGCTGCCTGCCGATGAGCGGGCACTGATCAAGGGGTTTGTACTCAACAAGTTTCGGGGTGATGCGGCACTGCTGGCCCCTGCGCCTGAAATGCTTCTGAACCTCACCGGTGTGCCGGTCGTGGGCACGCTGCCCATGTGGTGGCAGCACGGCTTGCCTGAGGAGGATGGCGTCTTTGACGACAAAAGCAGGGCCGCTGGTGCCGTCAAGCTGACCATTGCCGTGATCGCCTGGCCTCGCATCAGCAACCTCGACGAGTTCCAGCCGCTCAAAAACGTGCCCGGTGTGCGTCTGGTTTGGGCACGCACGCCGGCCGACTGTGCAGGGGCAGACTGGCTGGTGCTGCCGGGCTCCAAGTCCACAGCGGCCGATCTGGCTTGGCTGCGCGCACAAGGACTCGATGCCGCGGTGGCCGAGCATGCCGCTCGCGGCGGGGCGGTGCTGGGCATCTGTGGTGGCCTGCAGATGCTGGGCAAGACCCTCGTGGACATGCACGGCATCGATGGCAACGGCTCCGGCCTGGGCTTGCTGCCGTTGGAGACCGCCTTCAACGCTGACAAGACCGTGCGCCGCACCACCGCAAGCTTTGGTGCGCTGTCGGGTCCCTGGTCGGCGCTCTCGGGCATCACCGCATTCGGCTACGAAATCCACCACGGCCAGACGGTGCAGCATCCCGCCATGGCTGCTAACTGCGATATCGCGCGCGAAGTCATACCCGGCCTGGCCTGGCAGAACGCATCGGGCAACGTGCTGGGCTGCTACATGCATGGCCTATTCGAAGACCCTAGAGTGCTGCGCGCACTGTTCGGTGCCACCGTGCCCACGCTGGAGACTGTGTTCGACGGCCTCGCCGATTTTCTGGAACGCCATGTCGAGCCCGGTGTGCTCGATGCACTCATTCGCAAGGACTGAATCATGCCTTTCACCCTACCTGTCATCGACGACATCGCCCAGCCGTGGCTGGCCGCGCGTCTGCAGTACTTGCTAGACAACAAGACCAAGCCGGTCGGATCCCTGGGGCAAATCGAGCGTTTGGCGCAGCGCATCGGTCTGGCCTTGGGCAGCGAGGCACCCGAGCTGGAAGCCCCGCAGCTGCTGGTGTTTGCCGGTGACCACGGTCTGGCCGCGCGTGGTGTCTCGGCCTATCCGAGCGACGTAACCTGGCAGATGGTCGAGAACTTTTTGGCCGGCGGCGCAGCCGTCAGTGTGCTGGCGCGCCAGCACGGCATTGGCCTGACCGTGGTGGACTGCGGTGTTCGGCATGACTTTGCGCCCCGGGCGGGGTTGCTCATCCACAAAGTCGCACCAGGCACTGCCGATGCGCTGAATGGCCCGGCGATGAGCGCTGACCAGCGCGACCAAGCGCTGGCCAGCGGCGCTGCGCTGATCCAGATGCTGCCCGGCAATGCGCTGCTGCTGGGCGAAATGGGCATTGGCAACACCTCGGCTGCGTCGCTGCTGATGAGCCGCTTGGCCGGGCTGGACATCGTGGACTGCACCGGCGCGGGCACCGGCCTTGACGCCGCAGCAGTGCAACGCAAAATAGGCATTTTGAGAGACGTGCTGGCCCGTCACCCGGGAGCCAAGACACCACTGGACGTGTTGGCGGCCTTCGGCGGTTTCGAGATCGCCACCATGGTCGGTGCAGTGCTGCAGGCCGCCGCTGAGCGGCGCGTGATCGTGGTGGATGGTTTCATCGCCAGCTCGGCCGTACTGGTCGCCAGCCAGTTGAAGCCGACTGTGCTGCAGCGCTGTGTGTTCGCCCACCGCTCGGGCGAACGCGGCCACGCGCTGATGCTGTCTCATCTCAAGGCCGAACCGCTCCTCGACCTGAGTCTGCGCCTGGGGGAAGGCTCCGGCGCGGCACTGGCCTGGCCTTTGCTCATGAGTGCCTGCGCCATCCTGCGCGAGATGGCGAGCTTTGAATCGGCGGGTGTGTCGCGGCAGGATGAAGCTAGCGCCACAGCCCCAGCCCAACCTTGAGCCATGTCAAACGCGCAACGTGACCCTGACCAGGGCAGCCGTGGAACCAGCTCTTCCGATTCTCAGGCTGCTTCCCCACTCCTGAAGGAGAGGAGCGACGACACGCGGCGGCGCAATGGGCTGTTCCTGTTCATTTGCCACTTCTGCATCGCGCTGCAATTTTTTACGCGCATCCCGATCACCGGAAGGCTGGCAGATTGGGTGGGCTTTTCTCCGGCCATGCTGCGCGCCAGCGCTGCGCACTTTCCCGGTGTGGGCTGGGTGGTGGGCGGGCTTACGGCTCTGGTCTTCTGTGGGCTGACGCAGGCCTTGCCTTCGCAGCCCGCGTCGCCCTGGGTGGCGGCGGTCTTGTGCACGGCGTTCAGCGTCTGGCTGACAGGGGCCTTCCACGAAGATGGGCTGGCCGACACGGCCGATGGGCTGGGTGGTGCGGTCAGCCGCGAGCGCGCGTTGGACATCATGAAGGACTCGCTTATCGGCAGCTACGGCGCCATCGCGCTGGTGCTTTCGCTGCTGACCAAGGTGCTGCTGCTGGGCCTACTCACTCAGGCCGGTGGGGCGCAGCAGGCCGCCTGGGCCCTGTTCGGAGCCCATGTCACATCGCGGCTGATGCCGCTGTTCATCATCCGCGCCTTGCCTCATGTGGGCGACACTGCGCAGTCCAAGAGCAAGCCGCTGGCCGAGAGCATTGGCACCGCCGGGCTATTGACGGGCGTTCTGTGGTGGGCGGCTGCCATGGTGTCGGTCGGTTGGATGGCACCGAGTCTGTCTTGGTTGTCCGCCGTGCTGGGCGCACTGACCGCCCTAGCCTGGATGTGGCGCCTTTTGCAGCGGCGCCTGCAAGGCTTCACCGGCGACGGCTTGGGCGCTACGCAGCAGCTCAGCGAACTGCTCTTCTACCTCGGTCTGGCGCTGACCCTTTGAGGCGTAGATGAAGCTCTGGCTGTTACGTCACGCACAAGTCACGCTGGAATCGGGGTTGTGTTACGGGTCGACTGATGTGCCAGCCGACCCTGCCCTGAACCAGCAAGCGGCGGGATCCGCTGCAGCGTTGCTGCCGCGAGGGGTGCCGGTGCGGGTGTCGGGGCTGGGCCGGGCGCAGCAGCTGGCGCGAGAGCTGTGCCGCCTGCGCCCTGATCTGCAGCCGCCGGCTATTGATTCACGCCTGAACGAAATGAACTTCGGCCGTTGGGAACTGCAGCGCTGGGACGCTATTCCCCGTGCGGATTTCGAAGCTTGGATGACTGACTTTGCACACCATCGGTTCGGGGGAGGAGAAAGCACGCAGGAGGTGTTGGACCGGGTCACCGATGCGCTGGTGGAGCAACAGGCGCTGGGTCTGCCTGACGCAGTGTGGGTTACCCATGCAGGCGTGATTCGGGCTGTCCGCTACCTCAGTGAGCACGGCAGGTGCACTATTCGTGAGGCGGCCCAGTGGCCACGCGAAGCGCCAGCGCCGGGAGGTGTGGAGGTTCTAGATTTCGGAGGACAGTAGGTTCGCTTGGATGCGCGCCCACAAAGCGCCGGCCAGGCTGCGGGCCTGGGCCTGCTGGACATGCACACCACCCTGGCCGTTGAAAAGCAGCTCCGCCAAGTGCAGGGCCAACTCTGCGGCGCTTGGGCGGGCGATCAGGCTCAACTCCAAGGTTATGAAATTCACCTCGGCGTGAGCACTGGCCCGGCTTTGCAGCAACCTTCAGCCCTGTTGCGCGACGCGGACGGCAGCTTTCGCCCCGACGGCGCTTGCTCAGCCGACGGCCAAGTGCTGGGCAGCTATGTCCACGGCCTGTTCGACGAGCCGGCCGCCCAGGCCGCATTGCTGCGCTGGGCGGGATGGCAGGGCTGGAGAGGGGCAGGTCACTGGCATCAAGGTTTCAAGCCGGAGCTGTCTCTAACGTTCGTCAACGTGCCAGATTCATTGGCTGTGCCACGAGGCGCACGCCCAAGGCGGCGCAGACGCGGCGGATGGTTTCGAAGCGCGGTTCGCTGCCAGGTCGAAGTGCCTTGTAAAGGGCTTCACGCGCAATGCCGGAATCCTTGGCAACCTGAGTCATGCCTCGCGCACGAGCAATATCGCCGATAGCCGCAGCCAGCAAAGCGGGGTCGTTCTCTTCAAGAACGGTGGTCAGGTAGGCGGCAATCTCCTCTTCGCTGTTCAGAAACTCTGCGGCATCGAACTCGGGAAGTTCGGACACCTTGATCCTCTTGGTCATCGTCAATCCTCCAACGATTTCGCCAATGCAATGGCACGCCGAATGTCAGTCTGCTGCGTTGCCTTGACTCCACCACCCAGCATCACGATCAGCACCTCGCCATGTTGGACGTAGTACATACGCCAGCCCGGCCCGAAATGCTCGCGCATTTCGAACACGCCTTCACCCACAGACTCCACATCGCCTAAGTTGCCAAGCTGGGCTTTCCGGAGCCTTTTGATGAGGCGTTGCCGGGTCAGCCCATCTTTGAGGCTCTTGAGCCAGGTGGCGAACTCATCGAGTTGTTTCACCGTGTAGGTCATGAGCGAACTGTGATCGAATGATTACAGATTGTCAATCGAGAGCAAGGCATCGCACCCCTCAACACTCCACAATATTCACCGCCAACCCCCCACGCGCGGTTTCTTTGTACTTCGTCTTCATATCCGCGCCGGTGTCGCGCATGGTCTTGATGACTTTGTCGAGGCTGACGTGGTGGGTGCCGTCGCCGCGCAGGGCCATGCGGGCGGCGTTGATGGCTTTGACGGAGGCGATGGCGTTGCGCTCGATGCAGGGGATTTGCACCAGGCCGCCGACGGGGTCGCAGGTCAGGCCCAGGTGGTGTTCCATGCCGATCTCGGCGGCGTTTTCGACCTGCTCCGGCGTGCCGCCCAGCACGGCGGCCAGGGCACCGGCGGCCATGGAGCAGGCCACGCCCACTTCGCCTTGGCAGCCCACTTCGGCGCCGGAGATGCTGGCGTTTTCTTTGTAAAGGATGCCGATGGCGGCGGCGGTGAGCAGGAAGTCGGCCACGCCTTGGTCATTGCTGTGGTGGACAAAGCGGGTGTAGTAATGCAGCACCGCAGGCACGATGCCGGCCGCCCCGTTGGTGGGCGCAGTCACTACGCGGCCACCGGCAGCGTTTTCTTCGTTGACGGCCAGGGCATAGAGGTTGACCCAGTCCATCACCTGCAGCGGGTCGCGCAGGGCTGCCTCGGGGTTGGCCGTCAGGTCTCGGTAGAGCTGGGCTGCGCGGCGTTTCACCTTGAAGCCGCCGGGCAAGATGCCGTCGGTGCTGCAGCCCCGGGTGACACAGGCTTGCATTACCGTCCAGATGCGCATCAGGCCGGCGTTGATCTCTTCATCGGTGCGCCAATGGCGTTCGTTGGCGCGCATCACTTGGGCGATGGACAGGCCTTCGCGCTGGCATACCTGTAGCAGCTCGTCCCCGCTCTTGAAGGGCAGGGGCAGCACGGTGGCATCAGGCGCGATCACCTTTTGTTTGCTGCCGTCGGCGGCCACTTCGTCGCTCACCACAAAGCCGCCGCCCACCGAGTAGTAGGTGCGGTTTTCCAGCTCTTGGCCTGCTGCGTCATAGGCCACCAGGCGCATGCCATTGGCATGGAAGGGCAGGGTCTCGCGGCGCATGAAGAGCAAGTCTTCGGCCTCTTTGAAGGCGATTCGCTGGCTGCCCATCAGGGCCAGTTGGCCGCTGGATCGAATCTCGGCCAGAAGTGGATCAATGCGCTCCACGGCCACTTGGTCAGGCTCTTCACCCAACAGGCCCAGCAGTACGGCTTTGTCGCTGCCGTGGCCCTTGCCGGTGGCCCCCAAGGAGCCATAGAGCCAGCAGCGCACGCGGGCCACCTCCGCCAGCCGCCCCGCACTTTGCAGCCTCAGGCCAAACAGACGGGCGGCGCGCATCGGGCCCACCGTGTGGGAGCTGGAAGGCCCGATGCCAATCTTGAACAGGTCAAAAACCGAAACCGCCATGTGTGTCTCCTGAGTGTTGTGCTGATGCGGGGTTCAGGCCAGCGCTGGCCGGGCTACTGGCCGCGTTGCGTTGGCATCTTCCCACTGCGCGACGTGTCCTGCCAACTGATGGGCGGTGATGGCCGACAGCGTCCAGCCCAAGTGGCCGTGGCCGGTGTTGTAGAACACATTGGGCAGGCGGCCGGGGCCTACGCGCGGCAGCATGTCCGGCATCATGGGGCGCAAGCCCGCCCAGGGCTCCACCCGGCGGGTGCTGACGCCAGGGAAGCATTGGTTGACCCAGTCCACCAGGGGTTTGATGCGGTCGGCGCGGATGTCGCGGTTAAAGCCGTTGAACTCGGCAGTGCCGGCCACGCGGAAGCGGTCAGCGCCTAAGCGGCTGGTGACCAGCTTGGTTTCGTCGTCCAGCAGGCTCACCTGGGGCGCGGCGGCTTGGCTTTGTTCGTCGCTCAACATCACGGTGATGGAATAGCCCTTGACGGGGTAGACATTGAGCCTGTCGCCCAACTGCGCCCCGATGGCGCGGCTGTGCACACCGGCGCAAACCACCACGGCGTCGCCCTGGATCACTTCGCCATCGGCCAGGGTCACGCGGGCGCTTTGGCCGTCGCTCTGCACCCGGCTCACGGCTTGGCCGGTGCGCAGGCTCACACCGTGCTTGGCGCAGGCCAGGCTCAGGCCGTGGGTGTATTTGTGGATGTCGCCGGTGCTGTCGCTCTCGGTGAAGAAGCCACCGTAGTAGTCACCCGCCAGCGTGGGCTCGATGGCGCGCATTTCTTCAGGCGTAACAGCCCGGCGTGGCAGGCCGCCTTCGGCCAGCAACTTGCTGACTTGGGCCGCATGCTCGAAGCCTGCTTTGTCGCGGTAGATGTGCAGGATGCCTTGCTTCTTGAGGTCGAAGTCAATGCCTTCGGCCTCGGCCCAGCTGAAGAGGTGCTCGCGCGCGGCAATGGCCAGGCGAGCGGTGGCAATGGTGTTCTCGCGGTACTTGGGGATAGCGGCTGCAAACTCGGCAAACCACGATAGCTTGTGCCAACTCGGTTTTGGGTTCACTAGCAGCGGCGCATCGGCCTTCAGCATCCACTTTAGGCCCTTGAGCAAGGTGGAGGGGTGGGTCCAGGTTTCGGCGTTGGAGGCCGAGAGCTGGCCGCCGTTGGCATGGCTTGTTTCCATGCCGGCGTAGCGGTGTTGCTCGATCAGGGTGACCTGATGGCCTTGGCGGGCCAAGGCATAGGCACTGGTGACGCCGGTGATGCCGCCGCCGATGACCAAGATGTGCCGCTTAGTTCCGGAGGAAGCGCTGCTGGCTGAGCGAAAGGAAGAGGGGGACATGAGAGCACCTCAAGAGCGTCAAACAAGAAGACCCGCCACCACACCGTGTGGTGACGAGGCCCCCTCTGTTTGGTACCTGAGAGATTCACCCCAGCGTGGCGCTTAAGGCTTGCTCCTGCGGTGGGCCGGATGACGAGTTCCGGCCGCTCTTCAGAGTGCGGGTCGCAGATCGGTCCTGGGGCCTGAGAGTTTCCGGGGCGGTTGCTCCTTCGGCGCCCACCTTGTTGCAAGGTGGAGCTCTCCCGATACGCGACGACAGTGGATTATTCAGCAGCGTCCATATGCACACAAGAGCAGAACAGGTTGCGGTCACCGTAAACGTTGTCCACGCGGCCCACCGGGCTCCAGTACTTGGCCTGGCGCAGGCTGGCCACCGGGTAGGCGGCTTGCTCGCGGGTGTAGGCGTGGGCCCAGTCAGCGGCCATCAGGCTGGCTGCGGTGTGGGGAGCGTTTTTCAGCGGGTTGTCTTCACGCGGCCACTCGCCACGCTCGACCTTGGCGATCTCTTCGCGGATGGCGATCATGGCGTCGCAGAAGCGGTCCAACTCAGCCTTGGGCTCGCTTTCGGTGGGCTCCACCATCAGCGTGCCGGCCACCGGGAAGCTCAGCGTGGGCGCATGGAAGCCGTAGTCGATCAGGCGCTTGGCCACGTCTTCAGCACCAATGCCACTGCTGTCCTTCAGGGGGCGCAGGTCGAGAATGCACTCGTGCGCCACGCCACCGCCCTTGATGGCCTGGTGACCACCGCTGTAGTGAATGTCGTAGTGGCCGCTCAAGCGAGCCGCCACATAGTTGGCGCTCAAGATGGCCACTTCGGTGGCCGCCTTCAGGCCTTCGGCACCCATCATGCGGATGTACATCCAGCTGATGGGCAGCACGGCCGCATTGCCCAAAGGGGCAGAACTGACGGCCCCCACGCTTGGCCCTTCGGGCGCTGCGCTGCCCCCCGAGGGGGCGCTCGCCGCCTTGGGGCGGCCCGGCGTCGGCTCGACCGCGCCATCATAGGCTGAGGCCTGCCGCGCCGCAGCATGGCCGGGCAGGAAGGGCACCAAATCTTGCACCACGCAGACGGGGCCTACGCCGGGGCCGCCACCGCCGTGGGGGATGCAGAAGGTCTTGTGCAGGTTGAGGTGGCTCACGTCGCCACCAAACTCGCCGGGGGCAGCCAAACCGACCAAGGCGTTCATGTTGGCGCCGTCCACATACACCCGGCCACCAAAGCGGTGCACCATGGCGCACAGCTCTTTGACCCGGGGCTCAAACACGCCGTAGGTCGAGGGGTAGGTGATCATGATGGCGGCCAGCTTGTCGGCGTGCTGGGTGCACTTGGCTTCCAGGTCGGCCAGGTCCACGCTGCCGTTGGTGTCGCACTTCACCACCACCACTTGCATGCCCACCATTTGGGCCGAGGCGGGGTTGGTGCCGTGGGCGCTTTCCGGGATCAGGCAGACGGTGCGCTGGGCATCGCCGCGCGAGAGGTGCCAGCCGCGAATCGCCAGCAGGCCAGCATATTCGCCTTGAGAGCCGGCATTGGGCTGCAGGCTGATGCCGGCATAGCCGGTGGCTTGGCACAGCCAGGCGGTGAGCTGCTCGTTCAGCAGCGCATAGCCTTGCAATTGGTCGGCCGGCGCGAAGGGGTGCAGATGCGCAAACTCCGGCCAGGTGATGGGGATCATCTCGCTGGTGGCGTTGAGCTTCATGGTGCAAGAGCCCAGCGGGATCATGCTGCGGTCCAGCGCCAAGTCTTTGTCGGAGAGGCTGCGGATATAGCGCAGCATCTCGGTTTCAGAGTGGTGGCTGTTGAAGACCGGGTGCGTCATGAAGGCGCTGCTGCGGCGCAGGTGGGCCGGGATCAGGCTCTCGGTGTGCTGCTCAAACTCGGCCACGGTGGGCAGGGCGGCGCCGTCAGCGGCGAACCAAGACCACAGCGCTTCCAGGTCGGCCCGCGTGGTGGTTTCATCCAGCGATACGCTGAGGTGGGTGGCCGACAGACGACGCAGGTTAGCGCCAGCGGCAACGGCGCGGGCTTGCACGGCGTCGGTGCGCTCGGCGGTTTCAATCGTCAGGGTGTCAAAGGCCACGGGCGTGACGACCTTCAGGCCCAAGCGCTTGAAGCCTGCGGCCAAGATGGCGGTGTAGGCCGCCACACGTTGGGCGATGCGGGTCAGGCCTTCGGGACCGTGGTAGACCGCGTACATGCTGGCCATCACCGCCAACAGCACCTGGGCGGTACAGATGTTGGAGGTGGCCTTCTCGCGGCGGATGTGCTGCTCGCGGGTTTGCAGGGCCAAGCGGTAGGCGGGGTTGCCGTGGGCGTCCACGCTCACACCCACCAGGCGGCCGGGCAGGGAGCGCTTGTACTCGTCGCGGCAGGCCATATAGGCGGCGTGTGGGCCACCCGCGCCCATGGGCACGCCAAAGCGCTGGGTGTTGCCCAGCACGATGTCGGCGCCAAACTCACCCGGGGGCACCAGCAGGGTCAGGGCCAGCAGGTCGGCCGCGACGATGAAGGCCGCACCCTTGGCGTGGGCTGCGTCCACATGCTCTTTGAGGTCGTGCACCAAGCCCGTGGTGGAGGGGTACTGGCAGATGACGGCGAAGTAGTCGCTCTCGGCCATCAGTTGGGGCGCAAAGCCCACCTTGACCTCCAGGCCCAGCGGCTCGGCGCGGGTGCGGATGACCTCGATGGTTTGCGGGTGGCAATCGCCCGCCACGATCAGCGTGTTGCTCTTGGACTTGACGCTGCGCTTGGCCAAGGTCATGGCCTCGGCCGCCGCCGTAGCTTCGTCCAGCATGCTGGCGTTGGCCATGGCCATGCCGGTCAAGTCGCAGATCATGGTCTGGAAGTTGACCAGCGCCTCCATGCGGCCCTGCGAGATCTCAGCTTGGTAGGGCGTGTAAGCCGTGTACCAAGCGGGGTTCTCCAAGATGTTGCGCAAGATGACGCCCGGCGTGTGCGTGCCGTAGTAGCCCTGGCCAATGAAGCTCTTGAGCACCTTGTTCTTGGCCGCCACGGCCTTCAGTTCGGCCAGCGCTGCGGCCTCGCCCACGGCGGGTGGCATGTCCATGGGGGCAGGGCGGCGGATGCTGGCGGGGACGATGGTGCTGATCAGCGCTTCGCGCGACGCAGCGCCAATGACGCTGAGCATTTGGGCTTCGTCGTCGGCATAGGGCCCGATGTGGCGGGCGACGAACTCGGTGGCGGTCTCAAGGCGAGCCAAGGGCGACAGGGCAGTGGTCATGGCGGCAGGCGGATTACAGGGTCTTGAGCAAGGCGTCGTAGGCGGTGGCGTCCATCAGGCCGTCCAGCTCGGCAGGCGCGCCGACCTTGACCTTGAAGAACCAACCGGCACCCAGCGGGTCGGTGTTGGCCAGGGCGGGGTCGTTGCGCAGGTCTTCATTGACCTCGACGACTTCGCCGGTCACGGGCATGTAGATGTCAGCGGCGGCCTTGACGGACTCCACCACGCCGGCGATCTCGCCTTTGTTGAAGGTCTTGCCGACTTCGGGCAGGTCCACAAACACCACGTCACCCAGCGCGTCTTGCGCATGCACGGTGATACCGACGACAGCAGCGTCAGCGTTGGCGATGTTGATCCATTCGTGGTCGGCGGTGAACTTGACGGACATGGTGAGGCTCCGGTGGGTGTGTGGGTGGAACGGTTGATCAACCGCGGTAGTAGCGGTTGGGTGTAAAGGGAGTGGCGGCCACCGTCATCGGCAGCTTTTTGCCGCGCACGTCGGCAAAGACTTGGGTGCCCACGGCCGTGTGGCTGATGGGCAGATAGGCCATGGCGACCGGGGTGTTGACCGTGGGGCCCAGCGTGCCGCTGGTGACGACGCCCAGCTCTTGGCCATTGGCGTCTACGATCTTTGCGCCTTCGCGCACCGGGGCGCGCTCTGCGCCCACCAGGCCCACGCGCTTGCGGCTGGGGCCTGCGGCCAGTTGCGCATCAATCACGGCAGCGCCGGGGTAGCCCCCCGCGCGTGCGCCACCGGCGCGGCGCACCTTTTGGATGGCCCAGGTCAGCGCGGCTTCGACCGGCGTGGTGGTGGTGGTGATGTCGTGGCCGTAGAGGCACAGGCCGGCTTCGAGGCGCAAGGTGTCGCGGGCACCCAGGCCAGCGGCCTGGACTTCGGGCTGCGCCAGCAGCTCGCGTGCCAGGGCGATGGCTTGGGTCTCGTGGACGGAGATCTCAAAGCCGTCTTCGCCGGTGTAGCCGGAGCGAGTGATGAAGCAATCAGCACCGGCCACAGTGAAGCGGCCGCCCGTCATGAAGGTCAGGGCTTTCACGCCTGGGTTCAGGCGGGCCAGGGCGTCTACGGCCTTGGGGCCTTGGAGGGCCAGCAGGGCGCGCTCGGGCAGGGGTCGCACCTCGCAGCGGCTGCCGATGTGGGCTTGCAGGTGGGCAATGTCTTGGTCTTTGCAGCCGGCGTTGACCACCACGAAGAGGTCGCCAAAGTCACCCACGGCGTCCGCGCCGGGGCGGGTGATCATCAGGTCGTCCAGCAGGCCGCCTTGTTCATTGGGGAAAAAGGCATAACGCTGCTTGCCTGCGCCCAAGTCGATCACATCGACGGGCACCAGGGTTTCCAGGGCAGCGGCAGCATCGGCACCGATAAGGCGCAACTGGCCCATGTGAGAGACATCGAACAGCGCGGCCGATTCGCGGCACTGCTTGTGTTCGGCCATCAAACCGCTGGGGTACTGCACGGGCATGGCATAGCCCGCAAAGGGCACCATGCGGGCGCCGAGTTCAAGGTGGAGGGCGTGCAGCGGGGTGTGCAGCAGCGCGTCAGCAGTGGAGGCAGCGGACATGGCAGAGTCTCTCAAGGGGCGTTACGAAACCGGTCTGGTACACGTTGGCCCCCCCTGTCCGCTTTACCTGAGAGATTGACAGCGCCGTGGATGACGGCCCCGCTTGCCCCTTCGGTGGACGCCCTTTCGGTGAAACCGACAGGCGCCTCTCTCCAGTGAGGAACGGCTAGCCTAAGTTGGCGGCCAGCCGCTTGTCAGTCCTTTTGCCTGAGCGTTCGAGGTGGCCCTCTGCGCCTTCGGCGGCCCTCGTGGTGACAAAAGGGCTCTCTCCTGACAAGCTGGCGATTGTATCGCTAGAGCCTAGAAGGCGGGCTCTCCTACTTGGCGTTTTTGAAGAAATTCACGCGCTCTTCATCGCTGGGGTGGCTGGACAAGGCAATGGGCAAATCCACGCCGCTGTCCCCCGTCTTCTTTTGGCGCCAGGCCTCAATCCGCTCAAAAAACACCACCATCACCGAGGGCGAAATCCCCGCTTTGCGCAGGATGTCCACAGACTCTTGGTCCGACTCGCGCTCAGCCTCGCGTGAATAGGCTTGCTCGGTCAGCACTGCGGGCACTGTGGCCAAGAGGCTCGAGACATCGCCCACCACCACGCTGATCAGCGAGGCCAGCAAGCTGGTTTGCACCACCATGCGCAGGCCGTGACGGTGCCGCACATGACCCAACTCGTGGGCCAGCACGCCGGTGATGGCGTCGGGTTGGTCTTTCAGCAGCTCGGCCAGCTCGTCCGTCAACACCATGTGGCCGCCGGGCAGGGCAAAGGCATTCGGGCCTAAGCCCGCTTTGTCGGCGGAGCGGAAGTGCAGCTCATAGGCCGGTGCTTCCCCTGGCGGATAAGCCGCCGCAACGGCCTTGGCAAAGCGCTGGCGGATGGCCTCTTGCTCGGCCGCAGGCAAGCTGCTGGGCTTGAGCATGGCGCTTTCAATGCTGGAAAGGGCGCTATCGCCCAAATGCCGCTCCACGCTGGCCGGCACCACCGCCACCACCGCCTTGGACGCCCAAGGGATGCCCCAGACCCAAGTCACCGCAATGAAGGCCAAGCAGGCCAGCCCGGCCAGCACAGCGGCGCGCCAGCTTTGCATCCAGGTCACCACCAGCGGCTCTTTGCGCCCGCTGGCCTGGGCCCAGGCGTCCCACGCGGGCCCATCCTCATGGCACAGCAAACCGCCACCCGGCAGGTAGCACAAGCGCGCGCCATAGCGCTGGCGCTCGGGCCAGCGCACCTGAGCCAAGGGCACGCGGTGCTGCTGGCCTTCGCCCTCAATCACCAGCGCCTGCCCTTGCAGCTCGGCCGTGACCGGCCAGGCCTTGGGGCTGCGGCCGTCGTAGTAAGTGGTGTTCAACAGTGGCATCACAAGCCCATATCAATGCCGAAGAAGTCCCCGGCCGCGTCGCCCGCAGCGTCATTCATTTGATGACTCTCCGCCACCCAGTCATCGACGGAGCCTGTCACCTCAATGCTCACGGCTTCTAGCTTCAGCTTGGTCATGGCCACCACGGCAAATGGGCGGTATAGCCCCAAGGTGATGGCCGTCAAGAACAGGTTCAAGGCGGTGCGCCCCGCCAGGGGCAAGAGGCGCAAGTGGCTGTCAAAGCGGATGTCGGCGCTGCGAGTGTGGCCCCAGACCAAGTTTTGCAGGCGCGAGACACCATAAGGCCCCACGATGAAGAAGCTCGCCACATAAATGCCCGCCACCGCCAAGCCGGTGATGGCGACCAAAGCTGCCGAGACCTTGCCGCCGCCTCCATGAATGCCGGTGATCCACGCCAGCCCGCCGCCCAACAGTGCGACCATCGCAATGAGGGACACGGCCGCGACGCCCAGCGCCAGCGTCACGCCCAGCAGCTTGAAGGCCAAGACATAGAACTGCCCCGTGCTGGCGGTGAGTTGGGTGGTTTGACCCGCGTAGTGGTAGTTCTGGTGCTGGTAGCGCTTGATGCGCGCCAGCGCCCAGGGCAGGGCCAGCATGAAGGCCAACATGCTCAGGCCCATCCAGACGCCCAGGCGCTCGGATTGGGCTTCAGTCAGCGTGCCGTCTTCACCCGGCCCACCCATGAATGAGGCCAAGCCCACCAAGACCACCGAGGGCAAAAACGCCGGCAACATGGCGCCATAAGCGCCGCCCAAGCTGCCCTTGAACGCAAAGCGCACACCGCGCCAACTGGTGTTGGCCAGCCGAAACTGCATAGACGCCCGCCACAACGCAGGCCACACCAGGGCCAGCACCGCCACCGACACCAGCGCCGCCGTGGGCGAGGCGTTCGAGGCGATGGAATACACAATCGCCAGTGCCAGCATGATCATGTAGCCGCGGAACATCTTCCACGGGTCCCCATGAAAGCCCAGCGGCTGCCCGTCCACCACGGTGTTGGCCTGAAAGTAGGCCAAGCGCCTGGCGCGGGCAAAAGGCCAGTACAGCGAGGCGGTGACCACAATCAACAGCAAGTTAACGATCCAGATGCGGAAGTACTCGCTGCCGGTGCCAGTGAAGCGCAAGTCCACCGCGCGGGGGCCATGGTCCTGATCGCCCGTCAATTGCGTTGGCGCAAAGGCATTGTCATCCCACCCAAAGCGGGGTTCTGTTCTTTCCAAGGTTCTCTCCTCGTGTCTGGCGCTCCCTGCGCCCCTATTGGTTTGATCGAACGAGGGATTCTAGGAGGCCTCTCGCCCGGGACAGCGTGGTGAAATCCAGGCCTCCCTAAGACGCGCATTGGAGCCCTGATGACCAGCACTGAGACAACTTTGGTTCAACGCAGCGACGACGCGCGCGGCGTGGTGACCCTGACCCTGCAGCGCCCAGAGGCCTTCAACTCGCTGTCGGAGGCCATGCTGGCCGAGTTGCAAACCCACTTGGACGCCCTAAAGGCCGACGCCAGCGTGCGCGTGGTGGTGCTGGCCGCTGCGGGCAAGGCCTTTTGTGCGGGGCACGACCTGCGCGAGATGCGCGCCGAGCCCAGCACCGACTACTACCGCAGCCTGTTTGGCCAATGCGCCAAGGTGATGATGAGCATCCAGCGCCTGCCTGTGCCCGTGGTGGCCAAGGTGCAGGGCATTGCCACAGCCGCAGGCTGCCAACTGGTGGCCCAATGCGACCTGGCCGTGGCGGCTGACCACTGTCGCTTTGCCGTCAGCGGCGTCAACCTGGGGCTGTTTTGCTCCACCCCGGCCGTGGCGCTTTCGCGCAATATGGGCCGCAAACAAGCCTTTGAGATGCTGGTCACCGGCGACTTCATCTCGGCGGCCGAGGCTCAGCGCCGAGGCTTGGTCAACCGCGTGGTCCCTGCCGACGAGTTGGACGCCGAAGTTGCCAAACTGGTGGACAGCATCGTCGCCAAACCCCGCGAAGCCGTGGCCCTGGGCAAAGCCCTGTTCTACCGCCAGCTAGAAAGCGGCATGGACGCCGCCTACGTCGACGCCGGCCAAACCATGGCCTGCAACATGATGGAGCCCACCGCGCTGGAGGGGGTGCAGGCGTTTATTGAGAAGAGGAAGCCGGAGTGGTGATTCTTAGCAATTCGGTGTCTCTCAGGTTCACAATTCTCTTTGTGACGGTTCAAGGATGCGCGACGGCATCGGTTTTTGAGGCTCGATGACTTGTGCACAGACCTCAATGCACCCACTCTGCATTTGTCCTGTTTGGTGCTGATTCTTCTCTCTTTCCTGCTGGACAATTGCCTTGTGCAGAGTTGCTGGTGCAGCAGGATGGGTTTTTCTGCTAAAAGCTTCTGTATTGATCTACATACCCCAGCGTGAGCACATTACAGTGCTTTAGGTTAAAAGTAAATTGCGAAGAAAGTCATCTGCATGCGCCTACTTCATTACATCGAAATCGAGAATTTCAAGCGCTTTGGCGACAAGCAGCGAATTGAGTTAGATCACCCGGCTGTATTGATTGGACCAAACAATTGCGGCAAGACAAGCGCCATCCAGGCTTTGGCGCTTTGGTCCCAGTCTGTGCGAACTTGGTATGACGTGCGCAAAGACTCGTCTGCCAAGGAGCGCACTGCAACCTCGATGAACCGACTCAACATTGTGGCGGTGCCGGTTACCCGAACACGTTTCTTTTGGCACAACACCCAAGTGCGCAAAGGCACAAAGGACATTCCAATGATCCTTACAGTAGGTGTAGAGGTCGAAGGTCGTGTTCGGCCGGTTGCCATGCGGTTTCGAAGCAAAGGCGATGAGTTAGTGTATTGCTCGCCTGACGACTCAATCATCGGTGATTTGGACCTAATAAAGTACGCGGCTAGCCTGAAGGTTGAGTTGCTGTATCCTATGTCGGGCCTTGATACGGATGAGCCTATTCTCCAGCCAGGCCGGGTGGAGGTGCTATTGGGTGAAGGGCGTACTGCAGATGTGTTGCGTAACCTCTGTCTCGCAGTGGCAAAGTCTTCGACAGAGGATTGGGAACGGGTTGTCCAACTAATGCGGCGCCTCTTTCAGATCGAGTTGGGGGTTCCTGCAGAGACAAGTCGGGGTGGTATCACCTTGAGCTACCGCCAAGGAGGTGTCAAGGAGGCCCTAGACATTTCCTCGAGTGGTCGAGGTATGCTCCAAATGCTGCTTGTATTTGCGTACCTGTATTCACACAAGCGTTGTGTTTTGCTGGTGGATGAACCCGATGCGCACCTAGAGATTTTGCGGCAGAAACAAGTCTATGTGCTGCTGCGAGATATTGCCAGTGAGAATGATTCACAGGTCGTGATGGTGACCCACTCAGAAGTAATTCTGGGCGAGGCTTTAGAAACTAACTTGACCTTGCTATTGGATGGTGAGGCGGATAACTTGGCCAACAAACAAGACATACGAAATAACCTTACTTATTTTGGTGCAGAGCATTATGTAAAGGCCCGTGAACGGGGTTACGTATTGTATGTCGAGGGCGGCACAGATGTAGATATGCTTCGTGGGCTTTCAGAGCGATTGAACCATCCAGTATCGAAAGTGTGGGATGAGCGAATAAACAGTTTTTATATACAAGACAATCATCCTCAACAAGATACTGATTCCGAGTTGGAGCGTGTAGAGGGTGGCTTCGGCCAGACTCCACTCAATCATTTCAATGGTCTGCGCAATCTGCTGCCTGACCTCAAGGGATTGGCTATCTTGGATAACGACGGAAGGGATCGGCAAGACCGGGACTACGGCACATTGCGAATTCGATTTTGGCGAAGATACGAGGCTGAAAACTACTTTATTACTCCAGACTTATTGCGCCGCTACGCCCTCCAATGTTACCCATCAGACGATCTTTTTAGTTCTGAAGCGCATCAGGCAGTTGAGGATGCTTTGCGGGGAGTTTTGGTGGAATTCGTTTTCGATGGCAGTCAGACTGACTATGAAGTCTGGCTTGCTTTGTCTGGTGAAGCTGCTCGCTTGGTCTGGGAAACTCAAACTGCTCGGCGAAAGTTGAGTATCTTCGCCGAGGAATTTTTCCGTAGATTGAAAGACAAAATCGGTGGCAGCATGCTGCTCAAGAAAGGGGAATTGCATCGCTTGATTGAACATGCCGAGTTATCTGCTCCGGCAGAGAAAGAGGTTCGGGAGAATTTGAACCTCTTAATGGAGCTCTTCACGCCAGCGCAACGGCATGAGGAGACGGTACCGGCAAATCTGAACACTTTGGCCGTTGAGTGACCTAGTGGCTTACGCCTCCTAGTGATATCCACGGGGTTCGGGCAGAGCAAAACTTGCGGGCATGGCGTGACTCGTTGTGATGCGTAAGCCAAGCGATGCAAAAAGAAAAAAGCCAGTCACTTCGGACTGGCTTTTGACGAGGGTGACGAGCCTGATCTCGGCACTGGTTACAACGGTTAGGGCTGCTTGGTTCCCCACCTGACCCGGTTGGCCGCGCTTCCATGCGAGGAGGCCCGTCAGGGCGGATTGTAGGTGACGGCCCGGGGTTCCCCGGCTTGGGCACCCCAAAAATTCAGCGCAGGGCCAAGTCGTCTTCGCCGAAGGTGACGTTGATCGGCTCGATGATGACCTGCTTAGGGCCTGCTTCCACGCGGCCAGCCACCCAGGCGGGCACGCCGGCGTCGCGGGCGATCTGGGCGGTGCGCTCAGCGTCTTCGGCCTTCACAAACAGCGCAAAGCCTGCGCCCATGTTGAGGGTGGAATAGGCTTCGCGGTCGTCTTGCTGCGCGTGTTGCTGGATGAACTTCAGCACCGGCGTGACGGGCGGCACGGTGTGGATGCGGTAGGTCATCTTGCTGGGGTGGCGCAGCAGCTTGCGCCAGCCGTGGCCGGTGATGTTGGCGCTGTAGTGCACCGTCACGCCCGCCTTTGCCAGGGCTTCCGTCACCGGGCTGTAGAGCACGGTGGGGGCCAAGAGCGCGGCGCCGTAGCTCAGGCCGGGCTCCACCTCGGTCAAATAGCCTTGGGGCAGGCGCTCGGTGAGTTTGCGGGCCAGGCTCAGGCCGTTGGCATGGATGCCGCTGGAGGCCAGCAGCACGATGGCGTCGCCCGGGGCCAGGTCGTCGCCCACCGACAAGCGGCTCTTGGGACTGATGATGCCGGTGCAAGACGCGGCCAGGTCAATGCGGCCACTTTCCACAATGCCGGCCAAGGCCGGGGTTTCGCCGCCGCCCCAGGCCACGCCGCAGACGTCGCAGGCTTTTTTCCAGCCCTCGACCAAGGCTTGGGCACGTTGGGCGTCGCCAAACCAGTCGCTGCCGCCAGCGGCCCAATAGGCTTGCACCACCAGGGGCGTGGCGCCCACGGTGATCAGGTCGTTCACCGCCATGGCGATGGTGTCTTGGGCAATCCCGGCATAAAAGCTTTGGCCGGTCAGGGCCTTTATCTCGTCCGCCACCAGGGTCTTGGTGCCCAGGCATTCGACGATGCTGGCCAGATAGAAGGGGCCGACATCGACCACATAGGCCGACTCGCCGCGCGAGGCCTGCACCTCGGTGAAACCGTGGGCGGCCACATTGACGGCGGTGGCGGCGGCGGCGCGCTGGGCGGCCACCTTGAGCGGGTCGATCAGGTCGTAATTGACACCGGCTTGCTCGTAGCTGAGCGTGGCGCCTTGGCTTGGGGGGACGGATGCATTCATGGCGCGGGATTATCCGTCAGCCTGTGGGCCGGTTGGCGCTGATCGCACCCGTAGAATGCGGCGCCATGAGTTACGTCGTTCTGGCGCGCAAATACCGGCCCCACAGCTTTGCCGACATGGTGGGGCAAGACCATGTCGTGAGGGCGCTGACCCACGCCTTGGAGCAGCAGCGCCTGCACCATGCCTATCTCTTCACCGGGACGCGAGGCATTGGCAAGACGACGGTGTCGCGCATTCTGGCCAAGAGCCTGAACTGCACAGGGCCAGACGGGCAGGGTGGCATCACCGCTACGCCTTGCGGCGTGTGCACCGCGTGCCGCGAGATCGACGCCGACCGCTACATTGATTACACCGAGATGGATGCGGCCTCTAACCGCAGCATCGACGAGATCCGCGAGCTGATCGAGCGCGCCGCCTACAAGCCCTCGGTGGGCCGCTTCAAGGTCTTCATGATCGACGAGGCGCACCAGCTCACCAAAGACGCCTTCAACGCCTTGCTCAAGACGCTGGAAGAGCCGCCCGAGTACCTGAAGTTCGTGCTGGCCACCACCGACCCCGAGAAGATGCTGCCCACGGTGCTGAGCCGTTGCCTGCAGTTCAACCTGCGGCCGATGGCACCGCAGACGGTGGTGGAGTACCTGGGCCGCGTGCTGAGCGCGGAAGGCGTGCCTGCCGATGCCGGCGCACTGCGCTTGCTGGGCCGCGCGGCGCGGGGCTCGATGCGCGATGCGCTGTCGCTCAGCGACCAAGCCATCGCCTACGGCGGCGGCAAGCTGGAAGAAGCAGGCGTGCGCGCCATGCTGGGCAGCGTGGACAGGCGCCATGCTGAGCGCTTGATCCAGGCCCTGGCCGAGCGCAACGGCCGAGGCGTGCTGGAGCAGTGCAATGCGCTGCGGGGCCAGGGCTTGTCGGCCAGCGGCACGCTGGAAGAAATGGCCCGGCTGTTGCAGCAGATGGCTGTGGAGCAAATGGTGCCCGGCGCCCTGGACGCTACCGACCCCGACACCGAGGCCGCACGCCGCTTGAGCACCGTGTTGGCGCCGGACGAAACCCAGTTGCTCTACAGCATCTGCCTGCAAGGCCGGGCCGAGCTGAGCTTGGCGCCCGATGAATACGCGGGCTTGGTGATGGTGCTGCTGCGCTTCATGGCGTTTCCGCCGCAAGACGGCGGGGCCTCCGGGCCTGGGCCGATGGGGGCGGGCGGTGGAGCGGGTCACAGTTCGGCGACCTTAAGTGGCACAGGGGGCGCATCGGTGGCGTCGGCCGCTGCGGTGGCTGCTGCGGCACCCGCCAGCCCCGCCATGGCGAGCCCTGTCGCCACCCCTGTGGCGGCCCCTGTGGCCGCTAAGGCCCCTCCTGCGGCACCCGCGCCGAGCCCTGCTCTGGTTGACGTGCCACGGCCTGCGGCGCCGGTGGTCGCGGCGCCTGCGCCTGTCCAAGCTGCACCGGCTGCGCCAAGGGCTGCCGCACCTATCGCAGCGCCCGAGCCCCGCAAGGGGGGCGGCGATGAAGAGCCACCACCATGGATGGACGATGTGCCGCCCTGGATGGACGAGGCTGAAGCCGCAACCTCCGCCCGGCCTGCTGCCTTGGCGGACAGGGATGAGCCCCCCGTGTGGGACGAGCCCGAGGCTGCTGCGGCGACTGAGCCCGAGCCGGCCGCTTCCAGCATTGTGATTCCGGTGGTCCAGCACACGGCCTTGGGCGAGCGCTGGGCTGCTGTGGTGGCTCAGATGACCTCGGCGGGCCTCATCGCCGCACTGGCCCGAGAACTGGCGCTGCAGGCTGAGTTGGTGGCCGTCGAAACCGTTGGCGCTGAAGAAGTGTGGCGCCTGAAGGTCGAGCGCGAGTCGCTGCGCACCGCGCCGCTGCAAGACAAGCTGCAAGTGGCCTTGCGCACCACGCTCAGCGCGGCTGAAGGCGCGCCCCTGGCACGGCTGGAGCTGGTGGCTGGCGTGGCCGAAGATTCCCCGGCCCGGCGTGAAGCCGAGCGCCAAGCCTTGCGGCAGCAGGCGGCCGATGTCGCTATCCGCACCGATCCCTTGGTCTCGGGCGTTTTGGCACAGTTCAGCACCGCCCGCATCGTCAGTGGCTCGATTCGGCCACTTCACTGAACACCCACGCGGCCGCCAGCCTTGAGGCGGCGAGCCGCAGCTCCCATTTATTGCACTGAAAGGCAGACATCATGATGAAGGGTCAATTGGCCGGTTTGATGAAGCAGGCGCAAGCCATGCAAGACAACCTGCGCAAGGCACAAGAAGAACTGGCGACGGTGGAGGTCGAGGGCCAATCCGGTGCCGGCTTGGTCAAGGTCGTGATGACCTGCAAGAACGATGTCAAGCGCGTCACCATCGACCCGTCTTTGCTGGCCGACGATAAGGACATGCTGGAAGACTTGGTGGCTGCGGCCTTTAACGACGCGGTGCGCCGCGCTGAAGCCGTGAGCCAAGAACGCATGGGCAAGCTGACGGCAGGCCTGCCGCTGCCCCCCGGCATGAAGATGCCGTTCTGAGCGAGCGGTGAGCACAGGCTCTCTTGAGGCGCTGATCCAGGCTCTGCGGCGCTTGCCCGGTGTGGGCGTGAAGTCAGCGCAGCGCATGGCCTTTCATTTGCTGCAGCATGACCGCGCAGGTGCGCAGGAACTGGCACGGGCCTTGGCGCATGCCACGGAAGCGGTGAACCACTGCCGAAGCTGCCACACCTTCACCGAGCATGAGCTGTGCGAGGTCTGCGCCGACCCAGCCCGCGATGGGTCTGTGTTGTGCGTGGTGGAAACCCCGGCCGACCAGGCGGCGCTAGAGCGCAGCGGCAGCTATCACGGCCTGTACTACGTGTTGATGGGCCGCATCAGCCCGCTGGATGGAGTGGGCGCATCGGCCATTGGCGCACGCGCCTTGCTGGAGCGTGCGGCCGACGGCGGCGTGCAAGAAGTGATCTTGGCCACCAGCTTTACCGCAGAAGGTGAGGCGACGGCTCATGTGCTGAGCGAAGGCCTGAAGTCGCTGGGAGTACGCGTGACGCGCTTGGCCCGTGGCGTGCCTGCTGGCAGCGAGCTGGAGTATGTGGACCTCTCCACCATCGCCCATGCGATGGTGGACAGGCGCTGATCAGCGCTTGGCGGTGCTATTGGGCCGGGCCGCCACGCGCACGGGCTTGGCGGCTTGGCGCGTGGGCGCTGCCTTGGCCGTGGCTCGGCCAGAGGGCTTGGCTGCGACCGCACGACCCGACGACTTGGCCGCCACTGCGCGCCCGCGAGCCGGCCCTTGAGGCACATACACGACGATGGCGCTGCCCGCCTTGAACTGCCCTCCGGGCGAGACCTTGTTCCACTGCGCCACCTGCGCGGGCGTGGTCTTGTAGCGCCGCGCCACCGAGGCCACAGACTCACCCTTCTTGCCAGCGCGCAAGGTGACCTTGCGCATCGGTGGCAAATCGGGCGCCAAGGCAATGGTGGCGTTGTCGGCCAAGTGCTCAGAAACGTCCGCTGTTTTGTAGCTGCTGCGGGGCACCAGCAGGGTAGAGCCTGAACGCACCAGCATGTTGGGCGGAATGCGGTTGATCTCCCGCAGCTCGCTCTCGCTCATGCCCACTTGTTTGGCGGCTTCCGCCGTGCGCATGGTGCGAGGGGCGACCCAGGCGGTCCAGGAGGCCAACTGGCCGCGATGCGCGCGCAGATTGCTGACGAAGCGGCTGGCGTTGTCATAGGGCAGCAGCACTTGCTCCACGCCAGCAGCCAAGATGACAGGCTTGTTCATCTGCGGGTTGAGCTGCTTGAACTCCTCCATCGACACCCCTGCCAGCTTGGCGGCCAGGTCGACATCGATGTCGCGCTCAATGGGCACGCTCAAGAAGTACGGGTGGTTTTGCAGCTCCGGCAGACGCAGATTAAAGGCCTCTGGCCGCGCCACGATGTTTTTGACGGCCTGCAACTTGGGAATGTAGTGCCGGGTCTCATCGGGCATGCTCAGGCTGGCATAGTCAGTGGGCAGGCCTGCCTTTTGGTTGCGGGCGATGGCGCGCATGACATTGCCTTGACCCCAGTTGTAGGCGGCCAGAGCCAGTTGCCAATCGCCGTTAAAGAGCTTGTTGAGCCGGTCCAGGTAGTCCAGCGCAGCGCGGGTCGAGGCCAGCACGTCGCGGCGGTCATCCCGGAAGATGTTTTGCTTCAGGGCGTAGTCTTTACCCGTGGAGGGGATGAACTGCCACATGCCCGAGGCCTTGGCGGTGGACATGGCTTGCGGGTTGAAGGCGCTCTCGATAAAGGGCAAGAGGGCCAACTCCGAGGGCATATTGCGCTTGTTGATTTCTTCCATGACATGGAAGAGATAGCGGCCGCCACGGTCCGTCATGCGACGCACATAGTCGGGCTTGCTGGCGTAGAACTGCTCGTGGCGCCGCACCAGGTCGCCTTCGAAATCAGGCATCGCGAAGCCAGCGCGCACGCGGCCCCATAGGTCAGCGTGGGCCTCTGAGTCTTGCAGGTTGATGGGCTTATCGGGGTTGAGCGGGTCGATGGGCTTGGCGTCCATCACCTCGGCCGGGGCTGCCACCGGTGCCGCCACGGGTGCGGACGGGCTGGTCGTGCCCAGAGGGATGGACACCACTGGCGGCTCAGTTGGCGGCAGTTGCGCATCCAGCAGCATATTGGCGCCTGGGGCCTTGACCACGACGCGCGGGTTGTCGGCCACTGCCGACGACATCTTGGGTGCGGCGAAGGGGTTGCTCGGCAGCGATGAACAAGCACCCAGCAGGGCGCTGGTGGCCACAGTGATGACGGACAGGGTGAGGCGTTGGGCGCTGCTTGGGCGGTTGGCGTGAGAGCTCATCGAAAGTTGTTTTTCCAGAGGCGTAGCGCGGCAAAGACATCGACCTCAGCGGCACTGCCTGCACCTTGCTGCAGGGCGGCTTGCCGCGGGCCGGGGAGGGCGCAGCGCAAAAAGGGGTTGATCAGCCGCTCAAGGCCGATGGAAGACGGAAGGGTAAATTCGCCGCGCTCGCGCACGGCAGTGCAATGGTCAACGTAGCGCAGCAGGTCTTGGTTGTCAGGCTCGACAGCCAAGGCAAATCGCAGGTTGGACAAAGTGTACTCATGGGCGCAGCAGACTCGCGACTCGGCAGGTAAAGCTGCCAATTGCATCAGCGAGTGATGCATTTGTGCCGGTGTGCCTTCAAACAGGCGCCCGCAGCCGCCTGAGAACATGGTGTCGCCGCAGAACAGCACAGGTGCTTGCCCCGCCGGCTGGGCCCAAAAAGCGATGTGACCGGCGGTATGCCCGGGAACGTCCAGCACCTCGAAGCGCAGGCCTTGCCACTCCAGCGATTGCCCGGCAGACAAGGGTGTGAAAGGCTGTGGGATCGACTCGCGGGCTGGCCCCCACACAGGACCCTGGAGCACCGGACGCAGGGCTTCAATACCCCCAGTGTGATCGCCGTGATGATGGGTCACTAGAATGCCACTCAGCACCAGTTGCCACTCGGTGAGTGCGGCGAGCACAGGCGCCGAATCCCCCGGATCAACCACCAAGGCTTGAGAGCCATCGTGCAGCATCCAGATGAGGTTGTCCGAGAAGGCGGGCAGTGCGACCAGATTCATGACGCGAGAAGACTCGATTATAGAGTTGGGCCAATGGCTCACCACGCCGGCCGGGCAGTACTTGCTGCGGTGGGAGCAAGACCGTCTGGACCATGCGGTGGCCGACTTTTTTGGCTTTCATGCCTTGCAGGTCGGTCTGCCTGAAATGGACGGCTTAAGGGCCAACCGAATGCCGCACCGTTGGGTGGCGACAGACGAGTTGGTGGTGCCCGAGTTGCTGCCGGTGCCTGAGCCTTCGGACAGCCTGATCAGCACGCAAGCGCTGCCCATGCTCTCCACCTTGCATTGTGACCCGGAGGCCCTGCCTTTCCCTGAGCAATCGCTGGATTTGGTGCTGCTGCCGCACACCTTGGAGCGCGCTGTGGACCCGCACTTGGCCCTGGCTGAAGTGGCCCGCGTATTGCGGCCTGAAGGCCGGGTGGTGATTGTGGGCCTGAACCCCACCAGCGCCTGGGCCTTGCGGCAGCGGGCGGGCCGCATGCGCCAAGGCATGGGCTTGAAGCGATCACCGCTGTTTTTGCCGCCCGAGGGCGAGTTCATTGGATACTGGCGGGCTCGCGATTGGCTGCGCCTGCTCGGCTTTGAAATCGAGCATGGCCAGTTTGGCTGCTGGCGCCTGCCCGTACAGTCGCCCACTTGGTTGGAGCGCTTGGCGTGGATGGACCGCCTGGGCGAGCATTGGTGGCCCGTGCTGGGTGCGAGCTACATCATGGTGGCGGTCAAGCGGGTGCCGGGCATGCGCTTGGTGGGTTTGAAGCGGCGCGCGCTCAAGGGGCAGCGTGCGGCGGCACCGGCCGTGGCAGGGCGGCGGGCCTTGAAAGAATGAAGCAGCAGCCTCTAGGGGCTGCACAAAGCAAAGAGCAACGATGAGTGATGTGACGATCTACACCGATGGCGCCTGCAAGGGCAACCCAGGCCCGGGCGGCTGGGGCGCTTGGCTCAGCTCAGGCGGGCACGAGAAAGAGCTGTGGGGGGGCGAGCGTCAGACCACCAACAACCGCATGGAGCTGACCGCGGTCATCGAGTCCTTGGCGTCGCTGAAGCGGCGCTGCACGGTGGCGATCTATACCGATAGCGAATACGTGCGCAACGGCATCACCACCTGGATCCACAACTGGAAGAAGCGCGGCTGGCGCACGGCGGACAACAAGCCCGTCAAGAACGCGGAACTTTGGCAGCGGCTGGACGAATTGGCGGCGCAGCACACCGTGGCGTGGCATTGGGTCAAGGGCCATGCCGGCGACCCAGGCAATGAGCGCGCGGACGCGCTGGCGAATCGCGGCGTTGCTGAAGTGCAGCGCTGAGAACGCACTCAACATCACTGTCAACATCAGACGAAAGTAGCAGGTCTGTCGTGAGCACATGGCACAAGGTAATTGCGGTGGTGGGTTTGGTCGGCGTGGCCGCCGGAGGCTGGTGGATGTCCCAGCGCATGGGCGCGTCCGGTTCACCAGCGGCGGCTTCGGCAGCAGCCAGCGGGCCCGCCAAGCCCGCTGCGGGCAACCCGGGCCGCGGCCCCGGTGGGCCGGCTGCGGTGGAAGTGGCCAAGGTCGAATTGGCCCCCCTGGAAGATGCCGTGACGGCGGTGGGCACCTTGCGTGCTGTGCGCAGTGTGATGCTGCGCTCTGAGGTGGCTGGGCGCGTCAAGGCACTGGGTTTTGTGCCAGGCCAGGGGGTGAAGGCTGGTCAGGTCATGGTGCAGCTCGACGATGCGCTGCAACAAGCGCAATGGCAGCAGGCCGAAGCCCAGGCGCAAATCGCCCGCACCAACTTGCAACGCAGCCGTGAGCTGCTGGCCCAAAACTTTGTCAGCCAAAGCGCGGTCGATCAAAATGCTGCTGCGCTGCAAGTGGCGCAAGCCCAAGTGGCGGTGGCGCGCGCCCAAGTCGACCGCATGCGGGTGCTGGCGCCCTTCAGCGGCGTGGCCGGCCTGAGCAACCTGGGCGTCGGCGACCACATCAAGGATGGCGTGGACCTGCTCAATGTGGACGACACCAGCCAAGTGTGGGCGGATTTCCGCGTGCCTGAGGCCATCAGCCATCGCCTGAAGATTGGCCTGCCGGTGGAGCTGAGCTTTGATGGTTTGGCCGGCCAAAGCTGGACCGCTCAGTTGCAGGCCATTGACTCGCAGGTGGACACCGCCGCACGCTCGGTGCAGGTGCGGGCCAAGCTGGACAACCCCAAGGGCTTGATCAAGGGCGGCATGTTTGCCCGCGTCAAGCTGGTGCTGGACAAACGCAGCCAAGTGCTGCTCGTACCCGAGGAAGCCTTGGTGCCGGTGGGCGGCAAGCAAGTGATCTTTAAGTTGGTGCAAGAGGGCGAGCAAGCCCAGGCGCAGCGCCTAGAAGCCAAGGTCGGTGCCCGCATCCCTGGCAAGGTAGAAATCTTGGAGGGCTTGAGCGCAGGCGATCAGGTGATCACGGCCGGCCAAACACGCTTGCAGCGGGGTGACAAGCAGCCTGTGCGCGTGGTGGACTTGGCCAAACTGGGTCGTGGCCCGCAGGCAGGGAAACCGGCTGCAGGGGCGGCCTCGGGCGCCTCGGCGGCTGCTGCACCTGCCTCTGGCGCATCACGCTGAGCGCGCCATGAAGCTGTCTGACGTCTCCATTCGCCGCCCGGTCTTTGCGACCGTGATGTCCCTGCTTTTGGTGCTGGTGGGGCTGGTGTCCTATGAGCGCCTGCCCTTGCGCGAGTACCCACGCATTGACGAGCCAGTGGTCACCGTCTCCACGCGCTTGGTGGGCGCCTCCAGCGAGGTCATCGAGTCCCAGGTTACCAAGCCCTTGGAGGACTCCATTGCCGGCATTGACGGTGTCGACATCTTGACCTCGATTTCGCGCTCTGAGCAAAGCCAGATCACGGTCCGATTCAAGCTCAGCAAAGACCCGGATGACGGGGCCGCCGAGGTGCGCGACCGTGTGGCGCGCGCGCGGGGCAAACTGCCCTCCACGGTGTTGGAGCCAGTGATCGCCAAGGTCGAGGCCGATGCCCAGCCCACTTTATGGTTGGCCTTCACCAGCGAGACCTTGTCGGCGCTGGAGGTGACTGATCTGGTCAACCGGGTGGTGCGGCCGCGGCTGCAAACCGTGCCGGGCGTGGCCGATGTGCAGATCAATGGTGATCGACAGTTTGCGATGCGGGTCTGGTTGGACGCTGACCGCCTGGCCGCCCATGGCTTGACGGTGCAAGAGGTCGAAGACGCTTTGCGTCGTCAGAACTTAGAGGTGCCTGCCGGCCGTATCGAGAGCCAGTTGCGTGAGTTCAGTGTGACGGCGCGTACCGACCTCAACACCGTGCAGCAATTCAAGCGCGTGGTTTTGAAGTCGCAGAACAACTTCTCAGTGCACTTGGAGGATGTGGCGCGCATCGAGGAGGCGGCGGTCAGCGAACGCTCTCGGGTGCGCCTGAATGGGGTGTCCTCGGTGGGCTTGGGTGTGATTCGCCAAGCCACGGCCAACCCGCTGGATGTATCGCAGGGGGTGCGTGACCTCTTACCCCGCATTCAGCAAGACCTGCCCAAGTCGGTGACGGTGCAGCAGGCCAACGACAACTCCATCTTCATCGACCGCTCCATCAAGGCCGTCTACAAGACGGTGGTGGAGGCCGTGGTGCTGGTGGCGCTGATTGTGTTCGCCTTTCTGCGCACGCTGCGGGCCTCCATCATTCCGCTGGTCACCATCCCCATCAGCCTGATCGGCAGCTTTGCGCTGATGGCACTGGCCGGCTTTACCGTCAACACCCTCACGTTGCTGGCCTTGGTCTTGGCCATCGGCTTGGTTGTGGACGATGCCATCGTGGTGCTGGAGAACATCTTCCGGCATATTGAAGAGGGGATGGCACCATTCCAAGCGGCCTTGCGGGGTGCGCGCGAGATCGGCTTTGCGGTGGTGGCCATGACGCTGACGCTGGCCGCGGTGTTCGCCCCTTTGGCGTTTGCGCCGGGCCGTATTGGGCGCCTGTTCACCGAGTTTGCCTTGACCCTTGCGGGGGCTGTGATTGTCTCGGGCTTCGTGGCCCTGACCCTCACGCCGGTGCTCTGTAGCTTGCTGTTGCGCCACAACCCCAAACCCGGATGGTTTGACCGCAAGATGGAAGGGCTCCTGCAGGGCGTGGCAAGCGGCTATGCCATGTTGCTCAAGGCCAGCTTGCGCCAGCGTTGGCTGGTGGTGGTGGTCATGTTGGCCAGTGCGGGCGGCGGCTATTGGTTGTTTGATCAAGCCAAGAGTGAGTTGGCCCCCGTGGAAGACCGGGGCGTGATCTTCTTGCCCATCACCGCACCGGATGGCGCGACCCTGCCTTACACCGCCCGTTATCTGGACGTGGTGGAGCGCATCGCGCAGGGCTACCCTGAGTTTGATCGGGTGTTTGTGTTTGCTGGCAACCCGTCGGTCACCCAAGGCGCAGCCTTTTTGCGGACGGTAGACTGGACGGAGCGCACGCGGAGCACCCAAGAGTTGGCGCGCTTGCTGCAGCCGCAAGTGTCCAGCTTGCCGGGCGTCACGGCCTTTCCCATCACGCCGCCCAGCTTGGGCCAGGGCTTCAGAGCCCGGCCGGTGGAGTTCCTGATCGTCACCAGCGACAGCTATGCCAACTTGGCCAGTGTGACCCAGCAGTTCCTGGCTGAGATGGCCAAGAACCCAGGCCTGCAGCAACCCGACAGCGACTTGCGTTTGAACAAACCCGAGGTGTTTGTCGAAGTGGACCGTGAACGCGCCGCCGATTTGGGCGTGAGCGTGGAAACCATTGCGCGCACCGTGGAGACCATGCTGGGCGGCCGCAATGTGACCCGCTACAAGCGCGACGCGGACCAGTACGATGTGATCGTGCAGACGGTGCCAAGCGGCCGCAGCACGCCCCAAGACATTGAACGCTTGTTCGTGAAGGGCCGGGGTGACGCGATGGTGCCGCTGGCCTCTTTGGTGACGGTGCGTGAAGCCGTGAGCCCGCGCGAGTTGAACCACTTCAACCAACGCCGCTCTGTCACGCTGACCGCCTCTCTGGCACCTGGCTATTCCTTGGGTGAGGCCTTGAGCTTCATGGACACCACGGCCAGCAAGCTCTTGAAGCCGGGCTATGCCACCGAGCTCAACGGTGTCTCTCGCGAGTTCAAGGCCTCCAGCGGCGCCTTGGGCCTGGTGTTTGTGCTGGCCTTGGCGTTCATTTTCTTGGTGCTGGCCGCGCAGTTTGAGAGCTTTGTCGACCCGCTGGTCATTTTGCTGTCCGTGCCCTTGTCCATGGTGGGCGCTTTGGCGACGCTGCAGTGGACGGGAGGGACGCTGAATGTTTATTCACAGATTGGCTTGATCACGTTGGTGGGCTTGATCACCAAGCATGGCATCTTGATTGTGGAGTTCAGCAATCAACTGCGCCAGCAAGGGCGCTCTGTGCATGACGCGGTGGTGGAGGCTTCTTCTTTGCGGTTGCGCCCTATCTTGATGACCACCGGCGCCATGGTCTTGGGCGCATTGCCTTTGGCCCTGGCCACCGGGGCCGGTGCAGAGAGCCGTCAACAGATCGGCTGGGTGATTGTGGGCGGCATGTCGGTGGGCACTTTGCTGACCATCTTTGTGGTGCCCACGCTCTACACCTTGATGGCCCGCAAACGCGTGCCGGGCGAGAACACCGAGCCGGAGGTCGATACGCCCATCAGCGCACATTAAGTGTGCAGTGAGGGGGCAGCGGCGGCCTTCAGCCGCCGATGTAGTGCATCTCCACCCGGCGGCCGCCGGGTGAGGCGGGCAGGGCGCCAGCGCCGCGCAGCTCTGAATAGCGGTCTTGGCGCTGGGCCCAGATGCCTGCTAGGGCGCGCTGCAGGTCTTCGTCTGAGGCGCCGCCCCGCAGCAAGCTGCGCAGGTCATAGCCTTGCGAGGCAAACAAGCACAGGTAGAGCTGCCCTTCGGTGGACAGGCGGGCACGGTTGCAGTCGCGACAGAAGGCCTGGGTGACGCTGGAGATCAGGCCAATCTCGCCTTGGTTGTCCAGATAGCGCCAGCGCTCGGCGGTCTCTCCGGTGGCGGTGGCTTGCACCGGCGCCAGTGGCCAGTGCGCATGAATGCGTTGCATCACCTGGGCCGAGGGCAGCACATCGTCCATGCGCCAGCCATTGGTTTCGCCCACGTCCATGAACTCGATGAAGCGCAGCACCACTTTGGCGCCGTACCGCTCTCTGAAGTAGCCGGCCATGGGCACGATCTCATGGTCGTTGGTGCCACGCTTGACCACCATATTGACCTTGATCGGCCCCAAGCCCACGGCCACCGCTTCATCAATGCCCGCCAACACATCGGCCACGGGGAAGCCCACATCGTTCATGTGCTGAAAGATGGCGTCGTCCAGCGCGTCGAGGCTCACCGTCAGGCGCCTGAGCCCAGCGTCTTTCAGCATCTGCGCTTTGCGCTTGAGCAAGGAGCCATTGGTGGTGAGCGTGATGTCCAAGGGCTCGCCATCGGGCGTTCGCAGATCGGCCAACATGGCGATCAGCACTTCGAGATTCTTGCGCAGCAGGGGCTCGCCGCCGGTCAGGCGCAGCTTGGTGACACCCAAGCGCACAAACTGGGCGGCCGTGCGGGTGATCTCCTCGAAGCTCAGCAAGGAGGCATGCGGCAAAAAGGTGTAGTGCTTGTCAAAGACCTCTTTGGGCATGCAGTAGCTGCAGCGGAAGTTGCAGCGGTCGGTCACCGAAATGCGCAGGTCACGCAGGGGCCTGCCCAAGGCATCGGCCAGCAGGCCATCGGTTGGTAGTGTGGTGGCAGGTGTGATGGGCAGGCTCGTGGCCTGGCGCTCATCGGAGATCAGAATGACTTTTTCGCCCATGCCCGAATTGTGCTGCACGGCGCCTGCGCCAAGACCAGCGGCCCCAGTCGATTAAGGCGTTGTGGTGGCGGGGACCACACCTCGGGGTAACTCGGCTTGCATCTGCGGCGCACGGCGTGCACCGTTGAAGCGCTGGACCCAATAGGCTTGGCGCATGTCTTCGACACGCACCGAGGAGCCCGTGCGAGGCGAGTGGATGAACTTGCCGTCGCCCACATAAATGCCCACGTGCGAGAAGGCGCGACGCATGGTGTTGAAGAACACCAAATCACCGGGCTTGAGGTTCTCCATCTCGATGCGCAGCAAACCGGCCGAGTTGGCCTGCTCATCCGCCCGACGGGGCAGCACCAAGCCAATGCTGTTCTCAAACACATGGCGGGTGAAGCCTGAGCAATCGAAACCCGTTTCGGCAGAATTGCCGCCGCGCTGGTAGCGCACGCCGATGAAGTTCATCGCGGTCATCACCATGTCTGACGCGGTGTCGCGCACTTGGCGCACGATCTCAGGTGAGCGGCCGGCTTCAATCAAGCCCCGCTCTTCGAGCAGTCGCATGACCGGGTCTACCACCGTGGAAGACGCCGCCGCAGCGGGGGCCGACGGCAGCCCTTCAGGGGCGGCGTGAACCCCTGCTGCATGCAAGCTGCACAGCACAACCAGGAGTCTTAAAGCCCCCGAAAAGGGCGACGAAGGGGGACTGAGTCGTCGAATCACCGGTGCAGGATAGGGGGGGAGACAAGCGCTGTCAACCTGAAAATCCATTAAATTCAAGGACTTGGCATTGATATTGATGTGCCGGTGGCGATGCGCCACAGTCAGCGGAATTGTTCACACCCTCCCTGCCTGGGTGTCGCGAGCGTGCCAAGGCAGGGCTGGATGCGGCTTCAGAGCACCTCAGAGGCGTAGTCGGCCAACCTAGAGCGCTCGCCGCGGGCCAAGGTGACGTGGCCTGAATGCGGCCAGCCCTTGAAGCGGTCGACGGCATAGGTCAAGCCTGAACTGCCTTCGGTCAAATAAGGCGTGTCGATCTGCGCCAGGTTGCCCAGGCAGACGATTTTGGTACCAGGCCCTGCGCGGGTGATCAGGGTCTTCATTTGCTTGGGCGTCAGGTTCTGCGCTTCGTCGATGAGCACAAACTTGTTCAAGAAGGTGCGACCCCGCATGAAGTTCAAGCTCTTGATCTTGATCTTGCTGCGCACCAGGTCATTGGTGGCGGCACGGCCCCATTCGCCGGAGCCGCTGTCACTGTTGGCCAGCACTTCCAGGTTGTCGTCCAAAGCGCCCATCCACGGGCCCATTTTTTCTTCTTCGTTGCCCGGCAGAAAACCAATGTCTTCGCCCACCGGCACGGTCACACGGGTGACGATGATTTCGCTGTAGCGACGATCCTCCATCACCTGGGCCAATCCGGCCGCCAATGTCATCAGCGTCTTGCCCGTGCCTGCGGTGCCGGTGAGGGTGATGAAGTCGCACTCCGGGTCCATCAGCAAGTTCAGCGCAAAGTTTTGCTCGCGGTTGCGCGCCGTCACGCCCCACACCGCGTTCTTGGCATGGATGTACTCGCGCAGCGTCTTGAGCACAGCCGTCTTGCCCGTGATCTCAGTCACCCGCGCGTAGAGCGGCGCCTCGTCGGCAGACTCCAGGTAGACAAACTGATTGATCATCAGCGAGGGCACCAGCGGCCCGCTGATGCGGTAGTAGGTGAAGCCCGCTTGGCTCCAGCTCTCTACGTCCTTGCCATGTTTGTCCCAAAAGTCGGCGGGCAGGGCCATGACGCCGGTGTAGAGCAGGTCACCGTCCTCCAGCGTTTTGTCGTTGAAGTAGTCTTCTGCGGCCAAGCCCAAGGCGCGGGCCTTGATGCGCATATTGATGTCTTTGGACACCAGCACCACTTCACGGCCTGGGTGCAGCTCTCGCAGGGCTTGCACCACACCGAGGATCTGGTTGTCGGCCTTGCCTTGGGGCAGGCCCGCGGGCAGCTTGAACTCGACAAACGTGGTCTGGAAGAACAGCTTGCCACCAGCATCTTTGTGGCCGGTCTTGGCCAAAGGGATGCCTGCTGAGGGGTCCGTGCCGCTGTCAGCGGCCAGGGCATCCAACTCCCGGCTGACTTGCCGCACATTGCGCGACACCTCGCTCATGCCCTTTTTGTGCCCGTCCAGCTCTTCGAGCGTGATCATGGGCAGGTAGACATCGTGTTCATCAAAGCGGAACAGCGACATCGGGTCGTGCATCAGCACATTGGTGTCCAGCACAAACAGCTTGGCCGGGCCGGTAGAGCGGACTTTGCGAGGCTTGGGCTGCGCTGTAGGGCGCAGGGGCGCAGCGCTGACGGCCTTGACCGGCAAGTTGGAGCGGCCCGCAGCGGCCTGTGACCTGGCGTCAGGCGCCGGTGGCGCAGCAGCGGCGAGGGCGGGCGCTGCCATCTCAGGCAGATCGCGGCTAGTCGGCGTGGGGGCTTTGCGGGGCGACTTGGGGGCCTTGGGCTTGAGCTGAGCTTCAAAGGCAGAGGCGGGCAGGGTGGCGGCTTTGGAGGCGGGTGCTTTGGGCAGAGGCATGTGCGTACAGCAGTCGGTAAAGACAATCAGCCACAAAAAAGCCGCGCAGGGAACTGGGCGGCTCTGGTGTGGGAGGAAGGCGCGATGCACTTGGGCATGGACCCATTATGCACATCGGAGATGTCAGTTCCGCTCAGATGCAAAAAAGCCGACGCGAGGTCGGCTTTGTGCGGTGCCAAGTCGGCTTCAGGCCGTGGCTTTGAGGTCTTGGGCGGCCTTGAGAACTTCGTCCACGTGGCCCGCCACTTTGATGCCACGCCACTCGGCGCGCAGCACGCCCTTGGCGTCAATCAAGAAGGTTGAGCGCTCGATGCCCTTGACCTTCTTGCCGTACATGATCTTGTTCTTGACCACGCCAAACATGTGGCAGAGCTTTTCTTCGGTGTCGGCAATCAGCTCGAAGGGCAGCTCAAGGTTTTGCTTGAACTTGTCGTGCGAAGCCATGTTGTCTCGCGACACGCCAAACACCACCGCACCGGCCTTCACAAATTCTTTGTGTTGGTCGCGGAACTGCATGGCTTCCGTGGTGCAGCCAGGGGTATTGTCCTTGGGGTAGAAATACAGCACTACCGTCTTGCCATGGAATGCCTGGGGTGTGAACTTCACACCACCAGTCGCCTGGGCTTCGATTTCCGGGAGAGATTTATTCAGCGCTGGCGTCATGAGGGTCGTGTCTTAGGCTGTCGCCCCGAAGAGGCATCACCGAGTATTATAGGCGGTTACCGACAGGCCTCCTGATGAAGCGCGCTGTCGGGGGCGTTCTGGGCCGTCTCTTTTTAGGGGGTCAGGCTTCCAGAATGAAGGCGCCGACCACGCGCCGCCCCTCGTTGACCAACACGTTGTAGGTGCGACAAGCCGCCGCCGTGTCCATGGTTTCAAAGCCAATTCGCGCCTCGATCAGCGCGCGATAGAGGCTAGGCGAGATGAACTGCAGGCGTTCACCACTGCCAAAAATCACCACTTCGGGCTTCCAGGCCAAGACGGCGTCAAACGCGCCTTCTCGCAGGTCTTGGGCCGCCTTGAAGGGCCAGGCTTGAGCTTCGCCAACCCATGGCACCAGCACACTGTGGGTGAAGGGGGTTTGGTGGACGAAGATGCGGCCAGACTCCAGGCGGCCGATGGCGTTGACGCCATCCAGGTGATCGGGTTGGAATTTCACGAACGCTCCTGCGGCCAGCCTCGGTTGAACAGGTTAAATTATAGGTTTTTGCGCCGCAGCATTTTGCGGCACCCCAGGTGTCCTTGAGAGGGAGCAGGTTTTGAAACCGATCGCGAAGTCCAGCAAGCTGGCCAATGTGGGTTACGACATCCGTGGCCCCGTGCTGGACAAGGCCCGCCAGATGGAGGATGAAGGTCACAAGATCATCAAACTCAACATCGGCAATGTGGCTGCGTTTGGCTTGATGCCGCCGGACGAGATCATGCAAGACATGATCCGCAACCTCAGCACCTCGGTCGCGGCGGGCTACACCGACTCCAAGGGCTTGTTTGCACCGCGCAAGGCGGTGGTGCATTACTGCCAAGAAAAGCGCATTCAGGGCGTCACCGTCGATGACGTGTACCTGGGCAATGGCGCGTCTGAGTTGATCGCCATGAGCATGAACGCGCTGCTCGACGGCGGCGATGAGGTGCTGATTCCCTCGCCGGACTACCCGCTCTACACCGCCGTCGTTTCTTTGTCGGGCGGCACGCCGGTGCATTACCGCTGCAACGAAGAGAGCGGCTGGATGCCGGACCTGGACGATATGCGGGCCAAGGTGACCTCGCGCACCAAAGCCATTGTTTTGATCAACCCGAACAATCCCACGGGTGCTTTGTACCCAGAGTCCGTGCTGCAAGGCATTGTCGAGATTGCACGGCAAAACCAGCTCATCGTCTTTGCCGACGAGATTTACGACAAAACGCTGTACGACGGCGAGACGCACACCAGCATCGCCTCTTTGGCCGACGACGTGTTGTTCTTGACCTTCAACGGCTTGTCCAAGAACTACCGTGCCTGCGGCTATCGCGCGGGTTGGATGGTGGTGTCTGGCAACAAGAAGCGCGCCAAAGACTATATCGAGGGGCTGAACATGCTGGCCTCGATGCGCCTGTGTGCCAACACCCCGGGTCAGATGGCCATCCAAACTGCCTTGGGCGGCTACCAAAGCATCAAAGATTTGGTGGCTCCGGGTGGGCGCCTGTGCAAGCAGCGCGACCTGGCCTATGAACTGCTCACCGCCATTCCCGGCGTGAGCGTGGTCAAGCCCAAGGCGGCGCTCTATATGTTCCCGCGCTTGGACCCCAAGCTCTACCCCATTGAGGATGACCAGCAGTTTGCCTATGAATTGCTGGCTGAAGAAAAGGTGCTGATCGTGCAAGGCACGGGCTTTAATTGGCCCACGCCGGATCACTTCCGCATTGTTTTCTTGCCCAATGCGGACGACCTGACCGATGCCATCGGCCGGATTGCCCGCTTCCTAGAGAGCTACCGCAAGCAACACGCCTGAGCGTGCTGTGCGGGTCTCTTATTGCTTTTGTTTTGTGTTTTGCGAGTGATGTGACATGAACCCCATCCAGGTTGGCCTTTTGGGCATCGGTACGGTTGGCTCGGGCACCTTCAAGGTGCTGCAGCGCAATCAACAAGAAATTCTGCGCCGTGCCGGCCGGGGGATTGAAGTCACCATGGTGGCCGATCTCGACGTCGAGCGCGCCAAGAGCATCGTGGGCGACGCGGCCAAAGTGGTGAGCGACGCCCGCGAGATCATTGCCAACCCCGACATCGACATCGTGGTCGAGTTGATCGGCGGCTACGGCATTGCCAAGACTCTGGTGCTCGAGGCGATTGCCGCCGGCAAGCATGTGGTCACCGCCAACAAGGCCTTGCTGGCCGTGCATGGCAGCGAGATCTTTGCAGCCGCCCGCGCCAAGGGCGTGGTTGTGGCCTTTGAGGCTGCGGTGGCCGGGGGCATCCCCATCATCAAGGCGCTGCGCGAAGGCCTGACGGCCAATCGCATTGAGTGGATTGCCGGCATCATCAACGGCACCACCAACTTCATCTTGTCCGAGATGCGGGACAAGGGCCTGGACTTTGAGGTGGTGCTCAAAGAGGCCCAGCGCCTGGGCTATGCCGAGGCCGACCCCACCTTCGACATTGAAGGCGTGGATGCCGCCCACAAGGCCACCATCATGAGCGCCATCGCCTTTGGCGTGCCGGTGCAGTTTGGCAAGGCTCACGTGGAAGGCATCACCAAGCTGTCCGCCACCGACATCCGCTATGCCGAGCAACTCGGCTACCGCATCAAACTGCTGGGCATCACCAAGCGACGTGACAACGGCATAGAGTTGCGCGTACACCCCACGCTGGTGCCGGCCAAGCGCCTGATCGCCAATGTCGAAGGCGCGATGAATGCCGTGGTGGTGCAGGGCGATGCTGTGGGCACCACGCTCTACTACGGCAAGGGCGCGGGCTCTGAGCCCACCGCGTCTGCCGTGGTGGCGGACCTGGTGGACATCACCCGCCTGGCCTCGGCCGACCCGGGGCACCGCGTGCCGCACCTGGCCTTCCAGCCCGATTCGCTGGCCGACACCCCGATCTTGCCGATCGAGCAAGTGCAAACGGCCTTCTACCTGCGTTTGACAGTCGCCGACGAAGCCGGCGTGCTCTCGGGCATCACCACCATCTTGGCCGAGAACGGCATCTCCATCGACGCCGTGCTGCAGCGCGAAAGCAAGGATGGCGAGAAGCAGACGGATTTGATCATCCTGACCCACGACACCATCGAAGGTCAGATGCGCACAGCGCTCGCCCGCATGCAGGCCTTGACCACCGTGCTGGCCCCCATCGTGGCCATCCGCAAGGAGGAGCTGGCCTGATCGCCGAGCGTGCACCTATGAAGTACATCAGCACTCGGGGCGACCAGACCCAGCGCCGCTTTTGCGAAATCCTGCTCGAGGGCTTGGCCCCCGATGGCGGGCTTTACTTGCCCGTCAGCTACCCCAAAGTGGACGCGGCTACCTTGGCCCGCTGGCGGGCCTTAAGCTACGCCGACCTGGCCTTCGAGATTTTGTCGCTCTACATTGACGACATCCCTGCGGCCGACCTGAAGGCCTTGGTCCACAAGACCTACACCCCGGCGGTGTTTGGCAGCGAGCAGATCGTGCCGGTCCGCCGCCTGGGTGACTCGGGCGTGCTGATCGAGGCGCTTTCCAACGGCCCGACCTTGGCCTTCAAGGACATGGCCATGCAGTTGCTCGGCAATTTGTTCGAGTACGAACTGGGGCGGCGCGGCGAGCAGCTCAATATCTTGGGCGCCACCAGTGGCGATACCGGCAGTGCGGCTGAATACGCCATGCGTGGCAAGCAGGGTGTGCGGGTGTTCATGCTCAGCCCCAATGGCCGCATGAGTCCGTTCCAGCAGGCGCAGATGTTCAGCCTGCAAGATGCCAACATCCACAACCTGGCGGTGGAAGGCGTGTTCGACGATGCGCAAGACATCGTCAAGGCCGTGTCCAACGACTTGGCCTTCAAGCGCCAGTACAAGATCGGCACCGTCAACTCCATCAACTGGGCGCGCTTGCTGGCCCAGGTGGTGTACTACTTTGCCGGCTACTTCCAGACCACGCAGAGCAACGCGGAGCAGGTCAGCTTCACCGTGCCCTCGGGCAACTTCGGCAACGTCTGTGCCGGTCACGTCGCGCGCATGATGGGCTTGCCCATTGCCAAACTGGTGGTGGCGACCAACGAGAACGACGTGCTGGACGAGTTCTTCCGCACCGGGACCTACCGCGTGCGCGGCAGTGCCGAGACGCACGAGACCTCCAGCCCGTCCATGGACATCTCCAAGGCCAGCAACTTCGAGCGCTTTGTGTTCGACCTGCTGGGCCGCGACGGCGCGCGCACGGCCGAGCTGTTTGGCCCGACGCTGGCCAAGCAGGGCGTGTTCAGTCTGACGGCCGAAGAGACCGCAGCCATTGCAGGCTACGGTTTTCAGTCCGGGCGCAGCACCCACGCTGACCGCTTGGCCACGATCCGCAGCACCTACGAGCGCTTTGGCGACATGGTGGACACCCACACGGCCGACGGCGTCAAGGTGGCGTTTGAGCGGGTCGAAGCAGGTGTGCCCATGATCGTGCTGGAAACGGCCTTGCCGGCCAAGTTTGCGGCCACCATCCATGAGGCCTTAGGCCGCGAGCCGAGCCGCCCTGCAGGCTTGGAGGGCATTGAAGCCTTGCCCAAGCGCTTCACCGTGGTGCCGCCGCAGGCCGAAGTGATCAAGCAATACGTTCGCACGCATTGCGACTGAGGCTCAGACATGCGCGCACCCCTGCTGGATTTTGACGAGGTCTTGGCCCGCCTGGGCGAGGTGGCTCAGCAACACCGCTTGAGCGAGGTAGAGACGATCTCCACCTTCTCCGCGTTGGGCCGCATCTTGGCCGCGCCTGTCACCTCCGGGCTGGATGTGCCGCCCGCTGACAACACCTCGATGGACGGCTACGCGATGCGCGTCGCCGATGTGTCAGCGGTTGGCACCGTGCTGCCCATCAGCCAGCGCATCCCGGCCGGTGTGGTGGGTCAGCCCTTGCAGCCCGGCACGGCGGCGAGGATCTTCACCGGGGCACAGGTGCCCGCCGGTGCCGATGCCGTGGTGATGCAAGAGCAGTGCGAGGCCCTCGACGCTGACGGTGGCACCCAGGTCAAAGTGGGCGTCGTCCCCGCCCTGGGCCAATGGATTCGTCGGCGCGGCGAGGATGTGTCCCATGGCCAAGTGGTCTTGACAGCCGGACAGCGCCTAACGCCTCAGGCTTTGGGCTTGGCGGCTTCCGTGGGCGCCGCCAGCTTGAGCGTCGTGCGTCGCCCCCGCGTGGCCTTGTTCTCGACCGGCGATGAACTGGTGATGCCCGGTGAGCCGCTCAAGCCCGGTGCCATCTACAACTCCAACCGCTTCACTTTGCGGGGCTTGTTGGAAGCTGCCGGGTGCACAGTGACGGACTTGGGCATCGTGCCGGACCGGTTGGACGCGACCCGCGAGGCCTTGCGTCAAGCGGCCGCCGAGCACGATTTGATCTTGACTTCCGGCGGCGTGTCGGTGGGCGAAGAAGACCACCTTCGGCCCGCTGCGCAGGCCGAGGGGCGTATTGACCTCTGGCAGATGGCCATCAAACCGGGCAAGCCGCTGGCCGTTGGCTCCATTCGCCGTGCCTCGGGCGCGGGTGAAGCGCTGCTGATGGGCTTGCCCGGCAACCCGGTGTCCAGCTTTGTGACCTTTGTCTTGGCGGTGGCACCCCTGCTGCGTGGCTTGCAAAGCGCACCGTGCCGCCTGCCTGCCAGCCTGCCGGTGCGGGCAGACTTTGCCTGGCCCAAGCCGGACAAGCGCCGAGAGTTCTTGCGCGTGCGGCTGAACGCACAAGGTGGTGTGGAGCTCTTCCCCAACCAAAGCTCGGGCGTCTTGACCTCGGCGGTGTGGGCCGACGGCTTGGTCGATAACCCTTGTGGGCAAGCCATCGCCGCTGGTGATACCGTGCGCTTCTTGCCGCTGGGTTTGTTGACGGCCGGCTGATTTGAACGTTTAGCCAAGGCCCCACCCTGGCGGGCTATGTGGTGATCACTAAAGGAGCCTTTGATGGCATGGGTTGAAGCTGTGATGTTGCTGGCCGTGGCCCAGTACTTGGCCTTTGGCATGTTGGTGGGGCGAGCGCGCGGCAAATATGGTGTGCAAGCGCCGGCCACCAGCGGTGATGAGATGTTTGAGCGTTTCTATCGCGTGCAGATGAACACGCTGGAGTTGCTGCCTGTGCTCTTGCCTAGCTTGTGGTTGGCGGCCAAGTACTGGACCCCTGAGTGGGTTGCAGGCGCAGGCTTGGTCTACCTGCTGGGGCGCTTGCTCTACCTCAAGGCCTACATCACCAACCCGCCCAGCCGGGGCTTGGGTTTTTTGCTGAGTTATGTGCCTATCGTCGGCCTGTTGATTGCAGGGCTCGTGGGTGCGGTGCGGGCTACCCAACAAGCCTGAGTGACTACAGATGCAGGTTCGACTGAAATTTTTTGCCTCTTTGCGTGAGGCCTTGGGAGCAGAGGGCAGCCTTGACTTGCCCGAGGGCAGCACCGTGGGCCAAGCGCGTGATGCGCTGCTGGCACGCGGTGAGCCCTTTGCGCAGGCCCTGGCGCGCGGGCGCGCACTGCGTGCGGCGCGCAATCAAACCGCCTGTTCGGAGACCGAGCCCTTGGAGCACGGCGACGAGTTGGCCTTTTTCCCACCCGTGACAGGGGGCTGAGACCATGGCGCCACGCGTCTCCATTCAAACCGAGGACTTCGACCTCAGTGCCGAGGTGGCTGCGCTGCGAGCCGCTGACCCGGCGGTCGGCGCTGTGTGCACCTTCTTGGGAACGGTGCGTGACCGCAATGAGGGCCAAGGCATCAGCGTGATGGAGCTGGAGCACTACCCCGGCATGACCGAGAAATCCATTGAGGCCATGATCGATGAAGCGCTGAATCGCTTTGACATTCGCGCCGCGCGGGTCATTCACCGCGTGGGCGTGCTGCAGCCCTTGGATCAGATCGTGTTGGTGGCGGTCAGCTCTGCCCATCGGGGTCAATCCTTCCAAGCCTGTGAGTTCTTGATGGACTACCTCAAGACCCAAGCGCCGTTCTGGAAGAAAGAAACCTTGTCGGATGGCAGCGCCCGCTGGGTCGATGCCTGCGTCAGTGACGACGCGGCGCTGGCCCGCTGGGGCATTGCGGCGAGCAACGCGGGTGTCTGACACCCTGCGCCTAGGCGCCATGGTGGCCCTGGGTGGCGCGCTGGGCGCGGTGCTGCGCTGGCGCGTGGGCCTGTGGCTCAACCCTTTGGCGCTGCCGTTTGCGGCGGGCACTCTGGCGGTGAATGTGGTGGGCGGCTTGCTCATCGGCCTGAGCCTGGTGTGGTTCGAGCGGTATCCGAATGAAGCCTTGTGGCTGTTGCTCGTCACCGGCGGCCTGGGTGGCCTGACCACCTTTTCCACCTTTTCGGCCGAATCGCTGGGCCTGCTCTTGCGGGGTGATGCGGGGCTCGCCCTGCTGCACAGCTTGGCCCATGTGCTGGGCGCCCTGTTGGCCGTGGCCGTGGGGTGGTGGCTGGGCCGCCAGTGCTGGGCCTGATGCACGGCCTGTACCCTGGCCTCAGCCCTTGCGACTTTTTCCCTGGCCTTGCTTCACGGTCTTTGAGACCGGCCGACATAGACAGGCCGGCTTGGCACTAACATTCACCTCCCATGCCCATTGATCCCGCCGCGCTGCGCAGCGCATTCGGTCGCTTTGCCACCGGCGTCACCATCGTCACCTGTCTGGACACCAAGGGCCAGCGCGTTGGCCTGACCGTCAACTCCTTCAGCTCGCTGTCGCTGGACCCGGCCTTGGTGCTGTGGTCCTTGCGCACCAGCAGTCAAGCGCTCCCTGCCTTCATCGAAGCCGGTCATTTCGCCGTCAATGTCTTGGCCGAGGCGCAAATGCCCCTATCGCGCCGCTTCGCCAGCCCCACACCCGACCGTTTCGCGGAAGGCGAGTGGTCCGCAGGCGAGGGCGGCTCGCCGGTGTTGGCCCAGGCCGCAGCCGTGTTTGAGTGCGTGACCGAGCAACGCATCACGGTGGGCGACCACGAGCTGTTTGTGGGCCGCATCCTGCGCTTGCAAGAGCAAGAGGTGCCCCCCTTGGTGTTCCAGGCCGGGCATTACCGGCATTTGGGCCGTGTGCTCTGAGTTTGCGCTGCATCAAGCTTGAGAGAGATGTGAGCGGCGGGAGGTCTTGAAAAGCGGCCGCCAGCGCCTCATCTCAGACGCATTGGAGGACATTCACCATGCGTCTCGACAAACTCACCACGGCCTTTCAGCAAGCCCTCTCTGAGGCTCAAAGCCTTGCTGTGGCTCGCGACAACCCCTACATCGAACCCAGCCATGTGCTGGCCGCCATGCTGGCACAGCCGGATGGCCCCAAGGCTTTGCTGGACCGTGCCGGCGCCAACACTGCAGCCCTGAAGACGGCCATGGAGACGGCCAATAGCGCCTTGCCCAGTGTGCAGGGCGGCGGGGCGGTGCAAGCGGGCCGAGACTTGGTGCAGTTGCTGCAACAGGCGGATAAAGAGGCGGGCCAGCGCGGGGATCAGTTCATAGCCAGCGAGATGTTCTTGCTGGCCCTGGCGGATGCCAAGAGCGACATCGCCGCTGTGGTGCGCGGACACGGCCTGACCCGCAAGGCGCTAGAGGCCGCGATCACGGCGGTGCGCGGTGGGCAAACTGTCGATTCCGCCGAGGCGGAAGGGCAGCGTGAGGCGCTCAAAAAGTACACCCTGGACCTGACCGAGCGCGCCCGCCAAGGCAAGCTCGACCCGGTGATTGGCCGCGACGACGAAATCCGCCGCGCCATTCAGGTGCTGCAGCGCCGCAGCAAGAACAACCCGGTGCTGATCGGTGAGCCGGGCGTGGGCAAGACGGCCATCGTCGAAGGTTTGGCGCAGCGCATCGTCAATGGCGAAGTGCCCGACACCCTGAAGAACAAGCGCGTGCTGGTGCTGGACATGGCGGGTCTCTTGGCTGGTGCCAAGTACCGTGGCGAGTTTGAAGAGCGGCTCAAGGTCGTGCTCAAAGAAGTGGCCATGGACGAAGGCCGCATCATCCTCTTCATTGACGAGTTGCACACCATGGTGGGCGCAGGCAAAGGTGAAGGCGCCATGGATGCCGGCAATATGCTCAAGCCCGCTCTGGCGCGGGGTGAGCTGCACTGTATTGGCGCCACCACGCTGGACGAATACCGCAAGTATGTGGAGAAGGACGCCGCGCTGGAGCGCCGCTTTCAAAAGGTGCTGGTGGGTGAGCCCACGGTCGAGGCCACGATTGCGATTCTGCGCGGCCTGCAAGAAAAGTACGAAGTCCACCATGGGGTGGAGATCACCGACCCCGCCATCGTGGCAGCGGCCGAGTTGAGTCATCGCTACATCACCGACCGCTTCTTGCCTGACAAGGCCATCGACCTGATCGATGAGGCAGCGGCCAAGATCAAGATCGAGATCGACTCCAAGCCAGAGGTCATGGACAAGCTGGATCGACGTCTGATTCAGCTCAAGATCGAGCGCGAGGCCGTGCGGCGAGAGAAAGACGAAGCTTCGCAAAAGCGTTTCGACCTGATCGAAGAAGAGATCGTCAAGCTGGACCGCGAGTACGCTGACCTCGAAGAAATCTGGAAGTCTGAGAAGGCCGCAGCGCAAGGCTCGGCCCAGGTCAAGGAAGAGATTGACCGTATCCGTTTTCAGATTGAGGAATGGAAGCGTAAGGGCGACTTCAACAAAGTGGCCGAGCTGCAGTACGGCAAGCTGCCCGAGTTGGAGAAGAAGCTCAAAGAGGCACAGGCCAAAGAGTCTGGCAAGGCTGCGGGGGCCAAAGAGGGCCAGCGTCCGCAACTCTTGCGCACGCTGGTGGGCGCCGAAGAGATTGCCGAAGTGGTGGCGCGGGCGACCGGCATTCCGGTCTCTAAGCTGCTGCAAGGCGAGCGCGAGAAGCTGCTGAAAATGGAAGGCAAGCTGCACGAGCGTGTGGTCGGCCAAGAGGAAGCCATCGTGGCCGTGGCCGATGCCATCCGGCGCTCGCGTGCAGGCCTCTCAGACCCGAACCGCCCTCTGGGCAGCTTCTTGTTCTTAGGCCCCACAGGCGTGGGCAAGACCGAGTTGTGCAAGGCTTTGGCGGGCTTCTTGTTCGACAGCGAGGAGCACCTGATCCGCGTCGACATGAGCGAGTTCATGGAGAAGCACAGCGTCAGCCGCCTCATCGGTGCGCCGCCGGGCTATGTGGGCTATGACGAGGGCGGCACCTTGACGGAAGCCGTGCGCCGAAAGCCCTACAGCGTGATCCTGCTCGATGAGGTCGAGAAGGCTCACCCGGATGTCTTCAATGTGCTGTTGCAGGTGCTGGATGATGGCCGCTTGACGGATGGTCAAGGGCGCACGGTGGACTTTAAGAACACGGTGATTGTGATGACCAGCAACCTGGGCTCGCAGATGATCATGCAGATGTCGGGCCAGCCGACCTCTGTGATCCGCGAGGCCGTGTGGGCCGAGGTCAAGCAGCACTTCCGCCCTGAGTTCCTCAACCGCATTGATGAGACGGTGGTCTTCCATGCGCTGGATGAAGCCAATATCCAAGAGATTGCCAAGATCCAGTTGAAGATCTTGGAGTCGCGCTTGGCCAAGATGGACATGGGCCTGGACGTCTCGCCAGAAGCCTTGGCCGAGATTGCCAAAGTAGGCTTCGACCCGGTGTTTGGGGCGCGTCCGCTGAAGCGGGCCATTCAGCAACGCATCGAGAACCCGGTGGCGCGCCTGGTGCTGGAAGGCCGCTTTGGCCCGAAGGATGTGGTGCCCATCACTGTGTTGGATGGCGAGTTCAACTTCGGGCGGATCGTGCACTGAGGGCACCCCTACAATCCGCGCACTTCACACGCACCGCAGACCGAAGGAGCGCATGACTTCCACGCCTGGCCCTGAGACCTCGAACTCGCCCCCATCGCTCGCCACCGCCGCCACTTCGTCGGATGCCCTCGATGCCTCCGGTGCCTTGCCGGTGGTCATCGTAGGCGCTGGTTTGGCAGGGCTCACGGTGGCGCTGCATTTGGCGTCTCAAGGGCAGCGGGTGGAAGTGCTGGCCAAGCGCAATCTGGGCGAGGGCGCAACCGCCTGGGCCCAGGGCGGCATCGTGGGTGTGCTGGGTTCGGACGACAGCGTGGAGTCTCATGTCCGTGACACCCAGGACGCCGGCGCTGGCTTGGTGGACGAGCAAACCGCGCGCTTCATTGCCGCCAACAGCGCCCAGGCCGTGGGCTGGTTGGTGGACCAAGGCGTGCCGTTTTCGCCAGACCCTGATGGCCCGCTGGGCTTGCACCTGACGCGTGAAGGCGGCCATGCCGTACGCCGCATTGCCCATGCCGCAGACGCCACCGGCAAGGCCATTCACGACTCGCTCTTGGCCAAGGCTCAGGCGCACCCGCTGGTGACGCTGCGCGAGCGCTGGATGGCGGTGGACCTGATCACCTCGCGCCATGTTGGCCAGCCTGAAGAAGGCCCGCGCTGCTATGGCGTTTACGCCTTGGACATCGCGGTCCAGCGGGTCGAGACATTGCCCGCGCGTGCGGTGGTCTTGGCCACCGGCGGGGTGGGCAAGGTCTATCGTTACACCAGCAACCCTGAGACCGCGACGGGCGATGGCATTGCCATGGCCTGGCGTGCAGGGTGCCGGGTGGCGAACATGGAGTTCATCCAGTTCCACCCGACCTGTCTGTATCACCCCCAGGAGCGCAGCTTCTTGATCACCGAGGCGCTGCGCGGGGAGGGCGCTGTGCTGCGCCTGCCCGAGGGGCTGCCAGGCGGCGTGGGCGGCTCACGCTTCATGCCTGCGCATGATGAGCGGGCCGAGTTGGCGCCCCGGGATATCGTGGCGCGCGCCATTGACTTTGAAATGAAGCGTCATGGTGTGGACCATGTGTGGCTGGATGCCACCCACTTGGGCGAGGCCTTCCTCAAAGAACACTTCCCCACCATTCACGCACGCTGCCTGAGCTTGGGCATTGACATCGCCAAGCAGCCGATTCCGGTGGTGCCGGCAGCCCACTACACCTGCGGTGGTGTGGTGACGGACCTGTCTGGCCGCACTGATTTGCCCGGTTTGTTCGCGGTGGGAGAAGCCACCTACACCGGCCTGCACGGTGCTAACCGCCTGGCCAGCAACTCTTTGCTGGAGTGTGTGGTCATTGGCCGCACCTGCGCCAATGGCATTTTGAAGACGCCCGCAGCTGCCACGGCGGCGGTGCCTTCCTGGGACGAAAGCCTGGTGGAAGACGCCGATGAGCAGGTGGTGATCGCCCACAACTGGGACGAGCTGCGGCTGTTGATGTGGAACTATGTGGGCATTGTGCGCACCACGCGCAGGCTGGAGCGGGCCTTGCACCGCATTCAGCTGCTCAAGGGTGAGATCGACGACTACTACGCCAACTTCCGCGTGACACGCGATTTGCTGGAGCTGCGCAATTTGGTGGTTTGCGCCGAGTTGATCGTGCGCTCGGGCTTGCTGCGGCACGAAAGCCGTGGCCTGCATTTCAGTCGCGACTTCCCGCACACGCTGCCGGTGAGCTTCCCGACCGTCTTGACGCGCGAAGCGCGAAGCTTGCCGCGCTGAGGAGCTTGCATGAGTGACGTTCAACGCACTCCGCTGGCTTCGGTCAAAGACTTGATCGTTCTGGGCGAAGCGCTGCCCTTCGATGTGATGGACGAGTTTGATCGCTTGCTGTTGGCCTCTGGGCAGCGCATCGTGAGCGAAACCCAGTTGGAAATGCTTTTGGCGCGTGGGGCTTGGGCGCATACCCACGAAGTTGAGGCCCTCAAGGAGCGCTACAAAGACCAAGCGCCTGCGCGGTCGGCTGTGCTGCGCAAGGAGTCGATCTTCGACCTGTGGGAGAAGAAGATCTGGGAGCTGGACGCGGTGCTGCGCAAGGTGCTGGCGGGTCAAGCCTGTGCCGCCGACATCAATGCACTTGCGCTGCGCTTGGCGCAGTTGATCAGCCGAGACACGGACGTGGCGCTGTTCATGACCATTCGTCAGAACGAGCCGCGCTATGCTCTGTATGCCCTGTTGCATGCCCTGCACACAGCCACGATTGGCATGGTGCTGTCGCGACAACTGGGTTGGCCCATTGGCCAAACCGCCAGTTTGCTGTGTGCCTCCTTGACGATGGACGTCTCCACCCTGGAGCTGCAGGCGCGTATGGCGCAGCAGCAAGACCCGCCGAGCACCAAGCAGATCGATCAAATCCGAGCCCACCCGCAGGCGTCCGAGCAGTTCTTGCGTACCGCTGGCGTGCAAGATGAAGCCTGGCTGGTGGCGGTGCGTGAGCACCACGAGCGGCCGGATGGCACGGGGTATCCGTCGGGCTTGACCGAGATCAGCGAGTTGGCGCACGCACTGCGAGTGACAGATGTCTTCACCGCCAAGATCAGCCCTCGGGCGTTTCGTCCGGCCATGAACCTACAAGCGGCGGCCAAGCAACTGTTTCAAGACGAGCGCGGCGGTCCCATAGCGGCGGGCTTGATCAAGGCCCTCGGCTTGTATCCACCCGGCGACTTGGTGGACCTGAAAAGCGGGGAAGTGGGCGTGGTGGTGCGGCGCGGGCCTAGTGCCACGACGCCCAAGGTGGCGACCTTGACCAATCGCCAAGGCAAGCCGGTGGTCGAAACCCATGTGCGCGATACCAGTGATCCGCAGTTTGCAGTGCTCGGCCCGCACACGGAACGCCAAAGCCTAACGCGCGTCTTGCCCGAGCGGGTCTACGGCTACATCTTCGCCTGAAGCCCAAGTCAGGTGCGTGCCCGCATGGCATTGCGCGCCTGCACAAAGCCAAACGCAAACTCGACGGATTCGAGCACTGCTCGCTCAGATTCGGTGCGCTCGTGCTCGGTTTGGTAAAAGGCTAAGTCCACTTCGTGGCGGATGTATCGCGGGGGCAGTCGATTCAAGGCCACGCAGGCAATGTCAGCCAAGGTGTCGTGATTGCCCTCGAGATGGGGGAAGTGCCTGGCGTGCTCCAACACAGCGGCGAAGACCACTTTCTCGAACCAGTTGTGAATGGAGGCTATGTCCATGACGCGCCAGCCAGCCCATCGGCCAGCCCCTTGAGTGCTGAGATCTCCACAGTCTGCCCGTCGGGGGCTCGGCCTGCAAACGACAGAAAGCCCGCTAGAAACGGGCTTTTCTGCGATTTGCGGAGGTGAAGCTTGGCTTCAGGCCACGGGGCCTAGCACGCGCATGGAGTAGTCGGTGGCCAGCACGTCTTTGGTGAGCTTGCCGATGGAGATGCGGTCGACACCTGTGGCGGCGATATGGTGCAAGCCTTCAAGGGTGATGCCCCCCGAGGCCTCGAGCAGGGCGCGGCCCGCGTTCAGCGCCACGGCCTCGCGCATTTGGCTGAGCTTGAAGTTGTCCAGCAAGACGCTGGTGGCGCCTGCGTCCAGAGCTTCTTGCAACTGCGCCAAGCTCTCTACTTCAATTTGAATGTCCACGCCTGCGTTCAGGGCTGCCGCATTGGCCAAAACGGCTGCAATGCTGCCTGCCGCTGCGATGTGGTTCTCTTTGATCAAGATGCCATGCCAGAGCGCCAAGCGCTGGTTGTGACCGCCACCGACCCGCACCGCGTACTTTTGCGCTTGGCGCAAGCCGGGCAAGGTCTTGCGGGTGTCCAGCACCACACAGCCACGTGGGTTGGGCGAGGCGCCTGCAATGGCCTGCACATGGCGGCGTGTGACGGTGGCGGTGGCTGAGAGCAATTGCAAAAAGTTGAGGGCAGGGCGCTCGGCAGACAGCAGGGCTCGGGCTTGGGCCTCGATCTGGCACACCGGCGTGTTGGCCGCCATCTCGGCACCCTCGTCGTGGAACCAGCGGACCTGTGCCTCGGGGTCCAGTGCCAGCACACAGGCGTCAAACCAGTCACGCCCACAGAGCACGGCGGTTTCACGCACCACCACACGGGCTTGCACGCGCTGGTGTTGAGGCACCAGCAGGCTGGTCCAGTCGGCTTGGCCAATGTCTTCCATCAGCGCGTCGCGCACATTGCGTTCGCGGGCTTGTTCCAGGGTTTCGTTGGTGTCGAACATAGGCTCTTTCACGTCAAGCGGCACCGATGCCGCGCACCATGCCTTGGACCTTGGGGGCCAGGGCGGCCGGGTTGGCCTTCACAAAATCGAGCATGCGCGTGATGCAGGCCTGAGCTTGCTGGCCCAGGGCCGCGTCGACCTGGATCTCGCCATGGCCGTGCTCCAGGCAGTCCACCACACCTTGCAGGCCATTCATGGCCATCCAAGGGCAATGGGCGCAGCTCTTGCAAGACGCTGCATTGCCCGCAGTCGGTGCTTCGATCAGCACTTTGCCCGGGGCAAGTTGGCGCATGCGGTGCATGATCAGGTTGTCGGTGGCCACGATGTATTCACGGGCTTGGCCGTTCACCACTGCGTTCAACATTTGCGAGGTTGAGCCCACCACATCGGCCAAGGCCACCACGCTCTCAGGCGACTCCGGGTGCACCAAGACCATGGCTTCCGGGTGTTGGGCCTTCAGCAACTCTAGCTCTGCGCCTTTGAACTCGTCATGAACGATGCAGGCGCCGTTCCACAGCAGCATGTCGGCGCCGGTTTCTTGTTGGATGTAGCGGCCCAGGTGGCGGTCCGGTGCCCACAGCACTTTTTGGCCGCTGTCTTTGAGGTGCTTGACGATGGCTAAAGCGCAAGAGCTGGTGACCATCCAGTCGGCGCGGGCCTTCACGGCGGCACTGGTGTTGGCATAGACCACCACTTGGCGGTCTGGGTGGGCATCGCAAAAGGCCGCAAAGTCGTCGGGCGGGCAGCCCAGGTCCAGGGAGCAGGTGGCGTCTAGGTCAGGCATCAGCACCCGCTTTTCAGGCGACAGAATCTTGGCGGACTCGCCCATGAAGCGCACACCGGCCACCACCAAAGTTTGTGCTGCGTGGTCTCGGCCAAAGCGTGCCATCTCCAGGGAGTCGGCGACGATGCCGCCTGTGGCCAAGGCCAAGTCTTGCAAATCGCCGTCCACGTAATAGTGCGCCACCAACACGGCGTTGCGCGCTTGAAGCAAGGCTCGCGCCTTGGCGATCAACTCAGTCTTCTGCGCGCTACTCAGGGCGGGCGGTACTTTGGCCCAGGCCTGCACGGTGCAACTGCTGCCCGTGGCGTCTTGCCGGGTGTACTCGTAGCTGGTGGAAGTGCTCATGTCAGGGGCCGCATGGGCGGCCGCAAGTGTCCGGGGCGGCAATGGTAGCGGATGGCGGGCTGAACCTGTGCTGCTGGGCCTTACCATGTCAGCCATGGCTAGCTCAACCGCACTCCCCAGCAGCGCACAGCAAGACTGGCGAACCATTGCCTTGGTGGGCTTGGCTCACGGCACCTCGCATTTCTTTCATATGCTGTTGCCGCCGCTGTTCCCCATGCTGATTGCGGAATTCGGCTTCAGCTACGCTCAACTCGGTTTGCTGGTCAGTACGTTTTTTGTCATCTCTGGCTTGGGCCAGGCCTTGGCCGGTTTTGTGGTGGACAAAGTGGGTGCCCGACCGGTGCTCTACCTGGCCATGGTGTGTTTTGCCTTGGCCGCCGCAGCGGCGGCGTCCGCCCAAGGCTTTGGCGGCCTGATGCTGGCGGCGGCCTTGGCGGGCCTGGGCAATGCGCCCTTTCATCCGGCCGACTTCACCATTCTGAACAAACGCGTCTCACCCGCTCGCCTGGGTCATGCCTTTTCCGTGCACGGCATCTCAGGCAATCTGGGCTGGGCCGCCGCTCCCTTGTACTTAACCGGGCTCTATGCCGCCAGTGGCTCTTGGCGCCTGGCGGCGGGCTGCGCAGGCCTGTGGGCCTTGCTGGTGCTGGCGGTGCTGGTCTGGCAATCAGCCGCGCTGGATGACAGGCTGGCCGTAGCGCCCAGCAAGCCGGCTGCCCCTGGAGCGGAGGAGCACAGCTTGGCCTTTTTGCGCCTGCCCTCGGTGTGGCTGTGCTTCTCCTTCTTCTTTTGGACGACCTGCTCGCTGTCGGCCATTCAAAGTTTCGCCAGCCCGGCTTTGCAAAGTCTGTATGACCTGCCCCTGACGGCCACCTCCATGGTGGTCACCGGCTATATGGTGTGCGGGGCCCTGGGCATGGTGTTGGGCGGGTTCTGGGCCGGGAAGGCGCAGCATTTGGAGCGCCTGATCGCCGCTTGCCTAATGGGTACGGCGTGCCTACTGCTCTTGGTGGGCAGCGGCATGGTGCCAGCGGCCTGGGCGGTGGCGCTGACGGCCTTGGCCGGTTTGGGCACGGGCTTGGCCGGCCCGTCGCGGGACATGCTGATCAAGCGCGCCGCGCCACCGGGCGCCACGGGCCGGGTTTATGGCACGGTGTATTCCGGCCTGGACATTGGCTTTGCCTTGGCGGCCCCGGTGTTTGGTGCCTTGCTCGACGGCGGCAGCCCGAGAGGCGTGATGTGGGGCGCCGCTGCGGCCCTGTTGGCTGGCGTGGCCTCGGCCGCCTTGGTCGGCCGGCACGTCAGGGCGGGCGCCGCCCTGCCACCAACAGCACCACGCCCAGCAGCACCACGCTGACGGCAGCCCATTCAAAGCCGGTCACGACCTCACCCGCTAGGCTGACGCCCAGCAACATCGCAATCACCGGGTTCACAAAGCTGTAGCTGCTGGCCAAGCCCGCCGAGGCCTGTGCCAGCAAGACCATGTAGGCATTGAAGGCGATCAGGGAGCCGAAGACGACGAGATAGAACCAAGCTGCCAAGGCCTTGGGTTCTGGCGGCCATTGGACCTTTTCGCCAGCGATGGCAGCTAGCACCATCAGCACCGCACCGCCACAGAGCATTTCAGAGGCAAACCCCATGGCACCGGGCGCCAGCGGAAAGTTGCGTTGGCTCAGCACGCTGCCCACCGACCAGGTGATGCAGGCAATGGTGATGGCGATCAAGCCTGGCATCGAGGCCTGAAACCCTGAGCCTTGGGTCAGCATCAAGACGCCGACCAAGCCCACGGCAATGCCGGCGCTCTCCAACCCACCGGTCTTGATGCCATAGCAGCGGTTGAGGGCGGCAATCATCAAGGGGATGACGGCAATAAACGCCACCACCAGGCCCGAGCCCACAGTTTCCTCGGCCACGCCGGTGCCGCCCATGCCGCCGCCCAGCATCAGCCCGCCGATCACGAAGGCGTTGCGCCACTCTACGGCCGTGGGCCAAGGGGCGCCGCGCCACTTCATCCAAGCCATCAGCAAAACGCCTGCGGTGATGAAGCGGCTGCCCATCTGCAGAAAAGGCGGAAAGCTCACCAAGGCAAACTTGATAGCCAGATAGGTCGAGCCCCAAATCAGCCAGGTGGCGGCCAGGCAGGCGATGATGAGAGGACTGAGCGCGGTGTGGCCCGCAGGCTGTTCTTGTGAATGCATGCCAGCAACTTAGCCAGCAAATCAGGCCACTTGCCGGGCGGCGGTGGCCGTTTCCGGACTGTCAATTTGCTGTGGGTGAGTTGCGCTAGGCTTGGCACCGTTTCCCTTCAGCCTTCAAGGACTCTGCGGCCCATGAACACACTCTCGTCGTCGACTTGCGACCTGTGCGACACCCACAAGAACGACACCTCAGGTCTCTTTCGCGTGTTGCCCCCTTGGTTCACCGATTACGGCGGCCTCCAGCGCTTTGCGGGCGAAGTCTCCACGGTGCGCTGCCTAGAAGACAACTCCCGCGTCAAGGAAGCCGTTCAATCACCTGGCTTGGGGCGGGTGTTGGTGGTGGACGGCGGCGGCTCCCTGCGCCGATCCTTGTTGGGCGGTAACTTGGCGGCCGATGCAGCCAAGAACGGCTGGGCCGGCGTGCTGGTGATCGGTGCGGTGCGCGACAAGGCTGAGTTGGCCCAGTGCGCCATAGGCTTGCGCGCGATGGGCTTGATACCGATGCCAACAGACCGCCAGAACCAGGGCCAGCGTGACGTGCCGGTGCAGTGTGGTGAGGTCTGGATCCGCCCCGGCGAATGGCTGGTGGCTGATGAAGATGGGATTGTTGTGATGCCCTCACGCTGAATTGGCGATTTCTCAGGCTAGAATGCGCAGCTTAGTCGGGGCGTAGCGCAGCCTGGTAGCGCATCTGCTTTGGGAGCAGAGGGTCGCGAGTTCGAATCCCGCCGCCCCGACCATTCTTTTCAGGCTTTCTCAAAAGCCATAAAAAAGCGCCTTCACATCGAAGGCGCTTTTTTTTCGCTGCTGCACTGACGCTGGCCAAATATGTGCCCGGAGGAGATCGAACTTTCCTCTGGACGCCCCATGGAGTAAGGCTTTTCTCTGTAAGGTGTTGCCGATGTTCCCCTGTTTGTTCCCCTATGTGGCTTTCGCCAGGGGCAGGGGGCTCAGCTCCACCAGAGGAAAAACTCCCTGCGTAGTCGCTTCAGGCGGTCGCTGAGTGAATTGCCGAGCGGCTCCCAGGTGCGCCGGATCGCGTCGTGTCGGTCGCGGCGAATCTCCTCCTCGGTGCGGGTGTCCCGCCTGATGAACACCCAGCGTGGGGGATGGTCCGGGGGTAGGGTCACCTTGTCCGTTTCTGGTGGCTGTGACATTTGCAGCTCGCTCAAGGGCCGAAAAGGTGCCTCTACAGGCCCGATAGGTCAGGCGAGAGGGGTGGGGTGCTGGCCTGCACTCCTCGCATTTGAGGGACCGCCGCCGCCCCCCTGCGTCGTGGCAAGGGGCACGGAGGGAGTGGGTCAGTGTACGGTGTCAGGGCGCGACGCTTGCAGCGTGTGGGGCAGGTTTGCGGGGAAGGTGACGATCCCGTCCACTTTGGGCAGACTGGCCAGCCACGCGCGGAGTTTCGCCAGGCAGTACTCGATTGCGCCGGACGGGGCTACGCGGTGTGGTGGTGCCATCGGCGCGCGACCCAGAGCGCCTGAAGTCACGCTATCCCAAGAGCGCCATTCAGCAAGGGTGGAGGCGCGCACGCCGAGCAGAAGGGCAGCGGCGCGTTCGGTCAGCACGTGGTCACGGGGCATTACGTTCTCCGGTTGTTGGTTGATGCCGTAACGATGCCGGAACTACTCGCGCGGTGCAAACTTGTCAACGGGTGCCCGTTAACGAAGGGGTGAGGGGGATCGTCTCTCGCTCTGCTTCGGTGACCCTACCCCCACCCCCGTCCCACGTGTGGACACCGAGCGCGGAAGGGGTACCCCCCGTACCGGGTTTGTGAGATATGGGGGTAAGATTTTTGGAATCGTAACGCTAACCGGCCCGATGCATGGATTTCGACAAATTTTTTACCATCGCCCTGGCAGTTGCTGCGGGCACTGCGTTCGTGGCTGGGGGCCTGCGTGATGCCAATAAGGACGGCACTGGTGTCGTCGATGACTTCATTCGGTGGCTTCACGACTCCCCGGTCTGGGCGCATGTCATCACTGCGGTGCTTGCGGCAGGTGTGGCATTCTGGTGGGACGGGCGCCCAAAAGAAACCTACGAGGAGTGCGTCATCAAGAACGTAAAGGCCGGAATGAGCGATGATGTTGCGGCGGTTCTTGTTCGCGCCTGTGCCATGAAGGACGAGCGGTGGGAGCCACCGCAAGCGCGGACGCCAGCAACTGCCCCAACACCCCCAGCACCTAAGGCGAGTGCCAAGCTGCCGTGATTTGTAGGCACTTCAGTTCGACTGGCTCGGAGCAGTCAGTCGGGGCAAAGGTGCCCAGAATGAAGTGGTGCACGGCTGGCCGTGATTGATCGCTTGGGCGGCCGACCACGCTTTCGCGCGATGAACCCACCGGGCGGAACCCACACCACCCGCAGGCGTGGGGCCGAGTCCTCTCCAAGGTAGAACCAAACCCGCCGCGCAGACCAGCCATGCAGCCGAAGGATGGGGGCGTAGGAGGGGGCACCGACGCCCGATGCCTCCCGAACCTCAGGACAGGTGTAGAAGGGGCGCCAATGGGCTTTGTGCCAGGCGTCAACCGCATCGGTGATCGCGGGCATCTGGTTCATCACATCTGCGCTGTGAGCGTCGCCAGGGCATGCCGGAGCTGGTGCTCGTCCACCGTGCCATCCGTCTCGGTCAGAACTTGGCAGAGAGCAGCCTCAACGTACAAATGGGCCAGAGCCCATTCTTGAACCGCGCTACTGTGCCCACCGACAAAGGCCTCCGGCCTTTGGTGGGCAGGCAGGATCTGAGACACGAAGCGGATGCAGTTCTGCACGGCGCCCAATGCCTCCCAGTTACCCAAAAAGGGCCTCATCCACGCGAGCGCCTTATCGTCCTGTTCTTCAAGCTCGTCGGGGAGGTCGATGCGCGTCCAGCGGTTATCGACGTACTCATGGGTAACAGTTTCGAGCCCTTTTTCGATCTGCCGAAGCGTCGCTACAAAGTCGGGTGCTCTAACCGCATAGCTGGCGAGTCCAATTCCTGGGCATAGACGTTCAAGGTCGGCCAAGCGCTCCCCCGGCTCAAGGGTGCGGTCAACCAAGATGGCCACCACGGTGGCTGCGCACTCGTGATAGCTTGGACGGCCCGATCTGGCTAGGACTGCCGACATCCGCGCTTCAGCGGCGGTCTGTGTTTCGGCAGTGTCAGTGCTCGACTGGCGCAGGTGCCATGCCCGAAAACTCCGCCGCAAGACCGCCACAGCGTCTCCTTCGACCCGAGGCAGTAAGGTTAAACACCCGATGTCTTGAGCGAGGGACTTGAGCTGCGCGAGCGGCTCTAGGGCGGCTGTAGCCGTGTCAAGCATTCCACTCAGCTCCTGCCTCAAGGCGGGCAGGTCGATTGTGGGTGACTGGGTTGTTGTGCAGGTGTGCATAGTGGTCCTTTCTTTGGCGGTCTGACCATTGAGGGGTGTTTCGGGATGACGGGATGACGAAATCGGTGGCATCCCGAGGCAGGAACCCGACGCTAGGCCGCATGAATGCTGGGTTTTTGCTGTTTTCGGGATGACGGGATGCTGGCGGCGCAGCTTCTTCTATGTCTATCACTGCTCTTCTCTCCTACCTATACATTTATCCTTTCAAAAAGAAGAGGTGCTACGTCGCGGCATCCCGAAAATCGAAGAAACCTAGCATTCATGCGGCCTAGCGTCGGGTTCCTTCTCGGGATGCTGTCGGGATGGTGGCGCGCGGCATCCCGAAACTTTGCTGTTTGCCTATCCACCTTCAGCAACCCCAGCAGCACGGGCGAAGACCCAGGCTCGACGGTTCTCGCTGAAGTTGCGCCGCTCGACACCCCACCCCAGATCCCGAAGGGTTGGGGTTACCCGAGTGACTGCCGCATCAAGCGCTCGGACATGCTTCGGTATGGCGTGGTCGTGATCGAGCCGATCTAGAGCGCCGACCAGCATCTTGTGCCGCGTGAGTTCCAGTAGCGCCTTCGATGTCGCGGCGAGGACCACATGGCCGGACGGCAGACGGGCGGAGCAGGTTCCGGGCTTCCCTTTTTCTGCCCACCCGTACCAAGGAGGCAGTTTTTCCGCAGGTTTGGCCGCGTTCGCTTGCTCGTGGAGGATGGTGGTCAGCGCGCTTGTGAATGGATCGGCGTCCGCGTTATATGCGGCAATGTCGCCCCGGTGCCGCTGCGTCAGTGCCTCGAACTCCCCCAGGTCTCTGCCCATGGCTGTGTAGATGGCCCACCCCAGCCTCTGGAACTCGGCGAGCCGATGCGTCGCACCCGGGACCTCCTCCAGGTGCGTCAGACCGGCGGCAACGACTGTGCACATGGCGCCCAGCAGTTTCGGCCGCTCTTGGGCAAGCCAGTTCTTGCGCTGCCAGTCATCCATGCGCAGTCGTGGTCCCGTGAGGGTGACGCGAACGGTGCGGTCGAGTAGATCGACCCTCGTGATGACGGGGGAGATGCCGGTGATCACGACCCGGGCATGCACGAACATCGTCGTGGATCCGGTGGTGGTGTAGAGGGTCCGGACCACGCCCTCCACGCCGGTCGCTATTTGGCAAAGCAGGTCCTGACCGTCGCGAGGCAGGTAGCTCAGGTTGTCGCCCAGAAAGATGGGGGTCGACTGAGCGATAGGGGCGAGTTTCTCAAAGGCCCAGGCGGTGGGTGTCAGCAGCAGGCCGCTTGCTCGCGGGTCGACGAGCATTCCCAGCGTGTGCGCCGCCGTGGTCTTGCCCGATCCAGCAGACCCCAGCAGCTCCAGAACTGGGTAGGCGCCGCCACGGTCGAACATCCAGCAGGCAAGCACCACAGCAACCAGCGGGGACGAGTCGGCCGGGACGCCCAACGAGCCCAAGAACCCCAAAAGGTACTCCCAGGCCCCGCTGATGCCGCCCTGCACTTGCTCTGGCATTGGGTGCTGGCCATAGCCTTGCGGTCGATGAAAAAACACACCAGGCTCGCTCTCGACTGACCAAGCTCCAGTAACTCGATCCAGAACGATCACGCGCTTTGCCGCGTCGCCTAAGTCAATGCAGGGGTTGCCTTCTGCGGTGACTCCAAAGCGCCTAAAAACATGGACGGCGCGCCCTGAGGTCCGGCAAAGTGGCCCCATGGTCAAACGCAGGTTGTCCAGCGCCGCGCGCGTCACGGCCTTACCCTTAGCTTGAAGGTGCGCGATCGCCAGGTCTTGAAACGCTTGGCTGTCCACTGGCATGACTGCCCCGCCTTTGATGACAACAGCGTTTCCCAACTGGTCAACCGCGTGCGCACCGAGGTCTAGGGCGGGTGCTGAACCGGCTGGTGAGGTCGGCTCGGGCAGGGTTGGGAATTCAGGGCCAAGCTCGGCCAGTGCCGCCGGGTGGTAGGTCTGAAGATATTGAGCTGCCTCCATGGCTTCATCGGCCCACATAGGGGCCCCGCGCGCTGAGTGCGCACTTGTTACAGCAGACTCCTTCGCACGAGCACAGATGGTGCTGAGCGCGACATCTGCGCTGACCCTTGGGGTAAAGGTCTCCCACAGCGTCTCAGGTGAATTCGCACCGCCGTTATCTACCTTGAACTTGGCGTCTGCGGTGTCGGACCAAGCCAGCCAAGCCGCGCGCATTTCTTGCTCAGGTAGCTCGGCAGCTATGGCCCGCAAAAGCATGCCCACCTGGGGTTGTAAGCTCAAACCCGATATTATTCCGACGACCTTGATGTAACCGACTTTCGGTCTTTCGCAGCGAATGCCGCTCCGAGCTGCCGGGCCCGCTTTTCCAGGTCG
>NZ_JBIKNQ010000072.1:0-22564 GCF_044358605.1 Ideonella sp.
CATGAAAACCGCACTAAATCGATGAAATTCGGGCTCGATTTCCCGCATCACGAAACGCACTCAACTCAGACTTTAAGTCGGGCGCCAAAGCTGCATGATCAAGGCGGTTTTTCAGCAGCCTGTTAGGCACCATCAAGGGCGGCCTAGCTGTCTTGGACAAGAGTTTGCGTAAGGTGGTGAGCGTTTGACACCGCTTGCATCTGGTGCACGAAGCCGGACCGTGTGGGTTCGTGTTGAGCCCCGGCCGGTGTCAGATGCCATTAACTTTGGGACGCGTCAGCCTTCAAGTATTTATTGGTTCTTGCTAAATAGGTCGTTTGGCGTGACACATTGAATTCCGTTGCTAGCGGCTCTTGCCGCAAACTTCTGATCGCTGGTGACCAATATTAACCCTTGATGCAATGCCACTTCACCAATTAGAGCATCCATCCACGGAATGTTCTTTGTGGCATTTCCCAGTAAATTCGTGCAAGCTGGATTAATATCATCGATCCATACTTGCTCTTCATCCCATTGCAACGCGTCTATCCATACGCCAGATAACAGCTGAAGTTTCTGAGGATCAACTCGATCGATGGTGGCTAGCAATGCTCGCCTTCTTTGTTCGTCAGGGATGTTTATTACTTCGCTCAGCTGAATATTTGTTATGAAGATGCTGCCAATGCTCCGTATCTCATTTGTGGCAATGGATTTATCGTGAAGATAGTCATAGACGTTGGAGTCAAAGATGTATTTCATGTCAGGCCGCTGATTGCAAAAGTGAAGGACTACCGTCGAGATTATTGGCACTTTGCAGCTTTATCGCACAGCGTCCGGTTGGATGCCGGGTTATGCATTTTCGCATATGCCGCGGATTTTTCATGATCTATGACCGTCACTGTATCCCCCTCTGTAAAAATAAAGTCCGGATGCACTGACTGGTTGGAGAAATATTTGTGCACACCCCGGAAGCTACGATTTTTGGTAACGAACTCAATATCTTCATCAATAATATATCCGTAGCGATCTATGCCTCTTCCATATAGGCCGTCGCCACCAAGAGGGTAGTTCTCGTATTTCTCGTCGTTGTATTTGCTATCTAGGATTTTCACGAAAGCCTTTTCGGCATCGGCAATCAACCATTCTTTTCGGGTTTTTATCGGTAGATCAATTTTATCGTCATCCCCGAAGGATACAATATTTAAATCTTCTACATCAAAAAAGAATATGAATATTTCATCCGTTAGCCTTGCGGTTGGGGTCATCTGTGTTTCGTTACTTAGAATTCTTGCCCTGTTTTTGTGCCCATTTTTAAATAGGCGAGAAAAACTGTCTTGTTTCTTGGAGATGCCCACGTAGTACAACTGGTACTTCGTAAAATCTCTAACATCGAGGGTGCCCGAGACGGGAAAACGCTTGCGCCATAGATCGTATAGAAATTTTTCCGTACTGGCCCAGTAGAGGAGTTCCTTCGCCTTCTTCCCCTTTTCGAAGGCCCACATCCGAAAAATCTGAGGCCCAATCTCGAACTCCACGTCTTTTTCTGAGTATATAGCGAGGTCTTCCAAGCGAACGGACAGGCCAGTTCTTGTGATATCACCACACGATAATGAAAACTCGAACCGACGATTTTCTTCGTCAATGCGATATTCACGAAAGTGCACTTCCTGGCGTTGGGCAAGCATATACAGCTTGCTACGACTTACGAATTCTCTTACAACGGGATCCTTCCACAGCCATTCGGCGCATTGGTTTGATACAGGCGGATATACAAGCTTCAAGAAGTTGATGGACGATTTCATTGAATCAAAATTCATAAATCTATGTGTGTCGACAGATGCCTGTCACCCGAAAAACCAGCAGCCTTAGAAAGGCTTGAGCGCGTGGCTCCTAAGTTCTTGTTAGGAATGATGATTTTCATGTTCAGACGCACTTTGAAATAGCACAGAAAATCCGGCAGTTCGGCTAAGCGGCCCTCAGCCACTTTACCGGCTTTGGCCCCTGGAAGAGCTCTTCTCAGTGCGCAATTTGCCCTCGATTTCCCTAATCTGTGCGTTACACGGTACCCACCCCAACCCCCCAGGTTTGCCCCCCAACCACCCCCTTTTTCTCACCGTTGCCCGCCGCCCCGCCTGCCTAGACTCAAGGCATGAAAGTCCATGTCTTGTGCCCAGCTTCTTCTGTCACCGGGGGGCCAGAGGCCCTGCACCAGTTTGTCGACGCCGGGCAGCGCCTGGGCTACGACATGGCCATGGTGTATTTGCCAGAGGATGACCCAGACCCCACGCCAGCGGTGTTCAAGATGTACCGGCCGCGGGTGGTGCGCGACATCGTCGATGCGCCTGACAGCGTGGTGGTGGTGCCAGAGACGGGCACGCTGCAATTGCTAGAGCTGCGCCACGCCACGCGGGCGCTGTGGTGGCTGAGCGTGGAGCACTTTGCCATGCGCAACGAGGCCATGCGCCAGGCGCAAAAGGCACAGCGCGGGCCGCTGGACTTTGTGTTTGACCCGCGTTTTGGCGTGGTGCACTTGGCCCAATCTGAATATGCGCGGCAGTTTGTGGCGCGCCAGGGCGCCAGTGCGCTGATGCTGACCGACTATGTGCGCGACGAGATCGTCGAGCGCGCCCGTGCGCTGCGCGGCGGCGAGAAGCAAAACATCGTGGCCTACAACCCTAAGAAGGGCTTGGAGTTCACGCAAAAGCTGATGGCGGCATCGCCGCCTGAGATCCAGTGGGTGCCGATTGAAAACATGAGCCCCGCCGAGGTGGCGCAATTGCTGGGCCGCTCCAAGGTGTATGTCGATTTTGGCCCGCACCCGGGCCGAGACCGCATCCCCCGCGAGGCGGCTTTGTGCGGCTGCGTGGTGATCACCAACACCCAGGGCAGCGCCGGTAACCCGGTGGATGTGCCCATTGGCGCCGACTACAAGTTTGACGAGCGCCACACCCTGTGCGTGCCGCAAGTGCTGGCCCGCATTGGTGAGGCCATGGTGGACCACGCCCGCATGGCCGAAGGCTTTGCGGCCTATCGCCAGTGGATCGAAGACCACCGCCAAGCCTTTTTGCAAGAGAGCTACACCTGCTTGGCCACGCTAGAGGCCCTGATCGCCCAGCGTGCCCGCCAGCGCCTGGCCGCCTAAGGAGCACCCTTTGAGCCCACTCCACACCGCCCCTGAGGCCGACATCCCCTTGCAAGCCCATATCTGTGTCGTCCACCCCTGGGGGGACACCCAAGCGCTGGAAACCCTGGACGCCGCACTGGCCCTGAAGCAAGACTTGCAAGCCGCAGGCCTGCCCGTCAGCTTGGCCCGCCAGCAGTTGCGCCCAGACGCCGTGAACTTTGTGTTTGGTGTGCAATACGGCTTTGACGCTGCCGCCGCTGCAGGCCACGCCTGTGTGTTGGTCAACACCGTGCCGCTCAAAACCGGCAGTATCGAGATGCCCCCGGCGGCGCTGCGCTTGCTCAAGCGCTGGCCGGTGCTTGAGACCCAGCCCGGCGCCGAGGCCAGCTACCGCAGCGGCCAGCCCGGCGAGCCGCCCCTGGCGCACTGGCTGCCCGGCCCGCTGCAGGGCGCCGCCCCCACCACCCCCTTGGCGCAGCGCCCTTTGGGCTTGCTGATGCCGGGCGAGGCGACGGCCCGCCAAGGCGCGCTGCTGGCTGGCATGGCCCAGATGGGCATTGGCGTAGAGCGCTGGGGCCACAGCCTGGCTGGCCCCGAGCGCCAAGCCTTGTGCGGCCAAGCCCGCGCCATGCTGATGCTGCTGCGTGAAGACGACGCGCCTGTCGATGCGCTGGGCATGGCCCTGGCGCTGCGCCACGGCACGCCCGTGCTGGCCGAGCGCGCAAGCGTCCCCCCCAGCTTGCCGCCGGCCTTGATGGCGGGCGTGCAATGGTTTGAGCCCACGCCGCAGTCTTTAACCCAAGCTTTGGCCGGTGGCGCACTGAGCGATGGCTTTGTGGCCCAAGCCGAACAAGCCTTGGCCCAGTGGCAAGCGGGGCCGCATGGCGGCGTGGCCGCTGCACTGGCTTTGGCCCAGGCCACCTGGGCCGCCAGCAGCACCGCCCGCCAAGCTGCGCCCCTGCTAGACCGCCTTCGCCTGCTGGGCGCCAACGAGGCCCGCTGGCCCGGCTGGTGGCATGTCCGTGCCCCGCAAGGCCTGCAAGCCCCCGATTGCGATGAAGTGCTGGACCTGGGCGCAGCCTTGCCCACCACCTGGGAGGCCCGCTTGGGCAGCTTGGCCGTGGTGGACTTAGGGCTGTGGCGCCCGGGCCGCCCCGACCATGCCGCCGCGCTGGGCGCCGCCGTGCGCCTGCTGGCCGAAGAGGGCTTGGTGGTGCTGCGCTGGCAGCCGCCGCAGGCCTCTAGCCGTACGCCTGAAGAGGCTTTGCACGAGGCCTTAGCGCCCTGGACCGACAGCTTTTGGGGCAGCGGCAGCTTTGAGCACCGCTTGCAACTGCGCCACGTGGGCTGGCAAAACGCAGAGGGCTTTCCGCAAGACGGGCCCCAAGGCGCCGCCAGCGCCCGGGTGGTGTTGGTCAAGCAGCCCACCAGCTTGGCCGAGCGGCAAAAGGCCCGCGCTGTGCGGGCCGACTTTGGGCTGAGCCAAGCCTAGGGCTCGGCCACCACCACGCAGTTGCGGCCAGCTTGCTTGGCCTGGTACATGGCGGCATCCACAGCGCGCAGCCAGCGGTCCGGGGTCAATCCAGGCTGCCAAGCGCTGACGCCCACACTCACGGTCACCGCGCCGTGCGGCAGGATGGCGGCGGTGGCAATGCGGGTGCGCAAGTCCTCGGCCAAGCCTTGTGCATCGCCCGGGGAGATGTTGCTCAGCACCAGCACAAACTCTTCGCCGCCGACGCGGTAAAGCTGGTCCCCCGCGCGCAAGTGCGCTTTGGCCATGTTCGCCACTCGGCGCAGCACATCGTCGCCCTCGGCGTGGCCAAGGCGGTCATTGATGGCCTTGAAGTGGTCCACATCAAACGACAGCAGCACGGCTTGCTGGGCGGGGTTGGCCTGGTCGGTCAGTTGGCGCAGCGCGTTGTCCAGGCCGCGCCGGTTCAGCGCACCCGTCAGCGGGTCGGTCAGGCTTTGGTCGACCAAGCGTTGCTGAAGCTCGTCCAACAGGCCGATCACCACGTTCAGCAGCAAGAGCGTCAGGCCCGCCGCCACCGCAAATCGCAAACAAGTTGCCAGGCCCAGATGAAAGTAAGCCAGGCCCGCGGCGGTGAGCAAGAACAAAGAGCAAGCCCCATCGGCATGCTTGCGCGGCAGCACCATGTAAAAAAACATGGTGGCCGGGAAGGCCCAATGCAGTGCCGCCCCGCCCAGAAAGTGCACCGAGCCCAACACCGCCAAAGACAAAGCCGCCACCAGCACGGGGTAGGGCAAGATGGGCCGGTCTCTGACGATCAGCGCCCAGGCATTGCCCCCAAAGATCAAGGCGGCCAGGAGGTCCATGGCCGCCAGCGCGTAGCGCCCCTCGCTGGCGTGAGACAGGCAAAAGGGCAGGATCGAGCACGCCGCAATCACACCCGTGCGTGCCGTGATGCGCCCACGAATGCTGAGAAGCACATTCGTGGGTGATCGGGGCTGGGTCGCGGACGCATCCATGCCGCTTGTATCGGCTGAATCCGGCCGAACTCCAGTCGGGGCTTTGCTGCCCCGGTGCGGGCGAGCGGCGGCTCCGGGGGGTTGGAGGCTCAGCGTGTGGGCAGCACCAAGGTCGAGCTGGTGGCTGAGGAGAACTCCACATTCATGCTGAAGGCCTCGCCAAAGCGCACTGGCGCGCCGTAGAGGCTGTCGGCGGTGTCCAGCACGATGCCAATGTGGTGGCCGGCGGGCAGGTCATAGGCGGTGGTCGCCAGGTCGATGGGGAAGTCGATGGTCTTGCGCGGCGTGGCCCAGTGCACGGCGCGCGCGCCGTGGGTGATGAGCGTGGCAAAGCCCAAGGGGTTCACGTCATACAAATAGGCCACCACCATGCCCCGGCTCTGGCTGGGGGTCACGCGCAGCTTGATTTGCGGAATGCCGCGGATCTGCAGGGTTTTGCTCAGGGCCGGGCCTTCATAGCGAATGCCGTGGTTCCAGGCCACGCTGGGCATGTAGTTCAGCACAGGCAGGCCAATGCTCTCGCCGGTGGTGGAGAGGATGGGGATCAGGCCGGTGGTGGCCGTGGTGTCCAGCAGGTTGCTCATGGCGTCGCTGCCGGCCTTGGTGTTCTTGGCGGTGGAGATCCCACCGTGGTGGCCCCGGAAGCAGAAGCACCAGATGTCCCAATAGAAGGCGCCGCGTGGGCTGAGGTGGTAAGTGGTGTTTTTCAGCTCCGGCGCGGGCCAGTTGGAGAGGGTTTCGCGGCGCGTGCTGAACTTGACTTGCCAATCGAGCTTGGCGCCTTGGTCAATGCCGTTTTGCTCGCCTTTCAAGAAACGGTTCATCCAGCGGCGGGCTTGGTCCATGGGGTAGTTGTCCAGCCCCAAAGTGGCGCCGGGCAGCTCGGTCATGCCGTGGATGCCGGGGTTGAGCAAAAACTTCTTAGGCCCGGTCAGTTGGCTGAACAGGCTCAGGCTAGAGGCCGACTGGAACATGTCGTCTTGCATGTTCTTGGAGATGAAGATCGGCACCTTGCGCTGGTTCAGCGCCGCCACAAAGGTCGAGGGCGAGCGCTCGGCGCCCCAGGCGCGGATCTCGTCGATCTTGCTCTTGGGCGTGTCGGGGTTTTGAATGGCCGCGCTGTATTCGCCCACGATAGGGTCCAAGCGGCCCGTCACTGCGCCAGAGAGAAAGAGGATGTTGGCCCAGGTGGGGTTGGGCGTGTCTTGGCCGTAGAGCTGGTCCATCAAAGTGCCCCAGCCCGACAAGGCGGTGACGGCCTTGATGCGGGTGTCTGCCGCAGCAGCCAGCAGCGAAAGGCCTGCGCCGTAGGAGATGCCGCTGGCGCCGATGTTGTTCACATCGGCCGGGGTGTTGGTCAGCATCCAGTTGATGGCAGAGGACACGTCCGACACATCTTGCGGCCCGGCCACGCCCACGGTGCCTTCCGACAGGTAGAAGCCCCGCGCCGTGTACGCCATGGCCACATAGCCCTCTTGTGCCAAGCGCTGTTGCTGGCCCAGGTATTCAAAAAAGTCCGCCGCAGCCCAAGAGGAGATGAACACCACGCCGGGGAATTTGCGGCCGGGCTGGTTGGCGCCTGCAGGCAGAAAGACATTCGCCGTCATCCGCACGCCATCGGTGCCCACCACGGTGTAGCCGGTGGCAAAGCAGGTGCCGTCGCGCGGCGAGATCACGCCGGGTTTGGCCAGTGGGCTGACCCAAGTGGCCGCCTCCAGCGGCGTGGCGGGGCGGCAGGTGATACCCGCCTGGGCGCCGGGTGCGGCCCAAATGCTGAGGCTGGCCGCAGCCAAGGCCAAGGTGTGGCGCCAACGACGGGCCAAGACGGAGCGGGAAGGGCGGGACGTGGTCATCACTTGTCTCCTTAAAAAGAACGATCGTTCGTTTTTATTGTGAGAGCTATGTTTCTTGGCTGATAGTCGTAAAAACCCGCTTCTGTGGGGAAAATGGCATGGAAGTGTTTCAAAGCGCGCGTCTGCACCGTTAACGTGCGTTTCAAGCGGTTTGGCGGCCAATGCCCCGTTGAGAGGCGGGCCCTTGGCGGCGCCAGGCCCAGATGAGCGACACTCCCAGCTACTTTGACGTTGAAAGTAGTCATGGATCGTCGTTCCTGCGTCTTGGCAGGCGCCGCAGGCGCCTTGTGCTCGGTGTTGCCCCAAGGGGCTCAAGCGCAGGCGACGCCCGCCACTGCGCCGGCCCGGCCGCCCGCTGCAGCTCGCCCCGCCGCCGCGCCGGCCCCCGCCGCTGGGCCAGCGCCGGTGCCCTTGCCGGTGCTGCGCGTCTTGATCCCCGGCAATGCCGGGGGCGGCTGGGACCAAACTGGCCGCGCACTGGGCGCAGCCATCCAGGCGGCCGGCTTGGCCCAAAAGGTGGAGTACGAAAACAAAGGCGGCAAGGGCGGCACCATCGGCCTGGCTGACTTTGTCGAGCGCTTCTCCAGTGACCCTGCGGCTTTGCTGGTGGGCGGCATGGTGATGGTGGGTGCCATCGCGGCAAGCCGCCCGAAGGTGACGCTGGCCCAGGTCACCCCTTTGGCGCGGCTGACCAGCGACTACATGGTGTTGGTCAGCGGTGCAACGTCCAAGATCAGGGACTTGAAAGACCTGGCCGACGAGATGAAGCGCGACCTCTCCAGTGTGGTGTTCACCGGCGGCTCGGCCGGTGGGGTGGACCACATGCTGGCCGCCATGATGGCGCGCCAGCTGCGTCTGGATGTCTCAAAGCTCAAGTACGAGCCCAACCCTGGTGGCAAAGAGGCCGTGGCCATGATCACCAGTGGCAAGGCCAGTGTGGCGATCTCCGGCTACAGCGAGTTCAAGGCCGATATTGAGGCCAAGGTCTTGACACCCCTGGCGGTGTCTTCACGCCGCAAGCTCTATGGCATTCCGTCGCTGTCTGAGGGCGGTATTCAAACGGATTTGGCCAACTGGCGAGGCGTGTTTGCCGCGGGCAAGATCAGCGAAGAGCAGCAGGCCAACCTGCGCCGCATCATCAGCCGGGCCACCGAGACGCCGCAATGGCGCCAAACCGTGGCCGAAAAGAACTGGAACGTGGCCACCTTGATCGGCAAAGACTTTGCCGACTCCCTGACCATTGAACAGGCCATGGCCGAGGCCATTGCCATGATCTTGAAGCTCAAAGCCTGAGCCTGCCCAACTCCTGCCAGAACCGGGAGATCAGTTCAAGGGCTGGCTGATGCCCCCGGCCAGCGACCACAGCAAGGCCATGGATTGCTGGCTGTCGTGCAGGGCATCGACATAGGCCAAGCGCAGGTTGAAGTGGTCGCCCTCGGCGGACATCACGTCAAACAAAGAGCGGCGGCCCAACTGCTGCCACTGCGCCAAGGTGTCTTCGCGCACGCGCTCGCTGTTGCGCAGCACGCCCACCACTTCGCGGGCGCGCACGGTGGACGATTCGGCTTGCTGGTGGACTTCGGCTAGGCGGCTGCGCAGAGATTCCAAGGCATCGTCGCGCTGCAGCTTGGCCGCGCTTGCGCGCAGGCGCGCGGCTTGGGCGGCCGGGTCTGCGCCGGGGTTCAAGATGGGCATGCTGAGGCTGACACCTGCATTCCAAGCGCCCGACTTTTCTTTGCCAATGGCCGTGCTCAGCCCCACGGCCAAACCCGCCTGAAACTTCTGCGAGGCCACCGTGGCCTGGGCCAAATTGGCGGCGGCTTTGGCCTGAGCGTCCAAGGCCACGATGTCAGCCGAGCGGACGGCTCTGTCTTGCAAGTCGGCCAGTGCCGGCACGCCGGGCAGCAGGGCCGAGAGGCTGGCGGGCTCGGGCAGTTCATCCCCCACCAAGCGCTTGAGGCGGGTTTCCGTCACGGCCAGCTGGGTGCGCGCCTGGGCCTGCGAGAGCTGCACTTGCTGCAGTGTTTTGCGGGCTTGCACCAGCTCGCTGCCACGGCCTTTGTCGGCTGCCACAATTTGCTCGAGTGAATCGACCAGCTTGCAGACCTTGGCCGCATACTGGCCCCACACCTGGGTGTGCAGGCGGTGGCGGCTGCGGTCCAGTGCCAGGTTCACGGTTTGCAGGGCCACTTGTTCAGACAAGCTGATCTGGCCTTGTTGGGCGGCATCAGCCAAGCTGGCGCGCCAGCGGGTGAGGTGTTCCACGCGGCCGTGGTCATACAGCGCCCACGAGAAGTTAACCCCGGTGCGCCACTGCATGCTCGACTTGTGCTCGCCACCTTCGGGCTTGCTGCCCGCTGGCCCGACGCTGGTGTTGAAGCTCAGTTGCGGCTTGCCAATGGCGCGCACCTCTTCCACATCGAAGCTGGCCGCGTCAGCCAGGAGCTTGGCAGCACCAATGGCTTGGCTGCGCTTTTGCGCGGCGGCCATCAGGCTGACCAGTTGCAAGCGTGCTGCGCTGGGGTCAGAGACTTCGCCTCGGCTGCTGGCAGAGGTATCGACACAGGCTGACGCTGCTTCGCTGCGCGTGCTCACCAGTGCGGCAGCCAGCAGGGCGATGACCACGGCTGCCAGCGCGCCGGGTTTGCCGGGCAGAGAAGGGCGGGGCGCTCTGGTGCGATAGCGGGCAGTGCGGTGGTGATAGGTGTCCATGGCAGGCAAGGGCACGAGAGCGCCCTGGTCGAAGTTGCTTGTGCAAAGTAGACCGCCACCTTGAGGGCCTTAAAGCGCGAATGAGCGCCGCTCTGGCCCTGCGTTTCTGCGGCAGGCGAGTGCCGCCACCTAGAATCACCGCTTTCGCATAACACCCCATCGACAAGGAACGGATGATGTTGAAGACAGTGTGGGCTGGCGCGATGTTGGCCCTGATGGGCGGTACGGCCTGTGCCGCCGAGCCCGGCAAGATCACCGGCTTTGCGGGCTTGGACTTAGGCGCCGGTGGCGACGTGTTGGTGCCCGTGCAGTACACCGATGGCACCAGCGACAACCTGCGTGCCGGCAGGGGCACGCAGTTCAAGCTGGGCCTGGATTACCGGCTGGAGCCGGAATGGTCGGTGGTGGGTAGCTTGGGCTATCACCTCAGCAGCGTCAGAGCCAGGAACGGCAGCGTCAAGTTTGAGCGCTTTCCCCTGGAGTTGATGGCCAAGTACCACTACAACGACCGCTTGCGCATTGGCTTTGGTGTGCGCATGCCCTTTGAGGCGCGCGTGTCATCCAGTGGCGCGGCCGTGCCAACGGTGGGCGACTATCGGCTCAGCAGCCGCAAGGGCTTGATCGTGGATGCGGAGTATTTGTTCGGTCAGTTTGGCCTCTCGCTGCGCTGGACGAATGAGAGCTATCGCCAGGGCACCAAGGAGATCGACGCAGCGCATTACTCCCTGGGTCTGAACTACTACTTCTGACCTCAGGCGTGCTTTAGCGTTCCCGGAAGGCCTCTTTGGCCTTCATCAAGGGGCGCAGCACAAAGTCCAGCACGCTGCGCTGGCCGGTGTTGATCTCCACCGTGCCCGTCATCCCGGGGATGAGGGGCAACTCCTTGCCCTGCGCCTGCAGGGTCGAGGTGTCGATGCTGACCAGGGCGCGGAACCACGTGGCGTCTGGCCCGCCACCGGGTTTGTCGGCGTCGCCCAGGGCGTCGGGGCTGATGGATTCGACCTTGCCGGTCAAGCCGCCATAGAGGTTGAACTCGTAAGCCGAGAGCTTCATGGTGGCGGTTTGGCCCACGCGCACAAAGCCAATATCAGCAGGTTTGACCTTGGCCTCCACCAGCAGGCGTGCGGTCTTGGGCACGATCTCCATGATGGGCGCACCGGGCCCGACCACACCGCCCAAGGTGTTGGCGCGGATGTTCTTCACCAGGCCATCAACGGGCGAGTTGAGCACCGTGCGCTTCACCACGTCTTCCCGCGCCACCATTTGCTCTTCCAGTTGCGCCAACTCGGCCTGCACTTTCAACAGCTCGGTGCTGGCCTCTTGCCGAAAGCGGTTGGCGCGCTCCAGGGATTGCTGGCGCATGTCGTTGATCTGGCGCTTCAGGCGCATCACTTCAACGTCGGACATCAAGCCGCGCTCGCTCATGTGCTGGGCCACGTTCAGCTCGCGCTGCACCAGCGCAATGCTGGTTTGGTTGGCGCCTATGGCTTCGGCCAACAAGCGGCGGCGGGCGGTGTAGGCGTCGGTTTCTGCGGCCACCAGCTTGGCTTCTCGCATCACGTCGTCGGGGAAGCTCAGCGCGCGGCCGTCTGCCTCGGCCTTGAGGCGCGCTAAGGTGGCTTTGAGGGACAGCACACGGGATGCACCCTCGCTTTGCTGCGATTCAAAGCGCGTCGGGTCCAGCCGCGCCAAAGGCTGGCCTGCCGTGACCTGGGCGCCTTCACGCACCATCAGCTCGCGCAAGATCCCGCCTTCCAGGCTGGAGATGACTTGCTCACGCCCTTCAGGCACCACCCGCGCCTCGGTGCGGGTGATCTGCTCGACTTGGGTGGTCGCGGCCCACAGCGCGATGGCGGCCACGCCCACCACGATCAGGTAGAGCGCGGCATTGGCGCCGGGGCGGGCATGCACTTGCTGGGCAGCTTTGACAGCGTCCAGAAACTTCAGATCCTCTTCGCGCACCGGGCGGTGTCGGTTGGCACCGCCTGAGCCGCCAAAGGGCCAGAAGCGCCAACGCGCCTTGGGCGGCGCGGCTGAAGAAGCGACATGCAGCGGTCGGCTTGCAGGCGGCGCCATGGCGCCACCACCACCCACCACGCCCTCGGCACGGCCCGACAGCACGGCACGCCAGCGCTTCTCTTTGCTCATGCGCCTGCTCCTGCCGCCTGGGCTGCTTGCGCCTTGGCGGCAGCGGCCGGGTGCGGGGCTTGGCCCGACAGCGCGGCCAGGACCTGGGCCTTAGGCCCGTCCATCAGGATGCGGCCGTTGTCCACCACGATCAGCCGCGTCACCAGTTCCAGCACGGCGGGGCGGTGCGTCACGGCCACCAACGTGCGCTGGCCCACCACGCTCTTCAAGCGCGAGAGGAAGGCGATTTCGGTTTGGGCATCCATCGAGCTGGTGGGTTCATCCATCAGCAAAATTTGCGGCGAAGTGATGAGGCAGCGCGCCAGCGCCACCAGTTGCCGCTGGCCACCAGAGAGCAGGGCGCCGCGCTCACCCACGGGCAAGTCCCAGCCCATGGGGTGGCTGGCCACCAGGCGGTCCAGCCCGGTGAGCTGGGCCACGGTGGGCAGGTGGTGGGCGTCGGCCGCGCTGCGGTCCAGCAGCACGTTCTCGCGCAGGCTGCCGCCAAACAGGCGCGGCTCTTGGGTCACAAAGCCCACCTTGGCGCGGAAGTCGGCGGGGTCGATCTGGCGCAAATCAATGCCGTCCACTTCCACGCGGCCTTGGGTGGGCTGATAGAGCCCGGCCAGCAGACGCAACAGTGTGGACTTGCCGCTGCCGATGCGCCCCAAGATGGCGACGCGATCACCCGGGTTGATGGTCAGCTCAATGTCTTGCAGCACCGTGGGGGCGAGGTCGTGGCCGGTGGGCGGGTAGGCAAAGCTGGCGTGGCGCAGGCCCAGGCCGCCTTTGAGGCGCGGGCGGGCCACATAAGCACGCTGCTCGTCGCGCTCCACCGGCATTTGCATCAGCCTGTCCAGCGCCTGCATGGCGGCCTTGGCGCCTTGGTAGCGAACCGCCAGCGAGACCACACTGCCCAGCGGCGCAATGGCGCGGCCAGCGAACATCACGGCGCCGATCAAAGCACCAGCGGTGATGATGCCGTCGCGAATGAGGTACACGCCCCAGACCAACATGATCAGCGTGACGGCCTGTTGGGCGGCGCTGCTGAGGTTGTTGCTCCAACTAGAGATGGAGCGCGCTTGCAGTGACGACGCCGCGGCCTGGGCCGTGGCGGTTTCATAGCGGTGCAAGAAGCGGCCTTGCGCACCGCTGGCCTTGAGGTCTTCCAGGCCTTCCACCGTTTCCACCAACACGGCTTGCAGGTCGGTCTGGTGGTTCAGGTTGGCCCGCATGGAGCGGCTGAGCGACCCTTGGATGACGGCCACGATGATGAGGATGACCGGGATGGACAGCAGCAGCACCCAACCCAGCGGCCCGCCGATCATGAAGGTCATGGCCACAAACAGGGCGATGAAGGGCAGGTCGGACAACGTGGCCAGCGTGGCCGAGGTGAAGAAGTCGCGCACCGTCTCGATCTGCGCCAAGTGGTGGGCATAGCCGCCGGACGATTGCGGGCGGTGCTCCATGCGCACGCCCAGGGTTTGGCGGAACAGCAGCGAGCCAATGATGAGGTCGGCCTTGCGGCCGGAGAGGTCGATCAAGTGGGCGCGGATCTGCTTGGCGGCCAGGTCCAGCAGCAGCGCCAACGCGGCACCGGCGGCCAGGGTCCAGAGCGTGACAAAGGCTTGGTGCGGAATGACCTTGTCAAACACCACCGAGGTGACTAAGCCGCCCACCATCATCATCACGTTGCTGACCAGCGCGGCCAGCATGGCTGAGCGGTAGTAAGGGCCAAAGCGGCGCAGCGTGCCCCATAGCCAATGGCTGCCAGGCTCGATCAAGGCGTCGGGTTGGTCGCGCCGGGCGTGCTGCCCCAAGCGCGGGGCAGCGGCCAGCACATGGCCGAGGTATTCGTCCAGCAACTCCGCCTCGGGCACCACACAGGTGGCGCCACTGGCCCCGGCCAAGACGATCTCGTAGTGGGTGTCGCCGCCGTCGGGCGAGAAGATGCGGCGGGTGATGACGCAGGCGTCGCCATCACGCAGCAAGGCGATGACGGGCAGCAGCAGGTTGGAGAGGTCTTCCAGCGGCCGCGCCAGCAACTGGGCGTGATAGCCCGCCTCTTGCAGCACGCGCACGGCCTGGTCGGGCTGTAGCCCACCACGCAGCGGCACGCCCGCCAGCAAGGACGCGGCGGAGCGCTCGCGGCCATGGTGGCGGGTCATCCAGAGGCAAGCTTGAAGCAGGGCGTCGGCCTCGGGGCCATCGGGCATGTCGGCGGCAGGCTGCCACAGCGGCACGCTGGAGGCCGGGGGGGCCGGTGGCTCAGGCGGCGGGGGCGGCGGCGTGGCTTGCTGCGGCGGCGCGGCACGGGGCGCTGCGGGCGCTGCAGGTGGCGGCTTGGGCGCTGCGGCGCGCACCGGGGGGGGCGCTGGGGGCGGCAGCGCGTCTTCAGGGGGCAGCGTGGGCACGGGCCGGGCTGGGGCGGCGGTGGCCGCAGTTGGGGCCGTGGTGGGCGCAGCGGTGGGCGCGACGTTGGGTGCAGCGTTGGGTGCGACGCTTTGCGCCTTAGGCGGCGCTGCGCCCAAAGGCTCGGCTGCACCTGGCGCGCTGCCATCGGCGTCGCCAGGGTCCGACAGGTCGGGGATGTCCCAGTCTTGCACTACGGCTGGTCCTGTTTAGGTCGGGTGGGAGGCTTGGCGGGCAGCGTGGGCCAGGGGCAGCAGCGCGTCTTCGATGTCGCGCACGCGGGCGGGCATGTCAAACAGCGGCGAGCTTCGGCCCTGCTCGGCCAGATAGCGCTTGAGCGAGGTGATGCGGCCGGGGTTTTGGCCCAGGCGAATGGCGCTGCGCTCGTAGTGGGGCAGGGTGTGGGTGATCAAGTCCGGCAGGCCTGCGGCGGTGAGCAAGCTGCCGGCCATGCGCGAGATATAGCTGCGGCCTGAGAGCGTGAGGATGGGCAGGCCCATCCACAGCGCGTCACTGGCGGTGGTGCCGGCGTTGTAGGGGAAGGTGTCCAGCATCAAGTCGGCCAGGGCGAAGCGGGCCAGGTACTCGGGCGGCGAGACGCGCGGCGCAAAGATCAGGCGCTCGGGCGCCACACCGTGGCTCAGCGCGCAGGCCAGCATGTTGTCGCGGGCCCAGTCGTTGTCAGCCAGCAGCCACAGCACGCTGCCGGGCACGGCCTTGAGCACCTTCATCCAACTGTTGAACACCTCGTCGGTGAACTTAAAGGTGTTGTTGAAGGAGCAGTAAACGAAAGCATCCTCAGGCAGGCCGTATTGGGCGCGCGTGGGGGTGGGTGCAACCTCGCGCTGCCGGTCGCTGACCTGATAGCAGTGCGGCACATGCAAGGGCCGCTCGGTGTGGAAGGGCTCCAGCTCTGGCGGCAGCACAAAGCGGTCGGACAAGATGTAGTCCACCCCAGGGATGCCGCAGGTGCCCGGAAAGCCCAGATAGCTGACCTGCACCGGGGCGGGCCGCTGCACCAAGATGCCGGGGCGCGCGCCGTTGGTCAGGCCTTGCAGGTCGATGAGGATGTCCACGCCCAAACTGGTGATCAGCCGGGCGGCGGTGGTGTCGTCCAAGTGGCCGATGCGCACATGGTGGTCCAGGGCTTTGATCAGCCGGGCGCGTTGTGGCGTGCCGTCGTCTTTGCTCCAGCAAAAGCCATAGACCTCGAAGCGCTCGCGGTCGTGCAGTTCCAGCAGCTCAGGCGTGAGCAGGCCCACGGCATGCAGGCACAGGTCGCCACTCAGGTAGCCGATCTTGATCTTGCCCTCGCGCTTGGGGCCTAGGCTGTGCAGTGGCACGGCAGGCGGCGCGGGCAGGCGGTCGTGCACAAAGCGTTGCGCGGCCAGCAATTGCAAGGCAGGGTCGTCGCTGGCGCCCAGCATGGCCAAGGGCGAAGTGCCCAGAAGCAGCTGGTTGCGGGTGACCTGGGCCACCGGCTGCCACACCGGCCACTCGCATTGCTTTTGGCGGATGTGGACGTAGTGCTGCAGCACATCAAACTGGGCGGCCTTGAGGCCCAGGCTCTTGACCATCAGCGCCTCGGCCTGGTCGAAGCGGCGCAGGGTCTCGGTCAGGCGCGCCATATTGTTCAAGGCATGCAGGCGCAGGTTTTGGGCGTCGTGGTGGGTGTCGGCCGTGGTGTCCACCACGGCCTGCCACTGGGCCAGGGCTTCTTCGGGCTGGCCTTTGCGCTCCAGCGCATGGCCCAGGTTCAGGCGCGCTTGCTGAAAGTTGGGGAAGAGCGCCAGGGCTTGGGCGTAAGCGGCCTCGGCCTCGTCGTCGCGTTGCAGCGCGGCCAGAAGCGTGCCCTGGTTGAAGCAGGCCACATGGCGCAGCGGGGCGTCGTTGTGGGCCAGCCATTCGGCATACAGCACAACGGCCTGCGCGGTGTGCCCTTGGTTCTGCCAGGTCTGCGCCAGATCCAACAGGTCATTGAGCGGCATCTGGCCGGCACGGGCGCGTTCCAATGCGGCCGCTTGCTGGGCGTCGGGCGCAGTTGGCGTGGCGTGGCTGCTACCAGGGGCTTGGAGGGTAGAGGTGGTGCTCATAGGAGAGAATTCGCTTTCCCCTGATGCTAAGAACAAGCTTGCGGCGCTAAGTGCCAGAAAAGCCAGCCCAAGCCCCGCCACTTCGGCCACCACCGCCTCTTTCATGCGACTCTCCGACATCCGCCGCCAACTGGCCGACCTGGGCGCAGCCCCGGTGCATCAGCAGCGCCTGCTGCGCCCTTGGGTGCAGGCCTTGCCCATGGAGTCGGCCAAAAAGCCCCTGCAGACCTTTTTGCCCAAAGCCCTGTTCCAGGCTTTGCCTGAGCTGCTGGCCCAGTGGGAGGGCCTGGCGCGTCTGCACTCGGTACACCCGGGCGAAGACGGCGAGCGCCTGCTGGTGGCCTTGGCCTCGGGCCAAACGGTGGAGAGTGTGCTGCTGCCGCGCGGTGGCCTGTGTGTCTCCACCCAGGTCGGCTGTGCCGTGGGCTGCCGCTTTTGCATGACTGGCAAAGACGGCCTGATCGCCCAGGTGGGCAGCGCCGAGATCGTGGCCCAGGTGGTGCTGGCGCGCCGCCGCCGGGCGGTGAGCAAGGTGGTCTTCATGGGGATGGGCGAGCCCGCGCACAACCTGGACAACGTGCTGGAGGCTATTGAGTTCTTGGGCACGCTGGGCAATATCGGCCACAAGAATTTGGTGTTTTCGACGGTGGGCGACGAACGTGCTTTTGAGCGCTTGCCTCAGGGCATCGTCAAACCCGCCTTGGCGCTGTCTTTGCACACCAGCCGGGCTGATTTGCGGGCCGAGTTGCTGCCCCGCGCCCCGCGCCTGAGCCCGGAGGAACTGGTGCAGCGCGCTGACGAATACGGCCGCGCCACGGGCTACCCCGTGCAGGTGCAGTGGACGCTGATCGACGGCGTGAACGACACACCTGAAGAGGTGGAAGGGATCACCCGGCTGCTGAGCGGACGCTATGCGGTGCTCAACCTCATCCCTTACAACAGCGTGCCTGAGTTGCCCTACCGGCGCCCGGCCTGGGAGAAGGCCGCGGCCATGGCTCGCACCTTGCACCAGCGCGGCATCTTGACCAAGCTGCGCCACTCTGCCGGGCAAGATGTGGATGGGGGCTGTGGCCAGCTGCGGGCGCGGCAGTTGCCGAGCGCTGGGGTGATCCCCATCCAGGCCAGATAAGCGCCAGCAAAGCGGCTGTTTTCAGGGGATGGCTGGGGCTATAGCCTCTTACGCTTTAGGGAGATCGGCCGATAGCCCCCAGAGATGGCGGCGCGAGCGGATGCCATCTGCGCTAGCGCAAGCGGTCTTGCCGGCGCTGCTGAAAGGTCACTATGCAGTCGTTGAGACATATCTCCATTGGGGCGCGCCTGACGGTGCTGATTGGCATTTTGCTGAGCTTGATGCTGGTGGTGGCCGGCTCATCGCTATGGCGCATGAGTAGCTTGAACGACGACATGTTGTCGCTGTACAAGGGCCGAGTCGTGCCGCTGACCCAGTTGAAGGTGGTGGCGGACAGCTATGCCGTGGCCATTGTGGATGCCGCCCACAAGGTGCGCGATGGCGCCATGCCTGCCGACAAAGCCATTGCCGCCATTGAGCAGGCTCGCAAAGACATCCAAACCGCATGGGCGGCCTATGCCCAGTTGCCCAAAGAGGGCGAGGAAGTGGCGCTGGCCCAAGCCGTTGAGGCGCTGATCAAAACCGCAGACGCCACCGCGATTGAAGAAATGCGCCTGATGAAGGCAGATGACCGAACCGCGCTGGCTCAGTTTGCGGCGAGTGCCCTGTATCCGGCCATTGACCCGGTGAGCGAGGCGGTGAGCAAGCTGGTGGAGTTTCAGCTGAAGGATGCGCAGGCCGACTATGAGCATGGGCAGCAGGTCTACACCACCGCGCTGTGGCGAGTGGGTGCGATGTTGGCCGTGGCCCTGCTGTTTGGCGCTGGCGCAGCGGTGTTGGTGACCCGCTCCATCACCGGCCCCATCGCCGAGGCCGTGCATGTCGCCCGAGCCGTGGCCGCAGGGGACCTGCAGGTCAGGGTTGAAGCCCTGGGCCGAGATGAGTCCGCCCAAATGCTGCGGGCGCTCTCGGACATGACTCACGCCTTGGCCACGGTGGTGGGCGATGTGCGCCACGGCGCAGACAGCATTGCGACCGGGGCAGCACAGATCGCAGCCGGCAATGCAGACCTGAGCCAACGTACCGAAGAGCAAGCTGCCAACCTAGAGCAAACCGCTGCGGCCATGGAGCAACTCAGCTCCACCGTCAAACACAATGCGGACACAGCCCAGCAAGCCAACCAACTCGCCGCCTCCGCCAGCGAGGTCGCCATGCGCGGCGGCACGGTGGTCGACCAGGTGGTCAGCACCATGGGCGAGATCAGTGCCAGTTCCAAAAAAATCGGCGAGATCATCGCCACCATCGACGGCATCGCCTTTCAGACCAATATCCTGGCCCTCAACGCCGCCGTGGAAGCCGCCCGCGCCGGCGAGCAAGGCCGCGGCTTTGCCGTGGTGGCCAGCGAGGTGCGCAGCCTCGCCCAGCGCAGCGCCGAAGCCTCTAAAGAGATCCGCACCTTGATCAGCGGCAGTGTTGAGAAGGTGGAAGCCGGCTCACGCCTGGTGGGCGATGCCGGCACCACGATGACCGAGATCGTCTCCCATGTGCGCCGCGTGGCCGACTTGATTGGCGAGATCAGCCATGCCTCCACCGAGCAAACCACCGGCATTGGCCAGGTGAGTGATGCGGTGGGCCAACTCGACCATGTCACGCAGCAAAACGCCGCCCTGGTGGAGCAAAGCGCCGCTGCCGCAGAAAGCCTGAGCCACCAGGCCAGCAAGCTGCAGGTGGCGGTGCAGAGGTTTCAGCTAAGCGCCTGAGTTGCGGGTGCGGCCAGCTCAACCCCGCCGCGCCGCTTCACCGTGAAGTTCATTGTCAGCACCTGGCCTTGGCTGTTGCACTAGCCCCAGCCTTCTGATGCCAGCGGCAAGGCATTCAGTTCTTTGCGTGCTTCGCGCCATTGGGGCCAATGCCGGTCTAGCAAGGCCACAAAGCGTTCGCTGTGCGTGGGCTCCAGCAGGTGCGCCATCTCATGCACCACCACGTATTCCACCAGGTCCTTGGGTTTCTTCACCAGTTCGGTATTCAGGCGGATGTGTCCAGCCCGGTGGTTGCAGCTTCCCCACTTTTTTTCATGCGCTGCAAGAATTAGCGTGCAACTTTGTCATCAGGTGCCGTATCCCCAACAGCCAATGACTTTCGCGTTCGCGAAACCTGCGCGGCGTTTCACGGGCCTGGGCTTTCATCGCGGCCTGTTGCTGGCGTTTCTAGGCTGCCTGCGCTCTTGGTGGCCGTGAGCCGGGCTATGTCGCGTTCTTGGGTGACCCGTTCAGGGCGTAGCGCATGGCTCAGGCTTTGGGCGTGAGGGCGCGCAGGCCGACTTGCCCGGCGGGTGTGAGGCGGTAGCGTTGCTGGCTACTCAGCGGCTTGTCTGGGATTGTCATTTCAATGAAGCCCGCATCCAGCGCGGGTCGCAGGTAGGTGCCCAGAAAATGCTTTCTGTCCTTCAGGCCCAGTGCCGTTTGAATCTCCACCCGTTTCATCTCGCCGACGATGGCAGTCAGTAGGCGCTGGACCTCGGGCGTGACTTGGGGGGGGACTTGTGGGGTGACTTGTGGGGTGACTTGTGGGGTCGCCACCCGCCACACCACCGCCCGGAACTGGTTGGCGTCGCGCTCGTCCACCAAATCGATCTTGGGCCAGGCGCCCAGCGCTCGCGGCACGCCAGTGCCCAGGCCCCGATAGGGCAGGATGTGCGCCGCGTGCTCGGCCAACACTTTGTTGCGGCGGTTCGAGATGCCGGTGCGAATCTGCTCTGGCGTCAGGCTATCTGGCAAATGGCCGGGGCTGATGATCTCCACTCGGTCGGTGAACACAAACAGCCGGATCGTGGCGCTGATAAAAAAATCCCGGTGCACCAGCGCGTTCACCAGCAGTTCCACAAAGGCTTCTTCTGGCACCTCCAACTGCCCCAGGGTGTTGAAACCTCGGCCCGCTTGCACATGGTGCAGGCTGCGCTTGATGAAGGCCATGCCCCGCTGAAACTGCTCGGCCAACGTACCGTCTATGTTTTCGCTGTCCAGGTAGTTCAGGTCACCCAGGTGGGTTCCTGGGAACCATACCGCCCCCACTTGGCAGACCTGCAGCAGCCGCTGCGGCTGCTTGCCGAACAGCAGCAGCCCTGCCAGGTTGGGCACGCCGTCTTGCGCCAGTTGCAGGTTCTCCATCAACTGCACCACGGGCAGGCCAGCGGCCTCCAGGCTTTGGCCATAGCGCCGCTCGAAGTAACGGCCAAAGGCCCGCTCGTCAATGTCTGTCGGCGTGGCGTTTCGCACCGGCACCTGGTCGGCCTGCAGCAGCCCGGCGCGCTGAAACATGCGCTGCATTTCTTCGCGCGCAGTCACATGGCGCTTGTCGGCCCCGCTCTTCACCCACACCCGGCCCTGCAAGTCCATATAGGGCTTGTTCAGCCCATCGGGCACCGTGACCACCATCACCACCCCCTGGGCGGTTTGCACGTTGTGGCTCACCGGGCTCAGCGGTGGGCGCACATGCTGGCTGGCCGTGTTGCTCACCAGTTGGTTCAGCCGCCGCACGGCGGCGGCGTCCAGCCCAGCAACGCTGCCGTCGTCCGCCACACCCAACAACACCTGGCCACCCCCGCTGTTGGCCAAGGCCACCAGCTCGGCGGCCAAGCCGTCGGTGTTGGTGGCGTCGCGCTTGAACTGATGCTGGCTGTCTTCGCCGCAGGCCAGGATGCGTTGGAGGTCGGATTCAGTCATGGACATTGCCCCAAGGCCCTAGTGGCATCAAAATCAAACATGCGAAAAACACCGACACCGCAACCCAAGAAGCCTAGCCGGAAGGCCGTACTGCGTGCCGTGGCTAGTTCCACTGCCTTGGAAACCGGCCAAAGTGTTGTGGAGTTGGAGAGACGGCTACAGCAACCCTGCACGCGATTCGCAAACATCAAGCTGGCTCGCTGAGTTGATCCTTCAGTGCTATGCACCAACCTCCAGCCGCTTGGGTGAGCAAGAAGTTTGCTAGCAATGCGACCGGACGTGCAGATTGTTGATGGAAATGCCAGAAACATGACTAAATCGCACTAACAGGTCGCTTGGTGAAATCACCGTGCCAAACGATCAAGCGATTGATGTCTTCTCTAAGCTCATCTGGAGCAGGTAAATCCACAGGGGCCTCGCTGGACTGGCTGTGTTCATAACGCGAGTATTTCGACATCAACTCTTCGATCAAATCGCAATCTTCGCGTTTGATCTTGGCAAGACTATGGATCTTGCCTTGAGTGGTGACGGCGCGTCGATGTCGTTGAACGACATCGGCCAACAGCACGAACTCGACCATTCTTTCCAGCAAGGTTCTGAAGTCGCTGCAGATCGCCTTCCCAAGTGGGTAGTAGGCCTCGCTGCCCTCGGTTTCAAAGACTTTTCGGGCTTGAGTAAGTCTGGTGTTCCGTAGGTCATTGAGGGCCGGGTCAGGCTTCTTTCCATACAAAGGCACATCACCAGTCTCACCGGCTCCCCAGGTCTCTTGTCGGATGTGAATAGAGGCCACGTCTTGAGCTTTCTCGCCGATGAGCCCCATAAAGCTGAGTCGATGAGTGAACACGATCACCTGACGCTGACCCTGTCCCCGAATCAGTACCGCTCAGAAGTAGAACTTTCCGGCTCCTTTGACATCGGCAGTGGGGCCTGCTGGCCGCATTGCCGGGCGAATTCGGCGGGTGTAGCCCAGTCTAGCGCGGAGT
>NZ_JBIKNQ010000073.1:0-22536 GCF_044358605.1 Ideonella sp.
ACCGTCGCGCATCCACATCGGGTGGCATCAACGGCTCCGCCGCGTTCCCCGTCTGGCTACAGATTTCAATCAACATCCGCAGCGCGGAGAGATGCGTTTTGCCTCTTGACAGGAAGAAGCCATATCAACGTTGCCGATAACCTGCACGCAGCGGTATGCGGCTGCTGGCTGGCGGGGTAAAGTGAGCGAAGCGAACCCCGCCAGACAGTGGCCGCATGCCGTTGCGTGTCAGGTTGATTGGCATGTTAGACCGAATCATGCCCATCTGCGGACCTCACGCAAGAACTGCGTGTACTCCTCTCCGAACTTTTGCTGAAGGAACCGCTCCTCGGGCACAATCTGGAACCGATTCATGTACCAAACGAACAGCGGCAGCGCAACAAGCGCCGCGGCGACGTTGGACAGGTACAAGACCACTGCGGCCAGCATCAGCAGCATGCCCAAGTACATGGGGTTTCGTGAGAACCGGTAGACCCCATCGCGAACCATCTTCGTTGATCTTCCGGGGTCGAGCGGGTTGACAGTAGTTCCTTTGCGCCGAAAGGCAACCACACCGGCTACCGCTATGCCGGCGCCTGCTACGGCTAGGAAGATGGCGGCCGCCACTGCATACGGATACTGAATGGTCAGCCCCGGTGTCAGCCGTTCAATTGCGATGGCCAGCAGCGCGGCGACAACGAGCTGCGCCAGGGGCGGAATCTTCAGTTCGAGAGCAGCCACGTGTGTCCCATTCGGTCTAACGTTGAAACTGAGGGGAGCTGCGCAGCAGCGTCCGCTCTTGCGAAAGGTTCTCTGGAGCCAATGCGGTGCAAAACTCAACGGTCTTCGAAGTTGCCTGTTTTGCCGAAATCCAGCCCCTTAAGGCTGTTACGGCTACGCTGCGTTGCTGGCTCGTCCGCACCAAGCTCGCTTGTGCGTGCAAGCCTGCTACGCAGCGCAAGCTACCAGAATTATTGAGCTGTATAAACATACAGGTTTTCTGTAGACTATTGGCCCTTCCCGAGCAGTGGCTCAAGGGAACTTTTTTGTGTGGCGACAGACGCCTGTCGCCCGAAAAAACCCTGTCGCCAGCAACAGGCAAGGCGACTAGCTTCTAAGTGCTTGTCGTTGCTTGTGTATTGCGCTATAAACTGGATAAACATACAGTATTAACAAATCGGCATTTTGGCGCAGGGCTGGGCAGCACTATAGCCCCGGGCGGTCACTTTTTGACACGCTTTGAAGGGAGGACGGGATGGGCAGTAACCCTCAGAATGGGCTGGGCTCAAGCCTGCCGCCTTTGAAGGCGGTGAAGGTGCTGGACCAGTTGCGAGAGCGCATTCGGTACCTGCACTACAGCCGCCGCACCGAGGAGGTGTATGTGCATTGGTGCCGAGATTTCATTCGCTTCAGCGGCGTGCGGCACCCGGCTACCTTGGGGGCGGCAGAGGTAGATGCCTACCTTTGCTCTTTGGCCGTTGAGCGGCGGCTGTCCGTCAGCACCCATCGCCAAGCTTTGTCGGCCTTGCTGTTTTTGTACACCAAGGTGCTGGGCATGCCCCTACCCGGTGCAGACAACTTGCCCAGGCCTCAGCCCAAGCGGCGGCTGCCGGTGGTGCTGAGCCGGGAAGAGCTTGCCGCCGTGTTTGGGCACCTGAGTGGCCAGCACTTGCTGCTGGCCCAATTGCTTTATGGCACCGGCTTGCGCATCACCGAGGGGCTGCAGTTGCGCGTCAAAGACCTGGACTTCGCCCATCGCACCATCATCGTGCGAGAAGGCAAGGGTGGCAAAGACCGAGCCTTGATGTTGCCCCAGAGCTTGGAAACCCCGCTGCGCCGCCAACTGGCCTATGCCCATGAGGTGTGGGCGGCCGATGCGGCGCAGGGCAGATCAGGGGTGGAAATGCCCAATGCGCTGGACAAGAAGTACCCTCGCGCCGGGGCCTCCTGGGGCTGGTTTTGGGTGTTCCCGCAAGACCACCACAGCACTTGCCCTCGCAGTGGGGTGGTCCGGCGCCATCACCTCTATGACCAAACCTTTCAGCGCGCCTTCAAGCGCGCGGTTGAAGCGGCCCAAGTCCACCGGCCAGCCACCCCACACACCTTGCGCCACTGCTTTGCCACCCATCTGCTGCAGGCTGGCTATGACATCCGCACCGTGCAAGACCTGCTGGGCCATAAAGATGTGTCCACCACCATGATCTACACCCATGTGCTCAAAGTAGGCGGTGGCGGGGTGCGCAGCCCTTTGGATGCCTTGGTGGCGTAATAGATTAGCCCCTCATTTCCCCTGCTGTTCCAGCCATGGCGGCCCTTCAGCCAAACCTACAGTCAAGGCACCGTGCCCACGGGTACGCCCTTGCCTCGGAAGGCTTTCACCATGGACCTGCCCCGCATTCACATTGCCATCATGCAGCCTGCGGGCTACGTGCACTCACTAGGCTTTTTGGACCAAGCTCGCTATGCGCGCTACCAGTTTCGCCGCATGGGCGCTGAGGTGACGCTGGCCAAGAACCGGCTGCGTGAAGACGCGGTGAACCTGGTATTTGGGGCGCACCTGGGCTTTCCTAAAGACTGGCAGCAGCGCCATACCTGCATCTTCTTCAACCTCGAACAACTGGGCCAAGGCGGCGCCAAGGTGAATGAAGACTATTTGAACCTGCTGCGCCATTCGGCCGTGGCTGATTACGACGCCGACAACGTGGCCGCCTATGCCAGCGACCCGGCCGATGTGCCCCTGGTGCCGTTTTTGCACGCGCCATATTTGGACGGCACCTCGGCGCCGCCCCTGGAAGAGCGGCCCATTGACCTGCTGTTTTTTGGCAGCATGAACCCGCGCCGCCAAGCCTTTATCCAGCGCGTCGAAGCCTGCGGCCTGAACGTGGCCACCTTTGACTACCCGCTCTACGGGGCCGAGCGTGACCATTTCATCCGCCAGTCCAAAGCGGTGCTGAACTGCCACTTCTACGAGACCAGCAAGTTCGAGCAAGCGCGGGCCTTTCATACCTTGTCGCTGGGCACGCCTTTTGTGTCAGAGCGCACCGCCCGCACCGTGGCCCCGGCCGCTTTTGAAGACGCCGTGACCTGGGTGGACGACGCCAGCTTGGAGCACTTCTTCACCAGCCAGTTCGCCACCCCCGCTTGGTTTGACCAAGCCCGCCAGCAACTGGACCGCTTCACCCGCCATGACCCGATCGAGGCCTGGGCCGACCTGCTGGCCTTTGCCGCCGGCTACCACCAGCAAGTGGAGAGCCAGCGCAGCGGCCTGCCTTGGCAGCCCACCAGCATGAACCTGGGTTCGGGCAAAGACTACAAGCCCGGCTGGCTGAACGTGGACATCTTGGCCCGCGCCCAGCCCGACATCGTGCTGGACCTGGGCCAGCCGGTGCAACTGCCCCTGCACACCGCAACGCTGGGTGGCGGCGAGGTGCTGCTGCAAGCTGGCAGCCTGGAGCGCATCTATGCCAACAATGTGCTGGAGCATGTGCCCGACCTGCCCTGCCTGATGACCAACCTGCTGGCTCTGCTGCAAGACGGCGGTGTGCTGGACATTGAAGTGCCCTATGAAAAGGCCTTGACCGCCTGGCAAGACCCAACGCACCTGCGGGCCATGAACGAGAACTCTTGGCTGTATTACACCGACTGGTTCTGGTACCTGGGCTGGTTTGAGCACCGCTTTGAGGCCATCAAGACCGGCTGGCTGGACACCCAGTTGCAGCCCTGCGCCAAAGAACAGGCTGCCTTCATGAAGCTGAGCCTGCGCAAGATCGAAACCTCGCTGCGCGAACGCACCGTGGCGCGCACCATGCGGCCCGACTTTGGTGGCGTGCAAGACGACATGCCGCCAGAGTGGCTGGACGACCTGGCCGCGCTGGACAACCAAGCCAGCACCTGGCCCGAGTTGAGTGCCACAGACGAAGCCGCCACCACCCCAAACGCCCGCCACGCCGTCCACGCCCAAGTGGCCTGAGCGCCGCCTGACGCACACGCCCTGAAAGCAGCCCACCATGCCGCATTGCGCCATTTGCGACCACCACGTCGACGCCTGGACCCCCTACCCGCTGACCCACCTGCGCAGCGAGTTCATGAAGCTGATGCAGCCCGTGGGCTCCGACGCCGCCGTCTACCAATGCCCCCACTGCGGCTGCACCGACAGAGACCGTCACCTCTGGCTCTACCTCAACACCATCGGCCTGACCCAACAACTGCAGGGCGCGCGCATGCTGCACATTGCGCCGGAGATCCGCCTGGAGCCCAAGTTCGCCGCACTGGGCTTGGCCGAGTATGTACGGGGGGATCTCTTCCCCAGCCGCGCCGGTGTTCAAAAGGTGGATGTGGAGCGCATGAGCTTTGCTGACGAGTCGTTTGACCTGATCGTCTGCAACCATGTGATGGAGCATGTCAGCTCACCCGAGCGGGCTTTGGCCGAGTTCTTCCGCTGCCTCAAACCCGGTGGCGTGTTGATCGCCCAAACCCCCTACACACCGCTGTTGAAGAAAACCTTCGAGATGCAGAGCAACCCTGAAGGCGAATTCAAGCGGATCTTCTACGGGCAAGACGACCATGTCCGCTTGTTCGGCAACGACATTGCGGGCTACTTCCACGCCGCAGGGTTCAGGGGTGAGCTGTATCCGCATGACGCGGTGCTGGGCGCCTGCGACAGAGAGGCCATGGGCATCAACCCGCGTGAGCCCTTGTTCCTGTTCTCCAAACCGGCCGCAGCCGCCAACGACACCGAGGCCTGCCGCGCTGCAGCCTGACGAGGCCACGCCATGCCTGCCGCCCAGCCCACCTTTCTGCTGTTCTCCGGTCACAACGACCGGGCGGTGGTGGCGCTTTGCCGCTTTTTTTCACAGCAACAACTGCCCTTTGTGATCGTGGCTAGGGGCGCGCAAGACGCCATCTGGCGCACCGTGTGGGCCGCCCAGGTGGTGATGAGCCGCCTAGACAAGCACTTAGACGTAGGCCTGTTTCGGGCCGCCGTGCAGGCCAGCCAGCAGGCTAGCTTGGTGTACTGCCCCACCACCGAGTTCATGAATCAGTTTGTGCTGGACCAACGCCCTGCCCTGCAAACCGTGGGCCTGCAGGTGGGCCTGCCGGCAGCGGCGGTGTATGCCCAGCTGACCAGCAAGCTGCACAGCACAGCGGTGGTGCAAAGGCTCACGGGCATACGCCCGCCGCCCGACATGGCCTGGACGCACCTGAAGGCACCCTGTGTGCTGAAGCCGCGCCACAACGTCAGCGGAGCCCAGGTGCTCTACCCGCAGCTCTGCCGCACGCCAGAGCAGCTAGAAGCCGCCCGTGCAGGGCTGGACCCCGCGCAGTGGTTTGCCCAAACCTGGGTCGAAGGGCAAAGCCACTACCTTTGTGGCTACTTGGCCCGCAGTGGCGAGCGTGCCAGCTTCTGGCAAGACAACCTGCTGCAACAGCCGGGTGGCAAGTCCATGGTGCTGGCCCGCAGTGGCCGCAACCCCGGTGTGGATGAAGAGCGGCTGTTCAACGGCCTGCACGCCCTGGGCTTTCATGGCCCCTTCATGATGGAGCTGATCAGCGACGCCCAAGGCACGCTGCACTACATCGAGATCAACCCCCGCTTCTGGGGCCCGCTGCAACTGGCGCTGACGGCCTGCCCCCGCTTGCTGAGCCTCTTCGCCCGCGACCACGGTGCCACGCTGCCCGAGCCACCGCCCCCCGCCCCCGGCCCGCATTGGTATGCCTGGGCGCAAGGCGCGAGCCAAGGCGACTGCCGCCGCTACCCCCATGCCGAGGGCCTGGCGGCGGAAGAGCTGCTGCGCCAACACGATGTCTATGCCGCCCCAGACACACAGGCCTTGCATGCCTGCTACTGACGACTGAAAGCACCCATGATGACCATGGCCCCTCCTCCCGAAACGCGTTCACTGCAGCGCCTGATGCAAGCACACAGCAAGCACAGCGACTACCAACTGCTGCACCCCAGCCTGAGCGCGCTGCTGGGCCACTTGCCCCAGCCCATGGGCAAGCACGAGGCCCAGCGCCAGCGCTACATGGGCCAGCAGTTGTTGCTGCGGGGCTTGAGCGTGTTGGACATTGGGGCCAACACCGGCTACTTCAGCTTTGCGGCCCTTGAGGCCGGCGCGGCGCGCGTGGTCAGCCAAGAAGGCAATGCCGAGCACGCGCACTTCATTGCCCTGGCCGCTCAAGGCCTGGGCGTGGACGACCGCCTAGAGGTACGCCCGCACTACTACAGCTTTACCGACCCCGGCGCCGAGCATTTTGATGTGACGCTGTGCCTGAATGTGTTGCACCACCTGGGCGACGACTTTGGCGACCAGGCGCTGAGCTTGGACGAGGCCAAAGCGCAGATGCTGGTGGCGCTGAACCGCCTGGCCCGCCACACCCGCCACCTGTGGATGCAACTGGGCTTCAACTGGAAGGGCGACCGCCACCGGCCGCTTTTCACCCAGGGCACCAAGGCCGAGCTGATCGACTTTGTGCAGCAAGGTGTGCAAGGCCATTGGCGCATTGACGACATGGCCGTGGTCAACCCACAGACGCGGGAGTACGAGCCCATCGACGCCCACAACCTGCAGCGCTTCGACAGCCTGGGCGAGTTTTTGAACCGCCCACTCTTTCGGCTGACCAGCCGGCATGGGTGAACGCATGGCCCGAAGCTGGGACAAACACGGCCTGATCTACGCCCCCAGCGGGCAACATGGCTTTGACCAAAGCCACTGCCACAAGCCGACGCCACTGCAGGTGGACGAGCACACGCTGCGGCTGTACTTTGGCACCCGCTGCGCCAAGGGCCAAACCCGCACCACCTTTGTGGATGTAGACGCCCAAGACCCCAGCCGCGTGAGCTATGTGCACGACCGGCCGGTGCTGGACCTGGGCACGCTGGGTGCTTTTGATGACTCGGGGGCCAATGTCTCTTGTGTGGTTCGGGTGGGCGAGCGGGTGTACATGTACTTCATCGGCTGGAACCCCAGCACCACGGTGCACACCCGCAATGCCATTGGCCTGGCCATCAGTGATGACAACGGCCAGACCTTCACCCGCGCCTATGACGGCGCCGTGCTGGACCGCAGCAAAGACGAGCCCTTCTACACCGGCGCGGTCGACGTGATGAAGACCGACGACGGCTTTTTGATGTGGTACACCAGCGGCAGCGCCTGGAAGCTCATCAACGGCAAGCCCGAGATTTTTTATCACATCAAGTTTGCCCACTCGCGCGACGGCATCGACTGGGTGCGCGACAACGTCACCTGCATCCCACCCGCCCATGAGTTTGAGGCCACGGCCCGGCCCAGCGTGATCTGGCGCGACGGCCTGTTCCACATGTGGTACAGCCGCCGGGATCTGCGCGAGTTCCGCCTAGACCCCAAGCGTGGCTACCGAGGCGGCTATGCCACCTCCAGCGACGGCCGCCATTGGCAGCGCTGCGATGAAGAGCTGGGCTTGGAGGTGTCACCGAGCGGCTGGGACTCCGACGCCATTGCCTACCCCTATGTGCTGCCGCAAGGCGCACGCGACCTGCTGTTCTACAACGGCAATGGCTTTGGCCGCACCGGCATGGGCTGGGCCAGCCGCAGCGCCTGAGGCGCTCCCGCAGCCAAGCCCGCTGAGGCGCTTGGCCTCAGGCCGCCGCGCGCGGCGCAAGCCTCGACTCGACCGGCATGACCTGGGGCTGCGCGGTGCGAATCACCTCGGCAATGCGGGCCACATCGTCATCGCTCAGGTCCGGATAAATCGGCAAGCAAATCACCTGTGAAGAAGCCTTGCGCGCATGGGGCAAGCCCCGAGCATCGGCCGAAGGCAGGCCCCGGTACATGGGGAAGTCGCTGATCAGCGGGTAGAAGTATCGGCGGCCATGGATGCCCTGGGCCTTGAGCAAGGCATAGAGCTCATCACGGCTGAGCGGGAAGTCCTCTTGCACCAAGATAGGAAAGTAGGACTGATTGGCCTCGGTGTCCGGCGCGGGCTCAGGAATGCACAAGCCCCGCACATTGGCCAGCAGGCTGCGGTACTGCGCGTCGATGGCGGCGCGGCGGCCCACAGCAGCGCGGATGTGTTTGAGCTGCAAGAGCCCCAGCGCCGCATTGAACTCGCTCATCTTGCCGTTGATACCAGGCGCCACCACGGTGACCTCGTCCACAAAGCCAAAGTTCTTCAGGTGGTCGATGCGCTGCTTGGTGCGCGCGTCGGGGCAGATGATGGCGCCGCCTTCAAAGGTGTTGAACACCTTGGTCGCATGAAAGCTCAGCACCGACAGATCCCCAGCGGTGAGGATGCTGCTGCCATGCTGGCGCACACCAAAGGCATGGGCCGCGTCGTAGATGACGCGCAGGTTGTAGTTGTCGGCAATGCGTTGGATGGCCTCGACATCGCAGGGGCGGCCATAGCAGTGCACCGGCATGATGGCCGTGGTCTGTGGCGTGATGGCGGCCTCAATCTTGGCCGGGTCCAGGTTCATGGTCTCGGGGTCGATGTCCACAAACACCGGCTTGATGCCGTTCCACAGCAGCGAATGCGCCGTGGCCACAAAGGAGTAAGGCGTGGTGATGACCTCGCCCGTGATGCGCAGCGACTGCAGGGCCGTGACCAGCGCAATGGTGGCATTGGCAAACAGGGCGATGTGCGGCACGCCCAGGTGTTCACACAGCGCGGCTTCGAGCTGTTTGTGGAAGGGGCCGCCGTTGGTCAGCACCTTGGAGTCCCAGATCTGCTGCAGCGAGGGCAAAAACTCCTCCAGCGGCGGCAGGTGAGGCTGGGTGACGTAGATGGTGGGGCGAGTACTGCTCATGGGGTGGTCCTTGTCTCCAGCGCTCAGGCCAGGGCAGCGGCCGCCGGGGCCGTGGCGGCGGCGGGCTGCTTGGCAGCCGCCGTGGTGGAGGGATGGCTGGCCAGCAGGCCCAACCAAAAGCGCGTGAAGGCCTGGTGCAGTTGCGGCAGGCTGGTGCCGTGTTCTTGCACCAAGCTGTAGAAGGCGTCCATCACCGGATCGCCCTCGCCATACAGGGCCAAACAACGGCGCACGGCCAAGGACACCCCTTGCACGGCCTCTTGGGCGCTCAGGCGTTGCTCTTGCCAGGCGTGCAGGGCCATGGCCGCCCACACCAACATGCAGACGCGATGGCCGTGGGTGCCGACGCTGCGGGTGTTTTGCTCGTCGTGCTGGCGGAACAGGCTTTGGTGGTCGCGCACAAAAATGGCGGGCGCCAGCTTGACAGCCTCCAGCACCGCGCTGATGTCCATCAGGCCGTAGTAGCTCAGGCCCTGGGCCGGCGGGCGCGGAAAGGCCAGCGCCGCCTCAGCCGAAAAGACCAGGTTGTTGAGCTCGCCCACCCAGTTCTCGCCCCTGGGCACGGTGCTGCGGAACATCAACTCCGCATCCACCGGCACGCGGTGCAAGGGGCTGGCTTCGACGAAGTCGGGCAGCGGCAGCGTCCAAGCCGGTTTGCCGTTGGCCGGGCCCAGCCAGCGCGGGGTGATGCTGACGCTGTAGCGCCCGGTGGCATGGGCTTCAACATGGTGGCGGTAGAACTCGGGGTAGATGAGGTCGTCATCGAGGTGGAAGTGCACCAGCGGCGTTTGGCCAGCCCAGAGGTCGATCAGCCGCTCGTGGTTGCGCCGGGCATTGCAAGGGCCGCGCACCACGGTGATCTGCAATTGCTGCACGGCGGGGCCGTAGTGACCGTCGCGGATCAGGCGGGTGATCTCGGCCTTCGGGCTGTCGTCTGAGACGATGACCTGAAAGTCTTTGAAGCTCTGGCGCGCCAAACCGCCAAAGACCTCGCCCAGGAAGTCTTTCTTGTAGGCCGGAATCAGGGTGGTGATCAGAGGCATGGTGCTGTTCAGTGAGTGGCTTGGCGGTGGTGGGCCACAAAGCCCGCATCCAATTGGCCGCACAAGGTGTGGATGGGCACAAAGCCCGGGTGTTTGGCCATCAGGCGCTCAGCGGCTTGCGCAAAGGCCTGCGGCAGGCTCCAGCCCGTATGGGAGTTATGGAACAAGGGCAGGCGCACGATGCGGGGGAAGACGCGGTGCTGGGCAATGGCCGTCAGGCACAGGTCGGTGGCCCAGAGGTGCCAGCCTTGGGCCGGGTCGATCTGGTGCAGGCTGTCGCGCGACACAACCACCGCCACTTCATCCAGCGACAGCGCGCTGTCTGAGGCCGCATGGTCGGCTTGGTGCAGGCGGTCGATCACATGCCCAGCGGGCACGGGCTGATGGGTGTCGGGGTGCACGGCCATGCCCACAAAGCCGATCAAGGTCTGGCGGCGCTGCTCCGGCGGAACCGCCGCCAGCACCGCATTGAGTTGTTCGCCAAAGCCCTGCGGAAAATAAACATCCTGGTGGGCTAGCAGCACCCAGTCGGTGTCGCAATGCGGCAGGCTTTGCGCCAGGGCCTGGGCAGGGTTGAGCGCCTGGCGGCAAGAGACGATGCGCGCCTGCACTTCGGCCAGGCCGGGCGAGGCCTCGACATTGGCCCGCAGCTGCCGCTCTTCGGTGGTGGGCACCACGACGGTGAAGCGGGCCGGGCCTGCCTCACGCGGCGCCTGCGCAAAGCTGCGCTGCGCGCTGATGATGAGGCGGCGCATGCGGTGCACCACGTCGGCGCTGCCGCTGCCCACGCCCACCGCCTCAGCAGCCTGGCGCACGGCGCGCTCCAGCGCGGGGGCCTGTGGCGCACAGCGGTGGTGGTCCACCAAGGTTGGCATCCAGCCCGCGTCCATCAGGGTCTTGTAGGCACTGGCCGGGGCTTGGCGGGCCAGCGCCTGTGCGGCGTCTGCCCCTGCGCCTTCGGGGCTCTGGTCGGCCTGCAGCAGGTGGGTGATGTGTTCCAAGCTGGCGGCGTTGTCCAGCGCCAGCACCAGCATGGCCCCGGGTGTGCAGGCAGGCGACAGGCTGGCCAGCAAGGCTGCTGCGCCGGGCACTGCCACCCAAGCGGGGCTCAGCAGCACGAGGTCAAAGGGGGCGGCCTGCCCTGGCCAGGGCCAAGCCTGCGGGTCGTTCAAGGCAGCCAGCGGCAACAGGGTGTGCACGCTGGGCAGCCCAGTGGCCGGTGGCTGATCGCCAGGCAGGGTCACGCCCACCCAGCAGGCCTCAGGGAAGCGGCTACGGTGGGCCTGCGCCTGCTGGCAGGCCTCCAACCCGAGGGCCAGGACACGGTCAGCATGGGGCAGCGCAGCCTGCCATTTGGGGTCAGCGCCGGGGGATGCGGCAGAGGCCGCTTCGCCCACCACGACCAAGGTGGTGGCGGCTGCGGTGGCACTGCCTGCGGCAGGCGCCACGGGCTGGGACGTAGGGGTGGCAAGGGTCTGAGACATGGCCTGATGATCCCCGCGAGTGGCCTTGCGCAATCGGCCGAGTTGGCCGCGTTTTGCGGGGGAGATTGGCCGGTCTGACCGGGCGTTCCCAGGCCTGAAAGTGGCCCTGGATGACAGGCTTTGTAGGAATTTGTCTGACAGGGTGTCAGGCGATAAGAGGACTCAAGCCGTGGAAGTGAACCGATGTTTCCGGCTTGTTTCGGTGCTTACAGTTCAACCCATCGCAAGACGAAACCCCTCACGACAGACCAACCCCCAAGGAGCACGAACATGGAAACCACTCAAATCCTCGCCGAAATCCGCGAAGCCAACCTGTCCTACCTGATGCTGGCCCAAAGCCTGATCCGCTCGGACCGCGAACAAGCCCTGTTCCGCCTGGGTGTGTCGGAAGAGACGGCCAACATGATCGCGCTGCTGACCCCGGCACAGATGATGAAGATTGCCACCACCAACACCCTGCTGTGCCGCTTCCGCATGGATGACGACCTGGTCTGGGGCTTGTTGACCAACCACGGCAAGGCCGCTGCCAATGACAGCGTCTCTCGTCTGCATGCCTCGATCTTGCTGGCCGGCCGCCACCAAGAAGCTGCATAAGCTCTGGGCCTGCGGGTCGCTTCAGAAGTGATCCGGCGCTGGCCCGGCTTCCCAACTCAATATCGAATCAAGTAGGACGGAGAACCACCATGGCACGCACCAAGAGCATCCTGACTGAAGCCAAGCAAATTGAGCGCGCGGTCACCTTGATCAACCTCGGCGCCCGCTTGCAGGTGTTGGAGTCAGAGACGGATCTCTCTTACGAGCGCTTGCTGCGCTTGTACAAGGAAGTGTCGGGTCGCAGCCCCTCCAAAGGCCAGCTGCCGTTCTCTACCGACTGGTTCATGACCTGGCAGCCCAATATCCACGCCAGTCTCTTCTTGAACATGCACGAGTATCTGAACAAGACCTCGGAGATGGAAGAGATTGACACCGTCATCAAGGCCTATCAGTTGTACATGGAGCAGACCTCTGCCCAGAACCTGGAGCCCCTGCTGTCAGTGACCCGCGCTTGGCGACTGGTGAAGTTTGTCGACAACGGCATGCTGACCATGACCAAGTGCACCAAGTGCGGCGGCCACTATGTGACCCACCCGCATGAGATTGCCAAGCATTTTGTCTGCGGCCTGTGCAACCCGCCCGCCCGCGCTGGCAAGGGCCGCCAAGCAGGCGCCCTGCAGATGCCCAGCACCGGCCGCCGCATGGCCGCCGGAGAAATCTGCGACGTGCATTGAACGTTCTGTGACATTTGACGGGTTGATCGCATCGATCTGCATGACGCACACTTAAGGCGTTGGCAAGGTGGCCGATCATCCTGTCAGTGAGATTTGGTTGAACTTGTTTGTCTCCTCCTAGCACAACCCCTGTGCTTTCAGGCGGGATCCTCCGGATCCCGCCTTTTTTCTTTGGGCGTCTGAAACGCACGCTTACACCTTCATGCGCTGCAACGCCTCAAGCGCATGGGCTGCATGGTCGACAAACAAGGACACACCCATTTTTGCCGCGCGCCTGCTACCCCACAGCGGCACGCGACTGATCACAAGGAATTTGTCCATGACCGGAAATCTGGCTCTGGAAGTCATGACCCGGCGCATGGCCGACCTGCCCGCCCTGCCCAAGGCGGTGACCGAAGTTTCCCGCGCGCTGCAGCGCGATGACCTCTCCACCACGCGCTGCGTGGAGCTGATCGAAACCGACCCCGCCCTGGCCGCTGCCACGCTGAAGCTGGCGAACTCGCCGCTCTACGGTTTGTCTGGACGCATCGGCTCCATCAACGACGCCGTGCGCATGTTGGGCCTGCGGGCCGTCTCCGGCCTGCTGACCACCGTCGCGCTGCGCCGCGCCTTTCGCATCGACCCCAAGGTCAACTTCAAGGCCTCTGAGTATTGGCGCCATGCCTTTGCCACCGCCTTGCTGGCCCGCTCGCTGGCGCGCCGAGGTGACCTGGACCACAACGAAGCCTTTGTCACCGGCTTGATGCATGACGTGGGTCAGTTGGTGTTGGCCACTTACTACCCCGTTGAGGCGGGCAAGGCGATTGCCCTGGCGCAAGAGGAAGACCTGAGCGCACTCGCCGCCGAAACCAAGTCCATGGGCATGGGTCATCCGCAGATTGGCGCCATGCTGGTCAAGCACTGGTACTTTCCGGTGCGCATTGAAGTGGCCATTGCGCAGCACCATGAGCCCCAGCCTTCGGCGCAAGGACGCTGGGACCATTTGGGTGCAGTGATCCACGCTGCTGAGGCTTTGGCCCATGCGCTGGATGCCGGTGGCACGCTCAAGGCCGCCATTGCCGCCATGCACCCGCCCATCTGGCGCGAGCTGGCCATGAGCGAGGACGAGGCGCAAACACTGCTCAAGGACATCGAGCAAAGCCTCAAAGAGTTCTCTGCGGCCATGAGCGCCTGAGACTAGCCCTCAACTCTGGCCACAGCTGGCCGAAGAGGGCCGACGACATCAGCGGCGGGCGTGTCCCGCCGCTGTCGCGTCTGGAAGGCAGGAACTAGGGGCTTTCTGAGGCGCTTTCCACGACGTTTGCCGTCTCAAGCCGCGTAAGACTCTGACCGATATTCCTCACAGGGACTCCCGCGAGTCCGCATTCAGGATCAACTGAAACGAGAGACTCATGTTCGTCATCATAGGTTGGGTCGTTGTGCTGGGTTGTGTGTTCGGTGTGTTCATTGCACACGGCGGCAACATGGGACCGATCATCAAAGCTCTGCCCTGGGAAATGGCCATGATTGGCGGTGCAACGCTGGGCGCGTTCATCGCCAACAACCAGATGACGGTCATCAAGTCGACCATGGCCGGTCTAGGCATGTGCTTCAAAGGCAGCAAGTACACCAAAGACCGCTACATGGAGTTGCTCGCACTGATGTTTGACATCTTGCAAAAGGCGCGCAAAGAAGGCCTGATGTCCATTGAAAAGGATGTCGAAGACCCTCACAGCTCACCGCTGTTCCAAAAGTACCCCGTTGTCGGCAATGACCACCATGTGACGGAGTTCGTCACCGACTATCTGCGCATGATGGTCTCGGGCAACTTGAACGCACATGAGATCGAGTCGCTGATGGACAGCGAGATCGAGACCCACCACCACGAGGCCCACGCCCCTGTCGCGGCCATTCAACGCATTGCCGGTGGTTTGCCCGCCTTCGGGATTGTGGCCGCCGTGCTGGGTGTGGTGAAGACCATGGGCTCGGTGGGTCAACCGCCGGCTGTGCTGGGCGCCATGATCGGCTCGGCCCTGGTGGGTACCTTCCTGGGCATTCTGCTGGCCTATGCGTTTGCCGAACCCTTGGCGGGCTTGCTAGAGCAAAAGATCGAGGAGAGCGGCAAGGAGCTGCAATGCATCAAGACCACGCTGCTGGCCTCCATGCAGGGCTATGCGCCGCAGGTTGCGATTGAATTCGGCCGCAAGGTGCTGTTCTCGACGGTCCGCCCGACGTTCGCTGAGCTTGAAGCTCACGTGAAGAAGAAATGAATATGACCCCCACGACGAGCTTGGGACGACCCGACGCCGGTCAAGGAGCCCACCATGGCGGGTGATGCAAAGAAACTGCAACCGATCATCGTCAAGAAGATCAAGAAGGGCGGCCACGCAGCACACGGTGGCGCCTGGAAGATCGCATATGCCGACTTCGTGACGGCGATGATGGCCTTCTTCTTGCTGATGTGGCTGCTGGGCTCCACCACCGAGGGCGACAAAAAGGGCATTGCCGATTACTTCCAGTCGCCGCTCAAGGTGGCGCTGGGTGGCGGCTCTGGCGCGGGCGACGCTTCGCACGTGATCAAGGCCGGTGGCGAAGACCTGACCCGCTCGGGTGGCCAGGTCAAGAAAGGCGATGTGGAAGCCAAGCGCAAGACGTTCAACTTGGCGGCCCTGAAGGCTGAGCAACGACGCGCCGAGATTGCCAAGCTTGAAGAGGTGAAAAACACCATTGAGGAACAGATCGCCGCCAGCGAACGCCTCAAAGCCTTGAGCGGACAGCTGCGACTGGACATGACGCGCGACGGCCTGCGTATCCAAATTGTGGATGAGCAAGAGCGGCCCATGTTTGACTCCGGCAGTGCCGTGGTCAAACCCTATATGCGCGAGCTCTTGCAGGCCATTGGCGAGATCCTGACCGAAGTGCCGAACTTGCTGACCTTGGAGGGGCACACCGATGCGATTCCCTTCCCTGGGGGGGAGCGTGGTTACAGCAACTATGAATTGTCGGCAGACCGCGCCAATGCGTCGCGGCGCGAGCTCTTGGCCGGGGGCCTGGCCGAGAAGCGGGTGCTGCGGGTTCAAGGCCTGGCCTACAGCCAACCCTTCAAGCCGGAGGACCCTGCCCACCCCAGCAATCGACGCATCAGCATCATTGTGATGAACCGCGATGCCGAAGACCGTGTATTCCGTCCCAATGTGGAGCCCGAGGCCCCGATCGAAGAGCCTCAACCTCCCACTGTTTCCAACCGATAAACGCACAAGACCATCTCGAGGACACCATGAGCACCACCGATCTGAAATTTCTTGTTGTTGATGACTTTTCGACCATGCGTCGCATCGTGCGCGGCCTGCTCAAGGAGATGGGCTGCAACAACTGCGAAGAGGCCGAGGATGGCGCCGTGGCGCTGAACATGCTGAAGACCAATAAGTACGACTTTGTGGTCAGCGACATCAACATGCCCAATATGAATGGCTTTGAGCTGCTCAAGGCCATCAAGGCCGAAGACTCCCTCAAACACCTGCCGGTGTTGATGGTGACCGCCGAGGCCCGCAAAGAAGACATCGTGCTGGCCGCGCAAAGCGGTGCAGCAGGCTACATCGTCAAGCCCTTCACCAAAGCCACGCTGGAAGAGAAGGTCACCAAGATCATGCAAAAGTTCGGCACCCCCGCCTGAACTCGCCAGGGAGCAGCAACATGAAGATGGAAAACATGGCGGCCTTGAGCCCCAGCACTGCCTCAGACCCCGGCGCTGTCTCGGCCGACGTGTTCCAACAACTGGGCTCGCTGACGCGGCTGCTGCACGACACCATGCACCAGTTGGGCGTGATGCCCCAACTCAAGGTGGCCAGCGAAGGCCTGCCCGATGCCCGCAGCCGCTTGAACTTCATTGCCAAGAAGACGGCCGAAGCGGCGGACAAGGTCTTGACCTCGGTGGAGCAAGCCAAGGCCGACCATGCCCACATCACCGAAGCCACCCGCGAGCTGGCCAAGGCCCTGACCAGCGACCCAGTGCGTGCGGTGGCCACGGGCTCAGTGCTGAATTTTGTGGAAGACATCGAGGCCAGTACGGCGCGCATTGATGCCCATCTGACGGACATCATGTTGGCCCAGGACTTTCATGACCTGACCGGCCAAGTCGTGACCAAGGTCATTAGCCTGGCCAATGAGCTGGAAGACCATTTGGTGAAGCTGCTGGTGCAAGTGGTGCCGCCGGACCAAAAAGACAAGGTCGACCCCACGGTGCTGCACGGCCCAGTGGTGGATGCCAAGGGCCGCACCGACGTGGTGACCAACCAAGGCGAAGTGGACGACCTCCTGGCCAGCCTGGGGTTCTGAGCCGAGGTGGCTATCATCGATGCCATGCGCATCGAAATCAGCCCCGGACACCGCCTCTACGTGGACATCACTGGCTTTGGCCAGGTGCCCCACGGCCCTACCCTTCAAGACAAGCCCGTTTTGCTGTGCCTGCACGGCGGACCGGGCTTTGATCATTCCAGCTTCAAGCCCGCGTTTTCAGCGCTGGCCGACATCACCCAAGTGGTGGTGTACGACCACCGAGGCCACGGCCGCAGCGACCGCCGCCCGCGCAAGGAGTGGACGCTGGACACCTGGGCCGACGATGTGGTGCGGCTGTGCGACGCGCTGGGCATCGTCAAACCCATCGTGCTGGGTCAATCATTTGGCGGCTTTGTGGCCCAGCGCTACCTGGCGCGCCACCCCGCGCACCCGGCCAAAGTCATCCTCTCGTCCACCTCGGCGGCCTTCAACCTGCGCCGCAAGCTGGCCATGTTTGAGCGCCTGGGCGGCCCTGGCGCGCGAGACTTGGCCGAGCGGTTTTGGTTGGACCCCACGCCCCAAAACATGGCGGACTATCTGCGCGAGCTGATGCCGCTCTATAACCCCACACCCGGCACCGACCCCGATAGCGGTGCGCGCAAGATCGCGGTGTGGGAGATCCTGGATCACTTTGTGCGCACCGAAATGCCCAGCATGAACTTGGCGCCGGGCTTGGCGAAGGCCCAGTGCCCGGTGCTGGTCTTGGCAGGTGAGGATGACCCTGTGTGCCCTCTGGCCGATGCCCAAGACATTGCCCAAGCCCTGCCCGAGCGCTGGCGCCAGTTTGTGAGCCTGCCGGGCTGCGGCCACGGAACCTGGCGCGACCGGCCCGAGGCCGCCTTTGCCGTGCTGCGCGAGTTCATTCAGTCCTGACTTGCGTGCAGGCAATCGCAGGCAGCCCCGCCGCCATACTCTCGCGTTTTCGCCATTCACTGGAACCACGCCATGAAGACCAAGCCTTTTCTCAGCCACGACGACGTGGTGACCCTGCTCAACGGCGCCCGCGCCGAAGCCCAGAAAAACCAATGGGCCGTGACGATTGCCGTGGTGGATGACGGCGGCCACTTGCTGGGCCACTACCGCCTGGACGGCGCCGCCCCCATGTCCGCCCGCATGGCCCCGGCCAAGGCCCGCACCGCCGCCCTGGGCCGCCGCGAAACCAAGGTCTATGAGGACATGATCAACAACGGCCGCACCGCTTTCTTGAGCGCGCCGGACCTGGACGGCATGCTGGAAGGCGGCGTACCTGTGCTGGTGGACGGCCATGTGGTGGGCGCGGTGGGCGTGAGCGGTGTGAAGTCCACTGAAGATGCGCAAATTGCCAAGGCTGGCATTAGCGCGCTGCTCGGGGCTTGATTTCGCGCGCTGGGGTATTCATCCGCCGGCGGCGGGGCCGATAAAGCCTCATACCGCCAGCACCCCCAGCCATCATGATCGACGCACCTGCCGCTCTGTCCAGCACCCAAGCCATTGCCAAAGAGTTGGACGAAGCCCGGCGCCGGGGGCCACTGCAAACCATCGTCATCCCGCCCAGCCCGGACATCCTGGAGCGCATGCGCAAGGCCATGGCCTCGGCCGAGCCGGATCTCAACGAGATCGCCACCAGCGATGTGGCCATGTCGGCGCAGTTGATCAAGTCGGCCAACAGCCCGGCCTACAACACGGGCCAACCCGTGCAAACCATTGGCCAGGCCATGAACCGCCTGGGGTTGGACATCACGGCGGCAGAGATGACCCGCTTTATCGTCACCCACGCCCTGCCCGTGCGCAGCGCGCAATTGGCCCGGTTTTGGGAGCGCTCCTCCAAGCGGGCGGTCGCCATGGGCTACATCGCGACGAAATTGCCCGGCATGTCTTTGGATGTGGCCCACACCTACGGCCTGTTCTGCCATGTGGGCATGCCGGTCATGCTGCAAAGCGTGAAAGGCTATGCCGGTACCTTGGTCGAAGCCAATGCGCGCATCGACCGCTCGTTCATCGCCACCGAAAACTCCAACCACCGCACCGACCACGCCGTGGTGGGTGCCCTGGTGGCGCGGATGTGGAAGCTCTCGCCCACGGTGATGGCCGCCATCCGCCGCCACCATGACCTGGACATGCTGGGCACTGATGGCGATGATGCCGAGATGCACACCCTGGTGGCCACGGGCTTGGTGGCCGAGCATCTGATGCGGCGCCATGAAGGCCTAGATGCCGACGCCGATTGGAAGCAGCACAAAGAGCGTGTGCAGGCGTGGCTGCTGGTGGACGACGACGAGTTGAGCCACTGGGAAGAAGAGCTGGCACCGCTGCTGGACATTACCTGAGCGCTGAGGCGCTAGTCAGGGCCAGCCATGCCCTCCCCTGTACCCGCGTCAGGCCACCCAGAGGCGAGCAGCATCCGGCTGCAGCGCCAGCAGGGCTTTCGCTGGTTGAACTTCAGCCCTGAGCTAGAGGCCGCTTACCGCCAGGCCACCAAGCCGGTCACTGATCACCAGTCCAACGTCGCGCTTTTCTGCGGATTGGTCATCTGGCTCGCATTCATCGGCATGGACTTGGCTCGGCTACATGGCCGCGCTGCCGAGCTGTTCACCGCACCGGCTCTGCTGACCCTGCTGCAGGTGCGCTTCACGGTGCTGCTTGCGCTGCTGGGTTGTCTCTTGGCACTCCTAGAGAAGCCGCCGCGCTTCAAGCGGCCTTGGGTGGTGGCGGGCATGCTCTATCTGGTGACGTTGGGCGGCACCATCGCCAACGTCACGCACGTCAGCCTGGGGACACCGAACGAGCACAGCGTCCTCATCTTGCTGATGGTGGTGATCTTTCTGCCCCTGGGGTTGCGCCTGAAAGAGGCCTCAGCCTTGGCGCTGCTGTGCTTGGTGAGTGTGCTCCTGGTGGGCCTGCCGATCACCCCAGAGGCCAACCGCGACCAGCTTTACTACCGAGTGTTTTCGATGTTGGTGGCCGCCGTCATTGGGGGCATGGGCGCTTACTTGCGCGAGTATGCCCAGCGCGAGCAGTTCTTGCTGCGCGCCGAACTGGAGTGGCTGGCCCGGCGTGATGCCTTGACTGGGCTGCTCAATCGCCGGGCCTTCAATGAGCATCTGGCCTTGGCGCTGTCAGTGGCCCGCCGTGAACAACAGACCGTGGCCCTGCTGATGGTGGACGCAGACCACTTCAAGCTCTACAACGATGCCTATGGGCACGTTGCCGGCGACCATGCCTTGCAGCAGCTTGGGCAGGTGTTGCAAAGCTCCTGCCGGCGACCCTTGGACCATGCGGCCCGCACTGGGGGCGAGGAAATGGCCTTGGTGCTGTACGGCGTGAATGCGACCCATGCTCAAGCCCTGTGCAAACAGTTGCTGCAGCGGGTTGAAACCTTGGCGCTGGAACACAAGGCCTCGCCCACCGCCCCTCACGTCACCGTCAGTGTCGGGTGCGCATTGTCTGAGCCCCAAGAAGAAGCGTCGCACTTGTACAAGCGCGCCGATGCTTTGCTCTACCAAGCCAAGCGACAAGGCCGGAATCAGGCGGCGGGGCCAGCGTGAGGCCAGCCTGCCTCAGCAGCAGCCGCTGGCGCGGTCAGGCTTTCAGTGCGTAAAAAGCGGGGCCATCGGCAACCCATGCAGGCTCGGTCTCTCGCGTGGTGTACATGAATCGCCAGCCATCGCCGATGGCCTGCACTTGATGGTGGCGGTAGACCAGCACGCTTTGGCTGCTGGGCGCAGTCGGCACCCAGCAGGCGACATCGTCAAGGGTCCAGCCTTGTCCCAGATTGGCCTCCAGCGCAAAGAGATAGCGCCGCCCATCGCCTTGAGCCTGCTCGGCGAAATAGCGATACAGCGCTTGGCGCCCTGCGCCTGGGCGAGCGTAAGCATTGAAGGGGCTGCTCTCCAAGGTCCACCCCGGTGGCACATAGTCACCGCAGACCAGCACGTGGTGGCGCCCGTCGCCCTGGGCCAGCGCCTGGCTGTAGTGCCGAACCGGACGAACGGCTTGGTCGGCCGGCTCGGTGTAGGGCTGCTGCAACTTCTGCAGCACATTGCGAGTGATCGTGCCGATGGGGTTGGCCTGGCCTGTTTGAAACTCCTGCCTCAGCCCAAAGGCCCAGTCCACTGAGCCGGCGTTGAACACTGTGCCGTTGCGCGAATGGATGCTGATAGCGGCCAGCCCGCCAATGGCTGAGACCCCCATCGAAGCGGCCGTGGCAGTCCAACTGGTGCAGTCGGCCAGTGCCAAGATGCGCAAGCCGCTGGGCGTGCCATCGCTCAAGGTGGGGTAAGGCATTTGGTCTGCACCCAGCTCCAGCGCCAGGGCATCTGTTTCGTAGCCCACATAGGGCACACCCAAGGGCGCGTTGAGAGTGAGGTTGGTGCCGGCGAACACCCAGTGCTGGGGTTGTTTGACCAACCAGGGTGTGGGCGGACGTGGTTTGTCACTGGCCCATACCGAGCCCTTGAGGGAGCCCAGGCCAAACGTGGCGTTTTGCGGCCAAGCCGGCTGCAGATCCATCCAATTGATGGTCTTGGTGGCTTCGGTGCCGGCGGTATCAGCCGCGCGAGACTTGAAGCACACCAAGGTGCGATGGGCGGCCCTGCTGCGAACGCCGGGTTCGAAGCGAACCTGCCACCAGCAGGTGTTGGCCCCCAGCACCGCCAGATTGCCGCGAGCAGCTACAAACTTTTCTACAGACTCGCGCATGGGCCGAGACCAGTACTCGTCATGCCCGGCCGTTAGCAAAAGGGGGTATCCGTTCAGTGCCGCGGCGTCCGCGTGCACATCCAGGCTGGAGCAGAAGTCACAGCCATAGCCCTGCGCGGCCAGCCACCGCACCATGGCCAACATCCACGGGTCATTGGCTTCATAGGCTTGGTGCTGCCAGGGGCGGTCAAAGCTCACCTTAGCGGCACGCTGCTGGCCCGTAGAGTTGTAGTCATACAAGCTCTTGCCCCCATAGGGGTTGTAGGCCTGCATGGTGGTGAAGGGGACTTGCACCAACATCTTCTGGCGCCTGGCGTTGGTCGCAGGCCGCACCACAAAGGGAACCTCCACACCGCGGTTGTCTTGCCCAATGCGCACCAAGTACAGACCGCTGGGCCAACTGGCGGGCACCGAAAAGCTGTAACTCGAGGGCCAGCCGCATCCAGCCGATGAGGCATCGGCGGGGACAGTGCGGTTGCGCAAGCGGATGGTGGTGCTCAGCATCGGGATGTCTGCCGCGCCGATGAGCACGACCGTCAGCGGATAAATGACGTCAGCAGTCATCGAGACATGAGGATCGCGACCAAACACGCTGACCGTGCCCGAGCCCGCCCGCACTGAAGTGACGGAGGCGTAGGCCTCCAGCACCCCGCCTGCCGCTTGCGCCGGCCTAGGCCCCAACAGGCCACCCGTCAACAGGCCTGCCCCGGTGCCCAGCAAAACCATGCGGCGGCGATAGGGGGCGGGCTCAACATCAGGGTATGGTTTTACGAAAGAGCGGGCGGGACGTGTCATGAGATACCCCCTTTAAGGTTGAGCCAAGTATGCCTATTTATCCCCTTTGGCAAGTAGCGGAGAAGTACGTTATTGCGAGAAATTTAACAGTAGCCTAGCAGGCTGCTGAAATACCGACCGGTTGTGATGGTCGAGCGAGGCGCAGCGAGGACAATGTGAGCATCTCGATCTGAGAGAGACCTATGCGCGGC
>NZ_JBIKNQ010000103.1:0-7382 GCF_044358605.1 Ideonella sp.
GTCCAAACCTACATACAGCGTGCTAGATTCACTCATGGCCCACTCCTGTGCATATTGGCAACGCCCTGGCAGAACACCTGCCAGGTGCATTGGTGTAGCTCGGCAGGCCCATGGCCTGCAACCTACGGTCGCGCTGGAGATGGGCCGCCTGTCATTACGAAGCCATCTTGTCTAGCGATGTGCACAAAGCCGGCAAAGGGTGCACCGGCAAGGGTGTGCGCATAGCCATTGTGGACACCGCAATGGAGCTAACCCATGAGGACCTTCAGGCCAATGTTCTGCCTGGACAGTCCTTTAACTTTACAACCCTCGGCAACGATACTGCCCCCGCCCCGAATCAAGCCGCAGTGGACCACGGCACAGCCGTGGCGGGCGTTGCGGCCGGGCGAGGCTGGAACGGCCTGGGCTCCAGAGGTACCGCTCCCTTTGCATCACTCGTGGCCTTCCCTGTGACCGACGTCAATCCTCACGATGGTCTGTCGCCAGACACCATGGACTATCTCGCCTTTGGCGCCAGCGAGTTGGCGGGCCAACAGCCTGCGGTATCGATGTTCTCAGGCCGGTCCAACACGGTTGACGTGTTCAATTACAGCGCAGGGCGAGATGTGGGAGCTCCAGAGTCAATCGAGCCGCCTGATTCCTGGGAGAGCGCGATGACTTTCGGCGTTAAGAACCGACGTAATGGCAAAGGGGCTGTCTACCTACAAGCTGCTGGTAATGAGCATGAAGGCTCTAGGGCATTTACGCTGCCAGACGGCAGTACCAAAGCCATCTTCTGTCAAAACGCGCTACCGAACCTCGGTCTGCCAGGTTCATTCAAGAACCTGGGTGCTTTGAGCTGTGGGTCGCCCAACCAAGACTATCGCGGCCACGAGACCAAGTACCTGATCGCCGCGCTGCACAACAGCGGCCGCGCCGCGTCGTACTCGAGTGCGGGCTCCTCTGTGTGGGTCTCAGGCTTCGGCGGAGAGGACGGTGCTGATCAAGCGGCCATCCTCACCACCGACAACGCTGGCTGCGCCAGCGGACACAACAATCGCGCCAATGCTGCTGATTGGAAAGCCGAGTATCCGGAGTGGACCAAGATCCTTGCCGACCTGTTTGGTGCCAGTACGAAAGATCCCAACTGCAACTACACCGGTAGGATGAATGGCACCTCTGCTGCGACCCCGTCTGTCAGCGGTGTGGTGGCGCTGATGTTGGAAGCCAACCCTAGTCTGACCTGGCGCGACGTGGGCTATATCTTGGCCCGCACCGCTAGAAAGGTAGATGCCAACATTGCAGACAGCAGCCGCCAGCCGCGCTATCTTCCCAATGGCAACACAGTAGGCTGGCCCTTGGACTTGCCGTGGCAGACCAATGCTGCAGGCTACAACTTCCAGAGCCACTACGGTTTCGGCATGGTGGACGCCCGAGCGGCCGTCAACATGGCCATCGGCTTCACGGCACCCCAAGGACGGCGCAGCACCACGCTGGTGGCACCCATGGTGGGCACCTCGACAACCAGCACCATTGATGGTTTCACCGCCTATATCGGAGTGGCTCGGTTTTCGGACCCAAGGGCAGTGCAGGGCAAGCTGCAGGTCGACTTAACACTCAAGAACCTGTCGGGGGCCCCTCTCAATGTGGGCGGCTTGCAGTTTGAAGTCATCAACCGCAGCAGCGGTACGCGATCGATCGTGATGCCCGCCTTCACGGCCTGGTTTATCAGCGGAGAGCGAGAGAACGGCAAACTGGTGACCGGTGGCACACAAGACTTGCGCCTTTTCACCAACGCTTTCTTTGGCGAAAGCCTGGCGGGTGACTTCGAGGTGCGGGTGGTAGATGTCCGTGGGCAGGCGCAGGGCTTGACCTTCACGGCCAGCCTCAGCGCCCATAGTCTCTAAGTGTCGACTATGCATCGCACGCCGACCAAGACCTCAGGCGGTGGGCTCTGGTGGTGGGGGGCTGCTGCTGCGGCGGCCGCCATCGGCATAGCCTGGTACGGATGGGCGTCGCCATTGGCTCAGGCTGATGGTGGGGCGCTCCCCGAGGCTTCTCGCCCGCCACCAACGAGTGCAAGCTCTACGGCGTCAGCCGCATCGACGCCAGTACTCGTGAGGGCCTCACAGGACCTCACCAAGCTACCCATAGAAATGAGGGCTACCGCACCAATGGCGGTTATCACCGCGTCTTCGGGCTTGAATCGGGTCGGGGTCGTGCCCCTGGCGCTGCCAGACGGCACGACCGCACCCTTGGTGCCGCTGGGCCAAAGCACGGTAGAGGTGGTGGGAAAACGCGTTGTCGAGGTGGCCCCTGGCAGGACCCAGTCTTTGCTGACTTTGCGTGACCCACAGACCGGGCAAGTGCACTACCGGCTGTCGGTGTTGCGGGTCGAGCTCAAGCCAGGTGCTGATCCGCATGGGCTGGCTCAATCCCTGCCGGAGAGCCGCTTGGACTTCGGCAATCAGGTCTACGCGCTGCTGGAGGTCGAGCCTGAAAAGCTGGCCGCTGCATATCGGCAACTGCAAGGCGACTCACGGGTGCGGGGTGTCAGCCTCAAGCCCTACACACCGCCCGCTCACCCCAAGTGATTTCTCCACACCGAAGCAACGCTTCGGTTTCTTTTTGGGACGCTGATGCCTGCCTGCATTGCGGCGCCCCACGCCTGAAGCTGCGAATCAAGCTTCAGGCGATGCTGCGCCGCTTCTGGCGGTCGGGTCTTCGAGGTGGACTGAGGGCACCCAAACTCAAGAGGGCCTCAGGAGATCCTCAGCGTTCTCCATGATTCTGTCGAATTGGAGAAGCTGTCTCAGCTCTGACGTGGAGTCAAAACCGGCCTTCCCCTAGACTTTCGGTCAACAACCATGACATCGTCGTTGACCGTGAACTTTGCTACAAACAGTCCTTGGGCCCCTATGAAGGTGCTGGTGATTGAGGACGATATTGATATCGCCAGCGGCATCGGTCGCGCACTGCAGCATGAGGGCTTTTGCGTGACCCAGGTCCGGAGTTTGAAGGCTGCGCGCCAGGCCTTGCAGGACCATGTCTTTGACTTGTTTCTGTTGGACTTGGGGCTGCCCGATGGTGATGGCATGTCTTGGCTGCGGGAATTGCGGACGGCGGGTTCTCAAGCCGCTGTCTTGATCCTGTCGGCGCGGGACCGCGTTTATGACCGCGTGTTGGGCCTCCAGAATGGTGCCGATGACTACCTCATGAAACCCTTTGAGATGCTGGAACTGTCCGCACGCGTCAATGCCATGGCTCGGCGCGTGCGGGGTTTTCAGGCGGGGCAACTCAGTTGGGCGGGTGTGAGCCTGGACGAAAAAGCGATGCGCGTGCTCGTGGAAGGCCGGAACATCGCTTTGTCCAAAACGCAGTATGAGTTGCTGCGTGCCTTGCTGCTTAAGCAAGGTAGCGTGGTGCTGCGCAGCACACTGGAGCGGGTGGTCTTGCCCTGTGCAGACAGCACGTCGCTGGATATGCATGTCTCCAACTTGCGCAAGAAAATCGGCGCGCATCGTCTGCGCACAGTCAGGGGGGTGGGCTATGTCATTGACGCTGAAAGACGCGCCTGAGAAGGTGCGGCCATGACAGGCAAAGCTTGGCGTTGGCCGGTCTGGGGGCTGTCTTGGCGCGCGGCCCTGGGTGGCTTGGTGATGGCACAGGTCTTGTGGGTCGTCATGGGCCTTCTGATCTATATCTTCGATGATTGGAGCCACAAGGACCTGCACACCGACGGTCGGCACGCGTTGGTCTTTGAGGTTTTGCGTGACACTGAGCGTGACCCAGCACAGCAGGCCAAGCTGCTGGCGGCGCTGAGCACACACTTCTTTGTCCGCGACCAACATGCCCAGGATGAGCCCGACTTGGTCACCTCTCTGGTCATTTGGCGTGCCGGTAAACTCGTCTACAGCCCGCCGCATCTGCCTCATCCGGCGGCGCCGACGCCCCTGGGGGCGATGACAGACCTGGGTCATGGGGCCGCAGGTCAGCTGTGCAAGGCCGAGGCCTCCAGCCCCCTCATCGTTTGCTTCATCACCCAAGGCCCGCACCACTTCATGCGGGCCATTCGCGGCACGTTGTCGGACTACATGCAAATCATGTTCATCATGACTTTGTTGAGCGGGCCGTTTATGCTGCCGATTTACTGGTGGGCCATGCGTCCGGTCAGGCGCCTGAGCCAGCAAGTAGCGGCGCGCCAACCGGGGCAGTTGGACCCTGTCGAGGCGCTGCGTTACCCCAAGGAGTTACGGCCGATGGTCGCGGCGTTGAACCAGTGGATGGCTGAGCTGCAATCCACCCGCTTGCGGGAGCGGCTGTTCCTGGCCAATGCAGCACATGAGCTGCGTACCCCCTTGACGGCCATTCAGGTCAATGCCGAGCAATTGCAAAGACAAACGGGTCCGGACTACGCGGGGGCTCTAGCGCCATTGCTCAGTGGCTGCCGCCGCATGTCGCGCGTGGTGGAGCAACTGATGCGCTTGGTGCGCCACGAAAGCGAGGTGATGGTCGAGGCCGAACCACAGGCGCTGGACTTGGCGCGGGTGTTGGAATCCCGCATGGCGGAGCTGAGTGGAGTGGCAGACAGAAAGTCAGTGACGCTGGAGCTGCAAGCGACGCCTGGGTTGGTGGTGTGGGCGCCGCCTGAATCGCTGGAGTCCTTGGTCGACAACATCGTGGGCAATGCCATCAAGTATGTGGACACGGGGGGCGACGTCTGGGTGCGTTTGACGCAGCACGAGCAGATGGCGTTGCTGGAGGTGGACGACAGCGGCCCCGGCATTGCAGAGGCAGACCGCGAGCGGGCCTTTCAGCGCTTTATGCGGCTGGACAACCCCCGCGCCGAAGCTGGCGCGGGGCTGGGCTTGGCCATTGTGCAGTCGGTGACGCTGGCGCTGGGTGGGCGGGTGGAGCTGCGCCGCTCCGAGCGCCTGGGTGGCCTGCTCGTGCACATTGAGCTGCCGCTGATGCCGCTTTCACCGGATGGTTTGCGGCGCCCCTGACAAGCCGCTGCGCTGTGTCCAAGAGAACATCGAATCCACCGTGATGGTCTCGATGCGGTTGGCAAAGCGCTTGGCATTGGGGTGGTCATCAAACGCCACATTGGCGGTGGTGACGCGCGCACCCAGGCGGGTGAAGGTGCCCAGCTTGAGCGTGGTCGGCTCATAGCCCTTGAACTGCAACCAGGCCTGTGCACGGCTGCGGTTGCTGGCGCTGGGCTCCAGGGCGCCAGCCAGGGTTTCCAACACCCATTGGTTGGACTGTTGATAGCGCTGGCTCCAGGGGTAGGCCACCATGCTGTAGGCCGCGCTGTGCCATTGCGGCAGGCGCGCGTTGTCTTGCAGCAAGGGCAAGAGCTTGGCCTGGGTGTCCGGGCTCAGCACCACATAGGCGGCTTCATAGCGGTGCGGGCGGTCCAAGAAAAACTCCCCCAAGCCTTGCCTGAACAACTGCGCCTTGTCGGTGCCGCATTGGTTGAGCTTGTGCAGCACGCGCCAAGGCACGGGGGCGCTGCCGGGCGCTGCAGCAGGCCGGTAGGCAAAGCCCAGGTGCGACCACTGCAGGCCGTGCTTGCTGAGGTCTTGCCCCGCGCGTGCCAGCAGCAGCACTTGCGTGCCGGTGCTGTCCAGTTGCTTGGCGGTGGTCTCGGCCAGCTTCAGGCCTTGCTCCAGCTCGCGCAGGCTCAGCGGTTTCTCTTCGCAGGTGCGGCCCGCTTGGGCGCTGGTGCAAGCGGCCCACAGCAGCAGGGCGGCGCCTGCCCATCGTGTGGCGGTGTTCATCGGGTGATGGGCTCGTTGTAGAGCAACGAGGCCCCGATCTCGTTGGGGATGAAGCACAAGGCCTCGCCCGCCGCCGAGAGCACCCAGCCTGCGCCGATGGCCACCACGGTGACGCTGGCGCCGACCGCAGCGGCCGACTCGCCTGCAAAGCGCACGCTCATGCGCACGCCGTCCGAGGCCCGCTGCAGCACCCACACCGAGCCTGCGGCCGTGGCTTCCACCGCCACCACCGTGAAGGCCACGCCGGCTGACAGCACGGCTACCGGGGCCGCCACCGAGACCGCAATCGGCAAGGCCGAGAGCAGGCTGATGTCGGACGCATGCGAGCTGCAGCAGCGGTGGGCCGAGGCCATGGGCGAGACAGTCAGCAAGCTCAGGCTGAGGGCGGCGCACAGGCTAAAACGCTTGAGGGATGTTGTCATGCTGGGCTCCTTATTCGGCGTTGCGGGCGGCTTGTTGGCGAGCTTCGTGACGGCCTTCTTGGCGGGCGGTCCAGCGGGCTTCCAGCAGGTCGGCGTCGTAGGCGTCACGCAGCGTTTTGGCCAAAGTGAAAACGCTGGAGATGAGGAACAACCAAGACACCAACAGGTAAGACTTCCAGACTGGCTGAATGTTCATGCGCCACAGGCCCCAGGCCGTCAGCGCCATGGCCAGCACAAAACCGGCCCAGGCCACGTTGGACCACATGGGCGAGTCTTGGCGTTTCTCTTGGTTGTCGCGGATGCTCTTGGCCAGCACAAAGGCACTGCAGAGGCAGAACACATAACCCATCACCATGAAGGCACGGTCCAGGTCCTCGCCGGGCAACCAGGCCAGGCCGGTGGCGCACAGCGTGGCGGCGATACCGAAGGAGATCCAGACTTGCGCCCGCCACGCGCGGGTGTCGCGGCGGATCATGCTGGTCGGGTGGGTGTGGTCCATCTGAGGGCCTTTAAAGTTGAACAGGGCTTCATCATCGGAGTGGGGCAGGGGCAGTCCGGCCGTTCATGCAGAGCTGTTGCGGCCCAATGGCCCTCAGGTATCTGCGGGTGATACTTTCGCCGGGCGTTCAAAGTGCCGACGGGTGGCAAACACGGTGTCGCTCAAGCCTTGGCCCTGCCAACGCAGGTGGCGCTTGAGCATCAGGTCGAACAGCAGCGGGTTGTGCGCCCGCACCTGGGTCAACACGGGCACGTGCTCGGCTTGCAGCAGGCCCGCACGCACCAAGCCTTGCGGGCGGAAGAGCGGCCCCACGCCCGGTAGGGGGTAGTCCGAACCATGCAGCAGGCGCGGGTGCCAGTCGCGCCTCGTCAGCAGCGTGCGCCAAACTTCGGCGTTGCGGTTGACCTGAAACACGGCAGAGATGTCACCCAGCAGCAGGCCTTGCCAGGCGGGCTCGTCCATCAGCCGTGCAAACAGCGAAAAGGCGCTGCAGGCGCTGGGACGACGCTGATCCAGGTCCAGCGCTTCACCCAAGGAGGCGCAGTGCGCCATGATCACCCGCACACCAGCTTGTGTCACGTCTCATGTGATCATTGGCCGATTCGAAGCTGGCCGCTACTTCAGGCCAGAGCTGTCCTGAGCGAGTTGCTGGCTTCGATCCCAGAGAGTTCATCATAGCCAGATCGCATGAGCCATATT
>NZ_JBIKNQ010000016.1:0-78025 GCF_044358605.1 Ideonella sp.
CACATGCCTGAAATATGACAACGCTACCGTCATAAAACATCGCACTATGACAGCCGAGGATGAGCCATGCCCGAGATTGACGAATCCCTGATCAAACGCATCCATCAAGACCTGCGTGATGATCTGGACGAAGAGTTGGAGTTGGAGTTCGAAGACCGCAGTGTCGACCGCATTGCCAGCGAGATCGAAGGGCGGAACTTCAACAGCTCGCCCTCTGAGCGGCAAATTTATTTCGGAGAGCTGTTCCGCCTGCAAGCCGAGTTGGTCAAGCTGCAAGACTGGGTGGTGGCGACCAAGCACAAGGTGGTGATCGTCTTTGAAGGCCGCGATGCCGCTGGCAAAGGTGGCGTGATCAAGCGCATTACCCAGCGCCTGAACCCCCGCGTCTGCCGCGTAGCCGCCCTGCCTGCCCCCAATGACCGCGAGCGCACCCAGTGGTACTTCCAGCGCTACATCAGCCACCTACCGGCCGGCGGCGAGATCGTGCTGTTTGACCGCAGTTGGTACAACCGCGCTGGCGTTGAGCGCGTGATGGGCTTTTGCAGCGATGACCAGTACGAAGAGTTCTTCCGCTCCACCCCCGAGTTCGAACGCATGCTGGTGCGCTCCGGCATCCAAGTCATCAAGTATTGGTTCTCCATCTCTGACGAAGAGCAGCGCATTCGCTTCTTGGGCCGCATTCACGACCCCCTCAAGCAATGGAAGCTCAGCCCCATGGACTTGGAGTCACGGCGTCGCTGGGAGGACTACACCAAGGCCAAGGAAGTGATGCTGGAGCGCACCCACATTGAAGAAGCACCTTGGTGGATTGTGCAGGCCGACAACAAAAAGAAGGCACGCCTCAACTGCATCCACCACCTCTTGAGCCAGATGCCCTACGAAGAGGTGCCGCACCCGGTCATTGAACTGCCCGAACGCCAGCGCAATGAAGACTATGAGCGCAGACCGGCGCCCAAAGAGCTGATCGTCCCAGAGGTGTACTGACCCCCTAAATCATAAGCTCACTGTCATCGTTAGGTCTTAGTCCGCAGGCAAGCTGAACGTTCAAGACCCCAACCATTGAGTTGGGCCCACCGAATGTTTGGAGCCTCCGTCATGGGACACATTTTTTTCAAACCCGCACTCAGCCTGATGCTCGTCGCGGGGACGCTAACGCAGTCCGTCTGGGCTGCTTCCGCCACCGGCATCGTCATCAGCCAGGTCTATGGCGGCAACGGCAGCACCTACAGCCGCGACTATGTAGAGCTGCTCAACACCTCCAGCAGCCCGGTCAGTGTGGGCGGCTGGTCGATTCAGTACGCCTCCTCCACTGGCACCGGCGCCTTCAGCGCCAATGGCATCGCAGCACTCCCGGCCGTCACCCTGCAGCCCGGTCAGTACTTCTTGGTCGCACTCGCCTCCAGCACCACGGGCGCGGGCCTGCCCACCCCAGACGCGACGGCCACCTCACCCAACCTGTCCTCGTCCTCCGGCAAGGTGGTGCTGGTCAGCGACAGTTCGGGCTTGGCCTGCAATGGCTCTAACTTGCCCTGCAGCAGCACCGACTTGGCCCGTGTGGTCGACCTGGTGGGTTACGGGCTTGCCAACTACTTTGAAGGCAGCGCAGCCGCCCCCTTGCTCAGCAGCAGCAGCGCCTTGCTGCGTGGCACTTGCACCGACACCGACCAAAACAGCGTCGACTTCCAGGCCGGCACGCCCAACCCACGCAACACCGCCTCGGCCGCCGCCAGCTGCCAGCCCGTCGGGCCAGTGGTGCTGAGCATTCCGCAGATCCAAGGCAGCGCAAGCACCTCAGCGCATGTCGGCAAGCAAGTGCGGACCTCCGGCGTCGTCACCCGCCTCACCAACAACGGCTTCTTTGTGCAAGACCTGAGCGGTGATGGCGATGCCAACACCTCGGACGGCATCTTGGCCTTCACCGGCAGTGCCCCCACCGTGGCCGTGGGCCAGCTCATTGAGCTGACGGGCACCGTCACCGAGTACAACACCGGCGCGGCCACCAACCCCTGGAGCAACAGCAACCCCGTGACCGAGTTGACGGGGGTGTCCAACATCACCGTGACGGGCTCGGGCTACAGCGTCACCCCCACGCTGGTCACGCTACCCGAGGCCGTGGAAGGCGACTTGGAACGCTATGAAGGCATGCTGGTCACTTTGAGTGGCCCGCTCACCGCAACTCAAAACTTCTTCCAAGGGCGCTACGGCCAAGTGACCCTGGCCGTGGGCGGGCGCATGATGGTGCCCACCCAGATGCACCGCCCCGGGCCTGATGCGGTGGCTTTGGCAAACGCCAATGCGCGCCGCCGCATCGTGCTGGATGACGGCAGCTCGCTGCAAAACCCCAATCCCATTCCCTACATCGGGCAAGACAACACCCTGCGCGCGGGCGACACCGTGGCCAGCATCACCGGCGTGATTGACTTTGGCTTGGCCACCTCCAGCAGCGCGGGCTTGGCAGACTACAAAGTCCACCCCACGCTGCCGGTCACCTTCACCCGAAGCAACGCTCGCACATCCGCCCCCGCCGCACTGCAGGGCAACGTCAAGCTGGCCAGCTTCAACGTGCTGAACTACTTCACCACCTTCACCGACGGCACCACCGCCAGCGGCCAAACCGGCCAAGGCTGCAGCCTTGGTGGCAATGTGGCAGCCAGCAACTGCCGAGGCGCCAGCAATCTGGCGGAGTTTGAGCGCCAACGCGCCAAGACGGTCGAAGCCCTGGCCAGCATGAATGCTGATGCCGTGGGCTTGATCGAGCTACAGAACAACGGCCGCACAGCCATTGCCAATCTGGTGGATGCGCTGAATGCGCGCGTAGGCGCAGGCACCTTTGCCGCCGTGGCGGATCCGCTCTCAGGCACCGGCACCGATGCCATCAAGGTCGGCATCATCTACAAGCCCGCCAAACTCAGTCTGGCTGGTGCAGCCAACAGCGATGTGGACGCCATCCACAACCGCCCACCCGTGGCTCAAACCTTTGCCCTCAGCAACGGTGAGAGAGTGACCCTGGTGGTCAGCCACTTCAAGTCCAAAAGCTGCGACGGAGCGACAGGCGCCGATGCCGATCAAGGCGATGGCCAAGGCTGCTACAACAGCACGCGGCTGCAACAGGCCCAGCGCCTGCGCGCTTGGGCCGGCACGCTGACGGCGACGCCGAACCTGCTGCTGATGGGTGACCTGAACGCTTATGCCCAGGAAGACCCCGTGGCTGAATTGACCAACAATGGCTTCATCAACGAGGCGACCCGCTTCAACCCCAACAGCTATTCCTATGTGTTCGATGGCGCATCCGGCTCGCTGGACCATGCCTTGGCCAGTACCGCGCTGAGCCCCAATGTGTTGGGCGCTCAGGTGTGGCACATCAATGCAGACGAGCCCTCGGTGATCGACTACAACACCGAATTCAAGCCACAAGACCTGTACACCCCGACAGCCTACCGCTCGTCTGACCACGACCCCGTGCTGGTAGGCCTGTCTCTGCTGAAGAGCCTCAAGGGCACCCGTGGCAACGACAACCTCACAGGCACCGCCGGTGATGACCGTCTCAGTGGCCTGGCCGGTGACGACACCTTGAGTGGCGGCAGTGGCAAAGACACGCTGATTGGCGGCCCAGGCGCCGACATCTTTGTGCTGACGGCCGGCGACAGTGGCATCGACACCATCAATGACTTCGTGCCGGCCACTGACCGTCTGGATGTGCGCTCGCTCTTGGAAGCCGCAGGCTACACCGGCAACGACCCGGTGGCTGACCGGGTGATTCGGTTTGTCGATAAGTCGAACGGCGCGCAGGTGCAGTTTGATGCGGATGGACGCGGCAGCGCCAGCCGTTGGGTGACTGTGGCTGTGCTGCGCGATGTGGCTGCAGCCAGCATCGTGCCCAGCCGCGACTTGATCACCAGCACCCCCGCCCTTAACGCAGAGATTGCGCGCACCCGCCGCAGCCGCTGACCGCCGCAGTTGGGGGCTGGGTGTCATCGCCTTGACATCCAGCCCCTTCAGACTTTGCGCCTTTGAACCTTGATCACATTCGAGTCTGGAATGAAGCACCTCATCACCCTGAAGACCATCGCGTGGGCCACGCTGTGTGCCACCGCGCTGACGGCCTGCGGCGGCAGCGACGACAGCAGCAGCGAGCCCAGCTTTGCAGCCATTGAGCTGAACATCGCCCACATCAATGACCACCACTCTCAACTCGAGCCCTTTGCGCTGCAAGAGTTGACGCTCAATGGTGTGGCCACCCAGGTAGACCTGGGCAGCTTTGCGCGCCAAACAGCCTTGTTCAAAAAGGCCGAAGCGGAAAAGAAGAACCTGCTGAAGATCCATGCCGGTGATGCGGTGACCGGCACGCTCTACTACACCTTCTACAAGGGTGAAGCGGATGCCAAGATGATGAACACCATCTGCTTTGACGCCTTTGCCTTGGGCAATCATGAGTTTGATGATGGCGACGCCGTGCTGGCCAACTTCTTGGACACCCTGATCACCGGCCCCTGCAAAACGCCGGTGTTGGCTGCCAATGTGGCACCCAAGCTGGGCACGCCGCTAGCCCCTCGCACGGTCAATGACTATCTGCTTCCCTACTCGATCAAGACCATCGAAGGCGTCAAGGTGGCGATGATTGGCATTGACATCAAAGACAAAACCGTCAACTCCTCGCGTCCGCTGGACAGCACCACTTTCAGCGATGAACTGAGCACCGCGCAGGCCACCATCAACAACCTGAAGACCGCCCAAGGCGTGCGCCACATTGTGCTGGTGACCCACCAAGGCTTTGAGCGCGACAAGGCCATGGCCGCGCAACTCACCGATGTGGATGTGATCATCGGCGGCGACTCGCACAGCTTGCTGGGCGACTTCAGCACCCAAGGCTTGACCAGCTCCGGTGCCTACCCCACGGTATTGAAGAACAAAGACGGCCATACAGTGTGCGTTGGCCAAGCCTGGGAATACGCCAAGGCCTTCGGCATGATGAACGTGAAGTTCAACGCCCAAGGTACGGTGGATAGCTGCAGTGGCCAAGCTTCCTTGGTGATTGGCGACAACTTCAAGCGCAAAGACGCTGCAGGAGCCTGGCAGACCTTGGCCGACGCCGACAAGAGCGCCTTGGTCACCGCCTTGGCCAGCCAGCCCGCTGTCAAGGTCACCACCCCAGACACCGCCGCCGCCGCTGTGCTCAAGAGCTACACCGACCGCATTGCCTTGGAGAAGGCCAAAGTCATCGGCACCGCTTCACAGTCGCTGTGCTTGGTGCGCGTGCCCGGCGAGAGCACCAACCGCAGCGCGGGTGTGGCCGGTTGCGAAACCGCCAATACCCTGGCCCAGGGCAGCGATGCTGCCCAGGTGGTGGCCGAGTCCTTTTTGGCCTCCAGCAAGCGCGCCAGCTTCGCGCTGCAAAACGCTGGCGGCGTGCGGGTACCCATTGCGGCTGGCCCGCTGTCCATGAACACCGCCTTCACCGTTCTGCCCTTCACCAACGTGATCGTTGAGATGGACCTGAGCGGGCAGGAAGTGGTCAACGCCTTGGAAGATGCTGTCGCCAACCACCTCGATGCTTTGCAGTCCAGCGGCTCCCACCCTTATGCCGCAGGCTTGCGTTGGAACTTGGACATGAGCAAGGCCAAAGGCAGCCGCTTCAGCAATGTGCAGGTGCGCGACAAAGCCACCGGCGCATGGTCAGCCATCGACCTGAGCAAGACCTATGTGCTGGCCACCAATGACTTCATTGCGTCGGGCAAAGACGGCTACACCGCGCTGGGCACGGCCTACACGGCAGGCCGCTTCGTCAACACCTACCTGCTCTACACCCAGACCTTTGCAGATTGGGTGACGCTGAAGGGCACGGTGGCCAGGCCAGCACGTGCGGAGTATTCGCACCAGACTGTCATCACCAAGGCGGGGGCCACCCTCCCATAAACCGAAAGGGCCCTCCCGGGCCCCCTCAACCAACGCTTTCAGATGGCCCCCAGGGTCGGGCTCTGCCCGCCCCGCCCCCCGAGGGGGAGCAAGAAAGCTTGGGGCGGCCCGGCGCTTTCATGAGCTTGAGCGTCTGGTTTTGATGAGCCTGCTGGAGGAGCGCCAGCAGGCTCTTTTTACGTCTGCAGCATGCGTGCGCAATGCTCTACGCTGGCCCACAGTTGCGCAAAGGGCAAGGTGGGGTAGTTGGGCAACTTGGCTGCCTCATCCCAATGCCGCAGGCGCAAGCTGTCGCGGGCGAAGGCCTGCCTGAGGAAGGCCACGCGCTCGGCTTCGGTCATGGGGCCTCCTTGCAAGGCAAGGCTGCGGCGCGAGTCCTCTGACAAGGCTCTCAGATAGTTGGGATTCACCGCCAAATAGCGCTTGGCCTGCACATGCTGAGCAATAGGCACCACGCAGCTCGGCGGCAACCAGTTGGCTAGCAGGTGCGCCGCAATCACCTCATGTTTGTCGTTGACGCCTTCGGCAGACGGCGTGCCCGAGAGACCCGTCACCAAATGGCCAATGTCATGCAGAAGCGCTGCGGCGATCAGGGCATCCCCGGCCCCAGACCGCTGGGCCATGGTGGCCGCTTGGCAAGCGTGATTGAGGTGGCTGACGGGCTCACCGTCATAGCGCTCTTGCCCACGCGACACCAGCAGGCGCCGAACATCCGCCAACTCCTTCAAGGACTTCATGCTTCAAGACTCCATCAGGCGTCACAACGATGTCATCGTGCCTCTGAACAATGTCCTGGCCATGACACAAGGAGTGAAGTCCATGACGACGTTGAACGCGCGCCGCTGCGCCCTGACCCTGGCCGGCCTGCTGGCCCTGCCACTGTGGGCACAGGCCCAAGACAAGACTGTCTTGACGGTCTACACCGCCCTGGAGGCCGATCAGATCAAGGCCTACAAGGCCGCCTTTGAACAAGCTCAGCCGCAAGTCGAGCTGAAGTTTGTGCGCGACTCCACCGGCATCGTCACCGCCAAGCTGCTGGCCGAGAAGGCCGCGCCTCAAGCCGATGTGGTGTGGGGCCTGGCTGCCACCTCGCTGATGCTGCTGGACAAGGAAGGCATGCTCATGCCCTATGCGCCCAAAGGCCTGGCCAGCATCAAGCCCAATATGCGGGACCCGCGCGCCAACCCGACCTGGGTCGGCATGAATGTCTGGTCCTCGGCCATGTGCTTCAACACGGTGGAGGCCAGCAAGAAGGGCCTGCCCAAGCCCAACAGTTGGGCCGACCTGACCCAGCCCGCCTACAAGGGCCAGATCACCATGCCGCACCCGGCCTCCTCAGGCACGGGCTACTTGATGGTGTCGGCCTGGTTGCAGATGATGGGCGAAACCCAAGGCTGGGCCTTCATGGACGCCTTGCACCAGAACATCGGCAGCTACACCCACAGCGGCTCCAAGCCCTGCAGGCAAGCCGCCACGGGGGAGTACGCCGTGGGCCTGAGCTTTGAGTACCGCGCCGACAAGACCAAGCGCGAAGGCGCGCCCATCGACATCGTGCTGCCGCGCGAGGGCCTGGGCTGGGACATGGAGGCCATGGCCATCCTGCGCACCACGTCCAAGGCTGAGGCGGCCAAAGCCTTGGCGGACTTTGCAGCTTCGCGCACCGCCAGCGAGCTGTATGCCCGCAACTTCGCGGTGCTGGCCTTGCCCGGTGTGCAGGAGAAGCTGCAGCACATTGATGGTGACATTGAGAAGCAACTGATTAAGAACGACTTTGCCTGGGCCGCCGCCCAACGCGAGCGCGTGCTGGCCGAGTGGAGCCGCCGCTATGAGGGCAAGGCTGAGAAGCGCTGAATCATGTTGATGGCTCACCGTCTCGAGGAAGCCAAGCCGCAGCAAACCTTGACGGCGCAGGGATCGGCTTCAGCACCAAGTGCCCAGCCCTTCTTGACGCTGCAAGGCGTGAGCAAGGCCTTTGGCGCAACGCCCATCTTGCGTGACTTGGATCTCGCCGTGCAAGAGGGTGAGTTGGTGTGCTTGCTGGGGCCTTCAGGCTGCGGCAAAACCACCTTGTTGCGCATCTTGTGCGGCATCGAGACGGTGGACGCTGGGAGCGTGCATCTGCATGGCCAAGACATCACGGCGCTGGCGCCGGCGGCGCGCCACTTCGGGGTGGTGTTTCAGTCCTATGCGCTGTTTCCCAACCTGAGCGCCCTAGACAACGTGGCCTATGGTCTGCGCGGCCTGCCGCGAGAGCGGGTTTTGCAGCGCGCGGCCGAGATGCTGGACATGGTGGGGCTGACTGCGCACGCACGCAAGTTCCCTGCCCAGCTCTCTGGCGGCCAGCAGCAGCGCGTGGCCCTGGCCCGGGCCTTGGCCCCCCAGCCCCGATTGCTGCTTCTGGATGAACCGCTGTCCGCCTTGGACGCCCAGGTGCGTGCCGCCATGCGCAGCGAGATCCGCCAGCTCCAGCGCAGCTTGCGCATGTCCACCATCATGGTCACCCACGACCAAGATGAAGCCTTGGCCATGGCAGACCGCGTGGTCTTGATGGAGGGCGGCCGAATTGCGCAGGACGCCGCGCCTTGGGCGCTCTACGCCCAACCCAGCAATCGCTTCAGCGCACAGTTTGTGGGCCGCATGAACCTGTGGCCAGCGCGTGTCGTGGCCTCAGATGAAGTGCGTGTGGGTGCGGTTCACTTGCGGCACCAGCACCAACCCAAGTCCCCCGATGATGCCGGCCAAGCCACCTGGGTCGGGATTCGGCCAGAGACTATTGAGGTGCGCCCCTTGGAGCTGTCACGCCGCCGCGCGGCCGCCGTGGGCTTAGGCCCCGAAGACTGGCTGCCCACCAACACTGTTGAGGCCACCTTGAGTGACTGGACCTTCTGCGGTGCTCACGTCCAACTCCAGTGGCAGGTAGAGGCGCTGGGCCAGACGCTAGAGAGCAGCATGCCCACCCCCATCGGTGGCCAGGTACCCTGGCAACGCGGTGAGCAGGTCGGCCTCTACCTCCCCCCCAAAGCCCTCAGCCTGCTGCCCGTGGAGGCCCCGTGAGCACTGTGCTCACAGCGCCTGCTATTGCCAGCGGCACCGGGAGCGAGCCCCTGTTGCAGCGGCTGTTGGCACGCCTGCCACCAGTGCTCTTGCTGCTGATGACCGGCTTGCTGCTGCTGGGCATTGTGCTGCCCATGACAGCACTGCTGATGCAGAGCGCCTGGGAGACCGACGGGCAAACCGTGGGCCTTGGCCACTATCGCGCCTTTTTTGCACAAGCCCATGTGGGCGCGCTCATCCTGCGCAGCGTGGGCTTGGCCGCTGCTGCTGCCACCTTGTCCGTGGCCTTGGCCTACGGTTTCGCCTACGCACTGAGCCTCAGTGCCATGCCCGGCAAGGCGCTGTTCAAGGGCTTGGCCTTGCTGCCCCTGATGGCACCTTCGCTGTTGATGGCCTTGAGCTTGGTGGTGCTGTTCGGCAACCAGGGTCTGCTGCGCGACCTGTGGCAGGCCGTCTTGGGCGACACCCCGTTCTACGGCGAGGCCGGCATGTTGTTGGGCGCCGTGCTGTGGACCTTTCCACATGCGCTGATGATGCTCTCTACCACCCTGAGCCAGATGGATGGCCGACTCTTTGAGGCCGCACAGACCTTAGGCGCTTCCCCTGCACGGCAGTTCTGGACCATCACCTTGCCGGCCAGCCGCTACGGCCTGATGCTGGCCTGGATGGTGGTCTTTGTGCTGGTGCTGACCGACTTTGGCGTGCCTAAGGTGCTGGGCGGCCAAGATGCAGTGTTGGCGACGGAACTCTATAAGCAGGTCATTGGGCAACAGAACTTCCGCCTCGGTGCGGTGGTGGCCGTGCTCTTGCTGCTGCCTGCTGTGGTGGCCAGCGCCGTCGAGGCCCACTTGCGCCGCCGCCAAGGGGCTGCGCTGACGCTGCGCGCCACGCCCCATCACCCCAAGCCCGTGGCCTGGCGGGACGGTGCACTCTGGATTTACTGTGCCTTGGTCTGCACGCTGCTGGTGGGCACCTTACTGGCCGCTGCCCTGGCGGCCCTGGCCACTTACTGGCCCTATGACTTGAGCTTGAGTCTGCGGCACTTCGACTTCGACAACACCGACGGCGGCGGCTGGGCGACGTTTGTCAACTCGCTCCGACTGGCCACCTGGACCGCGCTCATCGGCACGGCCTGCGCCTTCATGACGGCCTGGTTGGTGGCCAAACCCCGGGGTTTTGTGGCGGCACGCCAAACCCTCAACGTGATGGCCATGCTGCCCTTGGCCATACCGGGCCTGGCCTTGGGCCTGGGCTACATCTTGTTTTTCAACCCACCATGGCAGCCGCTGCGCGGGCTCTATGGCGGCATGGCGATTTTGGTGTTGTGCACGGTGGCGCACTATTTTTCTGTGGCGCACCTCACCTTGTTGACCGCGCTGCGTCAGCTGGATGCGGAGTACGAGTGGGTGGGCGAGTCGCTGGGGGTGTCCCCCCTGCAGACCGCTTGGGCCGTGCATTTGCCGGCTTGCGGGCCATCGCTCTTTGAGGTGGCGGGCTTCTTCTTCGTGAACGCACTGACCACCGTGTCTGCGGTGGTCTTTTTGTACGGCCCTGACACCGGCCTGGCCTCGGTGGCTGTGCTCAACATGGATGACGCAGGCGACATGGCGCCCGCAGCGGCCATGGCCATGCTGATCTTCCTGACTGCCGCTGCAGGCCGTGGACTGCTGGGCGCTGCAGCAGCATGGTCGCGCCGCCGCACCCAGGCTTGGCGAACTCAATGAGAGGCGGTATGACCTTTGATGTGATCGTGGTGGGCGCAGGCATTGTGGGCCTCGCCCATGCGTATGAAGCCCGGCGGCGTGGCTTGTCGGTGGCGGTGGTCGAGCGAGACCACCGCGCGGTGGGCGCCTCTATCCGCAACTTTGGTTTTGTGACCGTGACGGGCCAACGCGCGGGCGACACCTGGCGGCGGGCAAGGCGCAGCCGCGATGTCTGGGCGGAAGTCGCACCTCAGGCAGGCATCCGCATTGAGCATCGCGGCCTGTGGGTGCTGGCCCAACGTCCGGCGGCGGCTGAGGTGCTGCACGCCTTCATGCAAACAGAGATGGGCGAGCGCTGCGAGCTTCACAGCGCCCGCGAGGCGGGCCAGCACATGCCCGCCCTGCGCACCGAGCACGCCACCGCCGCTTTGTATTCACCGCATGAGTTGCGGGTGGAGTCGCGCGACGCCATTCCTCGGCTCACCCACTGGCTGAGCCAAGAGCATGGCGTTGAGTTCTTCTTCGGGGAAGCGGTGCTGAGCGTGAGTGATGGCGAAGTCCACACGGCACAGCGCAGCCTGCAGGCAGAGCGCATCGTGCTGTGCCCCGGCACGGAGCTGACGGGCGTGGCCGGTGCCTTGCTCAAAGACCACGGACTGCAGCTGACCCGCCTGCAAATGCTGCGCGTCCAGCCCGAGGCTGGCTTCAGGCTGGGGGCGGCGGTGATGTCGGACCTGAGCTTGGTGCGCTATGCCGGCTATGCGGCACTGCCCCAAGCAGCAGCCCTGCAGCAGCAACTCAGCCACGAAGTGCCGCACAGCTTGGCCCACGGCATCCACTTGATCGCCGTGCAAAGCGCCGATGGCAGCTTGGTGGTGGGCGATTCTCACCATGCCGCCGACAGCCCCCTGCCCTTTGCCAGCGAGGCCGTCGATGAGCTGATCTTGCAGCACCTCTACGAAACCCTGGACCTGGGCCAATGCCGCGTGGTGGAGCGCTGGGTGGGTGTCTACCCTGTCGGCCACCATGAGGACTGCTTGGTGGTGCGACCCTCCCCTTCGCAACGCCTGGTGCTGGTGACCAGCGGCACCGGGGCCAGCACCGCCTTCGGCATTGCCGAAGATGTGTTCAACCAATGGTGAGCCCGCAGCCATGAGTTCTTCTTCCTCTCTTGCCGCCGTCGTGTTCGACTGGGCGGGCACCCTATTTGACTTTGGCAGCCAGGCGCCGATGGGCGCCTTTGTAGAGCTCTTCGCCCGGCATGGGGTCGAGATCAGCATTGATGAAGCCCGTGTGCCTATGGGCCTGCCCAAGTGGGACCATATTCAGACCTTGGGCACCCAGCCGCGCATCGCGGCCGCCTGGGCCGCCGCCCATGGGCGTGCCTTTGATGTGGCCGATGTGGGTGCGCTGTACGAGGAGTTCACGCCCATGAATGCCCTGTCGGTGCGCCAACATGCCCAGGCCATTCCGGGGGCGGCTGAGTTGCTGGCCACGCTGCGCCAGCGCGGCCTCAAAGTAGGCTCGACCACCGGCTACAACCGACCCATCATGGAGGTGGTGCAGCCGCTGCTGGCCGCCCAAGGCATTGCACCCGACAACCTGGTGTGCGCCGGGGATGTGCCGCTGGGCCGCCCCAGCCCCATGGCCATGTACCAGTGCTTCCTCGACTTGGAAGTCGGCCCGGCCTATCGGGTGGTGAAGGTGGACGACACCCTGCCCGGCTTGAGCGAAGGCCGTCAAGCCGGCTGCTGGACCGTGGCCATCACCGCCAGCGGTAATGAAGTCGGCCTGAGCCTAGAAGCATGGCAACGCATCTCGATTCAAGAGCAGCAACGCTTGGTGGCCGTGGCCCACGACCGCCTGGCGGCCATGCAGCCCGACTACACCATCGACACGGTGGCAGACCTGCTGCCCGTGCTGGACGACATCGAGCTTCGCCTGACCCGAGGTGAGCGGCCCAGGCCGGTCTGAATGCGCCTGGGACGGTGACCCGCACTCAGCGCCGACGCCGCACGCCGCGCACCGTCAACACCCCAATCACCACCGTCAAGGTGGTGATGAAACCCGCCACGATCCAGAAGCCTGCAGGGTGGGCGCCCATGGGCGTGCCGCCCACATTCATGCCAAACAAGCCCGAGATCAGGTTGATAGGCAGAGCCAACACCGTCACCATGGTCAGCATGAAGAGGCTGCGGTTGTTCTCCTCCGCCACCCGGGTGGCGGCTTCATCTTGCATCAGCTTGATGCGCTCTTGCAGCGCGGTGATGTCGCGCAGCACCAGTGCAAACTCCTCGCTGGCATGGTGCATGCGCTGACGGTCTTCAGCCTGCACCCAGGACGGCGGGTTGGAGAGTGTGCGCAGCAAGGCGCTGGGCTCTGGCGCCAGCAGCCGCTGCAAGCGCACCATCAAGCGCCGCAAGCGGGCCAGTTCCGCCGTGTGGCGTTCATGCTGACCAGCCAAGACGGCGTCTTCGACATCGTCAACCCGCTCGGCCGCCATGCGCACAATGCGCTGCAACTCATCCGCCTGATCGCCCAGCAAGTGGTTCAGCAGCGCCACCGAAGACCCCAGCACCTCGCCGCGCTTCACCGACATGCGCAGCCGGTCAATCGAGCGCAGCGGCTGGCGCCGCGCCGTGACCACCAGCCGCTCGGTGACGTTGACCCACAGGGTCGACACATCACCGGCATCCAGGCTGAAGTCAAAGGTCACGTCGTTGATCACGGCAAACAGTGCCTCGGCGTCGCGCTCGATGCGGGTGGAGCGCGAGCCATCGTGCAGCGCTTCAAAGAAGTTCTCGCCGAGCTTGGCGGCTGATCGCAGCCACGGCTCCGCCTGGGCGTGGCTAAGGTTGAAATGCAACCACACAAAGCCTGCTTGATCCGAGGCCAGCAGGCCCAGGGCGGTGGCTGCGTCGGCCAGCGTCACGACCGAAGCACCGGGCTGAAACCAGTAGCCGCAGATCAGCCCATGCTCATCGGTGCCATAAGAGGGATTGGCCAGAGTCGCCGTCGTTGAGGCAGTCATATCAGGCAAAGGTGGGTGCAAAAACCCTTGGATGGTAACGGGCGGATGTGTCAGTCCACTTGCTGGCCGGAATAGAAAGCATATAAACTATTTATACTATTTTCAGTGGAGTACCTTTCATGGCAAACCTTTCCAGCGCCACTGCGGCCACACCAGACACGGCAGCAGCCCCTACGGCCAGCCCAGCACCGGCAAGCGCCCCTGCAGCGCAGGCGGCCAACAGCCCCTCCCCCGCCAAGGCGGAGACAGCCGCCAAGCCGGTGAAGAAGGCTGCCCCCAAAGCTGCGGCCCCTGCCAAAGCGAAGCCAGCGGCCAAAGCGTCCGCCTCGGCCAAGCCTGCAGTCAAGCCCGCCGCCAAAGCTGCTCCCAAAGCTGCCGCCAAGCCCGCTGCCAAGGCTGCCAGCAAGCCCAGCGCTGCCCCGGCCAAGCGCTCTGCAGCGCCCGCCGCCAAGAGCCCCGCCAAGGCCAAGCCGGCCGCGGCTACCAAGCCGATCAAAGCCGCAAAGCCCGCAGCAACCGCAAAGTCTGCAGTCGCCGCCAAGCCGGCCAAGGTGGCCAAGCTAGCCCCTGCGGCCAAGCCCAGCAAGCCTGCCAAGGCGCTGCCCGCCAAGCCTGTCAAGGCGGCTAAGCCCACCAAGCCTGCTAAGCCTTCAAAGCCGGCCAAGAGCCCCGAGGCCGACAAGTCGGTGGCCGATAAAGCTGCTCGCAAGCTGGTGCGCGACAGCTTCACCATGCCGCAACTCGACTTCAACCTGATTGATGTGCTGAAGAAGCGCCTACTGTCAGATCGGGTCTCGGCCAAGAAGAGCGAGCTGCTGCGCGCTGGCTTGCATGCGCTGAACGCCCTGCCCACTGAGGTGCTGCGCAATGTGCTGGAGGCCTTGTTGCCGATCAAGACCGGCCGCCCCAAGAAGGGCCACTGAACCTGTCATCAAGCCGTCGCACAGCGGCTTGATCATGGTGGCGAATCATCGCCACCATGCTGCCCACCCCACCCCGCTACCCCTCAAGCTTCTCCTGGATGGTGGTGGCTCAGTTTGCGGCAGCCTTGGCCGACAACGCCCTGCTGATCGTGTCCATGGTCTGGTTAGACCTGCACGGCTACCCCGCTTGGGCCGCCCCCTTGCTCAAGGTGGGTTTCAACCTCTCCTTCGTGTTGCTGGCTCCTTTTGTAGGCGCACTGGCAGACGCTTGGCCCAAGGCCGCTTGGATGACGGTGCTCAACGGCATCAAGGCGCTTGGTGCCTTGGCGGTGCTCTTAGGCATCAACCCCTTGTTGGCTTTGATGCTGATGGGCATGGCCACCTCGGCCTACGCGCCTGCCAAGCTGGGTTGGATGACCGAGACCGTGGCCGGCCCGCATCTGGTTGGCGCCAATGGTTGGCTCAAGGCCAGCTTGGTGTGCGCTGTGCTCATGGGCACGGCTTTTGGGGGTTGGCTGGTCAGCCCGGTCTGGATGCAGAGTGGCCTGGCTCAAGGCTTGCAAGAAACACTCGAAGCCTTGCGGCTCAGCCAAGCGGAGGCACTGACGGGTTCTCTGTGTGTATTGATGCTCCTGTACTTGGGGGCCATGCTGTGCAATGCCGCGGTCCGCGAAAGCGGCACACCGCGCATGCCTTGCAGCACCAGTGCTCAACGCCTTTTGGCTCGCTTCGCCGCCGATGTGCCGGTGCTGTGGCAAGACGCCACGGCCCGCTTGGCGCTGCTCGCGACCATGTTGTTTTGGGGTGTGGGGGCGGTGCTGCAGTTCGCCGTGTTGCGCTGGGCACGCGAGTCTTTGGGCTTGGCCATGCATGAAGCCACCTATTTGCAGGCCAGCGTCGCGCTGGGGGTGATGGCCGGCGCCTTGGCAGCTGGCCGCTGGGTGCGCCTGGAGCATGCGCCCCACCTGTTATGGGCGGGCTTAGGCATGGCAGCGCTGATGGCCCTTCTACCCTGGGCACCCCATTGGCAGGCGGCCGCCCTGATCCTGACCTTGGCAGGCGCCGCCGGCGGGCTGATGGTCGTGCCCTTGAATGCGCTGCTGCACCGACGCGGCCACCAGCTCTTGGGGGCGGGCGCGGCCATTGCCGTTCAGGGCTTCTTTCAGAACGCCAGAGTCTTGGTGGCGCTGGGGCTCTATATGGGCCTGCTGGCGTGGGCACCGAGCATGGGCACGGTGCTCACGGCCACCGCCGCTGTGGTGGCCTTCGCTACAGGGCGGCTGTTGGCCCTGAGCAAGGCTCGCCTCAGGCCTGCGCCCACAGCGGGGCTACAGCTCTAAGGCTGGTTTGCCCACCCAGCGCCTGGTGCAACATGGCGTCGAACTGGGCCACCACACCGGGCCAATCCAGAGACTCTGCCACCAGGCGCGCCGCCACACCCAGCGCGCGCCGCTGAGGTGCATCACCAGCCAGGGCCACGGCAGCAGCCACAAATCCGGTGTCGTCCCCAAGGGCTGCCAACAGCCCACAGCCATGGGCCTTGAAGAGCTGACCTGCCGCCGCATGCTCAAAAGCCACGATGGGCAGGCCACTGGCCATGGCTTCGGTGATGACGTTGCCGAAGGTTTCGGTTTGGCTGGGAAAGAGGAAGAGATCAGCACTGGCATAGTGCGCGGCCAAGTCCACGCCGCGCTGCTGGCCCACAAAAATCGCCTTTGGCCAAAGGGCTTGCAGGGCGGCCCGCTGGGGCCCTTCGCCCACCAGCAAGAGCTTGGCGCGCGGCTGGCGCGCATGTATGGCGTCAAAGGCGCGACCCAGGAGCAGCAAGTTCTTCTCTTGCGCCAGACGCCCCACGCAGGCCACCACCACATCGTCCTGTGCGACACCCCACTGCAGGCGCAGCGCGGCTCGACGGCGGGCGGGTGAAAAGAGCTGCGTGTCCACGCCGCGCGCCACCACCTGCAGGCGCTCAAAGCCTTGCGCCTGCAGCTCAGTTTGCAGTGCCGCTGTAGGCACCATGGTCAGGCCCGAGCGGTTGTGAAAGCGGCGCAGGTAAGCCAGGATGCTGCGCTTCAGCAAACCCAGGCCGTAGTGCTTGGAATAGGCCTGGAAGTTGGTTCGAAAGTCGCTGGTGGTGGGTAAGCCCAACTGGGTGGCCGCCTGCAGCGCAGACCAGCCCAGCGGCCCTTCGGTGGCGATGTGCACCACATCGGGCCGCTGTGCGCGCCAGAGCTTGAGCAAGGTAGCCGTTGCGGGCAGGCCCATGCGCAGGTGCGAGTAGCCGGGGATGGGGCAGCCCCGCACCAACACTTCGCTCAAGCCCGCCGGCGCAGCAGGCGCCACCACCGCTTGACGGGGCCGGATCAGCTGCACCTGATGGTGGCGAGCCAGCAGCCCCTCCACCACCCGCGACAAGGTCATGGCCACCCCATTGACCTCGGGCGGGTAGGTCTCGGTGACCACGGCAATGCGCAAGCCAGGCCCCGCCAAGACAGCGGGGGTCGACATCAAAAGCGTGGGTGTGTTCATGCCGCCATGCTGCCCACCGCTTGCAACAGTTCGATGACAAAAGCCCCGCCACCCTTCCGTCACGCTAGTTTCATGCAAGCCGCGCAACATCTCGGCTGCCGCAGGCTGCGGCGTCACCTTCGCCCATGAGGAGCACCATGACGAACTTCTTCGATACCTTGGCCACCCAACGCTGGGACGACCACCGCTTCTATCACCAGAGCCGCATCAACCAGAGCCTGCACTTTGTCAGTGCCATCGGTTTCTTGGTGGCCTATGCCATGCTGTTCGTAGACCCCGCCACCGCGGCCCTGATCGCTTGGGGCTTCTCGATGGTGACGCGTCAGGCCGGTCACTTCTTCTTCGAGCCGCGTGGCTATGACCATGTCAACCAGGTCAGCGACGCGCACAAAGAAGCCGTCAAGGTGGGCTACAACATCCACCGCAAAGTGATTCTGCTGTCGGTGTGGGCCGGCATTCCCGTGGTGCTGTGGCTGCAGCCCTCGGTGTTTGGCCTCATCACACCCGCAGGCAACAACGCTGAGTTCTTGCACGACGTGGGCATCGCCTGGCTGGCACTGGGCGTGGCCGGGGTACTGTTTCGGGTGGGGCAACTGATCTGGACCCAAGGGCCGATCGAGGCACTGGCCTGGGCCATCAAGATCATCACCGACCCCGTGCATGACATTGTGCTGTACCACAAAGCTCCGCTGGCCCTGCTGCGCGGCGAGCTGCTGGACCCGATGCCGCATGTGCGGCATCGCTGATCGCTCAGCGCCAACCCAGCCGCGTGCGCAGCACCTCACCCAGCACGCGGCGTCGAATCTGTTGATTGCTTTGCTCTGCCGCCGGCAGCCACCAGCCATCCCGCAGCATGGCTTGGCAGGCAGCGGCAAACTTGGCCCGCACATGCGCCAACTCATCGTCGGTGTAGTTCAGGCTGAAGATCATGCGGCCGCTGCCCACCCAACTCAGGGCCAGGCCCTCGGCGCGCAGATAGAACTGCAGCATCCAGTTGTAGCGCGACGGGCGGGTGAACAAGACGGTGGCCACGGTCGAGAGGTGCGCGATCTGCACCGGCAGACCCTGTTCGGCGAGCGACGCATTCCACGCCTTGAAGCGCTCACTCCAGCGCTCATCCAAGCCCTCGTAGAGCGCCTGAACGTCGGGCGTCTCCAGCCGGTCCAAGAAGGCCGACATGGCCGTCATGACATAAGGATGGGCGTTGAAAGTGCCACGGGCAAAGCAGATGTCGGCTGGCCGCTCCTCACGAAAGCGCTTCATCAGCGCCGCTCGGCCACAGACCACGCCCACCGGCAGGCCGCCGCCCAAGGTCTTGCCGTAGGTCACCATATCGGCCTGCACGCCAAAGTAGGCCTGAGCGCCGCCCTGCGCCAGGCGAAAGCCCAGAAAGACCTCGTCAAAGATCAGCACGATGCCGCGCTCGGTGCACACCTGGCGCAGGTCCTTCAACCACTGGGTGTAGGCCGAGCGGTCAAAGCCCGCAGTGCGCCCGCTGTCCAAGAGGGAAGAATCACCGGGGGCGGGCCGGTTGGGGTGCAAGGCCTGCAGCGGGTTGACCAACACGCAGGCCACATCTTTGCGGCTGCGCAGTACGGCGAGGCTCTTGGCGTCCATGTCTTTGAGGGTGTAGGTCTCGCGCGGCGGCAGCGGGTTGCCCGGGCCGGGCTGCACGTCTTCCCACCAGCCGTGGTAGGCCCCACAAAAGCGCACCAAGTGGCTGCGCCCCGTGTGATAGCGGGCCAGGCGCACGGCCTGCATCACCGCCTCGGTGCCGGACATGTGGAAGGACACTTCATCCAAACCCGAGATGGCCTTGAGCCGCTGCACATTGCGCAGCACCGCCGGGTGCAAGCCGCCCAGCACCGGGCCCAACGCTTCGGCGTCCTTCACGGCTTGGGCGATGCAGGCTTTGTAGGCATCGACACCCAGCACATTGACGCCGTAAGAGCCGGTGAGGTCATAGAAGCGATTGCCGTCCAGGTCTTCCAGCATCACACCATCGGCCGCGTTGAAGAAGGCGCCCAGCTTCAGGCGTTCTCGCAAGTAAGGGCTGAACTGGAAAGGCACGCGGTAGCTGCCGGTGAACTGCAAGTCAGACAGGCCCTCACGCGCCTCGGCGGTCATGGCGATGCTGGCCGCATAGCGCTTGGCGAAGTCAGCGCACAACGCCTTGAACGCGGCTTCGCGCTGGCGCACCACCGGCAGCGCTGCGCCGTCGCAGTTGAAGAAATGCTGCTCGTCGTAGGCATAGCCCGGCAGCCAGGTGGCCAAGCGCTTGGCCATGCGCGAGTGGCCCGCCAGAGAGCGGTGCTTGGCGCGAGAGAGCTGCAAGCGGCGCCACGCCTTGGGCGCCAACCAGGCCAAACCACCCGCCGCCAAGGCGGCACTCAAGGCCATTGTTTCTTCCATGTTCCGTCCTTTCAGTGACAGCCCCGAGATTTACCTGTTGTGAGTGACAAGCCCATGAACCCTTTCAGCTTCCGTCGGCTTTTGATGCAAGAAGACTTGAACTTTCTGCTCACCAACCGCGTGCCCCGGCGTGCCCTGACCCTGTTCATGGGCTGGTACAGCCGGCTGCGCAGCCCGATGCTCACCCGCGTCTCCATCGCCGTCTGGCGCTGCTTCACCGACCTGGACTTGAGCGAAGCCCGGCAGCAGCACTTCAATAGCCTGCACGAATGCTTCACACGCGAGCTCAAGCCCGGCGCACGGCGCATCGACCCCGACCCGCAGGTCCTCTGCAGCCCTTGCGATGCCATCGTGGGCGCCTGCGGACCCGTGCAGGCCGGCCAGGTGTTTCAGGCCAAGGGCTTTCCTTACTCCACCGCCGAGTTGTTTGGCCCAAGCCAAGACGCCTCGGCTTTTGAAGGCGGCAGCTTCATCACCCTTCGCCTGACCTCGGCCATGTACCACCGCTTTCATGCCCCCACCGATGCCCGCATCGAGCATGTCAGCTACCTGAGCGGCGACACCTGGAACGTGAACCCGATTGCGCTGCAGCGCATAGAACGCTTGTTCTGCCGCAATGAGCGCGCCGTCATCCGCCTGCGCACCCGCCAGGGCGGGCACCCGCTGGCCTTGGTGCCCGTGGCTGCGATCTTGGTGGCCAGCATCCGCTTGCACTGGCTCAATGTGCTCTTGCACCTGCGGCACCGCGGCCCCCATGAGTGGCCCTGCCAAGAGGCGGTCAGCAAGGGCCAAGAGCTGGGCTGGTTTGAGCATGGCTCGACCATCATCGTGTTCGCCCCGCCGGGCTTTACATTGGCGGCAGCGATCCAAACGGGCACAACCATTCGCATGGGTCAAGCACTGATGCATCTGCCGTCACACGCCTGACGCCGACCCATCACGCCCGCGTCACAGAGGCACTTCAGCATCGGACCCGAGCCGCCTTGTCGGGCGGCCAAGGAGCGAGCAATGAAAGTCTGTGTGATCGGGGCGGGCTATGTGGGCTTGGTCACGGCGGCCTGCTTGGCCGACATGGGTAACAGCGTGGTCTGCTTGGACATTGACGCCGAGCGGGTGACGCGCTTGCAGCACGGCGAGTCGCCCATCCATGAACCCGGCTTGGCCGAGTTGATGCAACGCAACGCCGCCAGCGGGCGCTTGAAGTTCAGCACCGATGCGGCGATGGCCGTGAACCACGGCACCCTGATCTTCATTGCGGTGGGCACGCCACCCCAAGAAGACGGCAGCGCCGACCTGATGCACGTGCTGGCGGCCGCGCGCAGTGTGGGCCAACACATGCTGGACTACAAAGTGGTGGTCAACAAAAGCACGGTGCCGGTGGGCACGGCCGACCGCGTGCGTGAGGTGGTGAACCAAACCTTGCGTGAGCGCAGCACGGTGCTGCCCTTTGCCGTGGTCTCCAACCCCGAGTTCCTCAAAGAAGGCGCCGCCATCGACGACTTCATGCGGCCTGACCGGGTGATTGTGGGCGCCGAGGACGAACAAGCCACGCTCTTGATGCGCGCGCTCTACGCGCCCTTTTTGCGCAACCGTGACCGCCTGATGGTGATGGACATCCGCAGCGCTGAGCTGACCAAGTACGTGGCCAATGCCATGCTGGCCACCCGCATCAGCTTCATGAATGAAATGGCCGGCCTGGCCGAAGGGCTGGGAGCCGACATTGAACAAGTGCGCTTGGGCATTGGCGCCGATGCACGCATTGGCACGCACTTTCTCTATGCCGGTTGCGGCTGGGGCGGCTCCTGCTTCCCCAAGGATGTGCGGGCGCTGCGCCATATGGGTGAAGCCCAGGGCCTGGAGATGAGCATGGTGCAGGCCGCAGAGCGCATCAACCACACGCAGCGGCGGCTTTTGGCCGAGCGCGTGCTGGCACGCTTCGGTGCTGACTTGACCGGCGTGGTGATTGGCGTCTGGGGCTTGTCCTTCAAGCCCGGCACCGACGATTTGCGCGAGGCGCCCAGCCTGGTGATCATGGACGAGCTCTTGCGCCACGGCGCCACCCTGCAAGCCTTTGACCCCGTGGCCATGCCCGGTGTGGCCGCACTGTGGCCCGAGCGCCCTGGACTGACGCTGGTGCCCCGCCCTGAGGACGCCGCTCAAGGCGCCCACGCCTTGTTGTTGGTCACTGAATGGCGCGAGTTCCGCAGCCCCGACTTTGACGCCCTGCGTGAGTGCATGGCCACCCCCATCGTGTTTGATGGCCGCAATTTGTATGACCCTGAGCTGCTGGCGCAGATGGGCTTTGAATACCAAGGCATAGGGCGAGGCACGGCCCCGACGACCGTGGCGCTCCAGCAGGGTGAATTGGCGCGGGCTGCTTGAGGGCCAGCACCCCGGCCTGCCTCAAGGCTTGATCGCCACCTTCAGCACGCCATCGCTTTGGTTCGCAAACAGCTCGTAGGCAGCCACGATGTCGTCCAGCGCGAACCGATGCGTGACCATCACGCTCAGGTCGATGCGGCCGGAGGCCACCACGTTCATCAATCGGCGCATGCGCTCTTTGCCGCCGGGGCACAGTGCGGTGATGATGCGGTGGTCACCCAGGCCGGCGGCCAAGGCGTTCAGGGGAATGCTGAGGTCGCTGGAGTACACGCCCAGGCTAGACAAGGTGCCGCCGGGTTTGAGCACGCGCAGCGCCGCTTCAAACGTGGTCTGCGTGCCCAAGGCCTCGATGGATGCATCCACGCCACGCCCGCCGGTGATCTTCATGATCTCGTCAACCACGTCGCAGTTCTTAAAGTTCAGCGTGAGGTCGGCGCCCATTTTCTTGGCGATGTCCAGGCGGTGATCATTGCCGTCCACCGCGATGATGGTGGACGCGCCCCTCAAGCGCGCACCTGCTGTGGCGCACAGGCCGATGGGGCCTTGCGCGAACACGACCACGGTGTCGCCCATGCGAATGCCGGCGTTCTCGGCACCCTTGAAGCCGGTGGACATGATGTCAGGGCACATCAGCACTTGTTCGTCGGTCAGTCCATCGGGAATGGGTGCGAGGTTGCCTTGGGCGTCGGGCACCAGAACGTATTCGGCCTGGGTGCCGTCAATCAGGTTGCCGAAGCGCCAGCCCGCCGTGGCTTTGTAGCCGTGACAGCCGCACAAGCCCTGGGGAATCAGGTAGCTACCGTCTTGCGAAGCTACGCCATCTTGCGCTGCATAGGAGTTGAAGTTGGGGCAGATGGCCCCCGCAATGACGCGCTGGCCTTCGGTGTAGCCCTGCACGGCGCTGCCGAGCTTCTCGATCACGCCCACCGGTTCGTGGCCGATGGTCAGGCCTTTGGCGACTGGGTATTCACCTTTGAGAATGTGTACATCGGTGCCACAGATGGTCGTGGTGGTGATGCGCATCAAAGCGTCGTTAGGGCCGACATCGGGGATGGGTTTGTCCACCACCTCGATGCGATGCTTGTCGACAAAGACGGCTGCTTTCATCATGGTGGCCATGGGCCCTCCTGGAACGGTTGAAAACCTGTTGGAGTGAATGTCCTCGGCGCAGGCTGTGCTGAGCAACATGCGCAGCTCGTCTTTGGCTTGCAGCTGTTCCCGTTTGAGCGTGTCGGCGGCGACTGGGGTGGCCGCCTTGAATCGGAACGCCCTTCACGGTGTGCCTCCAGGTACGCGGAGTGCGCTGCGCCACAGCCTCAACGGACAGCTTGAGCGATGTCTCCGCTGCCATCTGTGCGCCAGCGTCCAGAACACAGGAGATGTGTCGATCAGGAGGCGCCCCTGCTGCCCGAGGCTTAGCCCCTCAAGCCCAGCGTGGGTGGCGGGATCTTCACCGGAGTGTCTTGTGGCGCGGGCTGCCCATAGTCGAGGATCTCCAGCCGACCGTCCGCATGTTCGACCAAGGCGGTGAGGCTCTCCACCCAGTCGCCGTCATTGCAGTAGAGGATGCCGTCGATGGTGCGGATCTCAGCATGGTGGATGTGACCGCAGACGACGCCGTCCACCCCGCGCTTGCGGGCCTCGCGGGCGACAGCGGCTTCAAAGTCGCTGACATAGCTGACCGCCCGCTTCACCTTGAGCTTGAGGTAGCGCGACAGGCTCCAATAGGGCAGGCCCAAGCGCCCACGCGCCCGGTTGAGCCAGCGGTTGACCTTGAGCGTGGTCTCGTAGGCCATGTCGCCCACATAGGCCAACCACTTGGCGCATTGGATGACGCCGTCGAACAAGTCGCCGTGGGTGACCCACAAGGTGCGGCCATCGGCGGTGTGGTGAATGCAGTCTTCCACCACATCGACACCCCCAAAGTTATGCGCCACATAGCGGCGCGCAAACTCGTCGTGGTTGCCCGGCACGAAGATCACCTTGGTCCCTTTACGGGCCTTGCGCAGTATCTTTTGCACCACGTCGTTGTGGGCCTGCGGCCAGTACCAGCTTCGGCGCAACTGCCAGCCGTCAATGATGTCGCCCACCAAGTAGAGCGTGTCGCATTCGACATTTTTCAAAAAGGTCAGCAATGCCTCGGCCTGGCAGCCCGGTGTACCCAGGTGCAGATCGGAGATCCACACGGTGCGGACCCGTTGTGTCGGGTTGTCGGCCACGTCGTCCATGCCTTGTCTCCTGTGCATGGAGGGCCATGATGAAAGACAGACATGACATGGCTGTGAATCACACGCACCCCACGTGCAAAGCGCCACCATGCTCTGCCATTGCCACCGACTTGTGACGCAAGCATGACAGCCGTCAATGCCCCGCCGGGCACACCCGGCATTGCGGACTGTCACGAAAACATGCGGTGAGGCTGCCTAGAGTGACGACGGTCGACGCGACGCAAGCATGCATCTTGGGCCGCGATTGTGTTTTAACCGCTAGGAGTACTCATGAAGCAACACACCCTCCCTCTCGCCGTGCTGGCCTTGGCCGCCACGGCTGCCGTCAGCGCACAGGCGCAATCCAACGTCACCGTGTATGGCCGCGTGGATCTATCCATCGCGCAGCAAGTGGACGCCGTCAAGAACCTGGAAGTGCGCAATGGCTCCGGCAGCCGCTTGGGCTTTCGGGGCACCGAAGATTTGGGCGGTGGCCTGAAGGCTGTCTTCCACATTGAGCACCGCTTCAATGCTCAAGATGGCAGTGTGGCCAACACGACCCGCTTCTGGGAAGGCAAGTCCATCGTTGGCATTCAAGGCGATTTTGGCCGCGTAACGCTGGGCCGCGAAGAGAACCCCGCCTACACCTTCAGCCAAGGCCCGGCCGACCCCTGGGGCACCGACACGGTGGCCAGCAACGGCAGCATCGTGGCAGGCCGCATTGGCAGCACGCGCTACAGCAACTCGGTGAACTACCGCTATGACATGGGCGCCTTCAGCGTGGGCGCTCAGATGGCCGAAAACATCGGTGGCGAGAAGCGCCCCTTCAGCTTGGGTGCGGCCTACAAGGACAAGACCTTTGTGGTGGGCCTGGGCTACGAGAACCCCACTGACAAGGACGATAGCTGGACCACGGTGAACGGTGAGTACAACTTCGGTATGTTCAAGGCCGGTGCTTTCTTTGGCTCGGGCAAGAACACCTCGGCCCAGAAGCACCAAGCTTGGATGCTGAGTGCCAAGGCCATGATCGGCGCGGGTGAAGCCCGCCTGAGCTACGGCCAACTGAAGAACACCACCACCAACGTGGTGGCCGACAAGCAGTTGAGCCTGGGCTACCACTACGCACTGTCCAAGCGCACCACGGTCTATGCCGACCTGACCACCGAGAATCGCGACGCCTTCCCGAGCAATCGTGAGAAGACCGGCTACGACTTCGGTATCCGGCATAACTTCTGATCCTGCGCCTTTTCTTCTTCGCATTTCTTTCGTCTTTGGGCAGCCGCTGGGCTGCCCATTTTTTTTGCACGCGTGACGGAGGCGTCTTGCTGGTCGAGGGCGATGACGGTCATCGCATTGACATGCAGGCTTCACGCGCTGGTCATGGCCCAGCGCGAGCATGACGGCTCATGAACACACCGCACTTCACCGCGCCGTCTTCCAGCCCTGCGCTGCATCCAGCACAGCCCGCCCCTCACTTGGTGGCACCGGCCTCTCGAGGAAACGCCGGGCCGCTCCCAAGTTCCCTTGACCCCCTCGGGGGGCCTGACGCGCAGCGGCAGGTTTGGGGGCGCTCAGAAGCTCCTGTACTGGAGGTTTGCTGGGCCCGCCATGAGGACGAGGTGCGCCAGGCCCAGCGCCTGCGCTACCAAGTCTTTGCGGAAGAAATGGGGGCCAAGCTGAGCTGCCCGCCGGGCACGCCTGCTGGCCTCGATGTGGACGCCTTTGATGCGCATTGCGAGCACCTTTTGGTGCGGACACGCGAGAGCGCACACGCCCCCGCTGAAGTGGTGGGCACCTACCGCGTGCTGACACCCGCAGCGGCCCGCCGCGCCGGGGGGCTTTACAGCGACCAGGAGTTTGACCTCAGCCGCCTGGACGCACTGCGGCCGCAGGTGGTGGAGCTGGGCCGCTCCTGCACGGCGCCAGCGTGGCGCAGTGGGGGTGTGATCTTGATGCTGTGGGGAGCTTTAGCCGACTTCATGTTGCGCAATAGGCTCAAGGCCACGCTGGGTTGCGCCAGTGTGCCCATGCAAGATGGCGGGCATGGTGCATCCAGCCTGTGGCAGCAGTTGAGCCAGAGTCACTTGCACCCTGAGGGTGTGGTGGCCATACCCCGCTTGGCCTTGCCTCTGGACCATCTGCGTGCAGACTTGCCCGTCGCAGCACCGCCGCTGATCAAGGGCTACTTGAAGTGCGGCGGCAAAGTGCTGGGGCCACCGGCTTGGGACCCCGACTTCGGCATGGCCGACCTGCCCATCATGCTGACGCTGGCCGACTTGCCCGAGGCGTATCGCCGCCGCTTCAGCCGCGCTGTATAGCGCTTAGCTTTTTGAGGCGAGATCGGCGAGGCGCTGAGCTTGCGCTTTAGCCACCGCCGCATCTTGGGCCTCGACCATCACGCGCAGCACCGGCTCGGTGCCCGAGGGGCGAATGAGCACACGGCCCTTCTGCCCGAGTTCGGCCTTGACGGCTTCGATGTCGGCCTGCAATGCGGCGTTGCGGGTCCAATCGGCACCGGCTTGCAGGCGGACATTGATCATGGTCTGCGGGAACAGCGACACGCCTTCGAGCAACTGCGCCACCGTCTTGCCGCTGCGCTGCACGGCTTGCAGCACCTGCAGCGCGCTGACGATGCCGTCGCCCGTGCTGTGTCGGTCCAGCGCCAGCAGGTGGCCGGAGCTTTCGCCGCCCAGGAGCCAACCGCGCTCGATCAGGGCTTCCAGCACATAGCGGTCACCCACCTTAGCGCGCACCAACTCCACATCTTGCGCGGACAAGGCCACTTCGATGGCCATATTGGTCATGAGCGTGCCCACGACACCGGGAACTTTTTCGCCCTGGGCCACGCGGTCTTGCACCATCACATAGAGCAGCTCATCGCCATTGAAGAGGCGACCTTCGCGGTCCACCAGTTGCAGGCGGTCGGCGTCGCCGTCCAGCGCAATGCCGAAGTCTGCGTTGTGTTGCTTGACGGCCTCGACCAGGGCTTGCGGGGCGGTGGCGCCCACCTGGTCGTTGATGTTGGTGCCGTTGGGTGAGACGCCAATGGCGGTGACCTTGGCCCCCAACTCATGGAACACCGCCGGGGCGACGTGGTAGGCCGCCCCGTGGGCGCCATCGACCACGAGGTGCATGCCCTTCAGCGAGAGCTCGCCGCTGACGCTGGCTTTGCAAAACTCGATGTAGCGGCCGGCGGCGTCTTCCAGTCGCTTGGCCTTGCCCAGGCTGGCTGAATCCGCCCATTGCGGCGGCTCGTTCAAGGCGGCTTCAACAGCCAACTCCCAGGCATCGGGCAGCTTGGTGCCCTTGGCCGAGAAAAACTTGATGCCGTTGTCCGGGTAGGCATTGTGCGAAGCGCTGATGACCACGCCCAAATCCAGGCGGAGCGCGTGGGTCAGGTAGGCCACGCCTGGGGTGGGCAGCGGGCCGGTGAGCAGGACATTGACGCCAGCGGACGCAAAACCAGCCTCTAGGGCAGACTCCAGCATATAGCCCGAGATGCGGGTGTCTTTTCCGATCAGCACGGTGGGATGCTTGCCCTCGCCCGCTGATTGCCGCAACACACGGCCTACGGCATGGCCCAAACGCAGCGCAAAGTCTGCGGTGATGGCGCCCTGCCCCACTGTGCCGCGAATACCGTCGGTGCCGAAATACTGGCGTGTCATATCTACTCCTGTGATGCCGGGCAGCTGGATGGTCGGTGGCTGGCTGCTGCCTGACCCCGCCTCGTTTTGTCTCTATTGAATATTGTCAATCAGCCCAGCGGCGGCCCACACCTTGACGGCGTCGACCGTTGCTGCAACATCGTGCACCCGCACAATACGCGCGCCGCGCTGAATACCAGCCAACGCAGCGGCCACCGATGCAGCCTGCCGTTCATGCACCGGCTTGCCGGTGATCTCGCCCAATGTGCGCTTGCGCGACCAGCCTATTAGCAGTGGCCTCCCCAGGACTGACAGCGTGGCCTGGCCGCGCAGCAAGTCGAGGTTGTGTGTTGCGGTTTTGCCAAATCCATAGCCCGGATCCAACATGATGCAGTCTTCGGGCACACCGGCCTGCAGGGCTGCGGCCAGCCGCGCGGCCAGAAACTGCTGCACCTCGGCCACCACATCGCTGTAGTGCGGCGCTTGCTGCATGGAGTGCGGGTCGCCCTGCATATGCATGAGACACGCCCCCACACCGGGGTGCGCTGCCACTAGCGCCAAGCTGCCTGGGCTTTGCAGCGCGCGCACGTCGTTGATGATGTCGGCGCCGGCCTCCAGCACAGCGGCCATCACCTCGGCCCGGCTGGTGTCCACCGATACGGGCACGCCGAGGGTCACCGCATGCCGCACCACCGACAGCACCCGTGATAGCTCTTCCTGGACGGTGGGCGTCTGCGCGCCTGGGCGGGTGGACTCCCCCCCGATGTCGAGAATGTCCGCACCCTCTTGCAGCAGTTGCTCGCAGTGCGCCATGGCGGCTGCGCTGCTGGCATGTTGCCCGCCGTCCGAGAAGGAGTCGGGCGTGACATTGACGATGCCCATCACCTGGGGGCGGCTCAGGTCAATGCGAAAACGTCGGGTTTGCCACCACATCAGCGCAGCTCTCTGGAAATGAAGAACGGGGCCCGAAGGCCCCGTGGGTGTCTCAAGCCTCTAGGGCTCAGGCCGCCGCAGGCGCGCTGTCCGGGTTGACCGGTGGCGTGGGGCCTGTGCCCGAGCCATTGGACGAGGAGGTCCAATCCTTGGGCGGACGCGGTGGCTTGTCGTGCATGATGTCGTCGATCTGGTCGGCGTCAATGGTTTCCCAGTCCAGCAAGGCCTTGGCCATGGCGTGCATTTTGTCGGCATGCTCTTCGATGAGCTTGCGAGCAATGCCGTACTGCACATCAATGATGCGGCGCACCTCAGCGTCGACCTTGCGCATGGTCTCTTCTGAGACATTGGTGGTCTTGGTCACTGAGCGGCCCAAGAAGACTTCGCCTTCGTTCTCGGCATAGACCACGGGGCCCAAAGAATCGGACATGCCGTAGCGCATCACCATGTCACGGGCAATGTGCGTGGCACGCTCGAAGTCGTTGCTGGCGCCGGTGGTCATTTGGTTCATGAACACTTCTTCAGCAATGCGGCCGCCGAAGAGCATGGAGATCATGCTGAGCATCCGAACCTTATCGGTGCTGTAACGGTCTTTCTCAGGCAAAGACACCGTCACCCCCAAGGCGCCACCGCGCGGGATGATGGTGACCTTGTGCACCGGGTCCATCTTGGGCAGCAAACGGCCGATCAGGGCGTGACCCGCCTCGTGGTAGGCCGTGTTCTTGCGCTCTTCTTCGTCCATGACCATGGACTTGCGCTCGGTGCCCATGATGATTTTGTCTTTGGCACGCTCGAAGTCGATCATTTCGACCACACGGCCATTGCGGCGGGCCGCAAACAAGGCCGCCTCATTGACCAAGTTGGCCAAATCCGCGCCCGAGAAACCGGGGGTGCCACGGGCCAGCACATCGGCCTTGACGTCGGTGCCCACCGGCACTTTACGCATGTGGACGTTGAGGATCTGCTCGCGACCACGGATGTCCGGCAGCGTGACATAGACCTGACGGTCGAATCGGCCTGGGCGCAGCAAGGCGGGGTCCAGGATGTCCGGGCGGTTGGTGGCCGCCATCACAATCACGCCGAGGTTGGTTTCGAAGCCGTCCATCTCAACCAGCATCTGGTTGAGGGTCTGCTCGCGCTCGTCATTACCGCCCCCAAGACCCGCGCCACGGTGGCGACCCACAGCGTCGATTTCGTCGATGAAGATGATGCAAGGTGCGCTCTTCTTGGCCTGCTCGAACATGTCGCGCACGCGGGCAGCGCCCACGCCGACGAACATTTCAACGAAGTCAGAGCCGGAGATGGTGAAGAAAGGCACTTTGGCCTCGCCCGCAATGGCCTTGGCCAACAGGGTCTTGCCGGTGCCGGGAGGGCCGACCAGCAACACGCCGCGCGGGATGCGACCACCCAGCTTTTGGAACTTTTGCGGGTCTTTCAGGAAGTCGACCAGCTCTTTGACCTCTTCCTTGGCCTCATCGCAGCCTGCCACATCGGCGAACGTGGTGGCATTGTTGGCCTCGTCCAGCATGCGGGCTTTGGACTTGCCAAAGCTGAAGGCACCGCCTTTGCCGCCGCCTTGCATTTGGCGCATGAAGTAGACCCAAACGCCGATCAACAGCAGCATGGGGCCCCAAGAGAGCAGCAGGCTGGTGAGCAGGGATTGCTCTTCTTCAGGCTTGGCGGTGACTTGAACACCGTACTTCATCAGGTCGTTAACCATCCACAGATCGCCTGGGCTGGTCAGCGTGAAGTTCTGGCCACCGTCCGCAGGGGTTACTTTGAGGGTACGCCCTTGAACTTCAACCCGCTTGATCTTGCCCTGTCGAGCGTCTTCAAGGAACTGGGTGTAGGTCACCTGCTCGTTGACACGCGGCTTCTCGAACTGTTTGAAGACAGTGAAAAGCACGAATGCTATGACCAGCGAGAGTGCGACCTTTGAGAGCCACTGATTGTTCACCGAGGTTCCTTCATCGAAAGCGTGGGATGCGTCCAATCTTCAGGCAAAGACGGCTCGCAGCACACCAAGTGGGGGTGATTCTAGACGAGTCAATCCCCGCTAGCCCTGAAGTAAATCAGAGCAACCTCACCCTTTTCAGGGGAGATGAGTTCGCTATTTTGGGCTGTTAGCGCCAGTTTCAAGCCTTCTTGAGGCCGATACCGATCAGAAAGGTTTCGGCGGACTTGTCTCTGGAGGACTTGGGCTTCAGCGGCTTGACCACCTTGAAGTGCGCCTTGAACAAATCCACGAGCTGGGTGTAGCCGCTGCCGTGAAACACCTTGGCCACCAGCGCACCTTGGGGTTTGAGGTGGTTTTGCGAGAAATCGATGGCCAATTCAATCAAATTGGCGACCCGTGCCCCATCCGTCACCGCCACACCGGAGAGGTTGGGCGCCATGTCAGACACCACCACATCCACCGGGCGGCCCGCCAACAACGCCTCCAATTGGCCCAGCACGGCCTCTTCGCAAAAGTCACCTTGAATGAACTGCACGCCGTCGATGGGCTCCATTTCCAGCAAGTCCAGCGCAATGATGGTGCCATCCAGCTCCCCGGTGGCCGCCCCGCCCACGCCCGCGGTTTTGGGGGCAAAGCGCCGCCGCAGGTATTGGCTCCAAGCGCCGGGGGCGGAGCCCAGATCCACCACCACTTGACCAGGCCTGAAGAGGTGGAAGGTCTCGTCAATTTCCTTCAGTTTGTAGGCAGCGCGGGCCCGATAGCCCTCTTTTTGGGCCAGCCTCACATAGGTGTCGGTGACATGGTCGTGCAACCAGGCCTTGTTGAGCTTTTTGCTTTTGGTTTGGGTTTTCATGAAGGAAGGGATAATACGGGAATGCCTGCGATTCAACTCACGCCCGCCGACCGCAAGGACAAGCGCGGCCAAGCCCACCATCTCAACCCGGTCGTCATGATCGGCAATGATGGCCTGACACCTGCCATCGTCAAAGAATGCGACGCTGCCCTGAAGGCCCACGGCCTGATCAAGGTGCGCGTGTTCTCTGACGACCGCGAAGCACGAGGCGCCATGCTCGACGAGCTGGCCGACAAGCTCAGTGCAGCCCCGGTTCAACACATCGGCAAGTTGCTGGTGCTGTGGCGCCCGCTGCCGGACAGCGCCGCAGAGCCGGCCCATGATGGCGGTACCAGAGGTGGTGCTGCACCGCGCACCGTACGCTTGGTGACGTATTCCAAGTCAGGCCATTCGCGGCCAGAGATCAAGAAAGTCCAGGTCTTGGGCAACGAGCGGATCACCGCAGGCGGCCAGATCAAGCGCGCCAAGGCTCGCGTCATCAGCGCCAAGAAAAAGGCGCTCAACAGCAAGTAAGCTGCAGAGCGAGACTGCTCAACGCTGGGGCGTTTGGGCAGCACGCCAAGCCAGCGCCAGCACCGCCAAAATCTTCACGCCAAACAGCCCCAAGCTGATGGCGTGGAGTTGGCCAAAGCTCAAACGCCCTTGCCCGGCTTTGGCGGCCGCCATTTCGGGCTGCAGGGCGTAATAGCCCAGCACCGTGCAGAATATGGCCAGCAAGGCCAAGCCCATCTCCACGCTGAACTGGCTGCCTTCGGGCTTGATTTGTGCGGCCCTGCGGCGCTCCAAGACCAGCAGCACGGCCCCCAAGAGCACCGCCACGGCGGCCTCCCGGGCAAAAATGTGCCCGACCACTCGGCCGGCCTCGGCGGCACTGAGCACGGCAAACGGTGCGGGCGTGGCCAGCAGCGCCACACACAGCAACAACCCGGCCCATAAACCGGGCAGCAAGCGCCTCAACAGTTCAGCCCAGGCGTCCAGACGCATGAGGCTTAGATGTAGCGAACGGCGATGACTTCGTAGCTGCGCACGCCGCCCGGAGCCCTGACCTCGGCCACATCGCCCACTTCCTTGCCGATCAAAGCACGGGCGATCGGGGAGCTGATGGAGATCATGCCCTGCTTCAGGTCGGCTTCGTCGTCGCCGACGATTTGGTAGGTGACAGCGTCGCCGCTCTCTTCGTCTTCCAGGTCGACCGTGGTGCCAAACACAATGCGACCGCCGGCATCAAGTGTGGCGGGGTCGATGATCTGTGCCGCCGCCAGCTTGCCTTCGATCTCCAGGATGCGGCCTTCGATGAAGCCCTGCTTGTCCTTGGCGGCGTCGTACTCAGCGTTTTCAGACAGGTCACCCTGGGCACGCGCCTCGGCAATGGCCTGGATGACCGCGTGGCGCTCCACAGACTTGAGTTGATGCAACTCGGCCTTGATCTTCTCAGCGCCGCGTTTGGTCAGGGGGATGGTGCTCATGTCAGCAAAAGTCTTATGTGAATGAAAACCGCCGCCTCTGAATCCCTAAAGGGTGTGAGGGCGGCGGCAATGGCGCGCAGTGTACGGCAGATCGGGCTTGCGCCCGCCCCACTTAAACCAGGGACAGGTGCAACTCTTGCAGAGACACCACGTTCAGGTCGTCTTGATGCTTCAGCGCCTCGGTGGCAGCTTCGCAGCCGGCCATGGTGGTGTAGTAGGTCACGCGGTTGGCCAGGGCGGCCGTACGGATGTAGCGGCTGTCGGCAATGGCCGTGCGGGTTTCGTCCACGGTGGTGAACACCAACTGGATCTCACCGGCCTTGATCAGGTCGGCAATGTGAGGACGACCGTCCTTGACCTTGTTGACCACCTTGACCGGCACACCGGCCGCTGCGATGGCCGCTGCCGTGCCCTTGGTGGCCACCACATCGAAGCCCAAGTCCACCAACTCGGAAGCGATCTTGACAGCGCGGTCCTTGTCGTTGTTCTTGACGGTGATGACCACGGTGCCCTTGGTGGGCAGGCGGCTGCCGGCCCCCAACTGGCTCTTGAGCATGGCCTCACCAAAGGTCATGGCCACACCCATGACTTCGCCGGTGGAGCGCATCTCAGGGCCCAGGATCGGGTCCACGCCCGGGAACTTGTTGAAGGGGAACACGGCCTCCTTCACGCTGTAGTAGGGCGGGATCACCTCGTGCGGCGCCTTGCCGCCCATGCCAACTTGGTCTTTCAGCAATTGGCCGGCCATGCAGCGTGCGGCAATCTTGGCCAGGGGCTGGCCAGTGGCCTTGGAGACAAAGGGCACGGTGCGCGAAGCGCGGGGGTTCACTTCCAGCACATAGACGATAGCGTCGGCGCCCTCGCCTTGGATGGCGAACTGCACGTTCATCAGTCCGACGACCTTCAGGGCCTTGGCCATCTCGGCGGTTTGGCGACGCAATTCGTCTTGCAAGGCGGCGGGCAGCGAGTACGGTGGCAGCGAGCAGGCCGAGTCGCCGGAGTGCACCCCGGCTTGCTCGATGTGCTCCATGATGCCGCCAATCATCACCGCGCCCGAGGCGTCGGCAATGCAGTCCACGTCGACTTCAATGGCGTCGTCCAAGAAGCGGTCCAGCAGGACGGGTGACTTCTCAGAGACACGCACCGCTTCGCGCATATAGCGCTCCAGGTCCTTGTCGCCATGCACGATTTCCATCGCGCGGCCGCCCAGCACATAGGAGGGGCGAACCACCAGCGGGTAGCCAATCTCTTGCGCCAGCTTGAGTGCGGCTTCTTCGGTGCGGGCCGTGCGATTGGGCGGCTGCTTCAGGCCCAGGGTGTGCAGCAGTTGCTGGAAGCGCTCGCGGTCTTCGGCCACGTCAATGCTGTCGGGTGTGGTGCCGATGATGGGCACACCAGCGCGCTCCAGGTCCAGCGCCAGCTTCAGCGGGGTCTGGCCGCCGTACTGCACGATCACGCCGACGGGCTGCTCCTTGGCGACGATCTCCAACACGTCTTCCAGGGTCACCGGCTCGAAGTAGAGACGATCCGAGGTGTCGTAATCGGTGGAGACGGTCTCTGGGTTGCAGTTGACCATGATGGTCTCGTAGCCGTCTTCGCGCATGGCGAGTGCGGCATGGACGCAGCAGTAATCAAACTCGATGCCTTGGCCGATGCGGTTGGGGCCACCGCCCAGCACCATGATCTTCTTCTTGTTGGTGGGCTCGGCTTCGCACTCTTCATCGTAGGTCGAGTAGAGGTAGGCCGTTTGTGTGGCGAACTCAGCCGCACAGGTGTCCACGCGCTTGTAGACCGGACGCACATTCAGCGCGTGGCGCTTCGCGCGCACTTCGTGCTGGTTGGTGCCCAGCAACTTGGCCAAGCGGCGGTCGGAGAAGCCCTTGCGCTTCAGGAAGTAGATCTCGTCGCGGCTCAGGCTCTCCAGCGTGCGGCCAGACAAAGCCTGCTCGGCTTGGATGATCTGCTCGATCTGGGCCAAGAACCAGGGGTCGATGGCGGTCTCTTCGAAGATCTCTTCGAGGCTCATGCCAATGCGGAAGGCGTCGCCCACAAAGAGGATGCGCTCGGGGCCAGCTTCGCCGATTTCTTCGATGATTTCTTCGCGGTCTGTGCTGCGCTCGGTCAGACCATCAATGCCCGTCTCCAGCCCACGCAAGGCCTTCTGGAAAGACTCTTGGAAGGTGCGGCCCATGGCCATCACCTCACCCACGGACTTCATCTGAGTGGTCAAGTGGGCATCGGCGGCCGGGAATTTTTCAAAGGCGAAACGTGGGATCTTGGTGACCACGTAGTCGATGCTGGGCTCGAAAGAAGCCGGGGTGATGCCACCAGTGATGTCATTCTTCAGCTCGTCCAGCGTGTAGCCCACGGCCAGCTTGGCGGCGATCTTGGCGATGGGGAAGCCGGTGGCCTTGGAGGCCAGCGCCGAGGAGCGCGAGACGCGCGGGTTCATCTCGATCACCACCATCCGGCCATCACGTGGGTTGATCGAGAACTGCACGTTGGAGCCACCGGTGTCCACACCGATCTCGCGCAAGATGGCGATGGAGGCGTTGCGCAGCAGTTGGTATTCGCGATCGGTCAGCGTTTGGGCTGGGGCCACGGTGATGGAGTCACCGGTGTGGATGCCCATGGGGTCCAAGTTCTCGATGGAGCAAACGATGATGCAGTTGTCGGCCTTGTCGCGCACGACCTCCATCTCGTACTCTTTCCAGCCAATCAGCGACTCTTCAATCAGCAGCTCTTTGGTGGGGGAGAGGTCCAGTCCTCGCTTGCAAATCTCTTCAAACTCTTCAGGGTTGTAGGCAATGCCGCCGCCCGTGCCACCTAGCGTGAAGCTGGGGCGGATGACCATGGGGAAGCCCGCACCACCGATCTCGGCCAAGATGCTTTTTTGCACCGCCCAAGCATCCTCCATCGAATGTGCAATGCCCGACTTGGCCGAGCCCAGACCAATCTTGGTCATCGCATCTTTGAACTTCAGGCGGTCTTCGGCCTTCTCAATCGCGTGCTCGTTGGCACCGATCATCTCGACGCCATACTTGGCCAGCACACCATGGCGGTGTAGGTCGAGGGCGCAGTTCAGCGCGGTCTGGCCACCCATGGTGGGCAGCACGGCCATTTTCTCGTCGGGGTGCGCAGCGCGCTCTTTGGCGATGATGCGCTCGACCACCTGCCAGGTGATGGGCTCGATGTAGGTCGCATCGGCCGTGTTGGGGTCGGTCATGATCGTCGCCGGGTTGGAGTTCACCAACACCACGCGATAGCCCTCTTCACGCAAGGCCTTGCAGGCCTGGGCGCCAGAGTAATCGAACTCACAGGCCTGGCCAATGATGATCGGGCCAGCGCCGATGATGAGAATGCTTTGAAGGTCTGAACGCTTAGGCATGATCGAGAGTCTTGTGAATATTGTTGTAGGCCAAGGCTGATGCGGACTTAGCCCAAGCTGGCAGTGGCCAGCTTGGCACCAAAACCGAGAAAGAGTGCACCCACACCGGAGGCCGCCACGCTGGCCGCACGGCGCCGCGCCGCAAAGGCTTGGGCCAGACGCGCGCCCGCAAAAATCAGCACCGAGAGGTAAACCGCGCTGCAAACTTGGGCGATGGCCCCCAAGGCCAGAAAGGTCAGGCCCGGCCAGGCATAGGTGGGGTCGACAAACTGAATGAAGAAGGACACGAAGAACAGAATGGCCTTGGGGTTCAGCAGACTAATCACCAAGGCCTTGCGAAAGGGCTGGCTCAAGTCAGCCGACTCCGTAGGCTCAGCGCTCACCTCACCCCGCCAGCGGCGCACGGCACCGATGAGCAACTGCAGGCCGATCCAGGTCAGGTAGGCCGCGCCCACCATCTTGATGACGATAAAGAGCGCCGGCAGCGCCTTCAGCACCGATGCCGCCCCCAAGGCGGCCAGCAGCATCAGCACGGCATCGCCGACAAACACTCCACACGCTCCGGCATAGCCGGCCTTCACACCCCGCCGTGCCGCCACAGACAGCACAAACATGGAGTTGGGACCCGGCAAGAGCACGATGGCAATCGTGCCCAGGACGTAGGTGGACAGGTCGGTGATGCCGAACATGGTGCGGCTCGGCCTATCGCTTGGCCGCCGCCATCAGGGCGGTGAAGCGGTCAAACAGGTAGGCGATATCGTGCGGGCCGGGTGAGGCTTCCGGGTGTCCCTGGAAGCAGAAAGCCGGCTTGTCGGTGCGGGCCAAGCCTTTCATCGTGCCATCAAACAAGCTGATGTGGGTGGCGCGCAGGTTGGCGGGCAGGGTCTTCTCATCGACCGCAAAACCGTGGTTCTGGCTGGTGATGGAGACACGACCAGAGTCCAGGTCTTTGACAGGGTGGTTGGCGCCGTGGTGACCGAACTTCATCTTGAAGGTCTGCGCTCCGCTGGCCAAGGCCATGATCTGGTGCCCCAGGCAGATGCCGAAGGTGGGGATGCCGGTCTCGATCAGGGTCTTGGCGGCTTCGATGGCGTAGTCACAGGGCTGGGGATCGCCCGGGCCGTTGGACAGGAAAATGCCATCAGGCTGGTGCTTGAGCACCTCGGCCGCCGGGGTCTTGGCTGGCACCACCGTCACACGGCAGCCGCGCTCGGCCAACATGCGAAGGATGTTGCGCTTGACGCCAAAGTCATAGGCCACCACGTGGTACAGCGGTGCGCTCTGGGTGCCAAAGCCGGGGGTGCCGTCTTCGTGGGCCAGCTTCCACTCGGTTTCAGTCCATTCGTAAGACTGGCTTGAGGTGACCACCTGAGCCAAATCTTGCCCCGCCATATTGGGAGCCGCTTTGGCTTTGGCCACAGCGTCGGCCTTGTCGGCCTCAGTCACCTGATGCCCCGCAGCAAACGAAACGATGCAGCCGTTCTGGGCGCCACTGGTGCGCAAAACGCGAGTCAGGCGACGGGTGTCGATGTCGGCAATCGCCACCGTGCCTTCGGCCACGAGGTACTCAGACAGGGTCTGGGTTTGGCGGAAGTTCGAGACTCGAACGGGCAGATCTTTGATGATCAGGCCTGCGGCATGGACTTTACGCGCCTCGACATCCTCGGGGTTGACACCGTAGTTGCCAATGTGCGGGTACGTCAGGGTGACGATCTGCTGGCAGTAGCTCGGGTCGGTGAGGATTTCTTGGTAGCCGGTGAGTGCGGTGTTGAATACCACTTCGCCGACGGTGTGACCGGCTGCGCCGATCGAGGTGCCCAAAAAGACCGTGCCGTCTGCGAGTGCAAGGATTGCGGGGGGCAGGACGGGCAGCAAGGGGGAACTCCGGTGTTCGCACGCCCAGCCCTTATGCCGTTTTAACCCCGTGCCACCGCTTCAAAAAAGCGTCAGCGATAAGGTCGGCAGGTGGTTTGGAAACGAAGTTTCGCTGGGCGGCTTTTGATTTGGGGTAAACCCGCTGATTATAGCCTGTGCCGAGCACTCGGTGAAGTCCTAGGCTCTTGCAAAACCCTAATGTGTCCCCAACTTGTCATCCAGCGGCCGAGCATGTCACTCTAGAATGCGGCCGTCTTGCTGGCGATGGCCGAACCCGGCTCACCTCAGCATGATTTGAACAACCACTGGAGAACCATCTCTATGAACGAAAGCCTGCAAACCTTTGGCCTGTCGGGCTCCATGACTCAGCAACGCAACCGCGTGCTGCGCAACACCTATTGGCTGCTGGCCTTGTCCATGGTGCCCACCGTTTTGGGCGCTTGGGTGGGCGTCAGCACCGGCATCGTCACCGGCCTGAGCCCCATCGTCAGCATGTTGGTGTTCTTAGGCGGTGCCTTTGGCTTCATGTTCGCCATTGAGCGCACTAAAAATTCTGGCGCCGGCGTGCCAGTCCTCTTGGCCTTCACCTTCTTCATGGGCGTCATGCTGTCGCGCCTGTTGGCCTTTGTGCTGACCAAGGGCAATGGCGCCTCGCTGATCATGACGGCGTTTGGCGGCACCGCCCTGGTCTTCGCTGCCATGGCCACCTTGGCCAGCGTGATCAAGCGTGACCTGTCGGGCATGGGCAAGACTCTCATGATCGGCGCGCTGGTCATTTTTGCCGCTGGCATCATCAATGTGTTTGTGCAATCCAGCGCCTTGATGTTGACCCTGTCAGTCATGTGCATCGGCTTGTTCTCGGCCTTCATGGTCTATGACATCAAGCGCATCATCGACGGCGGTGAAACCAACTACATCAGCGCCACCTTGGCCCTTTACCTCGATATCTACAACGTCTTCCAAAGCCTGCTGAGCCTGTTGGGCATCTTCGGCGGCAGCGACGACTGAACGTGATTCAGGCCTCGCGCCTGATGCCCCAAACGCCCCCTTCATGGGGGCGTTATCGTTTCTACACCACGTCCACTTCATTCTTTGAGCGTGTCTGTGAACCAAGCCCCGAACACCCTTCCTCCCCGCTGTGACGTGCTGGTGCTTGGCGCGGGCCCAGCGGGCTCTGCTTGCGCCAAGCTGCTGGCAGAGGCGGGTCGGCAGGTGGTGCTGGTGGACACGCAGCGCTTCCCCCGCGACAAAACCTGTGGCGACGGCCTGGTGCCCGACACCCACGCGGCATTGCGTCGCTTATGTGTTCTCGATGCAGTGTTGGCACAGGCCCGTCCCTCACCCGCGGCGCGCTGCGTGGCACCCAGCGGACGCTTCATCGATGTGCCGGGTGAATTGGCCGCTTTACCGAGACGCCAATTGGACGCGCTGCTGTGTCAGGCCGCCATCAAAGCTGGTGCTCACATGGTCGCCCCAGCGCGCTTTGAAGCGCCCCTGCATGACGCGCACGGCCGGGTCATCGGCGCACAACTCAGCAGCGCAGACGGCTTGCATGAAGTCCACGCCGGGTGGGTCGTCTTGGCCACCGGCGCATCGCTCAAACCCTTGGAGGCCTCCGGCCTGTGCCAGCGACGCACCCCCACAGGCATGGCGATCCGAGGCTATGTGCGACACCCAGGCATGGCCCAAGAGATCCCTGGCCTGCGCTTCTTCTGGCACCCCACGCTCAAAGAAGGCTACGGCTGGATCTTCCCCGGGCCCGACCACACCTACAACATCGGCACTGGTGTGCTCAAGTCTTTGGACGCCGACCCCGTCGGCCCCTCCCCAAAGCCCAGGAACTTGCGCGCTATGTTCGCCGACTTTGCGGCCGCCGACCCTGTGGCAGCCAAGCTGGTGCGCGAAGGTGAAATGCTGGGCGACCTCAAAGGAGCACCCTTGCGTTGTGACCTCAATGGTGCCCAATGGAGTGCGCCTGGCCTTGTGGCCGTGGGCGATGCGATTGGCGCGACCTACGGCTTCAGTGGCGAAGGCATTGGCAAGGCCATGGAAACGGGCATGGCGGCGGCTGAGGCCATTCTCAGCGCAAGCACCCCTGAAGGCCGCGACGCAGAAGTTCAAGCGCGCTACCAAGCCAGCCTGGACGCGCTGCGCCCTCAATTCAATCTTTACCGAAAGGCGGCCAGCGTCAATCAGCACCCCTGGCTGCTGAATCTCTTGATCTGGCGCGCCCAGCAGAGCCCGCGCATCATCAGCCGCTTGGCTGACATCCTGGCGGAGCGCCGCGCACCAGGGTCACTGCTTTCGTGGCGCGGATTAAAGCGTTTGGTGCTGGGCTAGGCGCTGGCTGACCCGCGCTCAAAGACCGCCATGCTTTCGACGTGTGCGGTGTGCGGGAACATGTTGACGGCACCGGCTGACACGCAGCGGTAGCCGGCCACGTTCACCAGCAGGCCAGCATCACGGGCCAGCGTGGCCGGGTTGCAGCTGACGTAGACGATGCGGCTCGGCGGTGTCCAGCCTGCACGCGGCTCGGTGTGTAAGTCAGCCAGGGCTTTGGCCAGGGCAAAAGCGCCCTCGCGAGGTGGGTCCACCAGCCATTTGTCGGCCTGGCCAAACGCCACCAAGTCGTCGGGCGTCAGCTCAAACAGATTGCGGGCCTCAAAACTGGTTTTGCCTTGCAGGCCATTGCGAAGCGCGTTTTGGCGCGAGCGTTCGACCAAAGCCTCACTGCCTTCAATGCCCAGCACCTCGCGGGCTTTGGTGGCCAGGGGCAAGGTGAAGTTGCCCAGGCCGCAAAACCAGTCAATGACGCGTTCATCAGTCTGTGGGTCCAACATGCGCACCGCACGACCCACCAGCACGGTGTTGATCTGGTGATTCACCTGGGTGAAGTCAGTGGGCTTGAAGGGCATGAGCACGCCGAATTCAGGCAGGCGGTAAGCCAACTCGGGGCCGTTGTCGTCGAGCAAGTGCACCGTGTCGGGGCCTTTGGGCTGCAGCCACCATTGCACGCCGTGCTGGCTCGCGAACTCGCGCAGGCGCTGGGCATCTGCCGCCGAAAGCGGCTCCAGATGCCGCAGCACCAAGGCAGTGACTTCTTCACTGGCAGCCAGCTCAATCTGCGGCAGGCGGTCGCGCGCCTCCATGCTGCCGATCAAGTCACGCAGCGGCATCAACATGTCGCTGACGGTGCGCGGCAACACTTCGCATTGCTCCATGTCCGCCACATAGCGCGACTTGCGCTCGTGGAAGCCGACCAGCACCTTTTCTTTGCGCGGCACGTAACGCACCGACAAGCGCGCCCGCAGCCGATAACCCCAGGTCGGGCCTTCAATGGGCCGCAGCATGCGTTCAGGCTTCACCTTGCCCAGGTGGGCGAGGTTGTCTTCCAAGACGCGTTGCTTGACCGCCACCTGGGCGGATGCATCCAGATGCTGCATCTTGCAGCCGCCACAGGCTCCAGCATGCAAGCCGAAGTTGGGGCAGCGAGGGCGAACGCGCAAGGGGCTTTCCTGGCGCATGTCCACCATGGTGGCCTGCTCCCACTGGTTCTTGCGCTTACCCACCTCGACCAAGACTTGCTCGCCGGGCAAGGCCCCCTCGATGAACACCACCTTGCCTTCAGCGTTATGCGCCACGCCTTGGGCATCCATGTCGAGCGATTCGACGCTCAACCATTCGTCACGTGCAGTCATCGGGTCAACGGCCTGGTAGGACCTTAGCAGGGTCAATGGGTTTGCCTTGGCGGCGAACTTCAAAGTGCAATTGGACTCGCTCGGCGTCCGACGAGCCCATCTCCGCAATCTTTTGCCCGCGCCGCACCGCTTGATCTTCTTTGACCAGCAGGGATTGATTGTGGGCGTAGGCCGTCAAGTAGTTGGCGCTGTGTTTGATGATGATGAGGTTGCCGTAGCCCCGCAGGCCCGCATTGGCATAGATCACCCGGCCGTCTGCCGCCGCCAAAACGGCGTCGCCAGCCTTACCGCCAAAAATCATGCCCTTGGTCTTGGGCTCGTCGAAGTTGGCGATCACCGTATTGGTGGCGGGCCATGCCCACTGAATATCGTCTTCGGACGCCTCGCGAGCCGCCGGTGCTGTTGCGGCCGACGCCGCTGGTGCCGTGGCACTGGCGGCCGTAGCCGCAGGCTTGGTGTCTAAGGGCTTGGGCTCCACCACGGTGCCGGGAACAGGGCGTGCTGTGGCCACGGTATCGCTGGGCGCCGGGCCTGTGCGCAAGACCTGCCCCACCTCAATCAGGTTCGGGTTCTCGATGTTGTTCCAGCGCGCCAAATCGCGCCAGCCCTGGCCCGTTTCAAGGGATATACGCGTCAGGGTGTCACCGGGCTTCACGATGTAGGTGCCGGGCTCTGCTTTGGGCGTGGCCGGCGCATTGCTGGACGCCGGGGGCGGTGTAACGCGGGTCACCGAGGGCCGGGTGGTGACGGGCTTGCGGTCTTCGACGGGTGCGGGCGGCTTGGTACTTTGACACCCTGCCAACACCACCATCGCAACAAGACTGACAGGCGCAAGCCATCGACGAGGAGAGAAAGCCATCATGGTGAGCGATCGATTGAGAAAAAGGCTGGATGGGGTGCGGGTGGAAGACGCGTGCTGCACCCGGTGGCGCGCAGACCGGCGAATCTTCTGCACTGTCAGCGGGCCTCAAGCTCGTTCAGTTGACAAGCCTGACCCGTCTTTTCATGGGATTCAGTCAGTACCGGATTTTAAGGGAACGAACTGCACGGCCTCGCCGCTGATTCGTCTCCAACCGTCGGCCAGTCTATCGACAACCACAAGTACCTGCCCACGGCCGTCGCTGGCTCGTGCCGGCGCCACCAAGCGCCCACCGACGGCCAACTGTTGCAGCCAAGCCTGAGGAATGTCTTCGCCGCCGGCGGCGGAGATGATGCTGTCATAGGGCCCCAAAGCAGCGTGGCCCTGCATGCCATCCCCCCATAAGAGATGAACGCCGCGTATCTGCTGTTGATCCAGGTGCTGTTGGGCCTGCTGGTGCAGGGCTTGGAGCCGTTCAATCGAAACGATTTTCCGTGACATCGTGGCCAAGACCGCTGTCTGGTAACCACAGCCCGTGCCAATCTCCAGCACATGGCCCAGGTGCCCAGCAGCCTTGGCGCGCTCGCCCAAGAACAACCATTCCAACATGCGTGCCACGACAGAGGGCTTGGAAATGGTTTGGCCCAGGCCAATGGGCAAACTGGTGTCTTCGTAAGCTTGAATGGCCAGGGCCGAATCCACAAAGCGGTGACGAGGCACCTCGGCCATGGCCTTGAGCACCGGCTCGCAATTGATGCCTTCCAAGCGCAGGCGGGCCACCATGCGCTGGCGCACGCCCGCACCATCCAAGCCGATGCCGGAGGGCTGCACCTGGCGTCGGGCATCGGCAGCGGCCTCGGCCAAGTGGCGCTGTGGGCGCAGCGTCACTTGAGGCTTGCTGCTCGCGGCAGACGGGCTCAGCGTGGATAAACTGGCCGGGAAACGCGGCTTGCGCGGGGTGTCACTCATGGCTGCTGAGACGGGCAGGCGTTGCGCCAGGTACCGAGCGCCGCATGATCGGTCAAATCCACTTGCAGCGGCGTGATGGAGACTTGGCCGTTTGCCACAGCATAGAAGTCGGTACCTTCGCCTGCCTCACGGGCGTCGCCCGCCGGTCCAATCCAGTAAACGGGTTCGCCACGCGGGCTGGTCTGGCGCACCACAGGCTCGCTGGCATGGCGGCGGCCCAGACGTGTCACCGCCCAAGGTAATTGGTCGGCATCACTGCGATTAGGAATGTTGACATTCAGCAGATAAGGCGCCGGGCGAGAGCCATCTTGAGGCCAACGCGAAAGCGCCCACTGCACCACGCGGCGTACGGTGCGCGCGGCAGCGTCCAATTCAACCCAGCCCTTCTCCACTTGCGAGAACGCGATCGCCGGCACACCAAACAAATAGCCCTCCATCGCCGCTGCCACGGTGCCGGAATAGAGCGTGTCGTCCCCCATATTGGCCCCTTGGTTGATGCCCGTGAGCACTAAATCGGGCTTATGGGTCAACAAGCCCGTCAAGGCCACATGCACGCTGTCGGAAGGCGTGCCATTCACGAATCGAAAGCCGTCCACTGGTCCGCCCTTGGCCTGAAACACCGACAAAGCCCGGTTCAAGGTGAGCGCGTTGGACGTGCCGCTGGCGTTCTGCTCTGGGGCAATCACGTCAATCTCGCCCAAACCCTGACAGGCTTGAACCAGAGCGGCGATGCCGGGAGCGAGATAACCGTCGTCGTTGGCGATAAGGATGCGCATGCTGCATTGTAGGCAGCCGTCACCTCGGTGACGGGTCGCCGCACGCGGTCTGTCTATCATCAGGACTCTTTCGCTCGACTTACCCGGAGCCCCAACCATGCACGCTTGGTTTTGTGACAGCCTCGACGGCCCTGATGCCCTGGTCTGGCGCGAAGCGCCGACCCCTGAACCCGGGCCTAAAGAGGTCCGTATCAAGGTGGCCGCCGCCAGCCTGAACTTCCCTGACCTGCTGATCGTGCATGGCAAGTACCAGTTCCGCCCGCCCTTGCCCTTCGTTCCAGGGGCGGAGTTTTCTGGCCACATTGATGCCGTGGGGAGCGAGGTCAAGCACCTCAAAGTCGGTGACGCTGTGACGGCGATTGCGGGCACAGGTGGCTTTGGCACCCATGCCTGCCTGCCAGCCGCTCAGGTCATACCCCTGCCGCCGGGATTTCCGCTCACCGATGCCGCAGCCTTTGCATTCACCTATGGCACCTCACACCATGCGCTGATGGACCGCGCGGCGCTGCAGCCAGGCGAAACCGTGCTGGTGCTCGGCGCTGCGGGCGGTGTGGGCAGCGCAGCTGTCCAGATTGCCAAAGCGGCTGGTGCCCAGGTGATCGCCGCGGCCTCCACCGATGAAAAGTGCGCGGCCTGCAAAGCCATGGGCGCCGACGCGACCATCAATACCAGCACCGAGTCCTTGCGTGACGCGCTGAAGGCGCTGACCGGAGGCCACGGCCCAGGTGTGGTCTATGACGCTGTGGGTGGCGCCTTGGCGGAACCGGCCTTTCGCTCCATCGCTTGGCGCGGGCGCTATTTGGTCGTGGGTTTTGCGGCCGGGGACATTCCCGCCCTGCCCTTCAACTTGGCACTGCTCAAGGGCGCGTCGATTGTGGGTGTTTTCTGGGGTGAATTCGTCAAGCGCGAGCCCGCTGCTTTTGCGGCCAGCATGGCGCAGTTGATGCGCTGGTACAGCGAAGGGCAGGTCAAGCCGGTGATTGACGCTCTGCTGCCCATCAGTGAGCTGGCCACGGGCTATTCGCGCCTGGGCGGACGGCAGGTTAAAGGCAAGGTGGTCATGACCCTTGAATAAGGCGGCCGCCCCCTACCCTGAAAATCTCGATCCACCGCTCAGGCCTGCTAGCATGCCGCCTCTGAAGGGGTGGGCTGCGACGTGATCCGCGCTCACCGAGCCCCTTTGAGGCCGTCGCATCAGCCACGGCCCCCGAGGCGACAAGCTGTGTAGAGAGGTACCCGCATGACCGTCAAAGTTCTGATCCTCGAAGACAACCCGGTAGCCCGGGACTTTTTGTCGCGGGTGCTGCGTGAAGCCTTCAGTGACCCCATCTCCATCACTGAAGCTGGAGACATTGAAACTGCTCGTCAGCAGATTTCTCTGACCGGTCCCCAAGGCCTGCATGGTGCCGACCCGTTCAAGCTGATGCTGCTCGACCTGGAATTGCCGGACGGCAATGGCCTGGAGCTATTGGCCGAGTTGGGCCAGTACCCCGCCACCAAGGTGATCACCACCTTGTACTCGGACGACGAGCACCTCTTCCCTGCCCTGCAGTGTGGTGCTGATGGTTACCTGCTGAAGGAAGACCGGTTCGAAGTGCTGGTGGAAGAGCTGCGCAAGATTGTGCTGGGGCAGCCGCCGCTGTCACCCGCCATTGCACGGAGGCTCTTGACCCACTTTCGACTCGGCGGTGCCGCCGAAGGCACGCCTCCGATGGTCTCGTCAAGTTTCAGCGCACCAGCGTCTTCGGGGCCGGGCTCCAGCAAGCCGCCGGTGCCGATCGAAAAGCCCATGGAACTCCCGCATCTCACCCCCCGTGAGATCGAAGTCCTGACCTACTTGAGCAAGGGCTTCACCATCAAAGAAATCGCCAACCTGATGGGCATCAAGTGGTTCACCGTCAACGACCACATCAAGTCCATCTATCGCAAGCTCAACGTCTCCAGCCGTGCCGAGGCGGCCGTGCTGGCCAGCAAGCAAGGGCTGGTCTGATTGAATTGGGCTTGAAGTCATGAGCCCAGAGCCGACAGATACACACGCACCCAGCGGATTCTTTGGGCCTAGCTCTCGCCCAGACAGTCTGGACAGTGGGGCACTCGAGCTCGCCACGCCGATCAAAGTGCTGGGGCCAGCCCGCATTGGCTGGCGCAGGCATTTGCTGCTCTTGGTGGCTGTCATGGGCTGCATGGCAGTCTTCCTGCTGGCGCGCTGGTTGGCGAACCAGCCGCACATTCCAGCGGAATGGCGACATGGCGCGCGGGGCCAGTTAGAGCTGGCCTCGTCATCACTGCCCCAGTTGGCACCTTTTCTGGGCGCTGAGCTGAAGGGCATCAAGATGCCCAATGGGCAGCTGTCGGCCCCTACATCTCTGGCCACCTCCGAATCCGCACGCTGGATTGCCGATGATCATCGGCGTAACGCTCAGCTTGAGGCGCGCTTGCAAGCGGCTTATGCCTTGGAGGCTGGTCAAGTCACCTTGGTGTTCAGCGAAGGCCGCGAAATCACCCTCAAGACCCATGCCCGGGGCTACTTGGGCTTGGGCGCCATGTTCTGGTTGCTGAGTGCTTTCGCCACGATTTTGTATTTGGTGGGGTGGATTGTCCCGCTGGTACAGCCCCAATTCAGGAATGCACTTTACGGCCTGATGGCCCACGCACAAGCCGCCCAGCTCCTATTGGCGGCCATGGGCTCGGTGCAGGGTTTGGCCTTGCCCCCCAGTCTGACGCTGGCCGATCCCATCATCCGCATCTTGCTAGACCTGATCACCGGCGCAGCCGTGGTGCATGCCATCACCATCCACCCTCGTCGACTACCGGGTGGCGGCTTCATGGCCGTCGCAGTGTGGTTGCTGGTGGTGGCCTACGCCCTGGTCTTTACCCAACCTGGAGCGCAGGGGTCTTGGTGGGTGGCCCAAGGTATTTTGTTGTGCGAAGGTGCACTGACCATCGGCTTGCTGCACTGGTCATACAAGATATCGCCACACCCTTTCGCCTTGGTCATGCGGCGCTTTGGCGACGTGACGCTCATCACCCTCACCTTGCTGACCTTGGCGGTGGCCATGCTGCCCATGCTGCCTCAGGAGGTGCAACCTGCCGCGGCGGCGGGACCGGTGATCTGGGGCGTGTTTTTTGCGTCCATCGTCTTGCTGATTCCCTTCATCGCCCGCTCGCAAAACGTGATGCGCGAGTTCGCCATGCTGGCGGGCGTCAGCACCGTGGCGACCTCGGTCGACCTGCTGTTCGTGGCGGCTTTTTCGTTCAGCCAGTTCGCCTCCTTGACGCTGTCGCTGTTCTTGGCCCTGGGGGCCTACGCGGCCATTCGCCATTGGATTGTTCAGCAAATGATGGGCGCCCGCACGCTGACCACAGAGCGCATGTTTGAGCACCTCTACCGCATCGCTCGTGAGGTTGAAGCGAGGCCCGAACGTGCGGGCGACCGCATGGCCGAGTTGTTGCGCCATGTGTTCGAACCCTTAGAGACCGTTTTCACCCATGGCACAGACCGGCACAGTCGCATCTCAGGCAACGGCGCCGTGCTGCTGGTGCCCATGCCCAACTTGGTGCAAGGCCCAGACACTGACGGCATGGTGGCTTTGCGGTTTGCTGAGCGCGGCAAGCGGCTCTTCACCCCTGAAGATGCGCGGCTTGCAGACCGAATCTTGGAGCAATTGATGCGGGCACTCGCCCACGACCGCGCTGTCGAGCGCGGCCGCAGCGAAGAACGCACCCGCATTGCGCAAGACCTGCATGACGACATTGGTGCGCGCCTGCTGACCCTGATGTACAAATCTCCCAGCAAGGAGATGGAGGATTACGTCCGCCACACCCTGCAGGATTTGAAAACACTCACACGTGGCTTGGCCGCGCAGAGCCACCCTCTCTCACACGCCGCTGCCGAATGGAAGTCGGACATCACGCAGCGCTTGGCCGCCGTGAAGTGCGAACTGGAATGGAGCGCCAGCTACGACCAAGACCTGACCCTCAGCGTCGTCCAATGGTCGGCCTTAACGCGCATCTTGCGCGAGCTGGTCAGCAACGCTATTGCCCACTCCAAGGCTCAGCATGTCAGCATTGAATGCACCTTAGAGCAAGGCCACTTCAGTATCGTCATGATCGACGACGGTGTCGGCCGCGAACCCAAACGCTGGTCGCACGGTTTGGGCTTGGGTGGCATTCGCAAGCGGGTGAAGATGCTGGGCGGCAGCGTGCATTGGCAAGAGCGCGAGCCACGGGGTGTGCGCTGCGAGGTGTTGATCGACTCGCTGCGCTGACCACTGATCGGTGAGTGCACACAAAAAAAGGGAGCCGGTGGCTCCCTTTGTTTTGTCTGAGCAGCGCTCAGTGCAGCGGCACACCGGTCTTGGCTTGCAGCTCTTCCCGGGTCACGCCCGGTGCCAGCTCCACCACAGTCAAGCCTGCAGGGGTCACGTCCAGCACAGCCAGGTCCGTGATGATGCGGTTCACCACGCCCAAGCCCGTCAAAGGCAGGGTGCATTGGGGCAAGAGCTTCATGTCGGTGCTGCCGTCCTTCTTGGTTGCCACGTGCTCCATCAGCACAATGACGCGGCCGACGCCGGCCACCAAGTCCATGGCGCCGCCCATGCCCTTGACCATCTTGCCAGGGATCATCCAATTGGCCAAGTCGCCCTTCTCAGAGACCTGCATGGCCCCCAAGATGGCCAGGTTGATCTTGCCGCCACGGATCATGCCGAAGCTGTCTGCACTGCTGAAGATCGAAGAGCCGGGCAGCGTGGTGACCGTCTGCTTGCCGGCATTGATCATGTCGGGGTCGACTTGGTCTTCGGTCGGGAAGGGGCCAATGCCCAGCAGGCCGTTCTCGCTTTGCAGCCAGACTTCCATGCCCTCGGGCACATGGTTGGCCACCAGGGTGGGCAAACCAATGCCCAGGTTCACATAAAAACCGTCCTGCAGCTCTTTTGCAGCGCGGGCGGCCATTTCATCGCGGGTCCATGCCATGGTGTGTTTCTCCTCAGGCCTTGCGGACAGTACGTTGTTCGATGCGCTTCTCGGGCGTGGTGTTCAGCACGATCCGATGCACGAAGATGCCAGGCAGGTGGACCTGATCCGGGTCGATCGCGCCGGTCTCGACGATCTCTTCGACCTCCACCACCGTCAGCTTGCCGGCCATGGCCACGTTCGGGTTGAAATTGCGCGCGGTGCGGCGGAACTGCAGATTGCCGCTCTTGTCGGCGCGGAAGGCCTTGACCAGCGACACCTCAGGCGTCAATGAACGCTCCATCACATAGGTGTGGCCGTCAAACTCACGCAACTCTTTGCCTTCTGCCACGATGGTGCCCACACCGGTCTTGGTGAAGAAGGCCGGAATGCCAGCACCACCGGCACGCAGCTTTTCAGCCAAAGTGCCTTGGGGCGTGAACTCCAGTTGCAACTCGCCCGCCAAGTATTGGCGCTCGAACTCTTTGTTTTCGCCCACATAGCTGGAGATCATCTTCTTGATCTGCCGCGTGGCCAAAAGTTTGCCCAGGCCGAAACCATCGACACCGGCGTTGTTGGAGATGACGGTCAGGTCCTTTTTGCCGCTGGCTTGCAGGGCGTCGATCAGGGCCTCAGGGATGCCGCAGAGGCCAAAGCCGCCAACGGCAAGCAGTTGGCCGTCGTGGACGATGCCGTCCAGCGCGGCCGCTGCGCTTGGGTAAATCTTGTTCATGGGTGAAAGCCTCCGGGCTTGTTCGGATGGGCACGAAGGGTACTACGTAACACATTACGTAGTCACTACGTAGATTTGACTAAGGCCCGACCCATGCCCCCTGACACCTTGCCCTTGACCACGGTTGAAGACGCCCAGCGCATGCTGGATCAACTGTTTGCCCCCTGGGTGCAGGCCTTGGGCCTGCAAGCTCGCAGCGTCGAGGGGTCGGAGGTTTGCCTGCGCCTGCCTGTAGGCCACGAGATGGTGCATGGCGGTGGCGTGGTCTGCGGCCAGACCTTGATGGCCGCCGCCGACACCGCCATGGTGCTGGCCATCTCAGCCCAGCTCGGCGCCTTTCAGCCCATGACGACCGTGCAGCTCAACAGCAGTTTTCTAAGGCCTGTGCCTAGGCAAACCACGCACTTGGACGTCATCGCCACGGTGTTGCGCCCAGGGCGCCAAATCGTGTTTGGCAGCATAGATATCCGTCTCCCAGACGGCAAGCTCGCCATGCAAGCCACCACCACTTATGCCCTGCTGTGAGTCTGCCTGAATGATCGACCTCGACTACCGTACCGCCTTCGACATGGCGCCCATTGGCCTGGTGCTCTCCCGTCACCGGCTCATGGTCGACGTCAATCAGCAGTTCCTGGCTATGTTTGGCGGCACCCGAGATGAGCACATTGGCCAGTCCTTTGAAGTGCTTTATCCAAGCTCTGACGAGTACCAACGCACCGGCGCACGCATCATCGGCAGCCTAGGCGCCGACGGCCGCTATGCCGACGACCGCGTGATGAAGCGCCGCAGCGGTGAGCACTTCTGGTGCCACGTCTCGGGCCGCGCGCTCGACGCCCAAGACCCCCACGCTGCCGGCATCTGGAGCTTTGAAGACCTCTCGGCCCGCCGCGTGCTGAAGGTGGACTTCACCGCCCGCGAGCGCGAGATTGCCGCGCTGCTGATTGAAGGCGACACCAGCAAGCAGATCGGCAAAAAGCTGCAAATCAGCCCCCGCACCGTGGATGTGTACCGTGCGCGCTTGATGCGCAAGGTCGGCGCCGCAACAACGCCGGAGTTGGTTCACAGGCTGTTGTCGGGTTGAGGGTGCAATAAAGAAAACGCCCTGAGGGCGGAAGCCTTCAGGGCGTTTGCGCAGGTGGTGGGCCGGGGTCACTTGAACTCACCTATGAAAACGCATGTTTGAGCGGTCGAGTTCTTGCAAAAGTTCTTGCAGGACGGGCTCACAGCCCTACCGGCCAGCAGGCCCGAAACCAGCGCCAGCGGCCAAGGCTTGGCGCTCAGTCCGCCGCTTCCGGGTCAACTGGTGCGCCCGAGGTCGGCAGCGGCTTGAGGAAGCGGTCTGCAAGCTCTTTCAGCGCCAGCATGGCGCGCAGGTACTCCCCAACCCACAGGGGCACGGGGGCCAGCCCCTTACGCCAGCGCCAGATGGTGTTAGGCACCAGGCCGACACGGCGGCAAAAGTCTGAGCCCTTCCACTCCAGGGCGGCTAGGGCACTGTCGAGCTGGTCGGGGGTCATGGCTTGGGGTTCTTGCATGGGGCACCTTTGGGGCTGTTCACTACGCTGCTCGCAGCGTAGCACACGAATGAAAGTAGATCAAAAACCGGCTTTTTATCTACTTCGATTTAACATAACGCCCGTTGTTGCAAGTAGGATTCTGAAGTTATGCACACAAATGAGCGTGATTTATCTACTTTAATCAATGGGTTACGTTGATCTGCCCATTTATTGGGCACTTGCGCTCTACTTGCACGCATTACGCAGGGTCACTTATCCACAGACGTATGCGAATCGCAACACCGAAAAGACCACCACCCGGCGCAAATGTTCGGCCCGGCTGTTTTTTTGACGGGATCAACGGGATCACGGGATCAACTCCCCGCAAACCCGCATGAATGCTAGGTTTTCTTGATCCCGTCACACGCTGGGGGGTTGATCCCGTCCACTCGGTGACGGGATCAACTTTCAGGGCTGGCGCTGTATGCCTGTCCAGCGCTTACAGCTCATCAGAGAAGATCGAGGGCTTCACGTGATAACAGGGTGTCATGCCCATGCCGGGCAACCGTACCTTGTTCATGAGCCTATCGCGCTCATGCTTGAGGTGCCCACGCTTGCGCAGCAGCTCGGCCACGGCCTTGGGGTCGAAGCCCTTGCAGGCATCACGCCGGAAGGCCTCGGGCAGCACCAGGAATTCAACCAGGCCTTCTAGCTTCTCCCGGTCGCCGCCGCCTGTCTTCTCCATGTAGTCGGTCGCTGAATCGAACTTCAGCGGCTCGCCTTCACTGTCCACCATGCGCTTGAAGCCCACCCGTAGGGCCGTATTCGGGCGGTGGTCATCCATGCCCCTATGCATCCAGGTGAACAGCGCATCGCCGTTCTTCTCCAGCCAGGCGCGCACCTGTCGCAACATGGCCGCATCTTCCCCGTTGTCCAGGTGCCCACGCGCCCCAAGCCAAGCATTGAAGCAATGGCGGGCAGCGTCCGCAGCGTGGCCCGCTGGCCAGGGCGCAATGCCCGCCTCTATCGCCAGCTCACCGGCCACGGCCACCAGCGCAAAGCGGGCACCCACGCGGCGCACTTGCTCGCTCGCAGCCTCGGGCACGATGGCCCCTTTGTACCGCTCCAGCATTGGGGCAATGCGGCCCGGCATGGCCGCAAACCTTGGGGCCAGCCACTCTAGCCAGGCGCGGCCCGCTGTGCCGTACTGGCGAGCCCCGGCCATGGTCACAGCATCGGCCAAGTCGCCCGGCCCTTCATGCCCGTGCAGCACCTCCAGGCCCCCCATGCCAGCGCCAGCGTCAAGGGGAATGTCAACCATGCGCACCTCTTGGCCCGCCATCACCCGCTTACCGGCCTCGGCCATGTGCTGCGCCATGCTCATCTCGCCCGAGGACAGGAACAGCAGACGCCACGTGCGGCGCTTGCGGTTGACCCCGCCCCGAGTGTTGCGGCCCTTCTCTTGTTCGTTCGCCAGCAGGTAAGCACAGTCACCCACCACGCGCCCGTCAACCTGCCCGATCTCATCCAGGATCAACAGCCCGTCACAGTGCTGCACGGCGGTCGCTTCTAGGGCGTTGTCCGTGGTGCGCCAGCGCTGCATATAGGTGGGCTTGCCCCACACGCTGGCGGCCACCTTCAGGGCGGTGGTCTTGCCCATGCTGGAATCCCCCCGGAAGTGAAAGCCCCCGCTTTCCATGCCAGCCAGGCGCAGCAGCGGCCCGGCAAAGGCACAGCCCAGGGCGAACAACAAGCGAGTGTTGCCCTCGCACAGTGCGCCCACCTTGTGCTGCCAGTCGGCCAGCTCGCCCCGGCTTGAAAACGTGTTCTCCATGCCGCTTTCGCTTTGGAAGACATACCGGCGTTCTTCAGCCTCACCAATGCAGCCCGAGGGCAGCACAAACACCCCGCCTTCATGCCAGCCCACGCGGTCAGTGCAGGTCGCCCGCTCTTTGGGGTTGCGGGTGTCGATGTACTGGCCTACCAGATTGCGGGCCTTCACGCCTGGGGCCATCTGTAGGCCCATGTCACGCAGGCGGGCGGCCCACTCGGCCCCCTCGCCACTCAGCAGGCTAGAAGGCATGGCCCACTGTTTGGCGTTGCCGTCCAGGTCTTCAAACTCCAGCAGGCAGCCCCAGCCGTTGGCATCGTCGCCACGGGTGCGGGCCGTGACACGCAGGGGAGCGCACAGCCATAGGGGCGGCTTTTCGTTGCCGTCCGCATCGCGGGCGATGAAGTACACGCCCGAGGGGGTCAGCTCGAAGGGGTCACGGCCAGGCTTGCGGCCCTGGGGCTTGGTGTCGTCGTCGTCATCGTCGCCCGCTTGGCCATCGCCATCACCACCACGGCCACCACCACCAGCGCCAGCAGGTGCAGCATCACGGCCAGGCGCTGGCGCTGGTTTTTGGGCCTTGGGGGCACGCTGGCCCGCGTCTTGATGCGCTGGCTCATCCGGCCCGGTTTCATCGTCTCCATGGCCCGGCTTTGCGGCTCGCCGGGGCTTTGGCACTTGCGGGGCTTGCACCGCAGCGGCCACAAGGGCGCGCACGGCATCCAGGCCCGCATGAGCGGCCAGGTCGTTGAAGTCTGAGCCACCAGCGGGCAAGCCCTCGGGGAAGACTGCACCAGACAAAGCAGCATCGGCCACCACCACCGCACGGCAAGCCGTGGCCGCTTTTTCCCGGCCTGGGTTCTTGCCGGTCTTGGCCTCGGTGTCTTGGTCATCATCGCCACACACCAGCATCAGGGCAGCGGGCAGCAGCTCACGCAGCGCACGGGCCACGGTTGCCAGGTTGCCCGCATCAAAGCACACGGCCACCGGGTAGCCCGTGGCCTCATGCAGCGTTGCAGCGGTGGCGTAGCCTTCGGCCAGCAGCACCACCGCAGCGCCCGCCGCATCGCCCACCGTGTGCCACAGCCCAGACTTTCGGCCACCGGCCAGGAAGCGCTTTTCTCGGGCACCCTTGGCGTATTCATCGGCGGTGGGTTGCCTGGGCATGATGCGCTGCACGTTCAGCAGCTCGCCCGCACCGTTGCGCACGGGCACCAGTAGCGTGCCGTCCGCCAGGTAGCGCACCCCGTGGCCCTGAACACCCTTGCGGGCTAGGTAGGGGCTCACGCCTTGGGGGCTGGCGCTGGCCCACAGCTTCACGGCCTCGCGTGCGGCTGCATCGGCCCGCCGCCTGTATTCGGCCTCTTGGGCGGCTTGTTCTTGCTTGCGCTTCTCAGCCAGGCGCAGGCGTTCGGCTTCAGCCTTAGCCCGGTCGGGTGCAGACGCCTGCACGCCATCATCAGCGGGGAAGGTGAACCCGTGGCCCTTTGCCACCATAAACAGGGTTCCCACCTTCACGCGGCCCCCGGCCTTGATGCTGCGCCAGGCCTCACGGGCTGAAGCCTCGGTGTAGTTCTGGCCCCCTTTGCTCCATTCGTCCCAGAGGTCAAACCCGGCTTCACTCAACTCAGCCTTAACGGCCATCCCGAGGCGCACCCATTCCTCACGGTCGAGGTCAGGGGGAATCCAGCTCAGAGCATCGCGGATCAGCTCGGGCGTGATGACGCGCTCCGCAGGGGTGCGGTTGTTTGTTGGCATTGGTCTATCTCGCATGGGGTGGCGTGCGGCTCATGCAGACGCCTGCACACCACCCGATTACAGGCACTCGCGCCAGGTCGCCACGGTGGACGGCTCGCCCGGCTTTGATGCGGCGATGGGCTCGGCTTCACCCTCGGGCGTGAGGGTCAGCACACCAGGCAGGCGGAAGTGGGCAATCAGCCAAGTGGCCCCGCACTTCAGCTTGAGCTGGGGCCGCTCTCCACTGGTCTGGATGATCTTGGCGGCGCGGGCCAGCCATTGGGCCGCGTCCGCCTCGGACTGGATGCCACCGGCCCGGCCTTGCGGTTTGCCAGCCAGGCCACCCACCATCGAGGCCCACGGGTCGGCAGGCTTGCGGCCCGTCATTGCCCGGTCCCCGCTTGCAACGCCTCGGTGTAGCCCAGCGCGAAGTCATGAAAGCGGGAAATGTCATTGCCAAGCATGTCGGTCGCGGCCATCGCCAGGCGCAACAAGTGGCCCGCATCGTTGCCATTCAGCAAGGGGCGGCAGGGGTTGCCGTCGCCGTCGGTCATGGCTTCATCAACTTTGATCTGCTCCAACATGCGCAGGGCCAGTGAGACGCCATTGGCAACGTCATAACTGCGGCTCACCAGCTCAAGCACTACATCAGTCGGCAGCGTGGGCGCAACGTCACGGGCACTCAGCCATTCAAAGGGCTGGTGCAGGGCCTCCACGGGGCCATGCGGGGGCTGTGCAAGGTGCGGCAAGGCCTGGGGTGCGGCGCTGGCCGTTGCGGCTGTGCTGGCCGTCTTGGTGGTGGTGCGCTTGGTCATGCTGCACCGCCAATCTCTTGGGCCACAGTTGAGCCATCCGCCAGGATCACACGCAGGGAAATATCGCCCTCAGTCATCCACTCAGACAGGCCCCCCACGTAAGCGTGGCCACCACAGGCCATATTGAGCCCGTCCACCTTTGCGCCCGTGTGCAGCACTTGCGCGGCCATGGCAGGCAGGCCAGAGTAAGCGCTGTCCCGGTGGGCCTCTTTCAGTGCCTTGGCAACGGTGCAAAGCTCGTCGGCGGTGCGCTGCGCAAAGCCTGCCAGGTCGATCTTTAACGCGGCTTGCTGTGCCTGGGCTTGCTGCACGGCCACGGCCAGCGGGTGCGATGCTGCAAAGCCTTCAGCGGCCAGGGACAGGGCCAAGCCTTCCAGGGTGTGGGCGAGTGTGTTCAGGGTGGTGTGGGTGGTGGTGTTCATGCTGCGCTCTCCGTGGTGGCTTGGGCTTGGTGGTGGGCTGTGTGGGTGTGGGCCACAGTGCCCAGCTCGGCAGCATCAGCAGCCAGCACCAGGGAGCGGGCCAGCACGCGGCAGTCAGCAGCGGCCAGATTAAGGGTGCGCTCGCTGGCGCTGGTTTGCACGGTCAAGGTGACGGCCCGGCCAACAGCGCCAGCCGTGCGAGTGCTGAAGACACTCAGCAGCGAATCACCCACCAGGCAGACGCCATGCAGGCGGCGCGTGCGGGTCGAGGTGGGAACGCGGTAGAGGGGGCGGCGCTGTGCTGCGCCAGGTGCGGGGGATGTGGGCGCGGATGTGCCCAGAGGTGAACCAGCCATGGTGTCGGCTCCTTTTGCGGTTAAGTCAACCGCCGCCCCCGCTTCCAAACGAGGGTGACGGCCCGAAACGGGGTTGGAAGACCGGGCAAAAGGGACCGGCGCACCCGAAGGCGCCCCCGTCCGGGCCGTCTTAGAAACGGACACCAGACGCAACGTGCGATGAAAAAAACCGCTCTTGAACCCGGCTTGTTTGCCGGGCCATAGGCGGCCGCACGCCTTTTGCTTCGGGCTTCCACACCCGGCCCTTGATGTGCAAGGGCGAGCGGAGTGTATGCCAAGACGCGGCACGGGTGCAATGCAGGCCGGGCGGGTCATGGTGTGTCGCCCTCGGTCACTTCCAACACATCCCACTTCTGAGGCAGGGAGCGCGCCAGCGTCTCGCCGGTCGTGTAGTCGGTCACCACTAAGCGACTGGTCGGAATCTGGGGCTCGCAGGGATCACCGACAACCACGCTTTCATAGGCGGCCATTGCCCGTATGGGGTTCAAGGCTCGCAGGTCGTGGAATGTGCGCTTCAGAATCCGATGGTTCTTATCCGCACGCCTGTAGGCAGCGAAAAGGCGAGCGAAGCGCTTCAGCAGTTCGGCCTGCACATCATTGGGAAGTCGGGGGTTCATGCGGCCCCCTGATTGCTGGCGCTGGATGTGCCCACAGCCTTGGTTTGCCGACTGGCGAGCCACGCGGCCACAGCCGATGAACGCCAGGCCACGCAGCGTGCAGACACCTGCACAGGCGCGGGGAACTCGCCCCGCTTGACCATCGCGTAGATGGTCGATTTCTTCAGGCCCGTAGCGGCCTCAGTGGCAGGCAGACGCCACAGCGCATCGACCGGCGCGGCAGCGGTGACACCAGCACCAGGCGCAGGGGCCGGGCCGGTTGAAGTGTGGACAAGGTGCATAGCGGTTCCTTGAGGGTTAAAGACGCCCCGTGCGTCGAAAACCTCAGTGGGAACCGTTACGCCATTACGGTTCAAGGCCCGTAATGCGTAATGGTGCGGCTAGGCCTGTCGCTTGTCCTTGTTGGCGCGTTTGAGCTTTTCCAAGCGGCTGGTGCTGCCCCGCCAATGGGTCGCTATTGACTCATGCTCTACACGCTCCGGGTGATGGTCTGGAAGGCCTCTATTCCAGGCCTCGGCCACCGTGATGCACGCATCCTTGATTGACACCCCAAGAACATTCAGGTCGATGATTTGGCGGCGCAGTTCCTCGGTGCTCTGTTGAGTCCATTGGTCGGCCTTGTTCTTTGGCCGCTTGAACGTGGCCACCAGTGCCGCAACCTTGGCGGAGTTCTCCGCACGGCTCGGCAATGCGAACAGCTTCGCCGGTTCTTTGGCGCGGTGAACAATCTCCAGCTCAGGAAGGACACGGGCCACACCGACAACCGACACAGCCAGCCGCCCCACCAGCTCATGCCCGGCCCACGCTGCATAGGTCTGCGCCTTGATGCCTTCGACCGTCAACAGCTCGGCCAGGTCGGCAGCGGTGTAGATGTGGCGCGGCATCCTGAGCACCGGCTCACCCTCAAGCATTTGCAGGTAAGCATCACCACCAAGGATCTCGCGCATCTCATCAAGAACAGCTTGGTACTCAGTGAAGCGGTGGGGGTTCTTTTCCTCCAGGTACCAGCCAGCCGCCCATGAAGGGCTGGCCCCGTTGATGCGCTGGTCAATCTGTGCGAACAGCTCATTGAACATGCGACTCTTGGCCGGGCTCACGAAGTCATCCATGAACGGGAAGCCCGGCGCGGCCTCGCTGTCAGCCATCAGGAACCATTCAGCCTCTTGAACGTCAGCCAGGCGCTTGCAGGTGGCTGCAACGCGCTCCCGCCACGGCCCCCACTCGCTCAGTGCATCGACGATGGCAACTAGGCGCACCGAAGTAGTGTTTTCAAAGGTCGCAGTGATGGCCGGTTGACCGAGTGCGACAGGCGATAAGTCCAGCTTCATGAAGCCCCCATTCCCCCCGTCGCATCAGTGAAGCACCGCACAGCCTAACGGGGGTAAGGCATCGCGCCGGGGATCAATCGGCGCGTGTGCGGTGCCTGCCTATGGTACAGGCTCATGCAGTGAGCCAGTGCAGACGCCTGCACCATCCCGTCGCGCTGTTGGCGGCCCCGGGGTGTCCCTGTCGCGCCCAATTTCCAGGGCGATGCACCAGGGAGGGAGCGGGGCCAAGACCACAGCCAGCACGCAGGCCAGCCAGGCGGGCAAAGGTGGGCCAAGGTGTGCCGCTGGCCGGGCCACCAGGTCGGCCAGGCCGGGCGAGCTGGTGACAGGCCATAGCAGAAAAGACCCCCCCCACCCCCAAAACCTACGCGTACAAAAATCCGCCTATGGCGTCGGTCCTCTGATTGGACACGCTCAGAGATTTAACCCCCCCCTCCGGGGTCTGGGCGTGCCTGCACCTGGGGCCGATCACCCATGAAGGGGGGCCAAGGCACACCCAAAGGCAGGGGGAGAGAGTAGAGAGAGAGTATTCATAGCTCATCCCTATTGATCCCGCCGTCCCGTTTTGATCCCGTCCTTGATCCCGTCACCCAGCGCCAGCCCAAACCGCCCGCTAAGCCGCGTCAATGCTGGGTTTCTTGGTTTTGGCCTTGGCCTTGATCCCGTGTTCCCGCCCGGCTTGCGCATCCGCCCGGCCTTTTTTCCGCACCTGTTGAGCCACTGGTGCCCAACCCGGCCCGAATATGGCGCGAAGGATGAACCGCCACGCCCCCACCACGGGCACAGCGGCAACCCATGCGGGCAGGCCCGCACGGCCTGGCCAGCGCACCCGGCCAGCGGCCAGCACAGGCACGCAAGGCAATGCAGGCCCTTGCGGGCCAAGCTAGAAGGACGAAGGCCCGCCATAGGGCGGGCCGGTGTGGTGGTGCGGGCGGCTCGGTGTGGTCAGGCCACGGCTTGCCCAGGGCGCAGGGGCAGCACCTGGGCACCCGTGCGCAGGCGGTCAAGGTACGCGGCCCACTTGGTCATCAGCTCCCGGCGTTGGTCGAGGTACTGCGTGCGGTTATATGCCCGGCCCAAGGCATCGCCCACGGTGTGGGCGAGCTGTGCCTCTATCACCTCGGGGGCAATGCCCAGGCGCTCAGCGGCCATGGTGCGGGCCATGGCCCTGAAGCCGTGGGCCGTCATGTCTTCATTGGCATAGCCCAGGCGGCGCAGGGCGGTGCGCACAGTGTTCTCGCTCATGGGGCGTTTGTCGCTCAGCAGTGAGGGGAACACGTAGCGCCCGGCCCCTGTCAGGGCTTGCAGGTCTTGAAAGACGGCCACGGCCTGGGGGGCCAGGGGCACCAGGTGGGGCGTGCCGTTCGCCTTGGCGTCTTTGGTGCGCTTCATCATGTCCGCCGGTATGGTCAGCATGGCCCCGGCCAGGTCAAGCCATGCCGACTCGATTTGACGCAGCTCACCAGGGCGCAGGAACAGCAAGGCCGACAGCGCCAGCGCGGCCCGTGTAATGGGGTTGCCTTGGTAGTCGGCCATGGCTCGCAGCAGCTCGCCCGCCTTCACGGGGTCAACGATGGCGGCATGGTGGCGCGTGGGCACGGGTGGCAGGGCGTCCCGTAGGTCGGCGGCAGGGTTGCGCACGCACTGGCCCGAGGCGATGCCATAGCGGAAGACTTGCCCGCACGCATCCTTTGCCCGGTGTGCGGTTTCGATGGCCCCACGGTCGATGATGCGGCGCAGCGCGGCCAGCAGCTCGGGCGGCTCAATCTCGGCCAGGGGCTGGCGTCCGATGTAGGGGAACACATCTTGTTCCAGGCGCACGCGGGTTCTTTCCGCATGGCCGGGGCTTACCTTGGCCCCGTGGACATGGGCCAGCCACTCACGGGCCACGGCCTCAAAAGACCCAGACGGGGCTAGACCCTTGTCCGCCCGCTTGGCTTCAGCTTGCTGGCGCTGTTGTTCGGCCTTGCTGGCTTGCCGGGCTTGGCTCGGGTCTATGCCTTGGCTCACCAGGGCGCGGAATTCGTCGGCCTTGGTGCGGGCCAGGCCTAGGCCGGTGTCCGGGTAGGTGCCCAAGCTGATGTTGTTGCGCTTGCCGTTCAGCGAGTAGGCAAACCGCCAGCCGTGCGCCCCGCCCTTGACGAAGGTCAGCAGGTAAAGCCCGTCGCCATCGTTCAGGCGGGCCGGTGCGGTGTCCGCCTTGAGGGCGCGAATGGTGGTGTCTGAGGCGATTAGGTTGCGTGCCACTGCAAGAACTCCGAAGCCGAGTTCTCGCAGCATAGCAAGTTCTTGCAGAAGTTCTTGCACCTCGGGCCGGATGTTGGCGGACGTTCTCGCACCCTAACGGACAAGAAAAAAGGGCTAAGCTGTTGATTTGCTTAGCCCTTTGGACGTTCACGGACGCCCGCGAACATTAGAGTGGTGGAGCCGGGGGGAATTGAACCCCCGTCCGTAAGCCATTGCCAGGTAGATCTACGTGCTTAGCTGTCTGATTTGAATCTCGCTCCCCAGGTCGCGCAGCAGCACGCTACCCAGGACGCCAGCCACAAAGTCTCGTCTTCGGATGTGTGGCACACCCGAAAACCAGCCCATGTGAATGTCATCTCAGCCCTTGCCTTGCGGCTCAGGCCCGGCCCATGGGCCAACCGTTGAGATGCTCAGCCGGTATTAAGCGGCGAGTGCGAACGTAGAGTCGTTTGCAGTTACTTTGTTTCCAGTGGTTTTACGAGCGAACTGGTGCTCGGCATGCCCTAATCCAACTTTGAACCCACGTCGAAACCAGGTCGGCCCCGTGAGAACCTCAGTTTACGCCTCTTCCAGCCATTTCAAGAGCTGCTGCGGACTTGAAGCGATGAAATCTGCGCCCCAGTCCTCAATGTGCTCGCCTTGCCCGAGATAGCCCCAGCCCGCCGCGACCGTGCGCATGCCGGCAGCACGCCCGGCTTCGATGTCTCTGAGGTCATCACCCACATAAACGCACGCTTGAGGCGACACCGCCAATCTTCGCGCGGCTTCAAGCAGTGGTTCGGGGTGAGGTTTGGCATGCGCCGTGGTATCGCCGCAAATCAAGACGCCGCTGTTGGCCAATGCAGGCAAGCCGGCCACCACCGGTAGCGCGAATCGACTGTTCTTGTTGGTGACGATGCCCCAAGGGCAGCTTTCGTCCTGTAACACAGCCAGCACAGGCAGCATGTCGGCGAACACATGAGTGTGCACCAAGAGAGCGGATTCGTACTGTGCCAAGAAGGCGTCGCGAAGCGCTTCGAACTTCAACTCGCCTGGGCTGACACCAAAGGCCAACCCCACCATGCCGCGCGCGCCCGCACCCACCATCGGGCGGAGTTGCTGGTAAGGCAAGGCGGGCAGACCGTGTTGCGCTCGCAAAGCGTTGGCGGCGCCTGCCAAATCGGGCGCACTGTCGATCAAGGTGCCGTCGAGGTCGAACAGCACCGCTTGAATATCCTGCCTCATGTGGGACGACGGCAGGCCATCAAGTAGTTGACGTCGGTGTTGGCTGACAACCAATATCGTTTGGTAAGGGGGTTGTGCTCCAAACCCTTGAACTCAATAAGCTCCAGCGCCGCTTCGCGCGCGAAGCCCGCCAACTCGCTGGGCCGGATGAACTTAGCGTATTCATGGGTGCCTTTGGGCAGCATGCCCAGCACATGCTCAGCGCCCACAATGGCCAACAAGAAGGCCTTGGCGTTGCGGTTGAGGGTGGAGAAAAACACGTGGCCGCCAGGCTTCACCAAGGCCGCACAAGCCCGCACCACAGAAGCCGGGTCTGGCACGTGCTCCAGCATTTCCATGCAGGTCACCGCATCAAAACCTGCCGGCTGCTCGGCTGCCAAGGCCTCAACCGCGACTTCACGGTAAACCAAGCCACTGACACCCGCTTCCATGGCATGAAGCTGAGCCACCTTGAGCGGCTTGGTGGAAAGATCAATGCCCAGTACATTGGCGCCGCGCAGCGCCATGGACTCGGCCAAGATGCCACCGCCACAGCCGACATCCAGCACACGAGCACCCTGCAAGGTCGCGTGCGATGCGATCCAGTCCAAACGCAAGGGGTTGATTTGGTGCAAAGGGCGAAACTCGCCTTCTAAATCCCACCAGCGATGGGCCAAGTCGCCAAATTTGCTCAGCTCTTGAGTGTCTGCATTCACCATGGTGCGAATCTTAGCTTTGAAAAAGCAAAAACCCCGCCGAGGCGGGGTTTTGGGGGCAATCGGAAAACCGATTACTTGGTGGCGCGAGTACCGACGACCTCGATCTCGACACGGCGGTTCTTGGCCTTGCCTTCCTTGGTCTTGTTGTCGGCCACAGGCGACTTCTCGCCCTTGCCTTCGGTGTACACGCGGTTCTTCTCGATGCCAGCGGCAACCAAGTAAGCCTTCACGGAGTCTGCACGGCGCACCGACAGGGCTTGGTTGAAGGCGTCAGAGCCGTCGCTGTCGGTGTGACCGACGGCGATGATGACTTCCAGGTTCACGCCCTTGGTCTTAGCAACCAGGTCGTCCAACTTGGCCTTGGCTTCAGACTTCAGCACCGACTTGTTGACGTCAAAGAAGGCGTCAGCAGCGTAGGTCACCTTTTCGCTCACGGGAGCGGCTGGAGGCTTCGGAGCAGCTGGGGGAGCCACAGGAGCGGGAGGTGCCACAGGGGCGGGAGCTGGCTTGGCTACCGGGGCAGGTGCCGGAGCAGCTGCCTTGATAGCGCCGTCGCAATCGGCAGCGGCGGTAGCCGGTGTCCAAAAAGCATCGCGCCAGCACAGTTCGTTGGTGCCGTTCTTCCACACCAAGCCATCAACGTTGCGCCAGTTGTCAATAGACTGGGCGAAAGCGCTCGACAGCGGAGCAGCAAGCGCAGCCGATGCAAACAGCACCGCTACCTTGTTCAATTTCTTCATGATTCTCCTCTCAAGGAAAGCCGCAGTAACTCTGCGTAACGTCCAAATCGGAAGCGAGAAAACCTGGCAAACACCCGGTCCTTGCGAGCGCTCACCACCGATGACTCATTGTGCCATAGGGCATCGCTCACGCCGTATTTTGCGCTGCCGAGCGCGACAGTCGGCCCGCGATGTTGCGCAAGTGCCACAAGAGATGGCCTTTAGAATCAGGCCCTCGTCCACATTGCCCGGTCTGTCTGGCTGATACAAAAAGGCCAACAGCACCCTGCCCATGACCCAATTCGCCAAGGAAACTTTGCCCATCAGCCTCGAAGAGGAGATGCGGCGTTCGTATCTGGATTACGCCATGAGCGTGATCGTGGGGCGGGCCCTGCCTGATGCCCGCGACGGATTGAAACCCGTGCACCGGCGCGTGCTGTTCGCCATGCACGAGCTGAACAACGACTGGAATCGCCCCTACAAGAAATCGGCGCGTATCGTTGGTGACGTCATCGGTAAGTACCACCCCCACGGTGACACCGCGGTGTACGACACCATTGTTCGCATGGCGCAAGATTTCTCTCTGCGTCACATGCTGGTGGATGGCCAGGGCAACTTTGGCTCGGTGGACGGCGACAACGCCGCCGCCATGCGATACACCGAAATCCGGCTGTCGAAAATCGCCCATGAAATGCTGGCCGATATCGACAAGGAAACCGTCGATTTCGGGCCCAACTACGACGGCTCCGAAAAAGAGCCTTTGGTGTTGCCCGCACGCTTGCCCAATTTGCTGATCAACGGTGCCGCCGGTATTGCAGTGGGCATGGCCACCAATATTCCACCGCACAACCTCAATGAGGTGGTGGACGCCTGCTTGCACCTGCTGAAAGTGCCGGACGCCACGCTGGAACAGATCATGGAGATCATTCCCGCGCCCGACTTCCCCACGGCCGGCATCATTTACGGCATCAATGGCGTGCGTGAAGGCTATCGCACCGGGCGCGGCCGTGTGGTCATGCGCGCCAAAGTGCATTTCGAAGATATCGACAAGGGCAGCCGCCAATCCATCATCGTTGATGAACTGCCCTACCAGGTCAATAAGAAGACGCTGCTGGAGCGCATTGCCGAGTTGGTGCACGAGAAGAAGATCGAAGGCATCAGCCACATCCAAGACGAGTCGGACAAATCCGGCATGCGGGTGGTGATTGAGCTCAAGCGCGGCGAAGTGCCTGAGGTGGTGCTGAACAACCTGTACAAGCAAACACAGCTGCAGGACACTTTCGGCATCAATATGGTGGCGCTGATTGATGGCCAGCCCAAGTTGTGCAACCTCAAGCAGTTGCTCGACATCTTCTTGGAGCACCGCCGTGAAGTGGTGACCCGCCGCACCGTGTTTGAGCTGCGCAAGGCCCGCGAGCGCGGCCATGTGCTGGAAGGCTTGGCGGTGGCCCTGGCCAACATCGACGAGTTCATCCGCATCATCAAAGAGTCGCCCACGCCGCCGGTGGCCAAGGCCGCCTTGATGCAACAGAGCTGGGATTCGTCATTGGTGCGCGAGATGTTGGCCCGTGCCGACAGCGAGAACCCTGGTGGTGCTGCAGCCTACCGCCCTGAGGGCTTGTCCATGCATTTCGGCATGCAGGCCGATGGCCTGTACCGCCTCTCCGAAGACCAAGCGGGCGAGATTTTGCAGATGCGCCTGCAGCGCCTTACTGGCCTGGAGCAAGACAAGATCGTCGGCGAGTACAAAGAGGTGATGGCCGTCATCGCTGACTTGCTGGACATCCTCTCCAAGCCCGAGCGCGTGACCTTCATCATCAGCGAAGAACTCACCGCGCTGCGCCAAGAGTTTGGTCAAACCAAAGTCGGCGCACGCCGCTCGGTGGTGGAGCACAACGTCCAAGAGTTGGGCACCGAAGACCTGATCACGCCCACCGACATGGTGGTGACCCTGAGCCACACGGGCTACATGAAGAGCCAACCGTTGGCCGAGTACCGGGCACAACGCCGCGGAGGGCGCGGCAAGCAGGCCACGGCCACCAAAGAAGACGATTGGGTCGACCAGCTCTTCATGGCCAACACCCACGATTGGATTCTGTGCTTCTCCAACCGCGGCCGCGTCTATTGGCTGAAGGTCTGGGAAGTGCCGCAGGGCGGCCGTGCCAGCCGAGGCAAGCCCATCGTCAATATGTTCCCGCTGCAGCCCGGCGAGAAGGTCACCGTAGTGCTGCCGCTGACCGGTGACAACCGGGTCTTCCCGGCAGACCGCTTCATCTTCATGTGTACCGCTCGCGGCACGGTCAAGAAGACGGCGCTGGACGAATTCAGCAACCCCCGTAAGGCCGGCATCATTGCCGTGGACTTGGACGAAGGCGACCACCTGATTGGTGCCGCGCTGACGGACGGCAAGCACGACGTGATGCTCTTCAGCGATGGCGGCAAGGCCGTGCGCTTTGACGAAGACGATGTGCGTCCGCTGGGCCGCCAAGCCCGTGGCGTGCGCGGCATGATGCTTGAAGACAGCCAAGCGGTGATCGCCATGCTGGTGGCCGAAGACGAAAGCCAAAGCGTGCTGACCGCCACCGAGAACGGCTACGGCAAGCGCACCAGCATCGTCGAGTACACCCGCCACGGCCGTGGCACCAAGGGCATGATCGCCATCCAGCAAAGCGAGCGTAACGGCAAGGTTGTTGCGGCTACGCTGGTGCGTGCTGAGGACGAGATCATGCTGATCACCGACAAGGGTGTGCTGGTGCGCACACGGGTCAGTGAAATTCGTGAACTCGGTCGCGCGACCCAAGGCGTGACGCTGATTGCGCTGGACGATGGCTCCAAACTCAGCGGCTTGCAGCGCATCGTCGAGAACGACGCGCAACTCGAAACCCCAGGCGACGCAGAGACTGACGGCGCCGCAGACGAAAGCAACACGTGAACTTCATCCTCAAAGCCACCCTGCCCGTCGCCCTGAGCTTGGGGCTTTTGGGCGGCACCAGTGCCGCCATGGCGCAGTCGAAAAAAGAGTTGGTCGCCAAGGTCGTCCAACTGCAGCAAAGCGCCATCGAGAACATGGCCCGCGAACTGGCTGAGCGCCCCGCCATGGCCATGCTGCAACAGGCCGACGGCGTGCTCAACACCCGAGTGCCGCAAGAAAAGCGGGCTGCAGTGGCCAAGGAGATTCAGGCCGACGTGAAGCGATATGCGGACGATGCCGTCCCCATGCTGCGCGATCGTGCTGTCAAGCTGGGCCCCACCACCATCGGCGCACTGCTTGAAGAGAAGCTGACCGAAGCGGAGCTGAAGGAAGTCATCGCCATGCTGGAGTCGCCCACGGTGCGCAAGTACCAGGCGCTGGCCGGTGAAATGGAAAAGGTGCTGGCCGAAAAGCTGGTGGCCGAGACCCGCACTGCGATGGAAGCCAAGATTTCGACGCTGGAACAGAACGTGGTCAAGCGCCTGAATGCCGCCGCGCCGTCGGGTGGTGCCTCTGCGCCTGCGCCCGCCAAACCCGCCAAGAAGTAATCCTCACCGCACTGCGGCCATGCTCAAGCGCCCCTTCAATTTTTCTGCTGGGCCTGCGGCCTTGCCCGAGGCCGTTCTGCAGCGTGCTGCCGACGAGATGTTGGACTGGCACGGCAGCGGCATGAGCGTGATGGAGATGAGCCACCGTGGCAAAGAGTTCATCTCCATCTATGAAGCCGCAGAGCGCGATCTGCGTGAACTGCTGGCTGTGCCGCCACAATTCCGTGTGCTGTTCATGCAAGGCGGTGGCCTGGGTGAAAACGCCATCGTGCCCATGAACCTGTCGCGCGGTGGCGCAGTGGATGTGGTGGTCACCGGCTCTTGGAGCAAAAAGTCGCTGAAGGAAGCACAGCGCTACTGCGATGCCCAGGCAGCGGCCAGCAACGAAGCAAGCCGCCACATAGACCTGCCCGCCCCCACGCAATGGCGCCTGCGCGCAGACGCGGCCTATGTGCATGTCTGCAGCAACGAGACCATTGACGGCGTTGAGATGCACACCCTGCCTGACCTGGCCGCGCTGGGCTGCCGCGCGCCGCTGGTGGTGGATGCGTCTTCGCACATTCTGTCGCGCAGCGTCGATTGGTCGCGTGTCGGCCTGCTGTTTGCGGGTGCGCAAAAGAACATCGGGCCTGCGGGCGTGACGATTGTGGTCGTGCGTGAAGACCTTGTCGGCCACGCTTTGGCCATCTGCCCGTCCGCCTTCGATTACAAGTGCGTGGCTGATAACCAGTCCATGTACAACACACCACCCACCTATGGCATCTACATTGCTGGGCTGGTGTTTCAATGGCTGAAGGGCGAAGGCGGCATCGCCGAGATGAACCGCCGCGCCCAGGCCAAGGCCGATTTGCTGTACCACTACCTGGACGACAACGGCGGTTTTTATGCCAACCGTGTGGCGCATGACGCGCGCTCGCGGATGAACGTGCCCTTCTTCCTCAGCCAAGAGACGCTTAACGACGCGTTTCTGGCGGGAGCCAAAGAAGCTGGGCTGCTGCAACTCAAGGGCCACAAGTCCGTGGGCGGTATGCGTGCATCGATCTACAACGCCATGCCACTGCAAGGTGTGCAGGCGCTCGTGACTTACATGCAGGACTTTGCCCGCCGCCATGGCTGATGCTCCCTCCCCCAGCTCCCCACCCGCTGCCTCCAGCGACACGCCGCCAGCACTGCTGGCCTTGCGGCACCAGATCGACACCGTTGACCGCGAACTGTTGGCCCTGCTGAACAAGCGGGCCAGCTTGGCGCTGGCGGTCGGCTCGCTCAAGAAGAAAGAAGGCTCGGTGGTCTTCAGGCCCGAGCGTGAAGCGCAGGTGATTGATGGCCTCAAGGCCGTCAACCAAGGCCCGCTGATGACAGAAACCATTGCGCCGATTTGGCGCGAGGTGATGTCGGCCTGCCGTGCCTTGGAGACACCCACGCGCGTCGCCTACCTTGGCCCCGCGGGCACTTTCAGTGAAGAAGCCGCCTTAGGCTACTTCGGGTCTTCCTTGGTGCGCGTCATGTGCGCCAGCATCGATGAAGTGTTTCGCACGACGGCCGCCGGTGCGGCCGATTTTGGTGTGGTGCCTGTTGAGAACTCCACTGAAGGCGTGGTCGCCCGCTCACTCGACATCTTTTTGACGACGCCGCTGTTCATCATCGGCGAGACCAGCCTGTTCGTGCGCCACAACCTGATGCGCAAGGACAATGCACTGGAAGGCATTGAGGCGGTGTGCGCCCACCCGCAAGCCTTGGCCCAATGCCACGGCTGGCTTTCGGCCCACTTGCCGCATGCCGAGCGTCGGCCAGTTTCTAGCAATGCCGAAGGCGCCCGCATGGCCGCGCAAGATAGCCGCTTGGCTGCTATTGCCAGCGTCCGGGCCAGCAGTGAGTACGGCTTACACGTCATCTCACCGGCCATTCAAGACGACCCGCACAACCGCACTCGCTTTGCCATCGTCACGGACCCGCATCGACACCCTGCACCCAAGGCTTCAGGCCACGACTGCACCAGCTTGGTGGTGTCGGTCAGCAACCGGCCGGGCGCGGTGCACGACATGTTGGTGCCGCTCAAGAAGCACGGGGTCTCGATGACCCGCTTTGAATCGCGGCCAGCGCGTTCAGGCCAGTGGGAGTACTACTTCTACATCGACCTGCAAGGCCACCCTGACGAGCCCCAGGTGCAGGTGGCGCTGCAAGAGTTGCGCGAGGCCTGTGCCTATTTCAAGGTGCTAGGCACCTATCCCCTGGACACGCATTGAGAGACTCCCAGTGAAGTATCAACAACTGGGCCTGATCGGCTGCGGACTGATGGGCGGCTCCTTCGCCTTAGCCATGAGGCAGGCTGGCTTGGTCGGTCGGGTGGTGGGCTACAGCAAGTCCCCCTCCACCACCGAGCGGGCGCGCCAGATGGGCGTGATCGATCAGCCCGCCGAATCGGCGCTGCTGGCCGTCGCAGGCTCAGACATCGTGCTGATGGCCGTTCCCGTGGCCGCTACCGATGCCACTTTCAAAGCCATCCGTCAGTTGGTCAAACCCGAAGTGCTGTTGATGGACGTGGGCAGCACCAAGCGCGATGTGGTGGATGCCGCTCGGCGCACTCTGCGTGAACGCATCGGCTCCTTTGTCCCGGCGCACCCCATCGCTGGCAAAGAATTGGCCGGCGTGGAGCATGCCGACGCCCAGCTCTACCGTGATCGGCAGGTCATCTTGACCCCCATCGCGCAAACTCAGCCAGAGCTGGTGGTGCAGGCCGAGCAACTCTGGACAGCGCTGGGCTGCCAGGTGCGCATCATGTCGGCCGAAGACCACGACGCCGCCTTCGCCGCCGTCAGCCATCTGCCGCATTTGCTGGCCTTCGCCTATTTGGCTGGCGTGATGCAGCAAAAGGAGAGCGAAACCTTTTTACAGTTGGCCGGGCCGGGCTTTCGGGACTTCACTCGCATTGCTGCCAGTGACCCCGCCATCTGGCGCGACATTCTGATCGCCAACCGCGAGGAAGTGCTCAAGCAGTCCGAGCGCTTCCGCGGTGCCCTGGGTGTGCTGGAGCAAAGCCTCAAGGACTGCCAAGGCGACTCCTTAGAAGCCTTGATTCAAGGGGTTGCCCAAGTGCGCAGCCATTGGCGCTTGAACGCCCGTCAAAAGTAAGTTTTCCTCGCGCCAGCTGGGCTGGCGATGGCCATGTACACGACCGCATTTCTCGACATCCCTCCCCTGACCGCTGCCGCCGGCACGGTGCGCCTACCCGGCTCCAAGAGCATTTCCAACCGCGTGCTCTTGCTCGCCGGCCTGGCCGATGGCACCACGGATGTCCACGACCTGCTGGACTCTGACGACACGCGGGTAATGCTGGCCGCGCTGGAACAACTAGGCTGCACCTTGGAGCGCAGCCCAGGTGTGTTGCGTGTGACGGGCCTGGGAGGCCAGCTCAAAGTCCGCCAGGCCGAATTGTTTTTGGGCAATGCCGGCACGGCGATGCGGCCCTTGACGGCCGCGCTGGCTGTCTTGGCCGCCACGCAAGGGGCCGCCTTCAAACTCTCCGGCGTGGCGCGCATGCATGAGCGGCCGATTGGCGATCTGGTCGATGCGCTGCGCCAACTGGGCTGCCCCATCACCGATCTGGGCCAGGCCGGCTTCCCACCCTTGCAAGTCGGCTGTGGCGCAGTGGGTTCCTTGGACACAGTCACCCCCATCCGCGTGCGCGGGGATGTGTCCAGTCAATTCTTGACCGCCTTGTTGTTGGCCCTGCCTCTGGTCAGCCAGAACAGCCCAGTGACCATAGAGGTAGAGGGCGAGCTGATCTCCAAACCCTACATTGACATCACCCTGCGGCTGCTGGAACGCTTCGGCATCACGGTTCACCGCGACAGCTACCAACGCTTTGTGATTCCCCAAGGCTCGGCCTATCGCACGCCTGGCCGCATTCATGTGGAAGGCGATGCCTCCTCCGCCTCATATTTTGTGGCTTTGGGTGCCTTGGCTGCGACGGAACACCCCATCCGCATCGAGGGCGTGGGCCTGGATGCCATTCAGGGCGATATCCGATTTGTAGAAGCCGCCCAAGCCATGGGTGCACAGGTTCAAGGCGGTGAAGGCTGGCTGGAGGTGAAGCGCGGCCGCTGGCCGCTCAAGGGCATTGCGCTCGACTGCAACCACATCCCCGACGCTGCCATGACCTTGGCGGTGATGGCCCTGTATGCCGACAGGCCCACTCGGCTGAGCAATATCGCAAGCTGGCGGGTCAAGGAAACCGACCGCATCGCCGCCATGGCCTGCGAGTTGCGCAAGCTGGGGGCCGAGGTGATCGAGGGGCATGACTTCATCGAAGTCGCCCCGCTGCAGCGGTGGCACTCCGCCAGCATTCATACCTATGACGACCATCGCATGGCCATGTGCTTGTCGCTGGCCGCCCTGAACCCCCTGGCTGGCGCCCAGCCCGCTGTCGCCGTGCGTATTGAAGACCCAAAGTGCGTGGCCAAAACCTTCCCTGACTACTTCGAAACTCTGTTCAGTGTGGTGTCGGCCGCGCCGGGGGCGATCCCGGTGTTGACGGTCGATGGTCCCACGGCGTCGGGCAAAGGCACGCTGGCGTCTGAGCTGGCCCGCGCTTTGGGCTATCACCTGCTGGACTCGGGCGCGCTTTACCGCGCTACGGCACTCGCAGCCCAAGGGGCCGGAGTGGCACTGACAGACGGCCCGGCGGTCGCCGCCATCGCTGCCAAATTGGACATCCGCTTTGAGAGTGACCTCATCTGGCTCAAGGGCCAGGAGATCTCGCATGAGCTGCGCCTGGAGTCCACCGGCGGCTTGGCCTCACAGGTCTCGGTTCACCCCGAAGTGCGCCAGGCCCTGCATGAGTTGCAACTCAGCTTCCGGCGCCTGCCCGGCTTGGTGGCCGATGGGCGGGACATGGGCACGGTGGTCTTTCCACAGGCCGATCTCAAGGTCTTCCTGACAGCCAGCGCCGAACAGCGCGCCCAGCGCCGCCATAAGCAGTTGATTGCTAAGGGAATTTCCGCTAATATCGACAGTCTTTTGCTGGATTTGCAGGCGCGTGACGAGCGGGATAAAAACCGTACGGCCTCACCTCTGAAGCCCGCTGAAGATGCGTTGCTGCTGGATAACTCTGATTTGTCGATCGAAACCTCGGTCGATCAGGTGCTGAGTTGGTGGGAGCAACGCAAAGCGCCGAAAGCCGCGCATTGAGCCCGCTCAGTGCCAAGCTTTTCAGCGATCTGGGCCCACTGCCCTCCTTCTTGGTGTGCAACACACCGCTTAGGGCCGTGATCTCATCAACCTAACCCGCAGTGCTTGCACTGCACATGCTTGTCCGGCGCCTTTAGCGGTGCTGGATTGACGGAAACCTCTCATGTCCCAATTCACAGAATCCTTCGCCGCCCTCTTTGAGGAATCGCTGCAGAAGAGCGAAATGCGCGCCGGTGAAGTCATCACCGCTGAAGTCGTGCGCATCGACCACAGCTTTGTGGTTGTCAACGCAGGCCTCAAGAGCGAAGCCTATGTGCCTATCGAAGAATTCAAGAACGACCAGGGCGAAGTTGAAGTCCAAGTCGGTGACTTCGTCTCGGTGGCCATTGACGCCGTTGAGAACGGCTACGGCGACACCATCCTGTCCCGCGACAAGGCCAAGCGTCTGGCCTCGTGGCTGTCCCTGGAAACCGCACTGGAGTCTGGCGACTTCGTGACCGGTACCGTCTCTGGCAAGGTCAAGGGCGGCCTGACCGTGTTGGTCAATGGCATCCGCGCCTTCCTGCCCGGCTCGCTGCTGGACACCCGCCCCGTGAAGGACATGAGCCCGTTCGAGGGCAAGACCATGGACTTCAAGGTCATCAAGCTGGACCGCAAGCGCAACAACGTGGTGCTGAGCCGCCGCGCTGTGGTCGAAGCCTCCATGGGCGAAGAGCGCGCCAAGCTGCTGGAAACCCTGCACGAAGGTGCCATCGTCAACGGCGTGGTCAAGAACATCACCGAGTACGGTGCGTTCGTGGACCTGGGCGGTATCGACGGCCTGCTGCACATCACCGACATGGCATGGCGCCGTGTCCGTCACCCGTCCGAAGTGGTGACCGTGGGTCAAGAGCTGACCGCCAAGGTCCTGAAGTTCGACGCCGAGAAGAACCGCGTTTCTCTGGGCATCAAGCAACTGGGCGACGACCCCTGGATGGGCGTGGCTCGCCGCTACCCCAACAGCACTCGTCTGTTCGGCAAGATCACCAACATCGCTGACTACGGCGCATTCGTTGAGATCGAACCCGGCATCGAAGGCTTGGTGCACGTGTCCGAGATGGACTGGACCAACAAGAACGTCGCTCCTTCCAAGGTCGTCACCTTGGGTGAAGAAGTCGAAGTCATGGTTCTGGAAATCGACGAAGACAAGCGTCGCATCTCCCTGGGCATGAAGCAGTGCAAGGCCAATCCTTGGGAAGAGTTCGCTGCCACCGTCAAGCGCGGTGACAAGGTCAAGGGCCCGATCAAGAGCATCACCGACTTCGGCGTGTTCGTGGGCCTGGCTGCCGGCATCGACGGCCTGGTGCACTTGTCCGACCTGTCTTGGCAAGAGACTGGCGAAGCCGCTGTCCGCAACTACAAGAAGGGCCAAGAAGTCGAAGCCCTGGTCTTGGGCATCGACATCGAGCGCGAGCGCATCTCCCTGGGCATCAAGCAGTTGGATGGCGACCCCTTCGCGACCTTCACCTCGGTCAATGACCGTGGCCAGATCGTGAACGGCGTGGTCAAGACTGTTGACGCCCGTGGCGCTGAAGTGCAACTGGCCGACGACGTGATGGGCTATCTGCGTGCCTCTGAAATCAGCCGCGACCGCGTCGAAGACGCTCGCGTGGCTCTGAAGGAAGGCGACGAAGTCTCCGTGATGATCGTCAACGTGGATCGCAAGACCCGCAACATCCAGTTGTCCATCAAGGCCAAGGATCAAGCTGACCAGCAAGAAGCCATGCAGCGCCTCTCGCAGACCAACGAGCGCGAGAACGCTGGTACCACCAGCCTGGGCGCTCTGCTGCGCGCCAAGCTGGACAACTCGGGCAACTGAGTCACGGCTGAACTGAGCGAACCCTGAACATGACTCGATCCGACCTCGTCGCCAAGCTGGCAGAGCGCTTTGCGCAACTGACTCAGCGCGACACCGAGTTCGCGGTCAAGACCATTCTTGATGCGATGTCCGACGCGCTGGCGCGTGGGCACCGCATCGAGATCCGGGGCTTTGGCAGCTTTTCGATCAATCGGCGCCCGCCCAGGGTGGGGCGCAATCCCCGCTCTGGCGAGCAGGTGACGATTCCTGAAAAGCTGGTGCCTCACTTCAAGCCGGGCAAAGCCCTGCGCGAAGGGGTGGACGCCATCGCACCGGCCGAGTCAGGGCCCGCAGCCTGAACGGCTGGCTCACGCTCAATCTCTGCTAAGGGTCCGCAAGGACCCTTTTTTCATGGGCGCAACGCCCTGCGAGCAGCCGCGCGCATGCTCCTACAATGCAGCCATATCGGAGCATTCATGCGCATCCTGGTTTGGCTCTTGCGGGCCTTCATCCTCTTCAGTTTGTTCGCGTTCTCGCTGAACAACTTGCACACGGCCACCCTGCACTGGTATTTCGGCCAGAGCTGGTCGGCACCCATGGTCATGGTGGTGTTGGCCGCGTTTGGAGCGGGCGCGGCGTTTGGCGTGGTCGCCATGGCCCCGTCGTGGTGGCGGCAACGCCAAAAGGCCCAGCTCGCCCAGCAATCCACTCCGACTGCTCAGCAGACTGCAAGCCCCTCTTCCCCACAAGCACCCGTGATCCCCGATGGAATTTGACCTGCAGGCCTGGTTGTTGATCGGCCTGCCGCTGGCCTTCGTCTTGGGATGGCTCGCCTCGCGCCTGGATGTGCGCCAGATGCGCCGCGAGCATGTGGACTCGCCCAAGGCCTATTACAAGGGCTTGAACTTGCTGCTCAATGAGCAGCAGGACAAGGCCATTGACGCGTTTATCGAAGCCGTTCAGAACGACCCGGACACCACAGAGCTGCACTTCGCCCTCGGTAACCTGTTCCGTCGCCGGGGCGAGTTTGAGCGCTCAGTGCGGGTACACCAACACCTCCTGGCGCGTGCCGACCTACCCATGGCCGAGCGCGACCGCGCCCAGCATGCCTTGGCGCAGGACTACATGAAGGCCGGCCTGTTCGACCGTGCCGAAGCCGCTTATCGCGCCTTGGTGGGCGGCGAGCATGACCGCGAAGCGCGCCTAGCCTTGCTCAACCTCTACGAACGCTCCCGTGACTGGCGCAATGCCGCTGACATGGCCCGCGCCTTGGAAGCCTCTGGCGCCGGTGCCTTTGGCCAGCGCATCTCTCACCACTGGTGCGAAGTGGCACTGGAGGCCGACGCGCGCCAACAAAGCCACGAGGCCGCGGAGGCGCTGGCCCTGGCGCACCAGGCCGCTCATCAGGCGCCGCGACCCAAGCTCATTGCCGGCCAGCGTGCGCTAGACGCAGGGCAGGCTGCTGACGCCATGACCGCATGGGAGGCCCTGCGCCAAGTTGATCTGGCCAGCTTCTCGCTCGTGGCGCTGGCCTATGCGCAGGCCGGGCAGGCCTGCGGCCAAGTTGAGCGGGCACGCGCAACCCTCTCCAACGCCCATGAGGCCAATCCTTCACTGGATGTCATCAAAGCGCTCGCAGCACTGGACGGCGCAGCACTGGCGCAATCGCCCTTGGTGTTGCCCTATCTGAAGCAGCAGGCCACACTGTCGGCCGCGCAGGCCGTCCTCAGCCGCCCAGTCGACCAATGGACAGCAGAATGTGCCGAAGCCGTCGGCAAGGCGCTGGACAAGGCAGGGCGCCCGATGCAGCGCTACCGCTGCGCCGCCTGCGGCTTTGAAGCCCAGCGCTATTTCTGGCAGTGCCCAGGTTGCTTGAGCTGGGACAGCTTCCCGCCTCAGCGCATCGAAGACCAATAGACAACGGCTTCAGTCGCGGGCCGAACTGACTGCTAGCGTCGCCAAGGCGCGATCTACGGCACCCAGCACCTCGGTACGCCCAGGGATCTGGCCCTTGCCACCCAGGCTCTGAACCAGTGCCGGGCCGGTCAAGCCGGCCAAGCCCGGCTCATGGTCGCAATAAATGCCCACGGTCGGCAGGCCATACGCCGCAGCCAAGTGGCTGAAGCCTGTGTCTAAGCCCACCGCCATTTGCGCGCGCCCAATGACGGCCGCCATCTCTCGCACCGTCAGAAAAGGCGGCACAGCCGCCCCCAACGGGCCAGCCAGCCATTGAGCGAGTTGCTCTTCATCGGGCGAGCCCCACAAGATCACCAGCCCCAAGCCAGCAGCCTTCAAGCGCTCGCCCACCGCCACCCAGTCAGGCTCTGGCCAGCGTTTTTCGATACGGCTGGCGCAAGGGATCAAGAGGGCGTAGCGCTCCACCGGCGCGACCCACGTCGCCTCTTGAGGAATGGCCAAGCCAAACTGCGCGGGGACCTCAGGCTCGAAGGCTCGGCCCAGCGCGCCCGCCATCAGGCGCCGGTTGCGCTCCACCGCTTGCAGGCTGCGCGACACCGCCACCTTGCGGTCGTAGAAAGCGCTGGCCAAGGGCTCGCGAATGCTCTGCCGGTCAAAGCCTACGCGCGGGCCTTCGGCCTGCAGAGCCCACATCACGCTCTTGAGCAAACCTTGGGCGTCAATCACCAAGTCATAGGGCTGCGCTCGCAAAACCGAACGCACCTTGCCAATGGCCTGCCAAGTTGCTCGCTCCATCAGCTTCTTGCGCCACTTGCGCCAGGCTTGAGGAATGACGCGATGCACCCCGGGGTGCAGAGCCGGAATCGCCGCAAAGGGTGCTTCGACCAACCAATCCACTTGCGCGTCTGGGTGCCAGCGCAGCAAGTCTTCCACTGCAGGCAACATGTGCACCACATCACCCATCGAGGTGGTTTTGACCACCAGAACGCGCAGCGCCACCGTTCAGGCCTTGTTTGCGCGCTCTGCAACCAGCGCCGGATTGAAACGCGGGTCGTTGTACATCTTGAACTGGCGGTACACCTTGAAATAGGCCCGTCCCGCCAAGGCATCGGCCAACAAGCCATCCAGGCAATCGCCCAGATCTTGGCGCTGCTGCTGCAAGCGCTCCAGCTTGACCGCGCTGGAGGCGCGATGCGCTTCGTCCACGTCTTGCCTCAGGGTCTGCTGGCGCATGGCGTGAATCTTCAGCGCCATGATGGACATGCGGTCGATGATGCTGCCGGCCGTCTCCGAGTTCAGCCGCGCGCCCGCAGGGACGGTCGACACAGGGGTATCCGTGCGCGCCGAGGCTGCATCCACCAGGCCTAGCGCCGTCAACAGAATTTCATCGACCCGCTCGGTCGCATCGTTACGGGCCTGGTTGAAGCGGTCGATCGCCCGCTTATTGCCGGCAATTTCCTCCGCGCTCACGGTGGTGCGGCGGGCCAAGTCTTCTTGGGCCCACAAACTGCTGTTGAAGAAGTGGTTGCGACGCACCCACGCCATCAGCCCATCACCTGAAGGGACGCTCTCCGCTCGAAGCCAGTCCAAGCTTGCCAAGCAGTGATCATGGCATTCGATGACGTCATCAGCCTGAATGAAAGAATTCATGGTGGGTCCACTGTGCAAAACGTTGCGTCATTGTCGCTTGAATTACCCGACGGCCTCTCTCAGAACGCTATGTGTCACGTCTCATGTGATCATTGGCCGATTCGAAGCTGGCCGCTACTTCAGGCCAGAGCTGTCCTGAGCGAGTTGCTGGCTTCGATCCCAGAGAG
>NZ_JBIKNQ010000074.1:0-22282 GCF_044358605.1 Ideonella sp.
CACGTGCACGGTCCGCCGCTGAGGTTTCATCTTCCGGAACCTGCAGGCCCGCGGATCTCGCCAAATCGTGCACGGCTTCCACAAAAGTCATGCCGTGATGTTCGGTCAGGAACCGGATCGCATCGCCATGAACGCCACACCCAAAGCAGTGGTAAGTCTGGCGTGATGGGCTGACGATGAAGCTGGGTGATTTCTCACCATGAAAGGGACACAAGCCCTTGTAGTTGATGCCGGCCTTTTTGAGCGTCACTTGGCGCCCGACGATGTCTACCACGTCGGTTCGGGCTAAAAGTTCTTGCAAAAAGCCAGAAGGAATCACAATACAGACGCGACAAAGGCCAGAAAAAGACAAAGGGCAGCCAAAGCTGCCCTCAAGGGATCAGCACTCAGGCCAAGCGCGCCTGATGCTGTTGATTCTCGCCGATTAGCAGCCCCTGCGGAGCCAGCTCAGCGAGAACGACTGACGCTCAGATGGCGAAGTCAGAGAGAGACTTGCCGGAAGCCAGTGCGGCCTGCAGCCACTTGGGCTTCAGGCCACGGCCGGTCCAGCTTTGGCCAGAGGCTGGGTCGCGATACTTCGCAGCCACCTTGCGGGTAGTTTCAGGCTTTGCAGCACCAGGAGCACGGCCGGCCAAATCAGCAGCGGTGAGGCCATATTCCGACATCAGTGCTTTGACTTTGGCAATAGCGTCCGACTTGGCAGCACGCTGGGCCTCGGCGATACGACGATCAAGTTCAGCCTTCTGGGCCAACAGTTCTTGGATGCTCGACATTGAAATTTCTCCTGCAAACCCCAAACAGGGTGCGCCATCATAAACCAAGTTGCGAGCACCGCAATACTTTTGGTGTTTCGGGGATTATTTGTAGCCTACGCGGTCCAGCATCTGTTGCACTTTGACCTGATTCATTCCAATGACAGACACCGGTGTGGTTTCCGTCTTGAATGCTCCAAAGGAATCGAGCGCTGGGTTGGTGATCTTGACGGACTTGACGACAGGCCACTCATTGTTTCCGTCTGCAAAATAAGCCTGCGCGCTGTCTGAGGCGAGATACTCCAAAAACTTCACAGCGGCGTCGCGATTCTGGGCATACCGGGCCACTGCGCCGCCAGCAATGTTCATATGCGTACCCGCCCCTGATTGGTCTGGCATCAGGTAGCCAATTCTCTCGACCGCATCGCGGTCTTCGCTCTTGTTCGAGCGCAACATGCGTGCCAAGTAATAGCTGTTGACGAGCGCGACGCCGCATTCTCCGGAGGCCGTGGCTTTGATTTGGTCGGTATCGCCGCCCTTAGGCGTGCGTGCCATATTGCCCACAAGACCTTTGAGCCAGTTCTCGGTGGCCGCAGCGCCCAGTCGCTCCGTCATGGCTCCGAACAAAGACAGGTTGTAGGGGTGCGAGCCGGAGCGAGTGCAGAGTTTGCCTTGCAGTTTGGGGTTGGCCAGTTTTTCGTAGGTATCCACATCCGTCTTGCTGACCATCTGCTTGTTGTAGATGACCATGCGGGCGCGGGTTGAAAAACCAAACCAAGGGGAGCCTTGGCCGCTGTCTTTGCCGCGCAATTGAGCGGGAATCTTTCCCTCGAGAACCGGGCTGCGAACGCCCTGAAAGAGGCCATCGACCTCGGCACGCCAGAGGCGTGAGGCATCGACCAACAACACGACATCAGCCGGAGAGGATGTGCCCTCGCTCTTGAGTCGGGCCAGGATGCCCGCGTCGTCAGCGTCGACGCGCTGGATACGGATACCGGTTTGCTTAGTGAAGTTGGCGTAGAGCGCCTCGTCCGTTTGGTAATGCCGTGCGGAATAGAGGTTCAAGACCTTAGGGTCGGCGGCCTGAGCAGCGCTGGCCATGAGCGCTGAGCATGCCAAGAAGAGCATGGAATGCAGGGGGAAGGACAAAGCACGCATGGGGAACTCCGGGACCATCAAAGTGATGGACCGAAGTTTACATGCAAACGCGAATGATTCGCAATTGCTTTAAATCAAAGGACACCAATGTGGTCTTAGAGCATTCGGCAAAAGGGTGGCATGTGGCCACCCTTGCGTCCAGGCACCGAAAAGATGAGCCTGCGTTCAAGCGCTGGGGGGCACATAGCCGGTGGGTTGGTCTGCGCCACCACCGAAAAAGAACTGCTCCATCTGCCGGGCCAGGTACTGGCGGGCACGGGCATCAGCCAGGTTCAAGCGGTTCTCATTGACCAGCATGGTCTGGTGCTTTTTCCACTGTTCAAACGCTTCTTTGCTGATGTTCTCCCAAATGCGCTTGCCCAACTCGCCAGGGTAGGGCGCGAAGTCGAGACCCTCGGCTTCTTTTTTCAGGTAGGTGCATTGAATCATTCGAGCCATGAGGCATCACTCCAGTGAGAAACAAAGGGCCACCAAGGCCCCTCAAGACAGTCGTTTAACCAGCACTTGCGAGCGCCGGTCCCAGTTGTATTTGCGTTTGCGAGCGTCGGGCAGCCAGTCCGGGTCGACGACGGAGAACCCGCGCTTGATGAACCAATGCATGGTTCGGGTGGTGAGCACAAAGATGCTGTCCAGCCCCATAGCGCGGGCACGCTGCTCCACACGCTTCAGGATTTTGTCTCCATCGCCTTGTCCTTGCACTTGTGGGGACACCGTCAGTGCTGCCATCTCGGCGGTGCGGGCCTCGGGGTAAGGGTAGAGCGCGGCGCAGCCAAAGATCACGCCGTCGTGCTCGATCACGGTGTAGCCGTTGATGTCGCGCTCGATCTCGGTACGGTCACGCTTGACCAGCGTGCCGTCGCGCTCGAACGGTTCAATCAACTGCAAGATGCCGCCCACGTCATCAGAGGTGGCTTCGCGCAGGCTTTCCAGCTTTTCGTCCACCACCATGGTGCCGATGCCGTCGTGGGTGAAGACTTCCAACAAGACCGCGCCGTCCGTCGCAAAGGGCAAGATGTGAGAGCGCTCAACGCCCGCCCGGCAGGCTGCCACGCAATGTTGCAGATAAAACGAGGGGTCGGTGGGCAGGCTGGCCGGGGGCATGGCGGCCAACAGACGCTCGGCGTCCGCCAGCGCCAGTTCAGTATCAATGGGGCTTTCCGGGTCCGTCGGCGTTTCGTGGATGCCGCCGGTTTCGGTCAAGAACAGCAGCTTGTCCGCTTGAAGCGCCGCAGCGGTGGCCACCGCCACATCTTCCATCGACAAGTTAAAGGCCTCGCCCGTGGGCGAAAAACCGAAGGGCGAGAGCAAAACAATGGCACCGATGTCCATGGCCCGTCGTATCGCACCGGCATCCACCTTGCGCACCACGCCGCTGGAGAGAAAGTCCACGCCGTCGACAATGCCCACGGGCCGGGCCGTCAAGAAATTGCCCGAAATGACTCTCACCGTCGAGTTGGCCATCGGCGTGTTGGGCAAGCCTTGCGAGAACGCGGCCTCAATCTCAAAGCGCAGCTGCCCGGCGGCTTCCTGGGCGCAGTCCAGCGCCACGCTGTCGGTGATGCGGCGCCCTTGGGCAAACTTCGAGACTTGGCCCTTGGCCTGCAGCTGTTCATCCACCTGTGGCCTGAAGCCATGCACCAACACCAGGCGCACGCCCATGGCATGCAAGATGGCCAAATCTTGAACAAACAGGTTTAAGCGCCCGGCCGCAATCAACTCGCCCGTCATCCCGACCACAAAGGTCTTGCCGCGGTAGGCATGGATATAGGGCGCCACGGCGCGAAACCAAGGCACAAAAGTGTGTGGGAAGACGAGGTCCATAGTTGCGGGGGATTGTGCCGCAGGCGCAGCACACTCCGTCGAGAGACGCGGTGAACTCAGCGACGATAATCCCGCCCCTGTGACTGAACCTACTGCTCCCAAGCCACGGCGCCCCGACGCGCCCGTCCGCCGCGATACCTGCGCCCCTGCTCAAGCCGCTGGGCCACAGCCCCGTGCGGCTCGGTCGGCGACACCGCGCCAGCGCCCCGCACCCAATCCGGTGCCGCCCATCAGCTTTCCTGAGTCGCTGCCAGTCTCGGGTCGGCGTGATGACATCGCCGAGGCCATCGCCCAACACCAAGTCGTCATCGTCTGCGGCGAGACAGGCTCCGGCAAAACCACCCAACTTCCCAAGCTGGCACTGGCCCTGGGCCGTGGTTGGGGGGCCGGTGGCCAAGGCCTGATCGGCCACACCCAGCCTAGACGGATTGCCGCTAGCTCTGTGGCCAAGCGCATTGCCGAAGAGCTGGACACCCCGCTGGGCGAGGTGGTGGGCTTCAAGGTGCGGTTCCAAGATCGGCTGCAGCCGGGCGCCTCTGTCAAGCTGATGACCGACGGCATCTTGCTGGCCGAAACCCAGACCGACCCGCTGCTCAAGGCGTATGACACCCTGATCATCGACGAGGCGCATGAGCGCAGCCTCAACATCGATTTTCTGCTGGGCTATCTGCGCCAGATCCTGCCGCGCAGGCCGGACCTGAAGATCATCGTCACCTCGGCCACCATCGATGCCGACCGTTTCGCACGCCACTTTGAGTCCGCCAAAGGCCCCGCACCCGTCTTGATGGTGAGCGGCCGCACGTTTCCGGTCGAGCAGCGTTATCGCAGCTTTGAGGAAAGCAAGGAATTCGACCTAGACGACGCCATCGCCGACGCGGCTGATGAACTCTGGCGCGAAGGCCCCGGCGACATCTTGGTGTTTTTGCCCGGCGAGCGCGAGATCCGCGAGGCGGCTGACCACCTGCGCAAACACTTGGCGCAGCAGCACCGCCACGGCCCGCAGCCTGAGATCCTGCCGCTGTTTGCCCGGCTCTCGCAGCAAGAGCAAGACCGCGTGTTCCAGGCGGGTAATGGCCGCCGCATTGTGCTGGCCACCAATGTGGCTGAAACCTCGTTGACGGTGCCGGGCATCCGTTATGTGATTGATGCGGGCTTGGCTCGGGTCAAGCGCTACAGCTACCGCAACAAGGTCGAGCAGCTTCAGATTGAGGCCATCAGCCAAGCCGCTGCCAACCAGCGTGCGGGCCGCTGCGGCCGGGTGAGCAATGGCATCTGCATCCGGCTCTATGACGAGAAGGACTTTGCGGCGCGGCCGCGTTTCACCGACCCGGAGATTCTGCGGTCCTCGCTGGCCGGCGTGATCTTGCGCATGAAGGCGCTGGGCTTGGGTCAGGTGGAAGACTTTCCGTTCTTGGAAGCCCCGCCCAAAAAAGCCATTGCCGACGGCTACGCCCTGCTGGGTGAGTTGGGCGCAGTGGACGATGACAACGCACTGACCCCCATCGGCAAAGAGCTGTCGCGCTTGCCCCTGGACCCGCGCGTGGGCCGCATGATTTTGGAGGCACGCGACCGCCAAAGCCTCAGCGAGGTCTTGATCATTGCCTCGGCACTGACCGGCCAAGATGTGCGCGACCGGCCCTTGGAGGCTCAGCAAGCGGCGGACGAGAAGCACAAGAAATTCGACGACGAGCGCTCAGAGTTCATGGGCTATCTCAAGCTCTGGGCTTGGATTGAAGAGGGCCGTGGGCAGCACGGCCACGCGGCACAGGCCAAGGCGGGCCAGCAGGTGGACAGCCACAAGCTCTCCAACCGCCAGCAAGAGCAACGCCTGCGCGACAGCTTTGTCAGCCCGCGCCGCGTCCGCGAATGGCGCGACATTTACTCGCAGTTGCACACCGTGGTGGCCGAGCATGGCTGGCGTCTGAACCAAAGCCCCGCCACTTACGAGCAGGTGCACCTGGCCATGCTGGCGGGGCTGTTGGGCAATATTGGCTGCAAGTCGGACGACGAAGACTGGTACTTGGGTGCGCGGGGCATCAAGTTCTGGCGCCACCCCGGTGCCCACCTGAGCAAAAAGCCAGGCCGCTGGCTGGTGGCTGCCGAACTGGTGGACACCACTCGGCTGTTTGGCCGTGGGCTTGCGGGCATAGAGCCGCAATGGATACCGCAGATTGCCGGCCACTTGCTCAAGACCCAATTGCTGGAGCCACATTGGGAGAAAAAAGCCGCCGAGGTCATTGCGCTGGAGCGGGCTACGCTCTATGGCATCGTCATCTACAGCAACCGGCGGGTGAACTTTGGCCGGGTGGATGCGCGCGCCGCCCGCGACATCTTCATCCGAGAGGCGCTGGTGAACGGCGAGTGGGACAGCAAGCTGCCCTTCCTGGCCCACAACCGCAAGATGATGGCCCAGGTCGAAGAGCTGGAGCACAAGTCCCGCCGACAAGATGTGTTGGTGGACGACGAGCTGATCTACGCCTACTACGACCAGCACTTGCCTGCGGATGTGGTCAGTGGTGCCAGCATGGAGCGCTGGTACCGTGAAGCCAGCAAAGCCACGCCAAAGCTGCTGCACCTCAGCCGTGAAGAGCTGATGCGCCATGAGGCGGCCGGGGTGACCACGGCAGCCTTTCCGCGCACGCTGCGCTTGGGTGGTGTGGATTGCAGTGTGAGCTATCTGCATGAACCGGGCGATGCCAAAGACGGCGTGACGGTGACCGTGCCCATCTATGCCCTCAACCAGGTGAGTGAAGAGCGCTGCGACTGGCTGGTGCCCGGCATGCTGGAGGCCAAGGTGCTGGCCTTGGTCAAAAGCTTGCACCAAAAGCCCCGGGCGCGCTTGGTGCCGCTGCCTGAGTTTGTGGCCGAGTTCTGTGCCACAGCGCCCTTTGCGCAAGGCAACTTGATTGACGTGCTGCTCAAGGCCGTGCGCGAGCGTACGCAAGTGGCCGTGCAGCGCAATGACTTCAAGCAAGAGCAGTTGCCGCTGCATTTGCTGATGAACTTCCGCGTGGTCGATGAGCATGGCCGCCAGTTGGGCCTGGGCCGCCAGCTCAGCAGCCTGAAGGCGGACTTGGGCGGCCTGGCGCGCTCGGCCTTCCAGGCCTTGGCCGCCTTGAAGCTGGCCAGCCCTTCTTCACCTGCCGCATCCGCAGCACCTGCTGCGGCCACGCCGCCTGGCGCCCCGCCGACCGGACGAGGCGTGGTGGCCGTGGTCAAAGCCCCTGCACCGGCTCCTGCGGCGGAAGCGGCGGCTCAGCGCTACACCGCCTGGACCTTTGGCGAACTGCCGGAGCTGATGGAGATCCGCAAGGGCGGGCAGACGCTGATCGGCTTTCCGGCCTTAATAGACCAAGGCGCGCACGTCGAGATCGAGGTCTTTGATGAGCCCGAGGTCGCCGCCCGCAAGCACCGTGCTGGCCTGCGTCGTTTGGTGGCCCTGCAGATCAAAGAGCCCCTGAAGTACCTGGACAAGAACATCCCCGGCCTCACTCAAATGGGTGTGGCCTATATGCAGATGGGCGGCACGGTGGACGAGCTGCGCGAGCAGATCATTGACGTGGCGCTGGAGCGGGCGTTTTTGCTGGAGCCCTTGCCGCAAGACCAATTCAGCTTTGCCAAGCGGGTGGAGGAGGGCCGCACGCGGCTCAACCTGATCGCGCAAGAGGTCGCCCGATTGGCGGCGGCTGTGTTGGTGGAGTATGCCGCTGCCGCCCGCAAGCTCAAAGACAGCCGCCCGCCCAAAGACGTGGCGGACGACATCCAAGCGCAGTTGCAGCGCCTCTGCCCCAAGCGCTTTTTGGTGCTGGCACCTTATGGCCAGCTTCAGCACTTTGCGCGCTATCTCAAGGGCGTGGTGATGCGGCTAGACAAGCTGCGCAGCGACCCGGCACGCGATGCCCAGCGTTTGGCCGAGCTGCGCCCGCTGGAGCAGCGCTGGCTGCGCCGCTTGGCGGAGCTTAAAGGCACCAGCGACAGCCGTTTGGACGATTTCCGCTGGCAAATGGAAGAGCTGCGCATCAGCTTGTTTGCGCAAGAGCTGCGCACGCCGCAGCCGGTGTCGGTGAAGCGGCTTGAAAAGGTCTGGGCTCAGCTCAGCAGTTGAGCTTCATCGCCTTAGGCCGCCGAGCTGCGCTTGGAGGCATCTTCGTGGTGCATGGCCCCAGGTGGCCACACGGCAGGCTGGGGGATGAGCCAGTGCATGCCGTTGCGGCACAAAGCCGTGCCGATGAAGCCACTCAGCCGCGCCATCAGCGGGCTCCACGGCACGAAGGCCACGCCTTCGGCGCGGTCCAACACCCCAGCGGCAGGCGCGGGCCAACCGGCCAAAGGTTGGTCCTCCTCATCCAGCGGCAGCGCAAAGCGTTGCGGGCCGACGCGGATCAAGCGCGCTCTGAGCCGGTCTAGGGGAAAGCCGGCAGACGGGTTGAGGTGAGCGCTTTCGGGCGGGGGAGCGAACTCCCTCGCCCACAGGGCCAAGGGGCGGGCGCCATCTGGCAGCAGGGTTAGCGCCAGCGCGGCGGCCAGCGCATGCTCATCCAGGCGCGAGGCCAGCAGCCGCTCCAGCACCGTGCGGGTGGCCTGCACTGCAGCGGCCGAGAGCGCAGGCTCAGTCAGCAGCATCTCTTGGGCCTGCCACATGCGGGCTATCCATTCGTCTTGTTGTGACGTGGCGTCACGCCGGGGTGCCGCCAACAGCAGACGGACCACGGCCTGCACATCAGTCACGGGGGTGCTGGCCGCCAAGGTCAGATTCACGCCTTCTTCTGGTGCGGCCAAGATGCCGCCGGTCCAGCCCTCGTCTTGCAGGCACAGCACTGGGGGAAAGCGCCTGCGGCGCGACTGGTGCCATTGGCGCAAGGTGACCAAGCGTTGCTCGTGAGGGCTGAGGCCTGCCAGCACGATCAGCGCGGGGGCTTCGTGCAGGTTTTCAGGGGCCCAGGCTCGGCAAGAGCGTGGTGGTGGGTCACTGCGCACCACCGTCCACGGGGGCGAAGACAGCACCCTTTGCCAAACTGCACCAAGGGGGGAAGGGGGGGTCACAAGAAGGATGCAGGTCATGGCCAACGGGGCATGGCCAGCCGCCTCGCATCCAACTTCAGCGCGTCATCGCAGGGGCTGGCGGCTGCCTAATAGAGTTAGTAGCGCCAACCCCGTTATCGGCCGCCCCCCACAGGGCTTGAGCGTACCCCTGTGCCCAGCTGTTTCAGCGCAACACCGTCAAGGCACGGTCCATGCCACCGGCCTCAATGGAGAGCATGGCCTCTTCCCGCACAGCGGGCTTGCCGTGAAAGCCAATCGACAAACCTGCCACGCTCATCATCGGCAGGTCGTTCGCACCGTCGCCGACGGCAATGGCCTGCTCGGGCGAAATGCCCATCAGCTCGCACACCTCCAGCACCACGCGGCGCTTTTCGGCGCCGTCCACGATGTCGCCCCAGGGGCGGTCCACCATGCGGCCGGTGAGCTGGCCGTCTTCGACCTCCAGCACATTGCTGCGGGCAAAGTCCAGGCCCAAGCGTTGGCGCACGCGGTCGGAGAAAAAGGTGAAGCCGCCCGACACCAGCAGCGTCTTCAAGCCAGCAGCCTGGCAGGCTTGCACAAAGGCCTCCACACCGGGGTTCAACTCCAGGTGGTCGGCATACACCGCCTCCAGGGCGCTCAGCGGCACGCCCTTGAGCAGCGCCACGCGGCGGCGCAGGCTGTCTTTGTAGTCGGTGATCTCGCCGCGCATGGCAGCCTCGGTGATGGCCGACACCTCGGCCTTGCGGCCGGCGGCCGCCGCGATCTCGTCCACGCACTCGATGTTGATCAGCGTGGAGTCCATGTCAAAAGCCACCAGCTTGAAGTCGCCAAGGCGCAGCGGTGGGGTCAGACCTCGGATGAAAAGGCCGGGTTCGATTTCTTGGGGCATGCTCATGCCGCAATTATCCCGTGACGCTGGCCCGCTTCAGCCATCCTTTTGCTCTCAGAGTGCGGAGTGCAGATGCTGGCGCTTCACCGAGCCCGTGATCTAGAACGCGCCGGGGCGGGGGCGTAGGGTGGGCACAATAGCGTCCCACAAGGCCAACACTTGGGCCTCTGAAAATGTGGCTTTGGGCAGCGGCTTGCGGGTGGCTGCCTCCTCCAGCTCATCTTCAGGCCGAACCGGCTTGGGTATGAAGAATCCGTTTGACAGGCCCAATGAGAAAAATGGTGCTGACGACTTACCAGACTTGCTATTGGCTTCCAGCGCGAAGTCTTGGGCAAGGAATTGGTTGAACTCGTGCATGCCTGTGCGCAGCCACTCCTGCGCACCCGGAATCTGGGCTTGGGCCATGCCTTTGCGTACGGTATGGCCCTTGGCTTTTTTGAGTGCAGGCTCAATGGCATCACCGCGCTCCAGCAGATGCGTGTCTTGCTTTAACTTGCTGATTTGCCGAATGTCGGTGTAGACATCAGGCGCAGCGTCAAGGTGGTGATAGATCTCCAGCCACTCATGCTGACTGGCATTGGCCGGCCCCATCAAAAAGCCGTTGGCAAAGCACACCCCGGGTTCGGTGGGTATCTCCAAATCGTCGCGGCCGCGCAGGCGCTCCAACACAGATTGCAGCAGTTCCAATTTTTCCGGAACATCGCTTTGACGATTTCCATGGTCAGACCGACTCAATTTCGGATTGAAGGCCGCAATATGTGCTCGTAACAAGTATCCGGCCTTCCACGCAATGGCCTCTAGCTGACGGAAGGCTGGAGGCATTTGCCGATCATCAACATCTCCTTTCGCCCTATCCACAATGAGGCCCGCCTCTGTGCCTCTGGGGATGTACTGTCCTTGCACAAAGGCAACCGTAGGGTCTTTGGGCGGCTTCATATTGCCGCGCATCTGTGCCTTAAAGACTTCAAGCTCCGTTTCAAAACGCGCGCGGCTCATGGGCACGATTTGCGTGACCTTGATTTCTTCGAGGTCGATGACGAACTCCGTGCGCGACCAGGGGTTGAGCACAAAGCGCTGTGGCAAATCGACCAAGTAGCGTCCCACGCAGCGGGTGCGCATGTCGGCTGTCAAGGTTTGGATGGCTTTGGATTCTTCGGGCGTCATGACAGGCAAGGGTTTGGAGCAGGCGCAAAGCGCGGTCAGGCTGACAAGGCTCAAGAGGTAGCGCCAGCGGCCATAGAAGCTTGGAGTTTGAAGCGAGGGCATGGGCGGCGAGTTCAGTCGTATTTGAGCGAGGTCTGCCGCACGGCCTGCGCGATCTTCACAATGCAGCGCAGCGTGAACATACAGGCGCGTACGTTCTCGGCCACGGGCAGATGGTGCACACCGCCAAAGGTTTGGATGGCGTCGCGGGCTTCCACGCTCTCGGCGCGGTGGTAGGCCACGCCGCCATTCAACAGGCTGCAGACATCTCCGGGGCAGGCGTCAGCGCTGCTGCTGTCGGCAAAGATCACCAGCGTGTGGCCTGCGGGGGCGTCTGCCAAGGGTTCAAAGCGGACGTTCAGGCCTTGCTCCTGGGTCGGGCCAGCAGGCGCTGCAGCGCATCAAGGCTAGGCAACACGATGCTGGGGCTGGAGCTGGCCCTCTGCATACAACAGCTTCACATCCTCACCCACATAAATGACCCGAGGGTCAGAGGGCAAGGTACTGTCACTCGCGGTGTTGAAGTTGGCCAAGGAGTCGTGAACATGGTTGTCAAAAAAGGCAATGACCTTTTCGTCGCGCAAGCCCTTGCCTTGCTCAAACTCGGCTTCATAAGTCTCGACCAACTGGCGGTAATGAGGCCGGAGTTGCTGCCGGGTATGGCGGCGGGCGGCGATGTCCGCCTGGATGCTGCGCACGTCTTCTAACAGCTCAGTGTCAAAGCGGCTCAGCTCCGCCGCTAACTTGCCGGTCGCTGGAAGGCTGGCCGTTCGGGCTTCAAGCTCAATGATGTCCTTCTCTAACCTGGCGATTTCCTTGTCGGCCTTAACGTTCTCCTGCACATAGGCTTGGCGTCTGGCCTCGTGGGCTGCGCGCTCCGCCTCGGTCTTGGGTGGCGGCCCCATGGTCAGCTCTGCAAACTGCGCCTGACGTTCGCGCTTCAGTGTGGCAATGGCCTGCTGTTTGGCCCCGACCTCTGCTTCCAGCGCTTGGCGGTCTTTTGCAAACACCGCTTCGTTGTGGCCGATCTGGCTGAGCTGCGTGCTGCGGCCCTTGGCGATGCGCTGCCATCGCCAAGCCCAGTACAAGCGCGTGTGGGCCAACATGACCTGACCGAGGGGCCGGGAGGTATTGCCCATTTGGGCGAGGTAGTGGTTGTAGAGGTCGGCGAGACGCGGAGACAAAATGAAGTCTGTAATGTTGTCTGAAGTCCAACCTGGGGAGTTCATCTTTCGCAATGGAACCCCAGCAGATATTGCCTCGTCATACATCGCTTTGAGCGGAATTTGACTAAGCATTGCTGCAGACAATTGAGGTGCAGGTGCCGCTGCGCCCTGCGCTTGACCTACCCCGCCTTCGCCCGGCCGGTAGCCTCCACCCACATCGGAGTGAACGCCCGGATACACCGCCTCTTTGCAACAGGCGGGGCGGTGGTTGCCGCGCTGGACACTGTCCACTGGGAACGAATTGCGAACCTCATGGGCCGCAATCATGTGAACGCAGGCTCGCACCTCTTCGGGTATGGCCAAGCCGTCAGCCCAGGCCCCATGCCCATCAGCGGTGCCGGGTGAGGGGTCTGCCCCTGGGGCTCCAAAGGCCAAGTCCACTGCCCGCAACAAGGGGGTCTGGGCACCACCGGAGAGCCGCCGGGTGACATTGCCACGCCGCTCCGACCGAACCGCCCGCAGATTGTTGGCGCTCATGGGCAGGCCCACCGCAGCCACGGTGTCCCACAGCCCCATGAACTCCACGCTCAAGGGATAGCCGCCTTGCGCCCATTGGCGCGCCCCGCCACGCAGCACCGTCAAGCCCTTTGAGGGATCGAATAGATCGCGCACAAAGGCTCGGGCCAACGTCGCCCCCCGCGAAAACCCAAACACCGCCAGCCGAATGTCCTTCATCTTGTTGGTGGGGTTCTGGGCGCGGGCCTCGGCCGCCTTGACCCGTTCGCGCAGCTTGTTGAACGCCCAATCCAAGCGCCCTTGCCCAACCCCACCCATGCCCGCATGGTGGTCCACCCACGGGATGGGGCCGGCCCCTTTGTCGCCAATCTCGTGGAAAGGGGTTCCGATGCCGGGGATGTACTCTGAAAAATGGTTTGTTGCCGGATCGTTCAATGGCATGGCTCTGAACATACGAGCCACGTTGCTGTGTTCCAAGGTCGGTACATCATTCTTCAGGTTGTTGCCCGTGCCATCAAAAAAGAAGCTGACATAGATGCGCTGCTCGCAGCTGTATCCAGGAACCGCACCGCGCTCGGCCGCCACCATGCCCGCCATGCGCTGTGCCTGCGTGGGGCCTTCCAAGGTGGCCCTGCAAGCAGGGTCTAGGGGCGGGCCAGCCACACCTTGCGAGGCTTGGGCCAAAGCCGTGGCCTGCTGCTGCGCGGCGGGCAGGCGCTTTGCAATCTCAGGGTTCATGGCGCGCTCTTACACGTGTCAGGGTAGGGGTCGACCGCACGGTCTGGCGAGAGCTTGAGCCTGGGCTCTGACTCTGCGTCCGTGATGGCCGCCTCAATGCGCCCATCAGGGTAGAAATGAACCTCGATCGTGGTGGGCTTGGCGGGCAGGGTGCCGACGATGGGGACTTCTTTTTCAGAGTAGTGGTGCTGAACGCCTGGGAATCGTTCGCCATACAAATTCGGCTTGCTGAGAAACTTGCACCCCCCAGAAACCCACCTGACCCGCACCGTGGCGGGCAAGCTCGTTGCGTCGCTCCATGCGTAGCAGCAGGTCGACTTTCCGCCACCTGCAGTGGCAGTGCTAACGTCCAGATTCCCTCCCCAAGTGCCGTCGACATCAAAGCTGTCGATGTAGCGATTGGTGTAGTTGTAGCCCACCACCCCCAGCGTGTAGGCCTTGGGGGCGCCTGCCGGGCGGAACGCGCGGGGTGCCGTTGCGGAAGCGGCTTGCGTCAGCACCGGAGCGGCTGTGTTTGCATCTGGGTTGGCCGCTGGGCTGCAGGCGGGCAGGGCCAGGGCTAAGCACAGCGCGCCCGCGCCCCGCCAAGCGTTCGGCCAGCGGAACCAGGCCCCCTCAATTGTTGGTGTTGTCATGCGTTGACTTTCTGGATGCCCACTCAGGCTTCATGGGGTGCTCTTGCACGTTTCAGGGTAGGGGTCGACCGCACGGTCGGGCGAGAGCTTGAGCTTGGGCTCTGACTCTGTGTCCGTGATGGCCGCCTCAATGCGCCCATCAGGGTAGAAATGAACCTCGATGGTGGTGGGCTGAGCGGGCAGCGTGCCAACGATGGGAACTTCCTTCTCGGAGAAATAGTGCTGAATCTCTTTGGCTCGAAACCCTGACTTGCTCGGCTCACTCATGAAGGTACACCCCCCAGAAACCCACCTGACCCGCACCGTGGCGGGCAAGCTCGTTGCGTCGCTCCATGCGTAGCAGCAGGTCGTCCCGCCCCCCCCACTCTCCGGAGTGCTAACGGACAGATTCCCTCCCCAAGTACCATCGACCTCAAAGCTCGCGATGCTCTGGTTGGTGTAGTTGTAACCCACCACCCCCAGCGTGTAAGCCTTGGGGGCGCCTGCCGGGCGGAACGCGCGGGGTGCTGCCGCAGAAGCGGCTTGTGCCTGCACCGGAGCGGCTGCGGTGGCATCAGGGTTGGCCGCTGGGCTGCAGGCGGGTAGGGCCAGGGCTGAGCAGAAAGCCCAGCCCCAAGACGCTGCCCGCCAGCGAAGTTGGATCATGTATTGGGTTGATGTCTTCATGGCGTTCTGCATACTCAATGAAAGGTTCGCATCATGCGGCGGGCTGCGCTGAATCCGCGCTAGCTGATCAACTGCGCGACGGTTAGCCGACCGAGCTTAAGGTCCTGCAGCTTTGCGCTCCACGCTGGTTGGAGATCGAAGTCGTGGCCACGAGTGAGCGCAATAGAACAGTACAGCGCAATGTCAACGGGTGCATTCAGCCCCCACTGCGCCGCTCGATTCATTTGTTGCACGACGAAGGCGTGGCGCTTGTTGGCCGGCAGGCCTTCAAGCGCTTCATGGTCGTTCGTCTCCAACAAACGCAAGATAGCATCTGGCTCCGCCGCCTTCAGCAAGGCTTGCTCTTGGGCCTCAGTGAGAAACAGCGGTGGACTGAAACGCTCTTCGCAAAACTTTGGTAGCTGAAGTTGGGCCAGTTCATGTTGCCGATCTAGAAAGCACCATGCGCTGGCGGCACTGAAAAACGATTCCCTTTGCGCCTCAGACAACACCTCGTGAATCATCGGGAGCACCCGCGCATCAGCAACCCGAAGAAAGACCGGGAGGTTCTGCGGCAACACCGCCTCCATACGCAGGCTGAGAGTGACGGCCAGCTCGTGGCATGACAAGGAGCTGGTCAACCATGTCACCCCTGAGGTTTCGCGAGCCAATCTAACCGTTTCGACAAGCTGCGCTCGTCCCAGTGCAGACATTTCGATGAGGTATGGCAGCGCTTCAGCTGTTGCCTGCGGGCTGGAGCGCGGCGCAACAATGATGCGAGGCACGTTCCGAAGCCAGGGCGTGCGGCTCATCGGGCACAAGGCCCCATCAACCAGTACGAAGCCAGCACCCGGCGCAGCTTCAATCTGCTCAGCAACTTGCGCGCCCAGGGTGCGATCCTTTTGAGTGGTGTCCATGCTCAGTTCACCCCAAGCACTCAACGCATGGCAAATGGTGCGCCAGCCGCAGCAGCACTCAACAAGCAACTCTCACACACCTGCCCCGGCAGCGTAGGCAACGCATAGTCCACTATTCCCGGCCCCTTGAACGAGCGCACAGACGCTTTGATGGTCAAGGTCCCCGGGCACTGCACCGTGATGCTGCCGCCTTCTAGTGTGATGTTGGCGCCGCCTGCGGTGGTGAGGCTGACCTTCTTCGCCGCCGCCCAGTCGATGTGGCTGTTGGCGCTTTGGATGTTGATGCGGCCTTTGGCGGCCACTTGCAGGGTGCTGGCTTGGGCTTGCAGGCTCAGGTCGCCTTGGGCGGCGATGAGGCTCAAGCCCGTGCCTGCGGCTTCGGTGCCGGGTTTGATGGCGCCGCCCAGCATGCCGATGGCTTGGCCGCTGTGGATGCGCAGGGCGCCGCCGGTGGCTGCGCTGCTGTGTTGGCCTGCGGCCAGGGTCAGGGTCTCGGCGGCTGCGGTGTGGATGTCTTGGCCTGCTGTCTCCACCAGCCCGGCGCGGGCGCTGATGGCGATGACGGGGGCGGTGGGGTGGGGCAGCGCTTGGGCTTTGTCGGTGGCGCCTTTGATACTGGCGGCGTCGCCTTGCGCTTGCTCCCATGTCTGGCCCACCAAGCCGCTCAAGGCGGTGTAGAGGGCGTTGAAGGGGGCGTGTTCTGGGCTGAGGCTGCTTTTGTTTTGGCCGCTGCTGCCCTCGTGCCCGGCCAGCTTGACGGCTTGGTGGGTGGCTGCGGCTTGGCTAAAACTTTGGCCCAGGGCTTGGAGCTGTTTGGCCAGGGCTTGGCCCGCCACGTTGTCACCGGCCGGCTCTTGCTCGGGCAGGCCGTAGCTGCTGATCAGCACGCCTTGGCCCGCGCGGATGGCGCCATAGGCATCGGTGCGCAGCTCAAACCCCAGGCCTCTGAAGCTGCCCCGGTGGTTGTCGGCCTGGTGCACCAAGTGGCCCAGGTTGAGCTGGCTGGCGTGTTGGCTGGTGGCCAGTTGCGTGCGCAACTGCTGTGGCGTGTCGTCAAACACCAGTTGGTTAAAGCCCTGGCCGCCAAACTCTTTGGTCTTGAAGCCGCTGAGCGCGGCCGGGTTGGCCTGGCCGCCTGCGGTGTGGCTGTGGGGGCTCGCGCCATGCCAGGCGGGGCTGTGGCCCGCGCCCATGAGGTTGCCTTGGGCGCTGGGCTGGTGGTCGCTGCTGAGTGAAAACGGACTATCACCCACACGCCCCGGCTCGTAGGCCGGGGCGGCTGCGCGGGTCCGGGTGTCCGCAGGGACACCCGGCTCCTGCCCGATTCGCCCTTCCTCACCCTGGCCGTTGTAAAGCGTGCCGGTGATGACAGGCCTATCAATGTCGTTGTCCAAGAAGGTGACGATCACCTCTTGGCCGATGCGGGGGATGAACTGGGTGCCCATGCCCGGCCCGGCGGCACTTTGGGCCACGCGCACCCAGGTGCTGCTGGCACTGGTGTTAGGCAGTGCGCTGCCGCTCTGAGCAGCGTGGCGCTGGAAGGGGAACTGGATGCGCACGCGCCCCAAGGCGTCCATGTGCAGCTCGTCGGCCCCGCTGGCTTGGGTGTGGCCGTCTGGGCCGACCACGGTGGCGGTCATCAGGCCGGGGCCGGTGTGGCGGGGGTTGAGGCGGGCGCCGCTGCCGTCTTGCAACTGTGGCCGCCAGGGTATGGCGATGCGGCTGGCTTCAAACTGGTTGGCATAGCCACGCTCGCGGGCTTGTTGGCGCAACTCTGGGGGCAGCCATTGGGGCAACTGGTCCGCGCCTGCTTCCCAGGGGCCGGTGGCCGGTGGGCGCCAGCCTTGGCCCAGGGCTTGGTGGATGCTGCGGGCCAGGTCTTTGGGCAGGTTGTTCACGCCTGCGGCCTGCACCTGGGTCAGCAAAAAGACTTTGGGGTCTGGGGTGGTAGTGCCGGGGCTGGTGTGGGCCAGGCCGTCCAGCGCGTCGAGCATGCTGCCCGCCAGCGCAAAGCGCTGGCCGGGGTTGAAGCTGCGCACGGTGCTGCGGCCCAGCCAGCGTTTGGCGCGGGCTTCGTGGGCTTGTTGCTGCAGTTCGGTGGCGCGCTGGGCCGCTGCGCTGCTGCCAAAGGCATAGGCGCCTGCGGCGTCATAGGCTTGCAGGCGCGGCGCGTGCGGGCCACCAAAGGCACTGGCGGTGGGGGTAGAACCCGCCACAGCGCTCTTGGCGCGGTAGTCCCAGGCCAGGGCCAAGGTCTCGGCCACGGGAAGTTGGCGCGAGCCCCCAAAGGCTTGAATGGCGTCGCGGGCCTCCACGCTCTCGGCGCGGTGGAAGGCCACGCCGCCGTTCAACAGGCTGCACACGTCTTCGGGGCAGGCGTCGGCGCTGCTGCTGTCGGCAAAGATCACCAGGGTGTGGCCTGCGGGCGCGGTGCCGTCTGGCTCAAAGCGGTAGTTCAGGCCTTCTTCGGCCAGCAGGCGCTGCACAAGGCGAGGTCACTCTCGCGGTATTGGGTGCACAGGCTGCGCAGGCCATCCAAGCCCTGCGGGCTCTGGTCCAGGTGCGGGGCCACGCAAGGTGCCCAGCGCCAAGCGGCGGCAGGGTAGTGGGCAAAGACGCTGTCGAGGATCTCGACCACGCTGCGCTCTTGCCAGACCTGGCTGCGCTGGGTGTGGGCCAAGAGGCTGAGCCAGGGGCCGAGGCGCAGGCGATAGCGGGCCAGGGTGCCGTCGGTGTCGCCGTAGTACACCCCGAGCAGTAGGCCGGGGTGAAGGTGTTCGCCGCCGTCAGCTAAGCGGGTGACCAGGCTGATGCCTTGCGCGCCTAAGTTGTCAAAGTTAAGGCGGAAGTCGGCAGCCACGCAGCCAATGTCCATGCGCCACGGCTGATTGAGTGTGGCTTGCAGGGCAAAGGTTTCTACCAGCAGCGGCGCCAGCTCGGCCGGGCCCTCTAGGCGGTAGAGCCGGGTTTGGTCTTGCAGCAGGCGCAGCAGCGTTGAAACCACCCCGGTGATGTCGTGGTGGGCCACGGCTTATCTCCCCAACTTTGATTTTGAGCGGGGATGTTAGCAGGGGCAGTGGGGGAGATAAGGGGGAGTCTGGCTCGCCCAAATGGGGGTCAGAGGCAGTCTTGCAGGTGCAAGGGGTCGACTGGCATAGCAGCCTGCGGCTGCGGCGAGGTCAGCACAAAACCATGGGCATCCAGCTCAATGAGCTCGTCCCGCTCATCGACCAAGGCAGCCAAGGAGGCACCACTGGCAAAGCGCAAGACCCAGCTCTTCAGGTTTCGGGACTGATTGACCCAAGAGGCCTCAATCTGGGCGTGGCTCTCGCACTGCATGTGCTGCACAAGGTGCTGGCCCACCAGTTTTGCAGTGCGCGACAGCCCGTCATCCACCGACAAAATGTAGCGCTGCTGCGGGCCTTGCAGCCATGGCGCACGCTCAAGGTGAATGGAGGGAGAAGGCATGAGCGCTGAGCTTACCGCAGCACACATCACCACGGGTTTGCGCAGTGCTCGGTATTACCGATCTAGAATCTTGTAAGACTCAGCTCCAAAGGTGCCCCTCATGTCGACCACCCTCACCGTCAAAGGCCAGGTCACCATTCCTAAGCCGATCCGAGATGCCCTGGGCCTCACGCCCGGCACGGCCGTGGACTTTGCCGTCAACCGAGACGGCCAAGTGGTGCTGCAGAAAGTGGCCTCAGCCAAAGCCCGCAAGCCCCAGCCTGACCGCTTTGATTTGGCACGCGGCAAAGCCGACATGAAATGGCGCACCCAAGACCTGATGGCTCTGCTGCGCGATTGAGCCGCAGAGGCACCGCTGATGCTGGTCGACACCAACGTTTTGGTCGATGTCTTGCAAGACGACCCCGAGTGGGCCGATTGGTCTGTGGCTCAGCTTCGCGCCCAAGCGCAAGTCCATCAACTCGTCATCAACCCCGTCATTTATGCTGAGCTGGCTAGCACCTTCAGCACCATCGAGGCTCTCGACGACACCCTGGCCGTCTTGCAGATTCCCTTGCTCGACATCCCCAAGCCCGCTTTGTTTTTAGCCAGCAAGGCTTTCGTGAAGTACCGCAGGCAAGGGGGCACCAAAACCAATGTGCTGGCCGACTTCTTCATCGGTGCGCATGCCGCCGTGGCCGGCCTGCTGGTGTTGACGCGCGATGCGCGGCGCTATGCCGCTTACTTTCCGACCGTTTTGCTGATTTCCCCGACGGAGGCCGCTTAGTGGCACTACACCCTTCCTTTCCCGCCTCAGCGTATGAGGTTTTGGACCCGGCATTGCGCTGGTTCCCCGCCGCAGAGGAAATGCGGGACACAGCCTACGAGAAGCTGCTGCCCCCTTTGGTAGCCAAGGTTCGGCAAGAGGTGGCCCAGTGGCGCACCTCGGGCTATGAAGGCGCGTCCGAAACCTCCAAAGCATTGCTGCAATGGTGGTTTCAAACTCATCACCTCATCGAGCAGGCAGACGGCACCCAGAGCGAATTCCGCTACTACTTTGCCCAGCGCGAGGCGGTGGAGTCGGTCATCTGGCTGCACGACGTCCGGAAAGCCCGCGACAAATACGACCTGCTGCGCTTCGATGCCTCGGGGGCCGTGTCGAGCAATATGTTTGATGAAGACTGGCCCCGCTTCGTGGTCAAGATGGCCACGGGTGCGGGCAAGACCAAGGTGCTGTCGCTGCTGATGGCGTGGAGCTACTTCCACAAACTCTACGAGCCCGACTCCACGCTTTCGCGCAACTTCCTGCTGATCGCCCCAAACATCATCGTGCTGGACCGTCTACGGTCCGATTTCGATGGTCTCCGCATTTTCTTCAACGACCCCGTGCTGCCCGACAACGGCCATGCGGGCCACAACTGGCGGGATGACTTTCAGATCGCCCTGCACATCCAGGACGACGTGCGCGTGGTACGCCCCACGGGCAACCTGTTCCTGACCAACATCCACCGCGTCTACCTGGGCGAGGTGCCCGAGCCCTCACTGGACGACGATGATCTGCGGGACTACTTCCTCTCGCCCTTTGGCGACAGGCCCGTGGGCAAAACCACGGACAGCAACACCGACCTGGGCGAGTTGATCCGCGAGATCGACGAGCTGGCCGTCTTCAACGACGAGGCCCACCACATCCACGACCCACGCATGGCCTGGTTCAAGTGCATCCAGGACATCCACCACCGCATGCTGCACAAGGACTTGCGCCTGTCCATCCAGATCGATGTGTCTGCCACGCCCAAGGCCAACAACGGCGCCATCTTTGTGCAGACCATCAGCGACTACCCGCTGGTGGAGGCCATTGCCCAGAACGTCGTTAAGCACCCTGTGCTGCCCGATGCGGTGAGCCGAGCCAAGCTGACCGAGCACAACAGCCCCATCGTCAGCGAGAAATACGCCGACTACTTGGCCTTGGGCGTCGAAGAGTGGCGAAAGAGCTATGCAGAGCACGAAAAATTGGGCAAGAAGGCCGTGCTCTTTGTGATGGTGGACGACACCAAAAATTGCGACGAAGTCGGTGCCACCCTTGAAAAAATTTGCCCCGAGCTTCAAGGCGGCGTGCTCGTCATCCACACCAAGGCCAACGGCGAGATTTCAGAGGCCGCCAGCAGCAAAAACAAAGAAGAGCTAGAGCTGCTGCGCAAGCAGTCCAACGAGATCGACACCTGGAAGTCGCCCTACAAGGCCATCGTGTCGGTGCTGATGCTCAAAGAAGGCTGGGACGTTCGCAACGTCAGCGTCATCGTCGGCCTGCGGGCCTACTCCGCCAAGAGCAATATCCTGCCCGAGCAGACGCTGGGCCGTGGCCTGCGCCGCATGTACTTTGGCAGCGATCAGCGAGAAACGGTGTCCGTCATGGGCACGCCCGCCTTCATGGACTTCGTAGAGTCCATCCAGAGCGAGGGCGTGAACTTCGAGCGGGTGCCCATGGGCGGCAACGGCGGCAAGGAACGTGAAGACTCGCTGGTGGTGGAAGTCGAGAAAGACGCCACCACCAAGAACATCGACGAGCTGGACATTGCCCTGCCCAGGCTGACCCGCCGCTTCAATCGCGAGTTCAAGGATTTGGGCGAACTGGACCCCTCAGCCCTGGGCAACAAGCCCATGCCCGTCAAGCCGTTCACGCCTGAGGAAACGCGCGAGATTGTCTTCAAGACCATGCTCGATGCTGAGGTGGACCACACCATACAGCTCGACAGCAGTGGCGTGGCCGACTTCCGTTCCGTGGTGGCCTTCTTTGCGCGCCAGCTCCTGAAAGAGCTGCGTCTAGTGGGCGGGTACGAGTTGCTCTACCCCAAGGTCAAGGTCTTTATCCGCGACCATCTGTTTGACCAGCCGGTTGATCTTGAAAGCCCCGTGGTGCTGCGCAACCTGTCCGAGGCCGAGGTCAGCAAAATCATCTTCGACAGCTTCCGCACGGCCATCAACGGCTTGACGATCCGCGAGGCAGGGGCTTCGCGCATCGAGGGCCACATCAAGCTGCGGGAGACGCGACCGTTCCGCACCCAACCCCGAGGCTTTTTGCAGGCCAAGAAATCGGTGTTCAACCGCATCGTGGGCGAGGGCTCGGCAGACGGCTTGGAGCTGGCCTTCGCCGCCTTCTTGGACGGGGCGGATGACGTGCAGGCCTTCGGCAAAAACTACATGGCCGTGGGCTTCAAGATCGACTACGTGAAGGCCAGCGGCGAGCTGTCTACCTACACGCCCGACTTCATTGTCCGCACCCAAGACGGCGCGGTGTGGATCGTCGAAACCAAAGGCCGCGAAGAGCTGGACCTGCCACAGAAGATGCGACGGCTGGGCCAGTGGTGCCAGG
>NZ_JBIKNQ010000017.1:0-76075 GCF_044358605.1 Ideonella sp.
GCCATGGGGAATCAAGAACTTCAGCGTTGGGAAGTCTTTGAACAAATCAGAGGTGAGGCACTGCATGAAGGCCGTGGTGTCGGCGTTCAAGTAGTGAGCACCCGTGGTGTGGAAGCAGGCGTTGCAACTGGTCGAGACATGGATCATGGCCGGCAGGTCGTACTCCACCATCTTTTCGTAGAGCGGGTACCAATGCCGGTCCGACAGCGGCGGGCTGGTCCAGTGGCCGCCAGACGGGTCAGGGTTCAGGTTCAGGCCCACATTGCCGTATTGCTCCACGCACTTCACCAACTCGGGGATGCAGGTGGCAGGGTCCACACCGGGTGACTGCGGCAGCATGGCCGCCGGCACAAAGTGCTCGGGGAACAACTGGCTCACGCGATAGCACAGCTCATTGCAGATGGCCGCCCAGGTGGCCGAGGTGTTGAAGTCCCCGATGTGGTGGGCCATGAAGCTGGCGCGCGGGCTAAAGATGGTCAGGTCGCTGCCGCGTTGCTTCATCAGCTTGAGCTGATTGGTCTCAATCGACTCGCGAATCTCGTCGTCACTGATCTTCAACTCACTGGCCTTGGGCGCACGGCTGGGGTCTTTGAGGCCGGCGATCTGCAAGTCGCGCCAGGCGCCCAGGGCAGCGGGCGCGGTGGTGTAGTGGCCGTGAACGTCGATGATCATGACGGTGGTGTCCTCTTGTCTTGATGTGTTGGAACCGTGGGCTCAGGCAGGCGTCATGCCCTGGCGCGCTGTGGCCTGGGCCGCAGCGTCCGACGCCAAAAAGCTCAGCAGGGCCTGGGCCTGCTCAGGCTGAGCGCTGGTGCTGGCCACCGCGCCGCTGAAGGTGGAGATGATCTGTGCGCCTTCGGGCATCGTGCCTAAGCGGGTGATGCCCTGCACGGGCAACAACTCGCTGAGCTGCTGAAAGCCCAGGTCTACTTGGCCTGTGGCCAGCATCTGGCCCACGGGCACGCCGGGGGGTGCTTGAATGAGATGGTCTTTCAGCAGCGCCAGCAGCCCCCAGCCCTCCAGCAGCTTGAGCAAGGCCGTGCCGCTGGGCCCGGTGGAGTAGCCGATGCGCGCGGCTTGTGCCACGGCGCGGCGCAGTGCCGCCTCGGTGGAGATGTCCGGCGTGGGCCGACCGGCTGGCACAGCCACGGCCACTGGCGAATGCACCAGCGCGCGCACGCTGCCGGGGCGCACATGGCCTGCCGCAGCCAGCTTGGCCAGCGCATCATCGGCCAAGACCACTAGGTCAAAGGGCTCGGCCGCCTGCACGCGCTTGGCAGCATCCACGCCACCCACCGAGGTCAGCGCCACCACCACGCCGCTGTGCTGGGCATAGGCTGCCAACAACTCTTCCAGCAACAGCCGGGTGGCCATGGAGGAGATGCAGCGCAGCGGGGCGGAGGTGGAAGGGCTTGGCATGGGGGCATTGTTGGCGGCGATGGGCGAAGCTCCAAGCCGGGTCAGACACTAGCTGCTATAACAATTCAGCATAGCTGCTGCGGGTTTACACGGTGATGCGCGATGCATTAGCATCACGCATCACGTTGAAAGGACGCCGCGATGCGCACCACCCTGGACATTGCCGATGACGTGCTCTTGGCCGCCAAGGCCCGTGCCGCACGCGAGAAAAAGTCGCTGGGCCAAGTCATCTCCGAACTGGCGCGGCAGGCCTTTCAAAACCCCACGGTTCCTGGCGCCGTCCATGCCGCCGAGCCGCTGGCGGCCTATGGCATCTGCCCCCTGCCTTCGCGCGGGTCGCCCGTCACCACAGACCTGGTGCAGCGCCTGCAAGACCATGAAGGACAAGGATGATGGAGGGACGCAAGACATGACACGCTGCGCCTTGCTCGACGTGAATGTGCTGATTGCCCTGCACGACCCCGACCACGTTCATCACGCTCGCGTAGTGGAGTGGATGCTGGAGCAAGCCCCCCACGGCTGGGCCACCTGCACGCTGACCCAACTGGGCATGCTCCGCATCATGAGCCAGCCCGCCTACCCCAACGCGCTGCCCCTGGCCCAAGTGATGTCCGCCTTGGCTCGCTCCACGGCCCACGCAGTCCACCACTTCTGGGCCTGCAACCTGAGCGTGCTGGACCCGCAGCGCGTGCGCGCCGACCGCCTGCACGGCCATCAACAGCTCACCGATGTCACCCTCTTGGCCCTGGCCGTCGCCCACGAAGGCAAGCTCGCCACGCTGGACCAGCGCATCCCCTTGAGTGCCGTGCACGGCGCACAAGCCCACCATCTGGAAGTACTCTGATGGACCTGCGCCAACTCCGCACCTTTGTCCAAGTGGCCGAAGCCGGCAGCTTCAGCAAGGCTGCGCTGATCTTGGACGTGGCCCAACCGGCCCTGTCACGTCAGGTGCGCCAGTTGGAGACCGAGCTGCGCGAAACCTTGCTGCTGCGGCATGGCCGGGGCGTGGCCCTGACGGAGGCGGGCCAGCGCCTGCTGGCCCATGGCCGGGCCATCTTGCAGCAGGTGGAGGTGGCCCGTAGCGAGCTGGCCGCCGGGCGCGACGAGCCTGCCGGGCAGATTGCCATTGGCCTGCCGCCCAGCCTGGCGCGGCAATGGACGCTGCCGCTGATCCAGGCCTTTCAGATCCAGATGCCCAAGGCCCGCTGCGCCATCATCGAAGGCTTTTCCATGCACATCAGCGAGTGGCTGATTGAAGGGCGGCTGGACTTAGGCCTGCTCTACAACCCCGAGCCCTCGGCCCAGGTCAGCACCCGGCCTTTGATTGAAGAGGCGCTGTGCTTGGTGAGCCCCTTGGCCGCCGATGTCGGCCAAGAGACCCCTCAGGGGAGCAGCCAAGACATGGCCGGGCCTATCCGCTTTGCCCAGCTCTCTGGCCTGCCCCTGGTGATGCCCCAGCGCGGCCATACTTTTCGCAAGCTGATGGAAACCCAAGCCGCCTTGCATGGCGTGGAACTCAACGTGGTGTGGGAGGTCTCCAGCGTGGGCGTCATTCCCGACCTCGTCCGCGCGGGCCTGGGCCACGCCGCCTTGACAGCCGGTGCCGTACGCGCCCACGGCGCCCTGCAGCACCTGCGCGTGCGCCCCATCGAAGCCCCGCAGATCATCAGCATCCTGTGCCTGGCTGAACCGGCCCAGCGCCGCAGCACGCCGCTGGCGCGGCGCACGGCGCAGTTGCTAGAGGCGATGGCGCGGGCGGGGTGAGCGCCCTTCGCAGACTCTGCACGTAAGATGGTGGCAACGGGAACTCTTTGAAGCAAACGCCGGGCCGCCCCAAGTTTTCTTGCGCCCCCGAGGGGGCCGGGACGGGCAAAGCCCGGCCCTTGGGGGCTCAATAGGAACGGACATGGCCATTGACATCAGCTCCTTCAGGAATGCCATCGCTCAGCTGGAGAAAGCCCTCAGCTACGCCCACTCGCCCATGGCCAAGGCTGACCCTGGCCTGCGTGAACAGTTGCGAAATTCGGTCATCCAGTGTTTTGAGTTCACCTACGAGCTGAGCCACAAAATGCTCAAGAGACACCTGGAGAGCACCGCCGCCAGCCCCGAAGAGATTGACCAAGCGACGTTCCAAAACTTGATCCGCACCGGCAACGAAAAGGGCTTGCTCCGCTCAGACTGGGAGATGTGGCGCACCTACCGGCAAGCCCGGACCGACAGCAGCCACACCTACGACCAAGCCAAAGCAGAGGCGGTGTTTGCCTTGGCGCCTGACTTTCTAGAGGAAGCCAAGTTTCTGGCCGCCAAGCTCACCACGGACCCCACGCTCTGATGCCAGCTCAGCGGCATCACCCCGTGGATCTCTTGCCGCATCACCTGCAAGAGGTCTTACAGATTCTGGCGCGACACGTGCCGAACATAGAAGTCCGCGCCTTTGGCTCCCGCGTCAAGGGCACAGCCAAGCCTTACTCTGACCTCGACCTGGCCTTGATGACCACGCAGCCCTTGCCCTTGGCACAAGAGGCCGCCCTGAAAGAAGCCTTTGACGAGGCGAGCCTGCCCTTCAAAGTCGATGTGCTGGATTGGGCCAGCACAGCGCCCGCATTTCGGCAGCTCATTGCGCAAGATGGCGTTTGCTTGCGGCCAGCGTCTGCGCCGTAACCCATTCGAAACCCACACCCGCGCAGGGCGCCAGACAATGCGCGCATGCACATCGCCCTGATCGCTCACGACCGCATGAAAGACACCCTGGTGGCGCTGGCGCGCGAGTTTGCGCCGCAGCTGGGCCAGCACCGCCTGATGGCCACCGGCACCACGGGTGGGCGGCTGTGCAAAGAGGTGGGGCTGCAGGTGGAGTGTTTGCTCTCCGGCCCTTTGGGCGGTGACTTGCAGATTGGGGCCCGCTTGGCGGTTGGCGAGGTCCAGGCGGTGATCTTTTTGCGCGACCCGATGACACCGCAACCTCATGAACCCGACATCAATGCCCTGCTGCGGGCGTGCGATGTGCACAACGTGGTCTGCGCCACCAACCCGGCCAGTGCCCGGTTGGTGTTGCAGAGCCTTTGATCAGCTGCCCAACTGACGCGGCGTCATGGTGACGACGGGCTCTTCAGGCACAAAGATCCACAGCAGCAGATAGACCAGCACACCGCTGCCTGCGCACAGGGCCAGCAGGGCGAAGCTGATGCGCCAGATCCAGGCGGCCACGCCGGTCATTTGGGCCACGCCGGCACACACACCGCCCAACCAGCGGTCGCTGCGGCTGCGGCGCAGGCCGTTCAAAGCCTGAACCACGACGGCATCGTTGCGCGCTGGCGTCTCGCCACGGCTCAACACCTTGGCTTTGGCTTGCGCAAACTCTTCATCAGACAGGCCACCTTGGCGGTGCAGTTCGTCCAAACGGCTGAGGTCTTCGGCGAGTGACATGAGAGGCTCCGGTGAGTTGATGGCTGGACTGTAGAAGCATTGGGTGCGGCCTACTAGGCCGCTGCGACGAGATGCTGCGGCATGGGCATGAACGGACGATTCGGGCGATGAAGGGCACCGCTTCGAACCGCTGCCACGGCCGCCTCTCACCCCAGCCGCACACTCACCCTCAAGCCACCCAACTGCGCCGAGCGCTGCACCGACAGCTCTGCGTGATGCAGCGCCGCGATGCGCCGCACGATGGACCAGCCCAGGCCGCTGCCAGTTTGCTCGGTGCCCAGCACCCTGAAGAAGCGCTCGCCCAGGCGGGCGATGTCGGCGTCCGTCATGCCGGGGCCGCTGTCTTCGACGCAAAGCACGGCACCACTGGGCAAGGGCTGAATCTGCACTTGGACTTGCGCACCGGCGGGGGCATAGCGGATGGCGTTGTCCACCAGATTGCGCAGCAAAACCTCCAGCAAGGCTTCCAGGCCTTGCACGGGCACGGGAGGCAGCGGTGCGTCTTCATCATCATCGCCGCCCTCACCGACCTGCAGCGACAACTGCTGGGACTTGGCCAGGGCTTGCGGCGCGGCTTGGGCCAACACGCGTTGGGCCACTTGGGCCAGATCGAGCGGCACCAAGCCCGCTTTGCCCGCAGCCTCCAAGCGCGACAAGGTGAGCAACTGCGTCACCAAGTGGGTGGCGCGGTCGCAGCCCTCGAGCGTGGCCAATAGGGCATGGCGGCGCGGTGCGTCGCCCTGCGCCCCCAAGGCCACTTGCGCCTGGGCGCGAATGGCAGCAATCGGTGTGCGCAGCTCATGCGCCGCATCGGCGGTAAAGCGGCGCTCGGCCTCCATCAGCCCGGCAATGCGGCCTAACAGGCCGTTGAGGGAGTCAACCATGGGCCGCATTTCTTGCGGGGCATCGTCGGCCAACACCACCGGGTGCAGCGCATCGGGCGCACGGCCGGCCAAGGTGCTGCTCAGGTCGCGCAGCGGGGCCATCGCGCGGCGAATCACCCACCACAGGCCCAAGCCCCAGATCGGCAAGGCCAGGGCGGCCGGCCAAAAGGCACTGCGCAACACCGCGCGGCCAATGGCGGCGCGGGAGTCGACCATTTCGGCCACATAGACCTGCACGTCTTGCTCGGCGCCACGGGTGGTGAAGACCCGCCAAAGCTCGCCGTCCAAGGTAATGGTGTCGAAGCCCCGAGGGAAGTGCCGACCCTCTGGTCCCATGGGCTGTGCCGGCGCACCAGACGAGCGCAACACCAGTTGCCCCTTGTGCCAGACCTGGAACGCAGCCTTTGGCGCATAGCGGTGCAAGTTGGGCGCGTCGACACCGCGCAGCGAGTGGTACTCCTCTTGGCTATCTTCTAGAAGCTCTTCGATCTCGTGGGTTTGCTGGACCACCAACAGGGCTGCGGCCTGGGCCAAATGGCCATCCAGCAGTTCGTCCAGCTCGTGGCGCGCATCGACCCAAGTGGCCAGGGCCGTCGCACTCCACACCACCACCAGCAAGGCCAGCGCTGCGGCCATCAAGCGCCCCTGTAAAGAGCGCGGCCAAGCCCAACGAGGCGGAGAGAAGGAGGTGCCGATCATGCAGCAGGATTGTCCTCTTTGCGCAGGACGTAGCCCACGCCGCGCACAGTCTGAATGAGCTCACTGCCCAGCTTGCGGCGCAGGTGGTGAACGTGGACCTCGATGGCATTGCTTTCCACCTCTTGGCCCCAGGCATAGAGGTGCTGCTCCAACTGCTCGCGCGAGAGCACGCGGCCGGCGTTGAGCACCATGGCCAGCAGCAGATCAAACTCGCGGGTAGAGAGGGTGACGGCCTGGCCGTCTTTGGCCACACTGCGGGCCGAGGCGTCCAAAGTGACGCCACCCCAGGCGCGCAGCACTTCAGTGGGCTGGCCATGCGCACGGCGCACCAAGGCCCGCAGCCGGGCGGCCAACTCGTCCAGGTCAATGGGCTTGACCACATAGTCGTCGGCCCCCAGGTCTAGGCCCTTGATGCGGTCGGGCACGCCGTCGCGCGCGGTCAGCACCAGCACGGGCAGAGTCACCCCGGCTTGGCGGATCTGCGCCAGCACGTCCAGCCCATCTAGGCGCGGCAGGCCCAGGTCCAGCACGGCGGCGGCATAGGGCTGGGCGCGCAGCTCGCGCTGGGCGGCTTCGCCGTCGCGCACCCAATCCACCTGAAAGCCATGCTGGCGCAGGCCATTGCGCAGGCCATCGCCCAACAGGGCATCGTCTTCAGCCAACAAGATTCGCATACAACCCTCTACCCTCGTCAGTCGTCGCCGTTGCCATTGTCATCCTGCTGCTTCAAAGCGGTCACCGAGCCAAACACGCTCAGCCTACGCAAGGCTGCCCGCTAGGGCGGAGTAGACCACTTGCAGGTCAACCGAGGTAGCTGCCTGCGCTGCCATGCTGGCTGCGGCTAAACCGGCAAGGAGAAGGCGTTGACGCATGACCGGAAAGCTGCAAATGCAGTGAACAGGGTGTCATGGTCGGGGGTCGGGCTGAAGGAAGTCTTAGCGGGTGGATGTGTGGCTGGCTGTGAGGATGCAACTGGGTTTGGGCGTCGGCCCTGGCGGCAGTTGGGCCCGAGGCTCACGGTCGGCTCTCTATGGGAACGCCTTTGGCTGCCTGCTAGCCCTGTCGCGGGGTAGTCTCCAGGGCGGTGAGTGGGGTGGCACGGGTCAGTCTATGGAGGCCAGAGACTCATCTGGCAGGTTACACCACCAAGCGCAGATTCCTCAGATGCAAAGCCCGAGCCATCCGAGCGCTCGCCTCGACAGGCCACCAACGATGGACTTGCGCTGGTGCAGGCCATGGATCGGGGCGATTTTGAGGTGCCGAGGCGCGCAGGGAGATGGCATGGCGCGTGTATTCACGCGCTTCAAGAACATATTCGCCGTCATTGTTTGACCATAGCGAGCCGGGCGACGCCGAAAAAGCCCCCGCAGGTGTGCGGGCCTCGATTCAGGATGGGCTGTTAGGCGCAAAGCGCAGAGATACCAGAGGTATCGCGAGCATTTGCAACGACACAGACCGCCCGAAGTCGAGGATGCGCGCGCTGCGAGGGGCTTATTCGGCGTCGCCTTGTGAGCGGAGGGCGTTTGACGGCGCACGCCCTTGACCGAGCACCGCTGGGAAGTCGGCGCAAGCCGACCACCGGGACATGAGCCCCGGGCCATGGCCTGCGCCAGCGCACGCAGCAACGCAAAAACGCAGACACACAGGCAGGCACGTACGCAAGCACCCCAGCACGCAGGCTGGGAGACAAGCGCGCCAAAGCGCCATCTCAGAACGGACTCTCCACCGCCCTGCCCTGCCCGTCTTCCCACAGATCATCCGGCAAAGACCGATCACGCACGCACACGCGGTCCAGCCCGGGGTAGGTGATGCGGTCTTGCGGTGCGCGGGTGCCCACCACCAAGCAGCGCGTGGGGGCGGCGCTGCGGTTGTGCAGGCAGTGGCCCACGGGCACGCCGGCTTTGAAGGTGGCGGCGTCACCAGGGTGCAGCAGGGTTTCGGTGTCGCCCTCGACCAGGGTGATGCTGCCCTCCAGCACATAGACCATTTCATCTTCGGCGCTGTGCCAATGCGGGCGAGCGGAAACGGCGCCGGGTTGAAGCACTTCCACATAAGCTCCGAACTGCGTCAGGCCGCCGGGCTCGGAGATCCATTGGCAGCGGTTGGGCTCAGCGGGGTTGGGGCTGGGTGAGGTTTCGCAGAGCGACTGCGCGGGCGTGAATGCGGGCATGGCGGGGTGTCTCCACAAAGACCAAATCGGCCTGGGCGGATTGTCCGGCAGCGGCGTGTGCTGAGCCTGCGGCGCAGGCTCGCTACCCCAAGCCAAAGAAGCGCTGTGCATTGCCGCCCAAGATCGCCTCGCGTTCTGCGGGAGTCAGGCCTGGTGTGGCCTCCACCACTTCGCCAATCGGCGCTTCGCCCAAGGGGAAGGGGTGGTCGGAGCCCAGCATGATGCGCTCGGTGCCCATCACGTCCACCAGCAGCCGCAAGACGCGTGGGTCGAAGACGCAACTGTCCACATGAAAGCGCTGCAGGTAATGCGAAGGTGGGTGCGGGCAGTCGGCCCGGACGATGTCGCGGCGGTGCCAGGCGTTGTCGGCCCGGCCCAGCAGGGCGGCAAAACTGCCGCCGCCATGGGCAAAGCACAGGCGCATGTCGGCGGGCAGGCGCTCAAAGCTACCGCTCAAAACTAGCCTCAGCAGGCTCAGGTGAGTCTCGGCGGGCATGCCCACCAGCCAGGGCAGCATCCAGCCTTGCATGCGCTCGGGGGCCAGCATGTCCCAGGGGTGAACCACGACGGGAATGCCCTGCTCGGCGCAGTGGCGCAGAAAGGCCAGCATGTGCGGGCTGTCCAGGTCGCGTTCACCCAGATGGTTGCCGATCTGCACGCCCACGCAGCCGCTGGCCATGGCGCGGTTGGCTTCACAGCAAGCGGCGGTCAGGTCTTGCAGCGGCACTTGGGCCAAGGCCTTGAGCCGGCGCGGCGCGGCGGCACAAAAGGCCAGGGCGGCTTCGTTCATGCGCAAGGCCCACTCAGCAGCCACGCCGGGCGGCAGGACGTCGGCCCACATCACCGGCGTGGCGCTGATGAGTTGCAGGGCAATGCCTTGTGCGTCCATGGCTGCCACCCGGTGCCGGGCGTCCCACAGCTCAGAGGTGACGGGCCGAAAGGCCTGGTCGCCGCGCATGATGTGGCCGGATTGGCCATCGCGGTCGATCTGCAGCCAGGGCGCGTCGGCCCAGCCCGCCCAGGCCACATCGCTGCGGCGCAAGAGTGGAAAGAAATGCGCGTGAATGTCGATGCGGATGGATGGGTTCACGGGTGGCCCGCTTGGGTATAGGCTTGGTGCCAGGCGGCCACGTCGCGGCCGGGGTGGGTGTGGCCACAGCTCAGGCACTGGCGCTCGCACTCGGGCAGTGCGTAGAAACGCTGAAAGGCGGGCGGCAGGTCATCGACCAGGCTTTGCAGTTGCAGGGCCGTGCGGTGAAGCAACTCGCCGCAGTGGGCGCAATGCCATTCAAAGGCATCGCGCTGGCCCACGGGCCGGCGCCGCTCGATCACCAGGCACAGGCTGCTCGGGTCAGGCCGCTGCGGTGAGTGCCGCACATGCGGCGGCAGCAAGAACAAATCGCCTTCGCGCAGGGGCACCCGCTCGTAATCACAGCCGTCGCACAAGATCAGCGAGGCCTCTCCCTTGAACTGGTAGAAGAACTCCTCCAGCGGGTCGTCATGAAAGTCAGTGCGGGCATTTGGCCCGGCCACCACGGTGACCATGAAGTCGCTGTTCTGCCAGACTTGCGCATTGCCCACGGGCGGGCGCAGCAGGTGGGCGTGCTCGGCCAGCCAGCGCGGCAAGTTCAAAGGTAGGCCATAGGCGAGTGCAGCCATAGGTGTCCTCCTGCGGGTTTGTTCTTCCCTAAGTATCGCTGCGGCCCATCTTCTTGAGCCCTGTCAAACCTGACAGCCTCAGGGTCTCTAACGAAATGTTCAGAGACAGGCTTTGAAGGCCATTTCCCAAGCTGCGCGTTTGCGCTCGAAGGACCAACTGGCATTGGCCGGGCTGGTGGAGGGCAGCTTGAAGACCGGCAGGCCCAGGCCTTCGGTGAAGCGCCGCCCGCGTGCGGATTCGGCCCCGTTGTGCGCAATGCCCTTGAGCTGCGGCAACTGGGCCAAGAGACCCGGCAGGTCGTTGAACTCTGCGGCCTTGATGTCGGCATCCAGGCTGCCTTGGCGCTCGCAGGCGGCATAGACATCCCACAAGCCCACACCAGCCGTCAACAGCGCGGCCAAGCGTTGCTCATAGGGCAAGCCTACCAAGTCCTGCCCAAGCAGCGCACTCATCAGCGGCCAGAACTGATTGCGCGGGTGGCCGTAGTACTGCTGCGCCTGCAACGACGCCACGCCCGGAAAGCTGCCCAAAATCAGCAAACGTGTGTGCGGCGCCACCACTGGCCCCAAGCCTGTGAGACGCGGCTCAGCCATGGGCGCACAAGGCGCCTAAGCGCGGCAGCACGCGGCAGGCATTGGCGGTTGTGAGGGCGGCTGTGTGGGCCAGGCTCCAACCGCGCAGGTCAGCCAGAGTCTGGGCGATGCGGGGCAACTCCGCCGGCTCATTGCGGCTGCTCTCGCCGGCTTGGCGCTGGGCGGCGGTGCGATAGAGCCAATGGGGTGGAATATCTGGCGCATCCGTCTCCAGCACCAGCGCGGTGTCGGGCACGCTGCGGGCCAGGTGGCGGATCTGCAGCGCGCGGTCAAAGGTCATGGCACCGCCAAAACCCAAAGCAAATCCTCGGCTCACAAACTGCGTTGTTTGCGCATCGCTGGCATTGAAGGCGTGGGCGATGCCGCCCACCACCTCGTGCCGCCGCAAGCCCTTGAGCAAGCCATCGGCTGAGCGCCGCACATGCAAGATGACGGGCAGGCCATGCTGGCGGGCCAGCTTGAGCTGCGCCATGTAGAAGTGCTCTTGCAAGACTGGGTCCAGGCCCGGCACAAAACAGTCCAACCCGATTTCGCCCACGGCCACCAAGCGCGGGTCGTCCTTCCAGCGGCTCAGGGCCTGGTCCAGTTGCTCCAGCTCATCGGGCGCAGCACGGTGGACATAGAGCGGGTGCACGCCCAAGGCATAGCTCAAGCCATGCGTGTGCGCCAAGGCACGAGCCGCCTCAAAGTGCGCCGCCTGCACAGCAGGGATGACCTGCATACCCACTCCTGCGGCCACTGCGCGCTCCACCACGCCCGAGCGATCAGCGTCGAACTCCGGCGCGTCGAGGTGGCAGTGGGTGTCTATCCACATCAGGCGGCAAGCTGGCCTCGGTCCAGCCGCACTTGGCGGTCGCAGCGGGCGGCCAGTTGGTTGTCGTGGGTGACCAGCACAAAGGCCATGCCGGCTTCGCGGGCGCGCTCCAGCATCAGCGCAAAGACTTTGTCGGCGGTGTCGCGGTCTAGGTTGCCGGTGGGCTCGTCGGCCAGCACACAGGCGGGTTGGTTGACCAAGGCGCGGGCAATGGCCACGCGTTGGCGCTCGCCGCCGGAGAGCTCGGAGGGCCGGTGCTGCACCCGCTCGGCCAGGCCCACGCTGGCCAAGGCGGCTTGGGCCGCTTGGCGCGCTTGCGCTACCGACTGGCGGCGAATGCGCAAGGGCATGGCCACGTTGTCCAGCGCGGTGAACTCGGGCAGCAGGTGGTGGAACTGGTAGACAAAGCCCAGGTGCTGGTTGCGCCAAGCGCCTTGTTGGGCTGCGGTGAGCTGGCTCAGGCGCTGGCCCATCAGCTCGACATGACCTTGGGTGGGCATGTCCAGGCCGCCCAGAAGGTGCAGCATGGTGCTTTTGCCCGAGCCCGAGGCGCCGACGATGGCCAGGGTTTCGCCCCGGCGCACTTGCAGGTCCACGCCGCGCAGCACTTCCACATCCAGCGGGCCTTCGGTGAAGCGCTTGTGCAACTGGGTGGCCGAGAGAACGATGTCGTGCTGATTACTCATAGCGCAGGGCCTCCGCTGGGTTCACGCGGCTGGCTCGCCAACTGGGGTAGAGCGTGGCCAAAAAGGCCAGCGTCAAAGAGATGACGGTGATGGGGCCAATGTCGGCCCACTGCGGGTCGCTGGGCATCTTGGTCACCATATAGAGATTGCCCGGCAAAAAGGCCACGCCCAGCAGACGCTCGATGAAGGGGACGATCACGTCCACATTGAAGGCCACCAGCAGCCCCAAGCCCACACCGGACAGCGTGCCGATGATGCCGGCGGTGGCGCCTTGCACCACAAAAATACCCATGATGGAGCGCGGGCTGGCGCCCAGGGTGCGCAAGATGGCGATGTCGGCGCGCTTGTCCGTCACCGTCATCACCAAGGTCGAGACCAGGTTGAAGGCTGCCACCGCGACGATCAGCGTCAGGATGATGCCCATCATGCGCTTCTCGATCTGAACCGCGTCGTACCAGTGGGCTTTCTCACGCGTCCAGTCCCTGACAATGACTTTAGGGCCGAGCATGTCGGCCAAGCGAAAACCCGTGGCGCGGGCTTCATGCACGTCGCTCAGGCGAAGCTGAATGCCTTGCGGGCCGCCGGTGCGATAGAGCCGAGCAGCATCCTCGATGTGCATCATCACCAAGGTGGTGTCGTACTCAAAGTGCCCGACATTGAAGATGCCCGCCACGGTGAACTTGCGCATGGTGGGCATGCCACCGGCTGGGGTCATTTGAATGCCGGGGGTGATGATGTTGACGGTTTCGCCCACTTTCACGTCCAGCGCGCGGGCCAAGTCCACGCCAATCACGATGCGCCAAGCCCCGGGCTGGAGCTGGTCCAGCACGCCGTCGGCCTTCATTTTGGCGGCCAGGCCCGTGATGTGTTGTTCAGCCTCGGGCAAGATGCCGCGCACCAGCACGCCGTTCATGGTCTCGCCACGGGCCAGCAGCGAGGGGCTGGAGACAAAAGGCGCCGCGGCCTTGACTAGGGGCTCTCGCTTGGCTTCGCGCGCCAAAGCCTGCCAGTCGGCCAGGCCGGTGCCGCTGGATTCACGGACCTCGATGTGCGGAATGGCCGCCAGCATGCGGTCGCGCACCTCCGTCTTAAAGCCATTCATCACCGACAGCACGATGATCAGTGCCGCCACGCCCAAGGCAATGCCGACCACCGAGATCAGCGAGATGAAAGAGATAAAACCATTGCGACGGCCAGCGCGCCCTGCGCGGGTGTAGCGCCAGCCGATTTGCCACTCAAAGGGCAAGGAGGAGAAAAAGCTCATGGGCGGGATGCTACCGGATGCAGCCGCCAGCAAGCCCTTTAGCCCCTTGCTTCAGCGCGAGGCAGGCCATTGAATCGGCGCCAACGATCTTTTGGCCTTTGGCGCAGGGACCCGAGTGGAGGTCATACCGACAGCCGGAACCTCAGGCAAAGGGAAGGCCAAGATGCCGCGTGGACCAAGGATCAATGCATTCCGATCGCCGACCAGAAACTGGACGTGCGCTCTGTGCGAGCAACTCTCGTCGACATCCAGCTTTGTAATGCAGCCGACAGGCGAGGGTAGCGGTATCTCAGACAACACCTTGAAGGTCCCCGCACCTGTAGGGATCTGGCGAAGGTCAATCATCCAAGCTTTGGCATCAGTCGCTTTGAGTTGACCTTGATCTTGAACTTTTCGGTAACCGTAGACCAGTGCAACCCGTCCGTCACCGCTCAACCCGTACCCGCCGACCTCATAACCAAGCGGTACATCGCGCAGCAACTGGCTGGTGCTGGTCCACCCAAACGCTGCCATGCGGATTTGCCCATCCGACTGGACGGCCAATTGACCATCGTCAGACACGGAAATCACGGGGGTCTGAGGAGGAACCTGATAGCTGCTCCCTACAGGCAACTCGCCCCAACCCAAAATGGAGCTAATCGTCCCCGTGGTACCAGTCACCATCACCGTCGTGCCAGACGCGCTCCTAACAAGCGACGGTCCAACCCCTTCAGGGTAACTCCACCATGACTGCCCAGGCGTCCAAATGAACGGGCTTTTCACCAGATTGCTCCACTGAGAAGCCTGGACTCTCGGCCCCTCAATTCCTCTTAACCAGTCAACGCCATGGGACTTGAGATCACCATTTGCACCATGCACCGCCTGCGCTCGGCCATCGTCGGCAAACACCAATGCATTTGCAAGTGTCGGCACAGTCGGATCAAACCAGATCTGCGAATCCGTTAGCGTCGCTTGCGCTTCAACACTCAACGTCGTTGGGGAGAGGGCGATAACGTCTCTCCCTCGCAAGGCGTAGACGGCTGTTTCGGTGGGTGCGATGGCAGCGTCGATCAGGTTCGGCACACTGCGAGACTGCGGCACCTGCCAAGTTCCATCGCGATGCTCCCAACGCCAAACCGCTCCACCGCCGGCAAAATATGCGGACTGACTTAGTCGACCGAAGCTGACTGGGCGGTAATCTGCCCGCGGCAAGGCCGCAAATGCCATGGATACCCTTGGGCGATCAACGACCGGTAAGGAGATTGTTGTCTTTGCCAACGGATTTGTGAATGAAAGCGTGACCGGCCGCCCCACCATTGCCTCGTCTACTTCAAGCCACAAATCCCCCAGAGACCCAGGTATTCGTGGATTCGTCGCATGCTTTGCAGACACGAGTCTTGCGCCATCCACGCGCAGTCGGTCTATTGACGATGCCTCCGGCAACAGATAGCCCGACACATAAAACTTCGATCGGCCTGAAAACACGGCGCTGACAGAAGCTTGGTCGAACACTGGAAGAGTGTTGCTGCCGTAGACCGTGAACTTGCGAGCTAGGGTACCCGGCATATTCGATTTGACGGTCAAGGTCGCCACCTCACTCCAGCCAGGGTCGCCCATCAACGTTTGGTCAAATTGCAAACCCAAGCTATCTTGACCCGTCACGCCCTGGGAACGAGTCAACTTCACCCACGGTTTATCCACAGTTGCGGTCCATGGCACCTTACTGCCGTCCGGACGCAATACCTCGATAGACCTCAGAAAATCACCGGGCACTGTGTGCAAGCCCAGATTCATGCTTGGCGCTTCATCTGACAGCACCACCGCAGGAGCGACGTTACCAAGGATGCTCAGCGAGTACACCTCAGGCATTGCTCTTGATCGAATAACAATCCCGCCTCTGATTTCACCTTCTCGCTGCGACACGGCGTTGATATCGAAGCTGTAGAGATCTCCGCCGAGGGACTGGAGATTTTCGATGAGCGGGGAGTCAACAATTTGAAGCTGCAGGGGTGCGTCGCTCCACGTTGGGGGCGTGGCCTTGAATGTCACCGTCTTTCTAGCCCCTTGTTCAACTGACTCTGTGATGAAGCTCGGGCTCAGCAACAACCCATGCTCACCTCCCGGAACGGGATAAACAGTGTAGGGCACAGTGAATTCGGCGTAGTACCTCGAGTCGTTAGAGCCTCGAATGATCATTGTCGTGTCGTAGTTTCCGGCGGGTACTTGCTTGCCAACGATGACCAAATTGCTTCCGTCGAGCGAGACCTCTACCCCCTGGGTCGTCCGCTTCCCCTCCAATATGACGGGCTGAGCCTCTTACGGAATGAACGCGGACAGTACCTGTACACGCTCTGGCTCAGCGCCTGTTCTAAACATAGGCTCTGGCGCTTGAATCTTGATGTTAGGCTTAACGACATACGTCAACATAGCCTGCACGGGGCTTCCTTGCAGTTCTTGACTGCATTCCGGGTCTGCGCACGCATGCAAAATCAAAGGAGCGGTGTAGGTGCCAGGCTCGCTCATGGCCTTGAGTCGCAAGGAAAAAGAAAACTGGTCGCCATTGAAAGTGGTTTCAGCAGCGGCGATCAATTCCTTAGGGTCCTCCAAGCCTATATAAACGGCGGAGGCGCTCTGCACCGTCACATAGCCTCCGACCACCACATGTCCTTCGCCAGGGTGCAGAGCCTGAGCAGAGTAGTTGGGTATGGTGAAGCCCATACTGATGCTCTTGGGTGGACCGTCCTCTCCTCCGCCGCCGCCGCAGGCAGCAAGTGCCAAAGCGGACAGCCAGACCCCATGACGCACTAGCCTCCTCAGTCTCGCCAACGACATCCCCATAACTTCTCCCGTCTGTTTGACGGGAGTGTACTGTCGGCCGCTCAGCGAATGATGCTGATGGTGCCCGTGGGCGCATTGCTGGCCGCTTGGTTGGTCAAGGTCTGTGGGTTGGCGCCGCCCACCAAGTTGGCGATGTTGGTGTTGATCAGGGGTTTGAGCGCGAAGGGCGCAGGGCTGTTGTCGTGCTGGGGCTCGATGGAGATCACCGCCATGCCGCCCGGCAGCTTGGTGGCCGGGTTGATGAAGTCTTGGCCGGGGAAGGGCGGGGCGGCCAGCAGGCCAGCGGCCGCGCCACCGGAATCACTGTTTGCGCCCATGGCACTGCTGAAGCGGCCGGTGGTGACGGGGGCGCCGTCCACCATGATTCAGCCTGCATAGACAGCGCTGGTGCCCAGGTCTTCCAAGCCACTGAATTGCACGCGCAGTGTGGTGTCACCACCGCCGTAGGCAGTGAGGGCTGCAGCAGCAGCCATGAGGGTCAAAAAGGAAGGGGACGGACACTCATCTGGCGCCCTGCGGGCTGTGTTGAATGTCAGTGCGCTCATGATTCCCGTGTGGGCCGTCAGAGTCCTCACGAAAGCATCACCAAAGGGTCAGGGATTGATGCGCCGGATAATCCGGCCCATGACTGCTTTGCCCCCCCGGCACTTGATCCTGCCCTTTGCCTCGGCCACCTCTGAGGCTGCCGTCCACACCCTGGGCACGCTGCAGCTGCCGCACCTGGAAGCCTTGCTCGCACGCCTGCAGGCCCAAGCCCTGGACGAAGGGGACGAATACACCCTGAGCCCCCCGCAAGAGCGCGCCTTGGCCCAAGCACGCGGCTGGCTGCTGCAAGATGGCCTGCTGCCCTGGGCGGCCCTGGCGGCCCAGCGTGCAGGCCTAGCACCCGCCCCCGGCAGCGGCTGGGCGCTGGTCAGCCCCACCCACTGGCATGTGGGCACCGAGCAGTTTTCGCTGCTCAACCCGGCCGAGCTGCAATTGGACGAGACCGCATCGCGCCAAGCCTTCGAGGCCATTCGGCCGCTGTTTGAGGATGACGGCATTCGCCTGCATTGGTGCAGCCCGCTGCAGTGGTTGGCCGAGCATGACGGTCTCGCCACCTTGCCCACGGCCTCTTTGGACCGGGTGATCGGCCGCAATGTCGATTTGTGGCTGGGCCCGCCCGAGGCCGCGCGCCGGCTGCGCCGCCTGCAAGCCGAGGTGCAGATGCTGCTGCACGGCCACCCCTTGAATGAGGCCCGCGAGGCCCAGGGCTTGCCGCCGGTCAACTCTTTTTGGCTCAGTGGCACCGGCGCAACCCCGCAGGCCTTGCCAGAGACCACGGAGGTCGTGATGGACGAGCGCTTGCGCGCGCCCTTGCTGGCCGAAGACTGGCTGGCTTGGGCAGAGGCCTGGGCGGCCTTGGACACCGAGGTCTTCAAGCCCTGGTACGCGCGTTTGGAGACGGGTGAGGCCCTCAAGCTGACCCTGTGCGGAGAGCGCCATGCGCAGCGCTTTGAGCCCGCCCAGCGCGGCTGGTGGCAGCGTCTGACTACCCCGCGCCGCACGGCCGCCCTGCCCGTGCTCACCGCCCTTTAAGTGCTGATTGACCAGAACACCCCGCTGTGAACGCCCCCACCCTGCTGACCCGCGAGACCGCCCCCCGCACCGCCTTTGCCCTGGAGCAAAGCGGCCTTCACCCGCTGCTGGCCCGCTTGTTTGCCGCACGCGGTATCAAAAGTGCCGACGACCTGGACGACAACTTGGCGCGCTTGCTGCCGCCCTCACAGCTCAAGGGCTGCGACGCCGCCGCCCGCCTGCTGGCGGATGCCGTTCAACAAGGCCTGCGCTTGTGCGTGGTGGCCGACTACGACTGCGACGGCGCCACCGCCTGCGCCGTGGCCTTGCGCGGCTTAGGCCTGCTGGGTGCCCAGCCGCAGCACCTGCACTATGTGGTGCCCGACCGTGCCGTGCACGGCTATGGCCTGACACCCACCATCGTCGACCTCGCCCAGGCCCAGTGCCAGCCGCAGGTCTTGATCACCGTGGACAACGGCATTGCCAGCCACGCAGGCGTGGCACGCGCCAAGGCATTGGGCATGCAGGTGCTGGTGACCGACCACCACCTGCCTGCCTTGGTCGAGGGTGCGGTGCTGTTGCCGGACGCAGATGTGATCGTCAACCCCAACCAACCCGACTGCAGCTTTGAAAGCAAAGCCCTGGCCGGTGTGGGCGTGATGTTCTATGTGCTGCTGGCCACCCGGGCGGAGCTGCGCACACGCGGCGCGTTTGATGCGGCCCAACAACCCCGGCTCGATGCCCTGCTGGACCTGGTGGCCCTGGGCACCGTGGCCGATGTGGTGAAGCTGGATGCCAATAACCGCCGCTTGGTGGCGCAGGGCTTGAAGCGCATTCGCAGCGGCCGCATGCAGCCCGGCGTGGCAGCGTTGTTCCATGCCGCCGCGCGCCGCATCGAGCGGGCCTCGGCCTTTGACTTTGGCTTTGCCTTAGGCCCGCGCATCAATGCCGCCGGGCGACTGGCCGACATGACGTTGGGCATTGAATGCCTGCTGACCGACAGCCCCGGTCGCGCCCAAGAGCTGGCCCAGCAACTGGATGCCATCAACCGAGAGCGCCGCAATGTAGAGGCGGGCATGCGCGAGCAGGCCGAAGCCGCGCTGGAGCACTTGATGCCCGAAGGCGACCCACCCCCGGCCCTGGTGCTGTTTGACCCCGAGTTCCACGAAGGCGTGGTGGGCATTGTGGCCGGGCGGCTCAAAGACCGCCTGCACCGGCCCACCTTTGTGTTAGCCCTGGGCAGCGATGGCTTGTTGAAGGGCTCGGGCCGCTCCATCCCCGGCTTTCATTTGCGCGACGCGCTGGACCTGGTGACCAAGCGCCACCCCGGCCTGCTCAAGCGCTTTGGCGGCCATGCCATGGCTGCGGGCTGCACCCTGGCCGAAGAAGATGTGGACACTTTTGACGCCGCCTTGCAGCAGGTCGCCCGCGAATGGCTGGACGCCGCCGCGCTGACCCGCACCGTGGCCACCGATGGCCCGCTGCCCCTGCAATACTTCAATGCCGAAACCGTGCAGACCCTGGACGATGTGGTCTGGGGCCAGGGCTTTCCGGCGCCGGTGTTTTGCGACGAGGTGGACGTGGTGCAGCAGCGCCTGGTGGGCGAGAAGCACCTGAAGCTGCGCGTGCGCCACGGCGGCCCGCAAGGCACGCTGCGCGACGCCATTTGGTTTGGCCACACCGACCCGCTGCCCGACCGGGTGCGCTTGGCCTATAGGCTCAGCGTCGATGAGTTCCAAGGCCAACAAAGAGTGCAGATGGTGGTGGAGGCCGCGCAATGATCAAACCCGGATTGCGCCGCTTGGCGAATGTGTTTTTGACCGGCCTGCTGGCCGCCCTGCCCTTGGCGGCCACGGTGGCCATCCTGGTTTGGGCGGTACGCCTGCTCTATGCTTGGCTGGGCCCGACCAGCTTGTTTGGCAAGGCCTTGATCAGCCTGGGCCTGGACGTGAGTGGCTCCGAAGTGGTGGGCTATTTGCTGGGCCTGGGCCTGGTGCTCGTCAGCATCTTGGCCTTAGGCCTGCTGGTGCAAACGCGCTTGCAGCCGGTGCTGCTGGAAGGCCTGAACGCGGTGATGCAGCGCATCCCGGTGGTGCGTCACATCTACGACATGGCCCAAAAGCTGGTGGGCCTGATGGCGCAACGCGACGAGCAAGGCACCCGCTCCATGAGCCCCGTCTGGCTGCACTTTGGCGGCCCCGGCCAAGCCGCTGCGGTGCTGGGCCTGCTGTCCTCCCCCGAGCCGGTGCTGGTGGGCGGCGCGCCCTATCTGGCCGTGCTGGTGCCCACCGCCCCGGTGCCGGTAGGCGGCGCCCTGATCTATGTGCCCGAGGCTTGGGTGCAGCCCGCCGATGTGGGCGTAGACGGCCTGACCAGCATCTATGTGTCGATGGGGGTGACCTCGGGGCAGCATTTGCCGGGGGTGGGTGGGGTGAAGGAGCCTGCAACGCTTTAGAAGTAGGCGTTTTGTTCAAGCACCCTAGCGCACATGCTCTTCAGCCTAGGTGACTGTCGGCCGCGCTGGATCTTCATTCAAGACATTGCTTGAGCAGCACGCCTCGATATCGTGGAATGTCATTGCCAGGCACCGACTGCTTCACGGTGGCCAATATGGTGCCTTGATCGGTGACTGAATCTGCCCACTCCAACCTTTGGCCGGAACTGACAAAGGACGCAGGCAGCATGGTGTTGAGGTCACGCATTACACCTGCGGACCACACAAACGCCGAATCTTTCCCCAAAGCGTTTTGCGACATACCGACGACCACTTGCTGGCTATTGACCGCTGCGCCTACCCCAAAAGTGCCGCCAAGCGATCCCAAGTCGACAGGCACAAGGTCGGCCGCACGCCAGAGTGTAGGTCTGGTTGCATGGGTAGTGCTGCTGCTACTTCCAACGGCATCGCCGCGGTCATTCCCCCCGACGGCATGTCCATGCAAGCCGCCCAGCGAGGGCAGCCGCGTCGGCTTTCCAGCCGAACTCCAACGAACGGCGTGGGAAATCCGCTCGGCATCTGCGATACGCCCAAACGACTGGCCACGGCGGTTGATATGGTTCGCCACACTATCGCGATGTCCACCTCCCGCCATGTAGCTGAACCAGCCAGTAGAGTCCCATTTCACGGCTAAATAGGTCAACTTATCAGCCAAAATAGACTGGCCCACGGAAACACCTTGCCTGTTCACCGACAAGGCGTAGCTTTGGTAGTCTGAGCGCATCGGGATCAGGGGGGTCCCGTACTCCCAACGAACTGCTTGAAGGGGATGCTCATAGGAGATCTGCCTCCAGCCGACGTGCACACCAAAATCATTCGACGCCGACACGACCGTGATCTTGAACTCGGAGTCGTAAGGGAGCAGTGTCTTCAAGCGACCACTGCTGTCCCAAATTGCGGGTCGAGAGAGCTGACCGTCGTCGGAGTAAAGGCTGCCGCTGACCAACCCTTTGGTCGAAAGACTCCTGCCTATGGGTCTCCACCCCACCTGACTCTCGAGCTCAATCATCTGACACTGCGCAAATGTCGACAGTGGAGAAGAGAGCAATAGCCCCGCGGATATGGCCGTCAGAAATCGCATCATGATGCTCACCTAAAAAGTTAGCTATCTTCTGATGGTAACTGCATGGTGAGAACTGATGGCGCCGACTGCGTGCACCGCACAATGATGGCGTGCAGGAGACTCAAGACCTGCAATCCAGCGGATAGGCCGTCGGTGGCAAGTCGTTTTGCGGCTTGGAGCTCGCCTCCATGCGTTCGGTCACCGCCATGGTGGCCATGACGATCATCAACTCGATCAGTCAGGCTCGGCCCAGTTGTCCAGCAAAAGCCCAGGCACCTTCGCAAACTCACGGGTGTTGTTGGTGACCAGCGTGGCGCCCAGGCTCAATGCGTGGGCGGCGATCAGCGTATCGAGAGACCCGATCGGGGAGCCCTTGCGTTCCAACGCTGCCCGCAGGTCCGCATAGGTCCATACGGCGGCCTCATCAAACGGCAAGATACTCAGCGGTGCGAGAAACATCTCCAAGGCCTGCCGGTTGCGGGTAGAGCCACTCTTGGCCACCCCAAAAGCCAGCTCCGCTGCCACCACACTGCACAACCCCACCTCACCCAGTCTGTATTGCTTGAACCTTGCCAGTACTTTGGCGGGTTTGGTGTTGATGATGTAGATGCAGATATTGGTGTCGAGCAAGATCACGGCTTGATCTCGTCACGCTCCTGCGCTGCGGGCTGTTCGCGGCTGAGGACAAAACCCGCCTCGAACGCCGCCAAGCCGTCCTCCATGGTTTGCCACGGATCATTCACGGGCAACAGCAGCACACCATTGCCGAAATGCTTGACCGCCACTTCGGTGCCTTCAAAGCGGTACTCCTTGGGCAGACGAACGGCCTGACTGCGACCGGATTGGAAGATGCGTGCAATGTCCATGGGCGCCCTCGAGATGGTAGATATCAATGGTATACACCATCGTGACCGCTGTCCAAGAGTTCTTGTCGGTGATCAGGTCGCCCACACGCCGTGTCTCACCAAAGGTAAGCCGTCACCGCCACACCGATCATCACAAAAGCCAGCACGAACTTGGCCAGCATGCCCACCAGCATGCTCACCCAGGTGCCAACGCCGACCTTGAGGGCTTGGGGGGCAGCGTCGGGCTGGTCGCGGCGGGCCAGGTATTCGCCCACAGCCGCGCCGACCAAGGGCATGAAGAACACGCCGATCAGGCCCATGAACAGGCCCACCACGGTGCCGAGTGCCGCGCCGATCAAGGCCTGCTTGCTGGCGCCCAGGTGGCGCGCGCCCATCAGGCCTGCGACATAGTCCAAAGCCCAGGCGATGAGGGCCATGACCGTGATGGCGGCCATGGGCCAGCCGCCGATGCGCTGGAAGTCGTCAATCCAAGCCGCCAGCAGCAAGCCGGCCCAGACCAACAAGGTGCCGGGCAAAGCGGGCAAGACAATGCCCGCAAAGCCAAGGAGGACAAGGCCAGCGCTGAGCGCCCAAAGCAGCAGGGTCATCACTTATCGAGGCAATGAGATTCGTTCATGCGGGGGCTCATCAATAACAAAGGTCTCCATTTATCCCATGATGATTATTGATTCCCAAAACAGCCTCTCAGCAATACTGAACCATCAAGATCATTTGGCCCTCCTCTATACTTAGCCAGCACTTCGGACTTGTCGTTAATGTCAGTGAGCAATGTCACTTGATAGCCCTTTTTATGCCACATTGCCGGCATTAGTTTAGCAATGAGAAGGACTTTGTCATTTTTGTAAATAGCGGGCCACCAATTTTTCCCTGTACGCCCAATAATATGCCCTTGTCGATTGATGTGCGATGGCGTGAAACCGAGAGGCAACTCCTTGACTTTACCCTCAGACCACCACAGGCCGGATGACGGCCGCCGACCAACGTATCCTTGCCCCACAATATCACCATTGCTGGAAGCCGATACAGCGCGACCGGCGGTAAACCCCTCAGGCAAGGGCAGCCTTTCAATTATTCCCGACCTCCAAGCAATCGGCACCGATCGAAAATTTCGCACATCGGTAGAAGCTTGCCCGACCACTAGCCCACTGGTATTTCCGCCGTTGACGAAATGCTGTAAACCGCTTTGTAGCACCGGAAGCTCAACGGCAACCCCATTATCTCGCCAAACAACGGCTCGATTTCTAAGTGTGCCCCGGTCTGGAACTGAAGTATAGACCCAGCCTTTATCATCAATCACTGTAGCACGCGATAGATAGGTCGCAGAGAAACCCTCTGGAAGTTGAAAGGGTAGCGGTTTTAGGCAAACTTTCGTACCCTGCTCCCAATTCCAGATCATCATGTCTGTACTGTAGTCTCTGAACTCTGGCCAGCACCATGATTCACTATTAACGATGGCCTGTTTTTTGTTATTGATTGAAGGCTGAAATGCTGCGTCTGTCGGCTCCGGCGGAGATACCGCTACAGTCGAGCCATCCGCCCCCCAAACATTCATACCGAGGTATGAGAAATTCCCATATGAATTCCCATTTTCATCCACAGCAAGTGGATAACTACCTGTTTGATGATCGGTTACTTCCCCACCCAAATAGGTGACGTTGCATTGACTTGCTGCAACAATTGGCATCAATGCGCAAAGAGTTAAAACTGCTTTCTTCATGTACTCCTCCTGAATCTAATGGTGAAACTAAGTGGACTCAAAGAGTTTGCCAATGTACCCAATTTACGCTGAAACAGACGAATTTTCCATTCCTCTCAGCAGCGCAACACCCAATCCGCCCGCCCCTGGCTCGCCGCGATGCGCCGCGCATTGGGCTCGTCCGTCTGCGCAGCCCAGGTGCGGGCGTCGGCCTCGCTGCGGCCAAAGTGGCGGTGGCGGGCGACCAGGCGTTCGGTGCGCAGGGCGTCGTTCACATCGACATACCAAGCTTCGTCTAGCAGAGCGCGGCAGGGGGCCCATGGCGCGTCTTCCAGCAGCAGGTAATTGCCTTCGACGATGAGCACCGGCACCTCGGGCGGGATGGCGATGGCACCGGCAACGCCTTCTTCGATCTCGCGGCGGTACTCGGGGGCGTAGACCACGTCGCCGCCCGGTGCGCGCAGGCGCTGCAGCAGGGCCACAAAGCCGGCGGCGTCGAAGGTGTCGGGCGCGCCTTTGCGCTGGCTGCGGCCCAGCGCGGCCAGCACGCTGTTGGCCAGGTGGTAGCCGTCCATGGGCACCACTTGGGTCAAGGTCGGTCTGGCTTGGTGAAGGGCCGCCGCCAAGGTGGACTTGCCGGCCCCCGGCGCGCCCACCAGGCCCAGCAGGCGGCGCTGGCCGCTGGCCTGGGCCTGCTGGATGAGTGCGTCCAAACGGGCCAAGGCGGCAGCGGGCAGCGCGGTGGCCATTCAGGCCTCGAAGCTGAAGCCGCCCTCGGCCACCATGGCGGACAGGGGCTGGCGGGGGCTGGGGCCTTCGCGCTGTTGCAGGGCTTCGGGCAATTGGGCTTTGTCGCCCAGCTTGCCCACGGCCACCACCGCATGGATGGCGTAGTCCTCGGGCACGTTCAGGGCTTGGCGCAAGGCCGCGTTGTCAAAGCCGCCCATGCCGTGGGCATACCAGCCCAGCAGCGAGGCTTGCAGGGCGAGGTTTTGCCACGCCGCACCCGCGTCAAAGGCATGCCAAACGTTGTCGACCTTCTCGGTCTTGCCCGGCGGCGTGGAGCGCACGCGCGAGACCACGGCGATCAGCACCGAGGCCTTGGCCGCCCAGCTTTGGTTAAAGGGCACCAGGCTGTTGAAGATCGGCTGCCAAGCGGCTGTGCCGGCCTTGCCATAGAGGAAGCGCCAAGGCTGCAGGTTAGAGGCCGACGGCGCCCAACGGGCCGCCTCGAACAAGCGCATCAGCGTAGCGTCGTCGATAGGCTCACCGCTGTAGGCGCGGGGCGACCAGCGGTTGGTGAACAGTGGGTCGACGGGATGTTCGGTCTGGCGATCAACAGTCATGAGGGGCTCCAAGGGAAGATGAAGCCATTGTGGCGGCTGAGCGCTTGAGGCGCGTGTCAAAGGTTTTGAAGGGAGTCGCTGTGCCCACTGCACGCACGGCTCAAGGCGAGACCACCTGCCACACCTGCACCCCTTGCGCCGGCACGGTGACGCGCCCGCCTTGCGCCTGCGAAGACTGGGCCTGGAACAGCGGCTGCAGCCGCGCCCCAGCGGGCAGGCCGGGCACGTCCACAGCCTGCGGCTGCGTACCGTAATTGATCAGCACCAGGGTGCGGTCTGCCGCATGGCTGCGCTGGAACACCAAGGCTTGGCCCTGCACCGCGCTGTGCTCAAAGCGCCCTTGGGCGATGGACGGGTGGGCGCGCCGCAGCGCGATCAAAGCCTTGTAAAAGCTGCGGATGGACTGCGGGTCGGCCGACTGGCTCTGCACGTTGTAACGCGCAAGATTGGGGGCCAAGGGGCGGAAGGGTTGGCCGGTGGTGAAGCCTGCGGTCTTAGCGTCAGGCGTCCAGGAACGGGGCGAGCGCAGCGGCAGGTCGCCCGGCAAACCCGGCACGCCGGCCTGGCCGATCTCCTCACCAAAGTAGATGAAGGGCGTGCCCGGCTGCAGCAGGTAGCTGGCGGCCGCCAGCTTGTAGCGGGCCTCGTCACCTTTGACCTGGTCCCACAGCCGCTCACCCGCAAAGATGTCGTGGTTGGAGATCATGGTGGACATGCCAAAGCGCTCGGGCGGCGCCTCGCGCCAATAGCGGGCCAGCTCTTGGATGGACGCCGTGTCGCCCTGAGCGGCTTTGACAAAGTGGTGCACATAGCCAAAGGCAAAGGCGCTGCCGCAGACTTGCGGGTGGCCCCAATCGTTGGGCTCGGCCGTGGCCTCGCACACCACCCAGCGCTTGTCATACGCGGCGATCAGGTCTTGCAGGCGCTTGGTGAGTTGGCGGCTTTCGGGTTGGTCGTTCCAGTTGACCGCATCGCGCTCGATGAGGTGCGGCACGGCGTCTAAGCGAAAGCCGTCCAAGCCCCGGTTGAGCCAAAAGCGCAGGCTGTCCTCGTGGTACTGCAGCACGCGCGGGTGGCGCATATTGAAGTCGGGCATGTGCGGGCCAAAGGTGCCGAAGTAGAAGTCGCGCGCACCGGGCGGGGCTTTGGGCAGGTCTTTGGGTTCGAGCTTGCTGTTCCAGTGCTGGGCGCTGCTCAGGTACCAAGGGTTCTTGCCCCAGATGTCCCAGCCTTGTGGCTCGGTGTCGGCAAACACAAACCAGTCGCGCCAGGGGCTTTTGGGGTCAACCACAGCGGCTTGGAACAGCGGGTGCTGGGCGGCCGCATGGTTGATGACGTAGTCCATCACCACCCCAATGCCGCGTGCATGGGCCTGGCGAAGCAGCTCGTCAAAGTCTTGCAGCGTGCCGTACTCGGGCGCAATGGCGCGGAAGTCGGTGGTGGCATAGCCGTGGTCGCCGTCGGCATTGGCGGTGATGGGCATCAACCAAATGCCGCTGATGCCTAAATCTTTGAGGTCGTCCAGCTTGGCGGTCAGGCCTTTGAGGTCGCCCACGCCGTCGCCATTGCTGTCGGCAAAGGCGCGCACAAAAATCTCCATGAACACGCCGTGGTGCCAGCCTGCGGGCAGGGTGCTGGGGCGGTGCACCGGGGGCACGGGCGAGATGTCCACCTGGGCCGCCTGCGCAGCCAAGGCCTGCGGCGTGGGCGCAGCCACCGCCCCTGCGCCTGCAGGCCAGAGTGCGCTTGCGCCCAGCAGCGCAGCCATCAAGGTCGGCAAGAACGGCCGGGCCAGCCAAGGGGCCAAAGCCTGTGCGGCAGGGGAGAGAGAAGGCATGATGTGTCCTGAAGCGGCAGCAGTATGTAGCCAAACTACATTTTGCATGCTTTGCAAGCGGCCGATGGTTAGATGTAACCCCGCTATGCCGTAGCGCACTGACGCCCAGACAATGTAGTTTCATTACACACCGCACACCTTATGTCCTTCGCTCCACATCTGAGCCGATTGAGTTTGCTGCTGGCCTTGGGCGCCTCCTGCGCGCCCCTCTGGGCTCAGCCCCTGGCCAAAGCCCCCACCGCGCAAGACTGCGATGGCCCCTTTAGCAGCGTGCTCAATGCCGCCGCCAGGCTGCCCACCGCAGAAGGCATTTGGCTGGACGGCATTCGCCTTCAGTGGCCCGGCCACGCGGCCGCCCCTGGCGTGCGCTGGCGTTTGGCCTACTCCCACAGCGCAGGCCTGGTGGCCAAGCTGGGCGAGCCCCTCAGCGGCGCCGACGGCGTGCTGGAGCTGAGCATCGACGACTCGGACCTGCCGCCCGTCACCGCCCAGCGCTTTGCCTATGTGAAGCCCGGCGTGCGGCTGCGCGTGTCCGGCCGTGATGCCATGAACCTGGCGCAGACCTGGACCGCGCAGATGTGGCTGTTGAAGGAGGACGCGCAAGGCCGCATCCTGGCCGCCACCGCGACGCAGTTGCCCGGTGCGCTGGATGATGCTTATGCGCTGGCTGAGTCTTCCGCCGAGCTGGGCGCCATCGTCACCCCGCAGCGCAGCACCTTCCGCCTGTGGGCGCCCACCGCCCAGCGGGTGATGCTGTGCCTGCACCCCGGCAAACCCGGCGACGGCAAAGCCTCGGTGCTGCGCCCGCTGCAGCGCGAAGACGCCACCGGCCTGTGGACCACGCAGCTGCCGCAAGACCTGCACGGCCAGCGCTACAGCTACTTGGTGGACGTGGTGACGCCCAACGCCGGCCTGGTGCGCAACCGTGTGACTGACCCGTATTCGGTCAGCGTCACCGGCCACTCGCGCCAGAGCGTGGCCCTGCGCCTGGACCACCCCGACACCGAACCTGCCGGCTGGGACAGCACCCCGCGCCCGCAAACCGTGGCCCACGCCACCGACCTGGTGGTCTATGAGCTGCATGTGCGAGATTTCTCGCGCGATGACGCCAGCGTGCCCGCCGCACACCGCGGCAAGTACCTGGGCTTTAGCCATGCGCAATCGCAAGGCATGCAGCACCTGAGGCGCTTGGCCCAGGCCGGCCTGACCGATGTGCACCTGCTGCCCATTTACGACCTCAGCAGCGTGCCTGAAACAGGCTGTGTCACCCCCACGACCACGGGCCCGCGCGACGGCAAAGCCCAGCAAGCCGCCGTGAACGCCAGCCGCGACGCCGACTGCTACAACTGGGGCTATGACCCCTACCACTACAGCGCCCCCGAGGGCAGCTACGCCACCCAGCCCGACGATGGCGCAGCCCGTGTGCGCGAGCTGCGCACCATGGTGCAAGCTCTTCACCGGGCCGGCCTGCGCGTGGGCATGGACGTGGTCTACAACCACACCTTTGCCTCGGGCCAAAGCGAGATGTCGGTGCTGGACCGCATCGTGCCCGGCTACTACCACCGCCTGAGTGCAGCCGGCGAGATCGAGCGTTCCACCTGCTGCGAGAACACCGCCACCGAGCACCGCATGATGGCGCGGCTGATGAGCGACTCGGTGCTGCTGTGGGCGCGCGACCACCACATCGACTCCTTCCGCTTTGACCTGATGGGCCACCAGCCCCGCGCTGTGATGGAGGCCATGCGCGCGCGCCTGAAGCGCGAGCTGGGCCGCGACATCCACTTCATTGGCGAGGGCTGGAACTTTGGTGAAGTGGCCAACGGCGGGCGCTTCATGCAGGCCAGCCAACTGAGCCTGAATGGCAGCGGCATTGGCAGCTTTAACGACCGCCTAAGGGACGCCGCACGCGGCGGCAGCGCCGGTGACAGCGGCGTGGCCCTGCTGGCCCGCCAAGGCTGGCTCAACGGCCAGTTCACCGACCCCAACGCGCAGGCCGAGCCCAGCAGCGCCGCAGCCTTGATGCGGGCGGCCGACCTGATCCGCCTGGGCCTGGCCGGCACCTTGCGCGACGTGCGCTTCACCACCGCCGACGGCAGCACCAAGCGCGGCGCCGAGATGGACTATGGCGGCCAGCCCGCAGGCTTTGCCAGCCAGCCCGCCGAGGTGGTGAACTATGTCGAGAACCACGACAACCAAACCCTGTTCGACACCAATGCCATGAAGCTGCCCACCAGCACCTCGCCGCAAGAGCGGGCGCGGGTGCAGGTACTGGGCAATGCGCTGGTGGCCTTCAGCCAGGGCGTGGCTTACTTTCATGCGGGGCAGGAGCTGCTGCGCAGCAAGAGCCTGGACCGCAACAGCTACAACTCGGGCGACGCCTTCAACCGCTTGGACTTTTCAGCCACCACCAACCACTTTGGCAGCGGCCTGCCGCCCGAAGGCGATAACGGCAAAGATTGGCTGCTGATGCAACCTTTGCTGGCCAACGCGCAGATCAACCCCCGCCCCGAGGACATCCGATTCACGCGAGACGCCACGCTGGACCTGCTGCGCATCCGCGACAGCTCCGTGCTCTTCCGCCTGCGCAGCAGCGCCGACGTGCAGCAACGCCTGAGCTTTTTGAACACCGGCCCGCAGCAAAACCCGGCGGTCATCGTGGCCCTGCTCAATGGCCAAGGCCTGAAGGACGCCAACTTCAACGAGGTGCTGGTGGTGCTGAACACCGACAAACAGACTCAGCGGCTGAGCTTGCCCGCCCTCAGCGGCAAGCGCTGGGCCTTGCACCCGGTGCACTTGAGCCCCACCGCCGCCGACAAGCGCGTGCGCGAGGCCAGCCTGGACGCCAAGACGGGCGAGCTGCAGGCGCCGGGGCGCACGGCGATGGTGTGGGTGGTGCGGTGATTCGGCGGCCGGATCGCAGAGGCTGTCATTGAGAAGCGTATTGGTGCTCTGCGGCATCAACGTTCGAGGTGAGGGGTTGAGCGTGTTCCGGGCAGGCACTGAAACCTACTCCTTCTTGTCCATCCCGAAGAGCTTGATAGCGCCGATGGAGACGGCGCCGCACAACAGGCCACCAGCAAGAGCTTGCGATGCATCGAATTTCGCCGACATCAGAAACATCGCAGCATAGACAGCGGAGACAACAATCCATCGAATCATGATTGGCTCTCCGGCTTGGCATTCTGCGCGGCCTGCCTCGCGTCGCGTTCCGCCACATATTCGGCAATTGCTTTCTCTTGGGCTTCACTCTCAGGCATGCCTTGTCTCATCAGTTCGTAGGCTCGCTGCATAGCGGGAGCAAGTGACTCGTCTTTCTTGCCGTGGCGCGTGTTCAGTTCAAGCATCAACTCCATGATGTAGCGCTGCTTTTCGTCATGTTGCTTCTTGAGACCCTCGCCCGGCGGATGGTCGAACGGTAAGGCTTGATAGCGCTTGATCCAGTCGTTTTCGCTCTGGAGTCTTGCCATGATAGCTTCGTCAGTCATCTCTTTCGGAGAAGGTGCACCCTTGATCTTGCCCAATAGAATGATGACCACGACGAGGGCGAGAAGCCCCAAGAGAATGTCCACAGTGCGACTCCGATTTGTGTGAATTGAAATGGGACAGGGCTCAACGTTTCAAAGACGCCTAACGTAATGTCCAGAGCAAATTCTGCTCTATAACTTGGGCGCTGCTCCATAAGTTGGTCATCTGTACCTCCCGGAAAGTGGCGTGAATGCTGGCTGTGCGTCGAATGTACTGTATGCCTGAGCAGCATTAAAAGTTCCGACAAACCCGGCAGCCCAGTTCGGCAGCCCAGCCGGACTTTGGATCGATGGTGTCAGCGCATCGGCACACGCGCTGGCGTGGGCGTGGGCGTGGGCGTGGGCGTGGGCGTGGCAGTGGAGCAAAGCCTATGCTTGGCGGTGCAGTGCCAGCAAGCGCAGCGCTGGGACTTGTTCTCATCATCCAAAACTCGGGTGTCTCGCATGCGGGCCTGCACCAGCCCCAGCGCAATCAGTTGCGCCTTGCCGCCCGCTTCAATCCAGCGCAGGTCGCGCGGCTCGCCTCGGGCGTCATGGGGCCTCACCGCCTCCCAAGGCTTGAACCCAAGGTGAGTTCTGCCGCAAGGCCTCTCCCCAGCCGTCGGCATCGCCCGTCATGGCCAAAGCCAGTTGGGGCAAAGGCAGCGCCAGCAGAGCCGTCCAGCGTTGCACGTAGTCGGCGCTGCACAGGCCTTCTTCGGCCCAGTGACTGACGACAGCCTGGGCATCGGCCACCATGGCCCGTGCTTGGGCTGGCGGGGCGGTCAGCAGCGTCTCGGCCACTTCTTGATGGCGCATCAGGCGACGTTGGGCCACCTGGGCCTGCTGTTGGCGGGCGGCGCGGCGGGCGTCCAGCTCTTGTTGATCGCCCTGCTGCGGGGCCAAACAAAAAGCCACCGCATGCGGTGGCTTTTTGCCGGGGCGGTACGCCATGGGGCCTGCCGCAATGCTCAGCCTATCAGGCCGCCAACTTAGCTTGCAACTGAGCCTTGGTGGCCTTCAGCTCTTCAGGCAGGTGGTAGGCCAGTTGCGTGAACAGCTCGTCGTGCAGCTTGAGCTCTTGCACCCAGGCTTCGTGGTCCACGCTGGTGACGCTGGCGAACTGTTCGCGGCTGAAGTCCAAGCCGTCCCAGCTCAGTTCGTCATAGGTGGGGCTCACGCCGAACAGGCTTTCGGTGCCGCCTTGTTGGCCTTCGATGCGCTCGATCATCCACTTCATGACGCGCATGTTGTCGCCATAGCCCGGCCACACAAACTTGCCGTCTGCGCCCTTGCGGAACCAGTTGACGCAGTAGATGCGCGGCAGCGTGGCGCCTTGGGCTTGCAGCTTGGCGCCCAGGTTGAGCCAGTGCTGGAAGTAGTCGCTCATGTTGTAGCCCATGAAGGGCAGCATGGCGAAGGGGTCACGGCGCACCACGCCTTGCTGGCCAGCCGCAGCAGCGGTGGTTTCAGAGCCCATGGTGGCGGCCATGTAGACGCCTTCGGTCCAGTTGCGGGCCTCGGTCACCAGCGGCACGGTGGTGGAGCGGCGGCCACCAAAGATGAAGGCATCGATGGGCACGCCAGCGGCGTCGTCCCAGGCGGCGTCCAGCGCGGGGTTGTTGGTGGCAGCCACGGTGAAGCGGGCGTTGGGGTGGGCGGCCTTGGCGCCGGTTTCTTTGGCGATGGCGGGCGTCCAGTCCTTGCCTTGCCAGTCGATGCAATGGGCCGGGGCGTCGCCCATGCCTTCCCACCACACGTCGCCATCGTCGGTCAGCGCGACGTTGGTGAAGATCACGTCCTTGTTCAAGCTGGCCATGCAGTTGGGGTTGGTCAGCGTGTTGGTGCCCGGGGCCACGCCAAAGTAACCGGCTTCGGGGTTGATGGCGCGCAGGCGGCCATTGGCGTCGGGCTTGATCCAGGCGATGTCGTCACCGATGGTGGTCACGCTCCAGCCGCCCAAAGCCTTGGGCGGAATCAGCATGGCGAAGTTGGTCTTGCCGCAAGCGCTGGGGAAGGCGGCTGCGACGTGGTACTTCTTGCCGGCGGGGCTGGTGACGCCCAGGATCAGCATGTGCTCGGCGAGCCAGCCTTGGTCGCGGCCCATGGTGGAGGCGATGCGCAGCGCAAAGCACTTCTTGCCCAGCAAGGCGTTGCCGCCGTAGCCGGAGCCGTAGGACCAGATCTCGCGGGTCTCGGGGTAGTGGACGATGTACTTGGTGGCATTGCAAGGCCAGGACACATCCTTCTGGCCTTCGGCCAGCGGAGAGGCCACGGTGTGCACGCAGGGCACGAACTCGCCGTTCTCGCCCAGCAGCTCCAGCACCTTGCGGCCCATGCGGGTCATGATGCGCATGTTGACGGCCACATAGGGGCTGTCCGACAGCTCCACGCCGATGTGGGCGATGGGCGAGCCCAGCGGGCCCATGCTGAATGGCACCACATACAGGGTGCGGCCCTTCATGGCGCCCTTGAACAAAGCCTTGTCGCCGGTTTGCAGCAGCTCGCGCATCTCGGCCGGGGCCATCCAGTTGTTGGTGGGGCCGGCGTCTTCTTTCTTGGCGCTGCAGATGTAGGTGCGGTCTTCGACACGCGCCACGTCGGAAGGGTCAGAGCAAGCCAGGTAGCTGCCCGGGCGCTTGGCGGGGTTGAGCTTTTTGAAGGTGCCGGCGTCCACCAATTGCTGGCAGAGGCGGTCGTATTCTTCTTGGGTGCCGTCGCACCAGTAGACGTCTTTGGCCTCGGTCAGGGCGGCGATTTGGCCGACCCATTCGATCAGACGTGCGTTTTTGACGTAAGCCGGGGCATTGACCCGCAGGGCTTCCGTGACAGGACGGTTCATGACAAGACTCCAATCTAAGGTTCAAAAATGGGATTGGGCGAGCGCCCGGCCATAGGCCAGAGGCTCGCCCAATGCCCACCCTGAAGAGACCAGGACCAGCAAGGTTCGACAGCCTGAGGGATGAAGCTGTCATGCAGGTTACGGCGGGTTTCGGCGGCGGATAGGCCCCCAAGCCCCGCCACCTGCGGAGGGCTTGACCGGGCAGTGTAACGGCGTGGTAACTCCGCAAGCCATCCCCATGATGCATTTGTGACATGAAGGGATGCGCAGGAGTTCTCGGGTCGGGCGGATTTGCGGGGGCGGCAAGGGGAAGTAAGCAGAGGGCTGGTGTCGCTGTCGAGACTCAGGTCTAGATCCGCTGAGTTTAGAGCTTCACATCGACCTAACTGTTTGTTTTTAAACGAATTTTCAGAATCTGACTGGGTTGCACTCTTCGGTGCGATTCGTGAGCGGCAGCAGAAGGCCGTTGCCTACTTCTGGCACCAAAGGTCATAGAAGAAAAGCTGGGCCTGATTCGGAGATCGAGGGCCAATCGGCCGACTGCATTGCAGCGGGTGCCGACGGTCGAGATGCCGGTATTGAGCGCCCGCTCTCGGCCAAGAGCGGCCGGTCGCAGGTGACCGCTATGCGTCGATCCGTTTCGCCCTGGTACGCTCATGGGCGTGATCTGATTCGCCGCTTTGGACAGCGGTGTGAAGGCGACGGCCGCCCGGTCTGACTTCCGTAGACTGTCGGATCGATCTGCCACTGATATACAGGCTTATGAAGAATCCTTTTAATCATATTATTGATGCTGCTCGGGAGGGACTCCTTGCTGATGAGATGGAGTTCGAGGAAGCTTACAAGCAGCCAGCCTATCAGGTATCCCTTCAGAAGATGCGAAAGACAGTGCAGGCCCTTCATCAGACTCTTGGTCTTTGCGATTTCGCTGCGACGCGTTGGGCGGACTATCACGAGAAATATCTTCTGCCCCGCCACAAAGACGAGATTGGCGAAGCTGCTGTAATGGCAAAGCTAGCAATTGAGAATGGAGCTCTCAATTCCTCACGGCGCGAAATGCGATACATGCTTGAAGTCGCCGTGAACACCGCGTTTATCGATGAGACGGCCGCTCCCCAGGATCTAGAAGGAAGAATCCAGTTCTATCGGGGAAAGCAGGTCTGTAAGAACAATGTCGATCACGTGAGGCAACTTCCGCTGCGCATGCTCACAGAGTCTCAGCGACAAGCGTTTCGAGAGGCGACGAGCGCTGCTTGGGTGGATGCCTCCAACTATGTCCATCTGACCAAGAGGCGCATCGACGAAAAAGTCAAGCAGCGAGCTGAAGGGGTGCGTTTGGGCTTCGAGACACCGGAAATGCTCGCAGGCGTTGTTCATAGCCTGCATGACGCATGCAGCATCGTCGTCGTCCTAGCTTTTGAGACGATTGGACCTGATCTCACAGGTGACCTACTAGTTGACGGACGCCTGGACACCTTCGACGACTGGCCGTTTCATCAAAATCGGTTCGTGGCGGCCCTCGATGCGCATTTTGACTACAGGCATGAGCGGCAGTCTGGCTTGCAGGAGCACATAGCCAGGCGCCAGCGTCGTCTTGCTGCGTAAGGGACGGGGTTGACAGCCGCCGGTGGTTTACCAGCAGTAGGGTGCAGTGCCGACATGGATCGCTTTGAACATTGCCGTCGCGTCTTCACACTCCTGGCAAGCCTGCTCGATGGGCGGAGGGGAGGTCTGTTCCAACCACACGCTGGATTGGACATTGGGTGACCGCTTCGCTGCATGCCAGGTCGTGAGGCTAGGCGACGGCTCAGGGTCGGAAGCGGTCACTCGGTCGGCATACGCCGAATGGCAGCAACCAGCCTACACCCACCCTCCAGTCGCCCCATGAGGCCTCACATCTCCACTACTCCGAGTTCCTGCACCGGCCCCTTCCGCAATCGCCCCCTCCTCACACCCCCAAGCCTTGCTACGGTCCGTCGCTCCATCCCTTCAAGTCAGCTCGCAATGGCTTGCCGTGCGCCCTGGGTCTTGAGTCAGATGCCGGTGTTTGCCGAGACGGTGGCCATGGTGACGTTGGCAACTGTGTGGTGGCAACAGGCCTGCGTTGGGCGGCCATCACCTGGAGCTGGCGCTTGCCAGCCCAGCAGGCCTGCGGCCGGGGCTGAGCGCTGGTGGGTCGCCCAAAGAGTCAAAACTCACTGAATCTCGATACTGCGCCACCACAGCGGCATTGAAGTTTGCCAAGAATGTCCGCTCGGCCTTGCGCCAGTCACCGGTATTGAAATGTGGCTTTGTATGGTGCGATCTTCATCATCACTGACATGAGGGATCACTCCATGGGAATCGTTAGTTTTTTCAAGGCCGCAGGCGAGAAGTTGTTTGGGAATGACGAAGCCGAGAAGACCGCTCAAGCTGCGGCCGCTGCGCCCAGCGACGGCGACCTGCAGCAGAAAGTCGCCCAACTGAACGCACGGGCCGCCGACGCCATTGCCACGTATGTGGCCGGCCAAGGCCTGAGTGCCGACGGCTTGGCCATTGAGTTTGACGGCGCCACCAGCCATGCCACCGTCAGCGGGCAAGCCGCTGACCAGCCCACCCGCGAGAAGATCGTGCTGTGCTGCGGCAATGTGACGGGCGTGACGGGCGTGAACGACATGATGACGGTGGCCCAGCCTGCCGATGAGTCGCGTTGGTACACCGTGGTGAAGGGCGACAACCTGTCCAAGATCGCCAAGGAGCACTATGGCAATGCCAATGAGTACCCCAAGATTTTCGAGGCGAACCGTCCGATGTTGGGCCACCCGGACAAGATCTACCCCGGCCAGTTGCTGCGCATTCCAGCCTGACCCTGTTGCCCGCTGAGGGCAGCCTGCAGCCCAGCACTGGGGCTGCAGCGCTGCACAATGGCGGGCATGAAAATTCTGAGCGTCAATGTGGGCCGGGCCGTGCCGGTTCAGATCAATGGCCGTGAGGTCCTCACCGCCATTGGCAAGCAGCCGCAAAGCGGCGCCGTCGCCTACGGCCCCATGGGTTTGGCGGGGGACGAGCAGGCCGACCTGTCGGTGCATGGTGGCCTCTCCAAAGCCATTTATGCCTACCCCAGTGAGCACCTGGCGTTTTGGCGCACCGTGCGTGCGCAAGCCCGTGCAGGCGCATGGGACCAAGACCTGCCCCCAGGCATGGTGGGCGAGAACCTGACGCTGCAAGGTGTGACTGAGCGCGAGCTTTGGATTGGCGACCGGCTGTGCTTTGCCGATGGCGGCGTGCTGGTGGTGTCAGAGCCGCGCCAACCCTGCTTCAAGTTCAATGCGGCCATGGGCTTCAACAAGGCGGCCAAGCTGATGACAGAGTCGGGCTACTGCGGCGCCTATTTGGCGGTGCTGGTACCCGGCAGCGTGAGCGCCGGAGAGGCCTTTACGCTGGAGCCGGGTGAGCGCCACCTGAGTCTGCTGGACGCCTTCAGAAGCCGAGCGCGATGAAAAAACCCCCGCCAGCCGTTACGGCTGTGCGGGGGTGAATGCTCGCTTGGTGTGAGAGGGAACCACACCGATCACCGGGCAGATGCCTGGGTGATCGGTGACGCTGGCGACCTCAGTTGGTCGGGGTGCGCAGGATGGTGACTGTCGGCGAGGCCCACTTCTCCCAATGGGCTTCATTGGTGGAGTCGCCCAAGGCCTTCAGGACCGACACATCCAGGGTGTAGGTGCCATCGGGCACGGTCAACACGGTGCCATTCTTCTTGGTGGTTGTGCCATCCCAGTTGAAGGCAAAGAAGCCCGTAGCGGTGGCGTTGCGCGGCAGGTAGTCATCAGAGATGGCGGTGTACCAGTTCTTGCCGGTGGCCGTTTCTTTGACCGTCACGCGGACTGCCCGGGCATGGTGGTCAAAGTGCATCAGCAGATAAGGCACGTCCGACCCAGCCAAGGAGTAGGTGCCGCCTGTGGGGCGGTTTTGGTAGCTGGTGCCCACCAATTGCGCCAACCAGGGGAAGCCATTGGCCGTCGGAGTCAGGACCTGAATGGCCTGGTAGTCGCCCTTGAAGCCGGTGTAAGGCACGCGCATCGTTTGGCCGCCTTCAGCTTGGTCGGTCAGCACCAGATAGCCACCATAAATGCCCTTGTCCGCCAAACCGGCCGGTGCGGTCACCGTCACGTCCACCTTGGCCGTGCCACGGGCAGGCACTGTCACTGTGGCAGCGCTGAAGGCCACCGTCGCAGGCGTGTTGAACATGCCAACCGTGAAGGTGTTCGGACCCGAGGCCAGCGCACCCGCATGGGTCAGGTTGTAAGTGACAGCTGCCCCGCTGGTGTTCTTGATGCTCAAGGTACGGGTCTGCGGACCCGCTTGGCTCTCGCCCAGCGCCAGCTTGCCCGGAGTCACCAGGGCCTTGTTTTGGACAGCCTGGACGATGTCCAGCATGCCCGCACCTTGGCGGTGAGTCGCATCCAGGAAGCCCGTACCTGGGTTGCCGCTCCAGACCTTAGGATCGGCCGCGTTTTGCAGTCGGTCACGCACTTGGCTGGCCTTCAGGGTGGGACGAGCTTCCAAGAGCAGCGCCACGCCACCGGCCGTGTGCGGCGAGGACATGGAGGTGCCGGACAGGTTGGCGTAACCACCCGACTCCAACGGGTAGCTGGAGACGATCAGGCCGCCAGGCGCGCCGATATCGGGTTTGAGGCTCAAGTCGGCCGCCAAGCCCCAAGAACTGAAGCTGGAGATCAGGTTGCCCGTCACGTTGAGGAAGGTGCCCGAATTGGGCGTCCAGGTCATGGTCGTGGCACCCGCAGCGATGCGGTTGTTCATCTCGACGCCCAGGGCGTCAGACACCGTGACCACGGGGATGGTGATCGGCGCACCGCCAGCGACAGTGCCGCCAAAGTGACCCGCCACGTTGTTGTAGATCACCAAGCCTGCCGCACCGGCGTTTTGAACGTTCAGTGCCTTCTCAAGGAAGGTGCAACCGCCACGACGCACCAACGCGACTTGGCCCGTCAAACTGCCAGCAGCCGGGGGCGCCACATTGCAGGCGTCAGTGGCCGAGGCTGTGGTGCCGGTGCGAGCCATCGGGAAGGTGCCCGAGGTCGGTGCAGTCGGCGCTGCGGTCGCGTCTTGATAGCCTGCGGTCAAGGGGGCGCCCGAGACGGTAAAGGTCTTGAGCTTGATGCCCACATTGTCGTAGGAAGCAACGCCGATCACGTCTTTACCCACGCCCGGTGCACCTGCGGCATAGAGGCCGGAAGTGCCGCTGTTGCCGATGGAGGCGACCATGACGACGCCGTCGCGCACCAAGCGGTCAGCCGCCTGTGCGGTGGGGTACTGAGGCCACTGGAAAGAGGCGCCCAAGCTTTGGTTAACGACCTGCATGCCGTCAGCCTTAGCGCGCTCCATGGCGGCCAGGATGATGTCAGAGGTGGTGGAGCCTGCGCAGCCGAAGACGCGGTATGCGCCGAAGGTCACGTTGGGGGCCACGCCCTTGAAGCTGTCAGCCGCACTGTTGCCGCCGATGATGCCGCCCACGTGCGTGCCATGGCCACCGCAATCGTCGGGGTTGGCATCGGGGACTGCGACGGGGTTGTAGGCTGGGCTGGCAGGGTCTGCATTGAAAGCGTCACCCACAAAGTCGTAACCGAACTTGATGCGGGGATGGCCTGCAAACGAAGTGCCGCCAGCCACACCGCCACCGCCGAAGGCAGGGTGGTCGATGTCCATACCAGTGTCAATGACGCCGACCTTGATGCCCGCGCCGGTCAAACCCAGGCTGTTTTGTGCAATGTCAGCACCGGTCATGCCCAAGGCAGTGCCCATGTCCGGCACGGTGCCGCCATCGACCTTGTCGACCTTGGGCGCATTGATGACCATCACCGGGTACATGGCCTTCACAGACGCCATCTTGGCAATCTTGGCGCGCTCAGACGGGGTGGCCTCAATGGAGACACCGTTGAAGAGGTTGGTGAAGGTGTTGCGCTTCTTGAACTTGATCTGAAGATTAGAGGCTTCGCGCAAGAACTCTGCCTCGTCGGCCTTCACGGCGGCCGCCAAGCGACCATCGGCCACGGGAGCACCAGCGAACTCGACAAACCAGAGATTGGGAGCCGCTTCAGCAGACTTGGCCGCCACAGCCTGATTGGCTTGGGCCGAGGCTGCGAACAGCGACAAGGCAGCGGAGACAGCGCTGGCAACCAGCGTCAAACGAACCTGTTTCATTCCGACAAACTCCTCAAGAGGTGGGGGGATGAGGTGCATCCCATCTGGTGTGTGGCGCTTCTGGCACCGCACGGGTCTCTATGCTTGGGCCATGTGCGCGGAAAACGCACGCGACTTCAGTCACGAAAGAGATGCATGCTCGACAAAGCCAGGGCTCTCGTCGATAGAGGTTTCCCTCGGTGGCTGCCTCACAGCTGTTCTGAGGCAAGGTTCACGCCAATCACCCCCCTAGAACGGCATAGTCCACATAGCCTTCTGGCCCACCGCCATAGAGTGTCTTGGGGTTGAGTGCGTTCAGCGCTGCGCCCGCTTTGAGACGGGCCCCCAGGTCGGGATTGGCAATGAACGCCTTGCCAAAAGCCACTAAGTCCGCCGATCCGCTGGCAATGGCGGCCTCGGCCATGGCGTCGTCATAGCCGTTATTGACCATCCAAGGGGCCTGGGCTTGCGCCCGCAGGGCCTTGTAGTCAAAGGGCGACACGCCTTGGTCCGTCAAGTCACGCGGGCCGCCTGTCGCCCCTTCGACCACATGGACATAAGCCAACTTCAGCGGGGCCAAACCCTGGGCCAAGAGGCCGTACAGGCCTTGGGCATCGCTGTCTTGGGCAGCGTCGTTGGCGGGGGTGATGGGGGAGAGCCGGATGCCCGTGCGCCCGCCGCCGATTTCGTCCACGATGGCCTGGGCCACTTCCAGGGCAAAGCGCACCCTGTTCGCCGGGCTGCCACCATAGGCATCGCTGCGGTCGTTGATGCTGTCGCGCAAGAATTGCTCAATCAGATAGCCATTGGCGGCATGGATCTCCACGCCGTCAAACCCGGCATCCATGGCGCAGCGGGCGGCGTGGCGGTAGTGCTGCACCAGCGCCGGGATCTCCTCGGTGTGCAGCGCGCGAGGCGCAGACACCGGCGCAAAACCACCTTCGATATAGGTCTTGCCGCGCGCCGGGGTGGCGGTGGCGGACTCGGGTGCTGCGCCGCCAGGCAGCAGCGAGGTGTGCGAGATGCGGCCCACATGCCAGAGCTGGACCACGATCTTGCCGCCCTCGGCATGCACCGCATCGGTGATTTGGCGCCAGGCTTGCACCTGTTCGGGGCTGTAAATGCCCGGGGTGTCCAAATAACCATGGCCCATGGGGCAGACCGGGCTGGCCTCGGTGATGATCAATCCGGCCCCGGTTGCCGGGTTGGCCCGTTGGCGGTAGTAGGTGGCCATCAGGGCGTTGGGGATGCCGCCAACGGCACGGTTACGGGTCAGGGGCGCCATCACCAGGCGGCTGTCCAGCGCGATATCGCCCAGCTGGAAGGGACTGAAAAGTGTGTTCATGGGCGCAAGCGTATCCGCCCACGCGGTCAGCGTCTGTCAACACGGCTACAGTGCAGGCCTGCGACAAAGAGAGAAAGACCGCCATGTTGGCCTATAGACACGCCTTCCACGCCGGCAACCATGCCGACGTGCTCAAGCATCTGGTGCTGACCCAGGTGCTGCGCTACATGGTGTCCAAAGACAAACCGCTGCGCTTCATCGACACCCATGCGGGTGCCGGTGGCTATCTGCTCAAGGGCAAAGACGCCCAAAAGAAGGCCGAGTACCGCGAAGGCATTGGCCGCCTCTGGAGCCGCCCCGACCTGCCCCCCGCCCTGGCCGACTATGTGCAGCTGGTGCAGTCCTTCAACCTGCAGCCCGACGAGAACGGTGTGGTGCCCGAGCTGGAAAAGGGCATGACCCCGCCGCTGGCGCTCTACCCAGGCTCGCCGTCCATTGCCAGCATGCTGCTGCGCAAGAGCGACACCATGCGGCTGTATGAATTGCACCCCTCAGACGTGCGCACCCTGGCCACGCACTTTGGCCATGAGCGTCGCACCAACATCATTGGCGGCGATGGCTTTGCCGGGCTGAAGGCAGAGCTGCCGCCCTCCCCCCGCCGCGCGGTGGTGCTGATGGACCCGTCGTACGAAACCGTGGGCGACTACGGCAAGGTGGTGGCCGCCATGCGCGACGCGGTGACCCGCTTCGCCGAAGGCGTCTATATTGTGTGGTACCCGCAGGTCAGCCGGGTCGAAGCGGTGCAGCTGCCCAAGCGCCTGATGGCTTTGGCCCCCAAGGGTTGGCTGCATGTCTCCATGACCGCCAACAAGGCGGACGGCCACGGCTTTGGGCTGATGGGCAGCGGCATGTTTGTCATCAACCCGCCTTACACCCTGCACAACACCTTGGCGACCGAGATGCCGGTGCTGCTGGAAGCCCTGGCGCAGTTTGATGAGGCGAGCTTCCGTATTGAGGAACAGCCCGCCTGAATTCAAAGGGGGAGAGCGCAAGACGCCCTCCCCCGCCCATCACAAAGATCAGGCTTCTTCGGCCACGGCCTTATAGGCCAGTGCACCAATGGCTGCACCCACGATGGGGGCGACCCAGAACAACCACAACTGCGACAGCGCCCAGTCGCCCACGAACAAGGCCACGCCGGTCGAGCGCGCTGGGTTCACCGAGGTGTTGGTCACGGGAATGCTGATCAAGTGGATCAAGGTCAGGCACAGGCCAATGGCGATGGGTGCAAAGCCGGCAGGCGCACGCTTGTCGGTGGAGCCCATGATCACGAACAGGAAGAAGGCAGTCAGCACCACTTCGGTGACCAAGGCCGCCGTCATGGAATAGCCGCCGGGCGAGTGCTCACCAAAGCCGTTGGACGCAAAGCCGCCGCTCAGGCTGAAGCCGGCCTTGCCGCTGGCGATCAGATAGAGCACGCCTGCTGCAGCCACCGCACCCAGCACCTGGGCCACGATGTAGGGCAGCAATTTAGAGCCGTCAAAACGCCCACCGACCCACAGGCCGATAGAGACCGCTGGGTTCAAGTGGCAGCCGGAGATGTGGCCGATGGCATAAGCCATGGTCAGCACCGTCAGGCCAAAGGCCAGCGACACGCCATGCAGGCCAATGCCCACACCGGGAAAGGCCGCAGCCAGCACGGCACTGCCGCAACCGCCCAAAACCAACCAGAAGGTGCCGAAAAACTCGGCGCCGTATGCTTTCATAAGAAACTCCTCGTCAAACTAAAGAGTGCGCGATCCTAGAGATCCGCGCTGGCCCGGCCACCCCCAAGCCGTTAAGGGCGTGGATGATGTCACCCTCTGCCTGCAGACTGTGTTCCCCAGCCCCCAAAATGCCTGCTGATATGTCGACTGTTCCCTCACCCGCCGCACTGCAAGGCCTCAAAGTCCTGGAACTCGGCCAACTGATTGCCGGCCCCTTTGCGGGCAAAACCTTGGCCGACTTTGGGGCCGAAGTCATCAAGATCGAGCCACCCGGCACGGGCGACCCGCTGCGCCAATGGCGCCTGCTGCATGAGGGCACCAGCGTCTGGTGGCAGGTGCAGAGCCGCAACAAGCAAAGCGTGGTGCTGGACTTGCGCACGCCCGAAGGCCAAGCCCAGGTGCGACGCCTGGCGCTTGAAGCCGATGTGCTGATCGAGAACTTCAAACCCGGCACGATGGAGAAATGGGGCCTGGGCTATGAGACGCTCTCTGCCACCAACCCAGGTCTCATCATGCTGCGCCTCTCAGGCTACGGCCAAGACGGCCCCTACCGCGACCTGCCCGGCTTTGCCGTGGTGGCCGAGGCCATGGGCGGCCTGCGCCATTTGATGGGCGAGCCAGGCCGCCCGCCGGTGCGCGCGGGTGTGAGCCTGGGCGACACCCTGGCCGCCTTGCATGGCGTGATCGGGGTGCTGCTGGCCCTGCAAGCCCGATCACACAGCATCAGCCCTGAAGCCCCCAAAGGCCGGGGCCAGGTGGTGGACGTGGCGCTGTATGAAGCCGTCTTCAACTGCATGGAAAGCCTGCTGCCCGAGTACAGCGCCTTTGGTGCGGTGCGCGAGCCTGCGGGCTCGGCCCTGCCCGGCATTGCGCCCAGCAACGCTTACCGCTGCGCGGATGGCCAAGTGGTGATCGGTGGCAACGGTGACTCCATCTTCAAGCGCCTGATGGCCGCCATCGGCCGTGACGACCTGGGCCAAGACCCTGGCTTGGCCAGCAACAGCTTGCGCGCCGCCCGGGCGGATGAATTGGATGCCGCCATCACCCGCTGGACGCTGGAGCGCCCCGTGGCCGAGGTGGTGCAAGCCCTGCAAGCGGTGAGCGTGCCGGTGGGCCGCATCTACACCGTGCGCGACATTGCCCAAGACCCGCACTTCAGAGCGCGCGGCATGATCGAGCGCATCGTCACCGCCCAAGGCCTGCAGCTCGATGTGCCCGGCGTGGTGCCCAAGCTCTCGGCCACCCCAGGCAGCCTGCGCAGCTTGGCGCCTGCCTTGGGCGAGCACACACTAGCCGTGCTGGGGAATCTGCCGAGCAGCGACTAGCCCACGGCGCGTTATCGTCAAGGGTTCTCCAAAACCAATTCGGGAGCCCCCTCATGACCCCACGCTTGGCCCACAAGGCCTCCACGGGCAAGCCTGCCGCTGCAACCTCAAGCCTGCTGCGACCTCTGTGTTTAGCCCTGCTCTGCGCCTGGGCCACCCATGCCAGCGCACAGGCCCCCGCCCCCACGGCCGAGACCGCCGGCGTGGCCGCCCTCCCCGCCCCCCGCGATGAAGCCTGGCCGGGCACCATCCAGTTGCAGGTGGACAGCACCGAGATGGGCCAGCGCATCCAGCGCGTTCGGCAAACGCTGCCGGTGAGCAAACCCGGCAAGCTGACCCTGCTCTACCCGCGCTGGTTGCCCGGCACGCACGGCCCCTTTAACGACATTGGTGGGCTGACGGGGCTGATCATTCAAGCCGGCTCGCAGCGCGTGGCGTGGGTGCGCGATGTGACCGACCCCTATGCCTTCCATGTCGAGGTGCCTGCGGGCGCCAAAGAACTGACGCTGCAGTTTGAATACCTCTCGCCGCTAGGCCCCGACCAAGGTCGGGTCAACATGAGCCGGGCCATTTTGGGCGTGCAGTGGAACCAGTTGCTGCTCTACCCGGCCGGCCACTTTGCCAGCGGCATCAAGGTGCAAGCTCGCCTGAAGCTGCCCGAGGGCTGGCAGCAGGCCAGTGCGCTGCGCGATGCCAAGGGCCAGGTGCCGCAGCCTGGCAAAGACGGCTGGGTGGACTTTGCCCCGGTGTCGCTGGAGACCTTGGTGGACTCGCCCCTGTTTGCGGGCAAGCATGCCAAGCGCATTGAGCTGGACCCGCCCAAGACCGACAAGCCCGTTGCGCTGAACCTGCTGGCTGATGAAGCCTCGCAGCTCGAAGCCACCCCCGCCCAGATCGAAGCCCATCGGGCCTTGGTGCTGCAGTCGAACAAGCTCTTTGGTGCGCGTCATTGGCGCCACTACGACTTCCTGCTGTCGCTGTCCAAAGACTTTGGCGGCATTGGCCTGGAGCATCACGAATCGAGCGAGAACGGCGTGCGCCCGGACTACTTCAAGGACTGGGACAAGTCCGTGCGCGCCCGCGAGTTGCTGCCGCATGAATACGTGCACTCCTGGAACGGTAAGTTCCGCCGCCCGCAAGACCTCTGGACGCCGCAGTACAACGTGCCCATGCGCAACTCGCTGCTGTGGGTCTATGAAGGCATGACGCAGTACTGGGGCCATGTGCTGGCCGCGCGCTCGGGCCTGACCACCCCCGAACAAGCGCGCGACCGCCTGGCCCATGTGGCCGCCTACTTGAACGCCCGCGTGGGCCGCACCTGGCGCAACCTGCAAGACACCACCAACGAGGGCACCATGGCCTCGCGCCGCGACAAGGCCTGGCGCGACTGGCAGCGCAGCGGCGGTGACTACTATGACGAAGCCACGCTGATCTGGCTGGATGCCGACACGCTGATCCGCGAGAAGAGCGGCGACACCAAGTCGCTGGACGACTTTGCCCGGGCCTTCTTTGGCATCGCCACCACGCGCCACGCCGACGGCAGCATCAAGCCCGCCGCCTACACCTTCGACGACGTGGTGCGCACGCTCAATGAGGTGCAGCCGCATGACTGGGCCAAGTTCTTGCGTGAGCGCCTGGACACCAACAACCCCGGTGCGCCGCTGGACGGCTTGGCCCGCTCCGGCTGGAAGCTCGGCTTTGCCGACAAGGAAAGCGAGTTCGCCAAACATGCCGACAGCAGCCGAGGCGGGAGAGAACGCGCGGCCAACTATCAACACTCCTGGGGCCTCAGCGTGGCCGCCGACGGCAAGCTGGAGCAGGTGGTCTGGGGCAGCCCCGCATTTGCTGCCAAGTTGGCACCCGGCATGGTGCTGGTGGCGGTGAACATGGAGACCTACAGCGCCGAGCGCCTGAATGCCGCCATCACCGCCAACAAGGGCGGCAAGGCGCCCCTGCAGTTGCTGCTGCGTCAGGACGAGCGCTTTCGCAGCGTGACCCTGGACTACCGCAATGGCCTGCGCTATCCAGTGTTGGAGCGTGTGGATGCGAGCAAGGACAGGCTGAGCACTATTCAAGCCGCTCGCTGAGACGAGGCCTGCCCTCGTGCCTGAATGACAACGGCGCCCCGAGGGGCGCCGTTCCTATGTGGCATTGCAAACCCTGGGCCGAGGCCCAGGGTTTGCACGTCATCAGAAGTGCGCTTGCTCCACCAGCCTGTCATGGTGGAAGCCCACATGCAGGCGGGCTGCCGACAAGTCCGCAGCAACATCAGCGGCAACCGACACCACATCTACCGAGGCCTTGGCTTCGCCCAACACGGCGTCCAGACCAGCTTCAGGCTGCAACAAATCTGCGGCTTGCAAGCTGGCCGCCTGCTCGTGGTCGACTTGGAACAGCACGTCCGTCATCTGATGCGACTGACCATCGGCCGTCGTGTAAGAGCCCAGCAGCGCCAGTGGGTTGTTGTTCTGCACCTCTTGGCCCATCACAAAGTCGAGGTTCAGCGCGGTGATGTTCAACTGACCCAGGCTCAGCAACTCGCTGGCTTGCGAGACGCCGTCTTGGTTGTCATCACGCCAGACCTGCAACTGGGCAAACAAGGCGTCGTTAGCATCCACCTGACCGTCAGCATTGCTGTCGAGGGCGGCCAAGGCGTCGAAGCCTTCTGCCGCTGTCTCACCAGACGCATTCAAGGTGTTGGTGCCGAACAGTTCGCCGCCATGGTCAATGCTTCCATTGCCGTCGCGGTCCAGCACCAGCAAGCCGTCGTCTTTGGAGACCCAAGCGCTGCGCTCGGCACTGCCGTCCTTGTTGTGGTCAAAGTAGACACCGTTCTCAATGGCCGTGGTCTGCACGCCGTCGCCGTTGAGGTCCAGCACCAGCGGGCTGTCGTAGGTGATGACCTTGGTGCCCGTGCCCTTCTGTGCCAACACTTCGCCAGCGCCATTCACCTCTTGGCGATAGCTCGCGTAGGTGAAGCCGCTGCCGCCGCCGCCGCAGTTGAAGCTGGTGACCAAGATCTCCGTGCCCGGCTTGACCCAGATGATGCCGTCGGCACCCGGCAGCAATGGCGTGCCATCAGCCAGGTAGATCTTGTGCTGGGCGGAACGGACGGCGGTGATGCCGATCATGTTGCGCTCGCTGCCATCCGTGTCGGTGGAGGCCGCACCAGAGAAGTCGAAGGTGTACTTGTCCCAGGTGTAGACACCAGGAATCGACACCCCCACTGGCGCGCCTGCATTGAACTGGATCATGCGCGCGGTCACATCCTGAACAGCATCCACCACCGGAGCGATGTCGATGGCCAGACGGCCGCCGGCATAGGTGTTGCCATTCGTGTCGTAAGCGGTGAACTGCACTTGCGCATAGTCGTTGAGCTTGTTGCCCACGCCTGCGGCGTTGTAGGCATCAGCGCCAGACTCGTTGGCATCCGGCGTGAAGCGCAGCTTGCCTGCGTCAATGTCAGCCTTGCTGATCTCTTGGTTGACGGTGGCGGCCTTCCAAGTGCCGTTGTCGTTGAACTCCAGCTTGCCATCAGCGGGCAGGCCCGAGATCACCAGCTTAGGTTGAGCGTTCGGCAGGTTGTTGAGGTTGAAGTCGCTCCACTTCAGGGCCAAGGCCGTGTCTTCAGTGCCCTTGGCGGTGTTGCCCAACAGGTCGTTGTCCAGAATCGTCACTTCGGCGCTGGCGGTGCTGCCGGTGGCCGAGGTGACCTTCAGGCTGACGGTCTCATTGGGCTCAATGGCCGCGTCGTCCACGGTCGGCACACGCACCTTGAAGTTGGTGGTGCCCGGTGCCACGGTGACGGTGCCACCGACCACATTGACCCAGCCCTTGCCGAAGTCCACTTGCAGAGGGCCGGTGGTGTCCACATCGGCCGTGCCGGTGCCGCTAACCACTTGCAAGGTCACCGGGGTCTGCACCGGAGAGGCCGTGGTCACCACGGTGAACTCCAGCGCACCGCCCTCGACCACACCTTGGTTCGGGCCGGTCACGCTGCTGATATTGGCCAGCGCCGGGTCCACATTGAAGGTCAGCTTGATCGGCGTCGTGCCATTGGCACCGCCGCCGTCCTTGGGCAGGTAGTAGAAGACATCGGTGTCAGGCGTGGTCACACCGGCTGACTTGTCGGCCACATAGGTGTAAGTGCCATCGGGGTTGACGGTCAGATGGCCGTACTTGCCCTCAATGGGTTGACCCAGGTTCTCGCCAGGAGCGACATCGGGGTTGTTGTCGGCGCCAGCGACGCGCAGGTCAGCCTTGTTGCCATCGGGGTCGGTGTCGTTGGTCAACACATTGCCCGTGGAGGTCGGGAAGGTGGTGGTTTGTGCGGGCACGCCAGGGTCGGCGGGCACCTGCACCTTCAGGCCTTGCTGAGCCAACACCTGCGCTGAATGCGTGGTGTGGTTGAAGACGTTGTAGGTGATGCCGTTGACCACGGTGGTGCCAGCAGAGACCCAGTTGCCGGTGTCACCGCCGTTGTCGAGCAGGTGGGTCAGGCTCAGGGAGTCAGAGCCATCGCCGTTGACCATCACTTGCGTGCGGCCATTGACTTGGAAGGCGTCGGTGCGGCCTGCGGCCAGCACGTCGTTGACGCTCATGACCAAGGCATTGCGACCACTGCCCACGACCAAATCAAACTTCTCGAAGTTGTTGACATCCTGCGCCACGCCAGGGGTGCTGGTGTGGTTGGTCAGGTCCAGACGCAGGCCGTCGCCGCTCAAGCGCAGGGTGTCTGTGCCTGCGCCGCCATCGAAACCCTTGGCCAGCGCGGCATCCAGCGCGGCTTGCGTGCTGTAGAACACCGTATCGTCACCGTTATTGTTAGTGGCGGGAGCGGCACCAGGCACGATGGAACCGTCATCAGCCGGGAGCACGGTGCCCCCAGTGACGGTCTTCTGGGCGATCTGGTAGTAACCCCAGTACCCACTGTTGTTCGATGCAATGGTGATGCTCTTGATGTCGCCGGCCAACTCGATCACGCCCTGCGCGTTGCCCGCTCCCGTCACCACATTGCCCGCGATGTTGGTCAGTGCCGGATAGTTGTCCGGCGTGTTGTCCACGAAGGACAGGGCCGGATTGAAGGTGGTGCCATCGGCACGTGTGGCCGTGATCGTCACCGGGCCGTAGATGCTGGACAGCAGCAAGTTGGGATTGCTCACCACCTTGTCGAAAGCAATCGTGGCGCTGTAGCCTGGGTAGATGCCCAGCATGGTGTCTTCTGTGCCATCCGCTTTGCCGCCAGGGAACAGGCCCTGAAGGCCCGAGGCCACGGCGGAATCGGCTTGGACATATCCATAGCCCAAAGTCGCTTTGACATTGACCAAACCATCCGTGGTTTGGAGGGTTCCGTTGGCGACGACGTTGCTTCCTTGGGCTGAGCTGGTTGCACCAAAGTTGGCCCAGTTCTCGACACTGCCATTGACAGAGTTGATGGTGACGGCGGCCTTGTTCGACCAAGCACTCACATTGCCGGAACCATCAGACTCGCGGGCATAGAAGCTGTACTTGGAGCCGCCGTCGGCCAAGCGGGTGCCGGTCAGGTCCAGGCTCCAAGAGCCATCGGCCTTGACGGTGGTGGCCCCCAGGAAGTTGCCCGTGCCGTTGGAAAACACTTCAATGGTGTTACCGGCGCTGGCAGCACCATCGGCGCTGCGGCCATTGACCACCAAGGTTTGGTCGGTGGTGCTGGCGCCCAGCGCGATGCTGGTGTTGCCAGCCTGGGTGCCGAAGCTTTCAATCACGGGAGCGCCCGAGGCCTGGTTGTCCAGGTCCACCGATTGCGCAGCGCTGGTCGACAGCACCGTGCCTGCCGCATTCACCAAGCGTGCGGTGTAGGTCCAGTCGCTGGTATGGGTAACGTTGTCCACGGCGGTCCAGCGCAGGCCGTCGGAGCTGACGACTGCGTCGATCCACACGCCGGGCTTATCGGAGCTGGAGATCTGCACCTTCATGCCGGGTGTCAACAGGGAGCTGAGCTGGCCATACACAGCGCGACCGGCATCGCCGTCCGCCGTCACCCAGGTTTGGCCGGCCGGAGCCACAGCGCCAGAGTCTTGGTTCATGGCCAAGATGCTGACCATGGGCGTGGCGAAGGCGCGCACGGTGGCCACATCGTCGGTGCCGATGGGCGAGAAGTTGCCGTCAAACACCACGCGGTCTTCAGCGATGGGCGAGACGTTGTTGGAGATGTCGGTGACCTTGGCGGTGACGATCAGGTTGGCACCGGCGGCAGGCAGCGGGAAGGCATCTTGGAAGCTGATGCTGCCGGCCGTCAGATCGGCTTGCACCACGCGCTTGCTGACGCCATTGCCAGCGTTGTCGTTCACTTCAACCAAGTCACCCACACGGATGGTGTTGGGCAGGTCGATGCGGATGTCTACGCGGGTGGCACCGGCCAACTCATTGCGGGTCAGGGTGCCATCGTTGTTCTTGTCATCCACGATGTTGACCGTCACCGTGGGGGCGGCCAGGTTGATGGTGGCACTGTCGCTGCCTGTCGGCGACGCATTGCCAGCCGGATCGATGACCACAGCGTTCAAGGTCACGGGGCGGCCATCAGCAGGCACCAGGAAGGCGTTGTCCAGGGTCACGCTCTTGGCGGCAATGTCGGCAGCGCTCAGGGTGCGCTCGACCTTGTTGCCGTCTTGATCGGTCACCACCAGCTTGTCACCGGCCTTGGCATCAGCCGGGATGTCGATCTTGGCGTCCACACCGCCGGCGGCGTCGAGCTCGGCCTTGCTGATGCGGCCGTCGTTGTTGCCATCGGTGGTCAAGGTCACCGTGGGGCGGCCCGCAGCAGTGGTGTCCACCACGGCGCTGTCTGAACCTGCGGGCGAGGTGGCGCCGCCGGGTGGCGTGAGGGTGGCGGAGACGGTCAAGGTCTGGCCATTGGCGGGCATCGCAAAGGCGTCGGTGAAGGTCACCTTGCCTGCGGCAATGTCGGCAGCCGTCAGGGGGCGGCCGGTCAGATTGCCGTCTTGATCAGACACCTTGAGCACATCGCCCGCTTTGGCGCCTTGGGGCAGGGTGATGACCACGTCTGCACGGGCATTGGCTTCGGCCGCGTTGATGTAGCCGTCATTGTTGGCGTCGTCGGCCAGTTGCACCACCGGCGCGCCCAAAGGGGCATCGGGGCCGACGTTGACGACATAAGGGTTGCTGTTAGCCGCAGCGCCGTCGGCGGCCGTGGCGCGCACGGCCAAGTTGTGGCCGCCGTTGCTCAGTGGGTCGGCGGGGGTCAGCGTCCAGTTGCCGCTGGCGTCAGCGGTGGTCTCACCAATCTTGGTGCTGCCGTCATAGACCTCCACCTTGGCACCGGCTTCAGCCGTGCCCTTCAGGGTGGGGCGGCTGTCATCGGTGCTGCCACCGTTGGGAACATTGCCTTGGTTAGCGCCCACATCGTCCACCACCGTGGTGATGGTCGGTGCGACCATGCCGGCCGTGACGCTCAAAGTCACGGTGCCCTTGGTGGCATTGCCTTGGGCATCCACCACGGTATAGGTGAAGCTGTCGGCGCCCACAAAACCCGCCTTGGGGGTGTAGGTCAAGGTGCCATCGGCCGCACGCTCCAGCTTGCCGTTGGCGGGCTGGCTGTAGCCGTCAGCCTTCAAGGTCAGAGCGCCACCTTCAGGGTCACGGTCATTGCCCAGCAAGAGGCTTTCAGGCGCGCTCACGACGGTGCCGGAGCGCAGGCTAGCGAACTCACCTTCGACCACCGGAGGCAGATTGCCGGCCGGCGGGCAGACATTCAGGTGCACCGTGCCCACCGTCACGCCACCCTGGCCGTCGCTGACTTCATAGGTGAAGCTATCTTGGCCAACGTAGTTGAGGTCTGCGGTATAGGTCAAGGTGCCATCGGCGGCGCGGGTCAGGGTGCCGTGGGCCGGCTTACCCAAAGCGCCAATGGACAAGACTCCGCCATCGGTGTCCTTGTCATTGGCCAGCAGGATGCTCTGATGGGCGCTGACGGCCACACCCGCCGTCACATTGACAAACTCGTCCACCACCGTCGGAGCTTGGTTGGGGATCGCACCGCCGCAGGTCACAAAAACGGTTTCCGTGCAGATGTTGCCGTGCTGGTCTGTGACGGTGTAGGTAAAGCTGTCAGCGCCGACATAGCCGTCTTTGGGCGTGTAGGTGTAGCTGCCGTCGGCATTGGTCACGATGCTGCCGTGGGTCGGCTGGTTCACCTGCTTGAGGCTGATGATGGAGCCGTTCAAGCCCACATCGTCGCCGGTCAGGTCGGCGGGCAGGATGCGCTGCGTCTGACCTTGGGCAATGGTGAAGCTCTCATCTTGAGGGCGGATCCAGGATTCGATGGGGGTGATGGGCATGGTGCTTCCTGTCGAGAGTTGATCTTGAACCCGCGCTTAGCCGCCGGCTCACTTGCAAAAGTTACAACTTGATTCTAGAGAGCACCAGCCATTCAAGAAACCCATCACCGATCTCACAAAGGCTATTTTCCGTGATTTGATTGACGAATTTCGAAACCATTTTTCGGCCGCACGAAGCCTCAACAACAATCACTAAGCTGTTGTTTTTATTGAGTATTTTTCATTCAACCTAATCCAATCGAGAGAGTATTTAAAATCACTCTCAAACCCATCGAGAATACGCTCACCCAAGATACAAAGCGGCGCACATTACTACTCAAACTCGCGCTGGCGAGATGAACGAGAGTGTGAGCTTGTTACTTTTTGCGAGAGCTAGCAGTGCCACCCTGTGACTCAGCGATGCGCGTCTTTGGCGCGGGGCAACACCATCCAGAAGCGCGCACCGTGCGGCTGTGCGTCCGCCACGCCGACTTGCCCGCCGTGCAAGCGCACCACGGAGGCCACGATGGACAAGCCTAGGCCATGCCCTTGGCCAGAGGTTCGCCCGCTGACAAAGCGCTCGAAGACCTTGCCCTTTTCTGCGTCTGGCACGCCCGGGCCGTCGTCAGCCACGGACAACTCCACCGTGTTGGAGAGCAGCTTCAGACTGACCTGCACGGCCCCCCTGCCCTTGGAGCCGTGAGCCAAGGCGTTGTCGATCAGGTTCTGCAGCGCGATACGCAAGAGCACTGGATCCGCCGTGATCTGAGCGTCCGCATCAGGCAAGGTGAGCGTGACCGGTGGCCCAGCCTCATAGTCGCGCATCAACTCCAGCATCCAGGCCCGCACCCACAGCGATTTAGTTTGGGGTTTGACACTGAGCTCCCGCCAGCGATCGTGGGTGATCAGCTTGTTGGCCAAAAAGATCAGCCGGTCCGACGCGGTGCGCAGATTGTCCAGCCGCTCCTGCACGTCTGGTGGCACGGGCTCGTTAAGGTCCTGCAGGGCATCCAAGGTGCTGCGAATCTTTGAGGCGGGCGTTCGAAACTCGTAAGACGCCAGCGACAGCAACTCTCGCTGGTGCGCCTCCGCTTCCATCAACTCAGCGTTGGCGGCCCGTAGCGCGACCGTGCGCTCTTGCACCCGCTGCTCCAACTGCTCTGCCTCTTCAACCAGCAAGCCATGCAGTACTTCGCGTTCGCGCTCGCTGGCTTGCCGGTCACGAACGGTGCGCCAAGTCAGGTCGCCCAGCAAGGCCAAATAGCCGATCAACAGCACCCATTGCCAGATGTACAGGCTGGAGGCCCCCAGCGGAATCCAGCCGCTGGCCGCCGCAAAGTAATAGCCGATGCTGTAGATCAGGCCCTGGCCAATCAAGCCATAGCGCTTGGCGTTCGGGTGGCCACGCTTTAACTGAATCAGCATCAAAGGCGCATAGCTGATGGCCATGAGCACAATGATGACGTTGACCCCGAAGCCGGGCTGCAGCCCCAGCAACCAGACCAGCACAGCGGCGGGTAGGGGCGCCCAGGCCATGGTGGTCAAGGAGGCCTGCACAGAGGGGTGAACCTCGCCCAGAGCGAAGAAATCTCGCGTGAAGAGCCCTGTGGTTGTCACCATGGCCGCCGCCGCCAAGGTGTTGAGCCATAACTGGGCGCGCACCGTCATGGGTGGCAGCCACTGGGCCAGCATGCCATTGAGCACCAACAGATAGAAGATGCCACTGACGGCCAGCATCACCCAGCTCATGAACTCACGCTCCCGGGTGGTGGCAGCCAAAGCGAGCACGGCAATCAGCATCAACACCGCCGCCGTCGTCAGCACACCCAACAACAGCCCATCGCGCCAAAGCACTTCATCACGCTGGCCGGCCGACTCCAGGCTCACGGAGGCTGCGGCCATCACGCCGGGCTCCACTCGGATGCGCAGCATCACGGTGGAGGTCCAACTGGGCTCGTCCGTCAGCACAAAGTGCGACTTGCCCGCCGTGCCCACGCGCTGCGCGACGGGCACGGCCAGGCCGGTGGAGCCGACTTTGACGGGCCGACCGGCCCAATCCACGCGATACAAGTCCACCCATTGCAGCACGTGAGGCTCCACCGCCAAGAAGCGCAATGCACCTGGGTAGGGCGGGCGGGGCAGCTCCGCCATCAGCCAGAGGTCTTCGTCGCTGAAGCCACGCCCAACGCCGTGGGTGACCTGCGGCACCACGCGGCCAACACGGTACAGCGCCAACGCCACCTGGGCGTCAAACACATCGGCCCCCTCGGGCAGGGCATAGAGTGACCAACGGGGCGAATCGTTGTCGCTGACGTAGTCCCGCCAGGCCACCGACAGCAACAACACCAAGGGCAGGAGCAATACGACCGCGATACGCAGCCACGCAGCACGCGCGCTGTACTCAGTCGCCATCATCGTCCTCCGATGGCGTCCGCAGGCCCAGGTGCGGCAGCGTCAAGTGAAAGCACGCACCGTGCGGCTGAGCATCACTGATCGTCACTTGGCCGCCATGCATGCGCGCCACCGCCGCCACAATGGACAGCCCCAAGCCGCGCGACTGGTCAGAGCCCACGCTAAAAAAGCGCTCGAAGACCTGCGGCTTGTCCTCATCAGCAATGCCCGGTCCCGCGTCGACCACCTGGATCTCCAACTGCCGCGGCAAGACCACCAAGTTCACCCGCACCATGCTCTGCCCATCGGCACTGTGCACCAACGCGTTATCGATCAGAGTCTGCAAGGCGATACGCAAGAGCACGGCATCGGCACGTAGCTCAACGTCATCGGGCGGCAGCTTCAAGCGAACCGGCACCTCGTCTTCGTAGTCGCCGAGCACCTCCAACAGCCATTCCCGCACCCCCATCGAGCGCAGTTGCGGCTTGACCGACAACTCGCGCCAGCGGTCATGCGCGATCAGCTTGTTGGCCAGGAAGATCAGGCGGCTGGAGGCTGTCCGCAGCGCGTCCACCTTCAGGGCCACCCCGGCAGGCAAGGGTTCGGACACGCACTCCATGGCGTCCAGCGTGCCCTTGATCATCGCCGCCGGGGTCCTGAATTCATGTGAGGCCAGCGACAGCAATTCCCGCTGACTTGACTCCGTCAGGCGCAGCGCCTCATTGGCATTGCTCAAGGCCAGGGCTCTATCGCTGACGCGCAACTCCAGTTGCGACTTTTCATGCAAGAGCATGGCATGCAGGCAGTCACGATCTGCGCGCGCCAACTGCCGCTCATCCATGGCGCGCGTCAAGAGGTCTAGCAGCAAAGCAAAGCACGCGACGGCCAGTGCGATCAGCCATCCATAGGCCGTGCCCGAGGTGTAGGGCAGCACGCCGCGCTCAGCCAAGACCTTGATCGCCACCAAGACTGCAGCGATCAGCGCAAACAGCAGGTACATGGGGGACTCGATGCGATGCCGCCTGATCTGGGACGCAATACCCGCAAACACCACCACCATCATGGCGCCCGCCGCCGCCACCGCCCCCAACAGCGGTGACCAGCCCGCCATGAAGGCCACGGCACAGGCCGGCAAACACATCAGCGCCACCAACTTCATGGCCCAGGTCAGCCAAGGGGTGTAGCGCTTCATGCTCATCATCGACGACGCCCAACGGTAAAAGGCCCACAGCGTGCCTGAGGCCACCACAGCGTCCAGGGCGCTGACGGCCACGGTAGAGTGCCAATCCAGCCAGAGGCGCAGATAGCCATGCCACATGCCCATCAAGGCCACAAAGCCCAGCACCATCCAGGAGAGGTTCAAGGCATGTCCGTCAGGGGACCAGTAGCGGACCACCAAGGACAGCGCCAGAGACACCAGTCCAAACAGCACGACCACGCCGACCAAAAAGCCCTCTAACAGCTCACTTTGCTGGTGTTCGCCCATGTCCTGCACCGACACCAAGGCGGCGGTGTAGAGGCGCGATTGCACACGGATCAGCCAGGTCGATGCCCGGCGCTCATCGGCTTCGATGTCGAACTCAGCTTGGCGCAGCGACAAGGGCCGCAAAGAGGGCTGAACCCTGTAACCAGAAGAGGCCCGCAAGCGCGGCCTGGACTCTCCAGGCACGACTTGATAGAGATCCACACGGTCCAGCAGAGCCGGTGCCACCGTCACATAGGCCCGGGGTGACAAGCGCAGACCCGCCGGCAACTCCAGGACCAGCCATAGGTCGTGAGCACTCACCCCATAGCCCACCCCCGGCATGGCCAAGGTCTGGAAGCCCCCTTGCCGATAGTGCTGAAGCGCATGCGTCTCGTCTTGAAGCGTCAGACCTTTGGGGCTGGCATGCAGGGTCCACGGGCGTGACAAGGTGTCGGCATGATGCATGCCGAAGATGGCCGCCAAGCCGAAGATCAGGGCCAAGAGTGCCAAATTGCGCCCAATTCGGGCCCAGCTGTGCACAATAACGCCTTCAAACGGGCCGCTCATTGCTCCAGATGCTGGATACTTCGGCCTGTGTTGCAAAAAGTTACCCCTTCTTCTTATGGTGCCAGCAAACCGCGCAAGCGCTGAAGTCGTCATTGTCGAAGACGAGGACATCCTCCGCAATGAACTCAGTTTCGTTCTGAGGCATCACGGCTTCCGTGTCGCGGCCTATGCGTCCGCGCAGGAGTTGTATCGTCACTTGGCCGTGCGTTCTGCAGGCGCCGTGATCCTCGACATTGGCTTGGTGGGTGAAGATGGTTTGTCCATCTGCACCTATCTGCGCCGCCATGACCCCCACCTGGGCATCGCCTTTTTGACGGCCCGCAGCCTGCGCGACGACCGCTTGCGCGGCTTGGCCGCTGGCGCAGACGCCTATTTGGTGAAGCCCGTTGAGATGCAGGAGTTGATCCTTATTCTGGATCGCCTGCTGGATCGCCGCGCCATCAGCCAAGGTCAGAACGCAAGTGCGACCACGGCCGCCACACCTGCCAGCCCGGTGGCCAGCGCACAGGCCGATGCCGCGATGGGCGGCCTGCCCGACCTGGGCAGCGTGGGGCGTGCTGCGACGGCCACGGTCGCTGCTCACGCGGTGGACACCGCTCCAGACAATGCCTGGACGCTTCATGTGGGCCTCGGTCAACTCAAAGCCCCTAACGGCCTGATGCGCAAGCTCTCCAACAACGAGCGCACACTGCTCTATTGCCTGGCACAGCAACAAGGCGAGGTGATCAGCGCGGAGATCTTGTCCGCCCAGTTGCAGATTCCTCAAGAGGAATACGACAAGCACCGCATCGAGGTGATCATCAGCCGCCTGCGCCGCAATATTGAGCAAACCGTCGGTTTGAGCCTGCCTCTGTTTGCCAAGCGCGGCACAGGCTACTGTGTCAGAGACATGGTGCTGGCGGATTGATCCTCAGCGCCCTTCAAGGGAAGGGTGATGGTGAAACAAGCGCCGCGCGGTGGCGCATCGGTGACGTGAGCATCGCCACCATGCAACTGCGCCACGGTGCGCACAATCGACAAACCCAAACCGTTGCGCAATGAGGCCTTCTGGCTGAAAAAACGGTCAAAGACCTTGAGCTTGAACTCATCAGGGACGCCTGGCCCGTTGTCCGACACACTCAGCCGAAACGACGCCGCTTCCGCACGCAACTGAATCCGCACCTGAGCCTCGCCCTTGGGCGCTTGGTTGAGGGCGTTGTCGATCAAGTTCTGACAGGCGATTCGCATCAGCACCGGGTCAACCCGCACCCACAAAGGCTCGCTGGGCAAGTCCAAGCTCAGGGGCAAGCCATCGGGGTAGTCGCCCAGCACATCGATCAGCCAAGACCGCAGGTCCAAGCTTTCGATATGCACCTGCAAAGACCGCTCACGCCAACGGTCATGCTCAATCAAACGGTTGGCCAAAAAGCTCAAGCGTCGAGCCGCCGCTTGCAAGTGGTCGAGGCGATCTTGCATCACGCTGGGGATGGGTTCGCGCAGGTACTCCAAGGCCTCCAGCGTGGTTTGAATCGCTGCGGCCGGAGAGCGAAACTCGTGAGAGGCCATGCTCAGCAACTCGCGCTGCTGCAACTCGGCGCGCTCCAACTCCTCATTGGCTTGCACCAAAGCGGCCGTGCGCTCCACCACCCGTTGTTCCAACTGTGCTTTTTCATCGAGCAGCAGGTTCTGCAAGTGGATCTGCGCCTCATTGGCCCGGCGGCGCTGTTGCAGAAAGCGGCTGACCAGCTCGCGGAGTAAGACCAGGTCGCAGGCCGCCAGCGCGTACTGCCACGCGTTCAGGCTCAAGTGGGTCACCGGCACCAGGCCCACTTGCAACAACAAGAAAGGAATGCCACTGACCGTCAGCAGCAAAGCCACCACCCCATAGCGGCGAGCCAACGGATGCCCACGCCAGATCTGCCAGGCCACCCCCACGGTGAACAACACAATCAGACCGGCCTGGGTACTACGCACCAAAGCAGTGCCCCAGCCCTGCCACACCGAGATAAAGGCCAAAGGCGCGGCCGCCAGGGCCAGCACATTGATCACGCGGGGGTACTGCGGGTGCAAGGCTTTGAAATCGAGGAAACGAGCGCCGAATGCGGAGATCGTCCAGATCATGACCGCCACGGTGGTCCAAAACGCATAGGCATGAACCTCATGCGGCATGGCCGGCAGGTAAGCCACAATCAGCCCGTGTGAATAGGCGATGTAAAACATGCCAGACAAGGCCTGCCCAGCCCAGAGCAAAAACTCCCCATCGGCCGAGACCCGCCATGCCAGCAGGGATGCGACCAGCGTCACCACCGCCAAACTCAGCACACACCCCAGCAAGAAAACTTCCTGCTCAGACGCCAAATGATGTTGGGCCGCCGTTTCTACCTTGACGATTGCCAGCGCAAACTGACGGGCACTGACCTTGACCAAGACGGTCGGGCTGTATTGCGGCTGTTTGTCCAGCACAAAGACCGGCCCACGTGCCACCATGGGCCACTCCGCACGCGGCACCTTCATGCCCGCCGCACCTGCCGACACCACCTTACCGGACAGGGTCAGCCTATAGAGTTCCACATTCGGCAAGGTGGCGGGGCGCACACTCAGCACGCTGCCCGGCCCCTGCATGACCGGCTCGGGCAATTCCACCGCCAACCACAGGTCGCCGGCCTGATAACGATTGACGCTATCGCCGGCTACAGCCTGGAAGCCACCCGCTTTGTACAGAGCCGCCGCCTGATCGGGTGTCTCCAGCACGAGATCGGGAGGCGCCGCCTTCAAGGTCCACTCGGCGGCCGTCCCTGTAGGCACTGAAACATTCCACGCGACAGCCAGGGCGATGACCATCACAATGGCCGACCACACCTTCCACGGCTGCGTGCTGCTTCCTAGATTCACTCGATTGCCCACTCCATCACCACCATGCGCGTCCTCACCGCCGAGTCCCGCACCATGAATATCTTCTTGGTCGAAGACGACGATGTCTTGCGAGAAGCACTCCGTTTTGTGCTGGAACATAACCAATATGCGGTCTTTGCCGTCCCTAGCGCCGCTGAACTCTACCGTCAAATGGCCGTCCAAAGCGTGGACGCCGTGGTTCTGGATGTCGGCCTAGAGGGTGAGGACGGTTTCAGCATTTGCGAGTATCTCAGGGCTCACAATCCCCAACTCGGCATTGTCTTCGTGACGGGCATGACCGCTCCCGATGACCGTTTCAAAGGCTTGTCGTGTGGCGCGGATGCCTACCTGACCAAGCCTGTCGATACCCGAGAGCTGCTGCTGATCTTGGCCCGCATCCAAGACCGCTGGCTGGCACGCGCCGCTGAGTTAAGCCGCCTCGCGGCGGCACATGGCCCTGAGATGGCCGCAACTGCTGTCGCCGGCCCCCCGCCGCCGCCCCCGACACTCTGGACGCTGCGCATTGCATCAGGCCTGCTGCAAGCGCCCAACGGCAAGACACGGCGAATCTCCAGCAATGAGCGCGCCTTGCTCTACGGTTTGGGTCAAGCCGGTGGTGAGCCCCTGTCGGCCGAAGCGCTGGCCAAGATCCTCGACTTCGAGGTCGATGATGGCCACCGCCACCGCATCGAGGTCATCGTCAGCCGCCTGCGCCGCAATGTCGAGCAATCCACCGGCATGCACCTGCCCCTGATGTCGGTGCGGGGCACCGGTTATTGCGTGCGCGATTTATCCTTGCTGGATTAAGCCTTCATCAGCGTTTGAGGTCTCGGAAGGCCGCAAACAGCCAAGAGCGCATGCCGATCACCAAGGTGTAGGGTCGTTTTTGGTCGGCCGGCAGCTTTTGGTCGGCCAAGTGCTGCTGAGCAAAGTCTTGGGCCACGCGCTGTAAACGCTCATTGAAGAGCTGCGCCAAGCTGCGGCCAATCTGGCCATGCACCAAGGTCAGCATCTCGCCCTCGCCATCAAAGCCGCCGCTGTAATAGTCGCCCACCACTTCTTCGCGGAAGAACTGCATCACCGGGCCATGAGGCCGCCAGCGAAAGCCCTTGGCCACCTTAAGCCGATAGCGGTTCATGGGCCGCAGCTCAATGATGCCCAGGTGATCCAGACGCACCAGGTACTTGATAGCCTCGGCCTCGGTCATCCGATAGTTGGTGATGACTTGGTCCAACGTCCATTGGCTCAAGCAGCAAATGGCCATCAGCAGCAGCTTGCGGTCGCTGATCACCGCCTTTTCTTGCTCCAGCGTCAGTTCACGGCGCAACGGCTGTGCATCGGCCACCTTGCGGGCCAAGTCGGCAAAGTCCATGCGCAAGACGCGGCAGATTTCATCCACCCGCGACAGCGGCATCTCGGCCTGCGCAAACATGCGCTTGATGCTGGACTCGGCCATGCCCAACTCTTTGGCCAGCACGGCATAGGTGATGCCGGAGGTCTTCAACTCCGCTTTCAGAACATCGATCAGGGCATGGGTGGTGGACATGGGAGCAGCAAAAGCCTATGTCCCTGCATTCTCACTGAGACGGCGGGGCTGTCTTGGCACCGCCCTTGATGACCCGTGGGCGATCCCACAGCACCAGGGAGCCATCGGGCACATCAAAGGTCACCAAGGCGCCCGGGCCGACATGCACCCCGTTGCCAATGCGCACCGGCCCCAGCACTCGCGCGCCAAAGGCGATGACCACGTCGTCGCCAGCCACCGCATAGCCGGGCCCAGCGCCAATGTCGTCCACGCCAAAGCCGCCGCCAAAACCCCCATCGCCCTGGATGGTCATGCGCGCACCAACTTGGCCAAACACATAGACGCCCGTGGCATGGGCGATCAAGGCCGAGGGGCCAATCGAGGAGGTCGGCGGCAGCTCAGCCCGCGTCAGGTACATGGCCATCAGCGCGATCAGGCGGGCGGGAAAGTTCCAGCCCCCCAACAGCAAACGCCGCGCAATGCGGTGCCAAAACAGGGCCTGAAACCCCGGCAGCAACGCGAAGTAGCACTTGTGCACCCGCGAGTGCGGCTTGCCCAAATGCATGGCCAGGCGGTCCAGGTCGGAGCCCACCAGTTTGAAGGTCCCTGACCAGGTCGCGGGGTTCCAAGCTTGCGCTGACGAGTCCACCATAGCTGCTTTGTTCAGCCCCTTTTGTCGAGGCCTTGGGTCATCAAGAGTGAGCGGATTCTAAAGACTAAGCTTCACGGCTGGGGCCCCGAAAACGCGGGCAAAGTCACTGCTGGCGCGGTGCGATACCAGCTACCGTAAGTCCCTCATTCGACTTCCTTCACAAAGGCGGCCAGGTTGGCCAGCTCAGCCGCGCTGAGAGTGAGGTTGAGCTTGGTGTGCGCGCTGATGGCCGCCTCCAGCGTCGGGGCCGAGCCGTCATGCAGCCAGGGGCCTGTGTTCCACGCACCCTTCAAGGTCGGGACATCCAAGCCCGTCAACACCGCGCCCAAGCGCTTGCCGCTGCTGGCCTTGAGCGTGCCCACATCCTGCAGGCTGCCGCCCACGCTGTTGGTGTACTGCGTGGCCGGCGTGTGGCAGGCGATGCAGTTCTTGCTGGTGAACAGCGCCTGCCCGGCCTGCGCGGCCACAGACATCACGGTGGCCGAGACACGCGCTGGGCTGGCATCCACCTTGGTCAGCGAATTGACATAGGCCGCAAGCCTATCAAGGTCAGCGCTCTTGCCGGCCTTTTTGTCACCCAAGGGCTGGCTGGTGCTGCCCGTGTTGAAGGCGGTATCGCTCATCAAACCGGTGCCACCCGCCAGGGTGCGGATCTGGCCTTCAAAGTCTTGCACTTCGTCAAAGTTGCCCGTCCAGTGCAGCTTGCCAAAGCCTGCGCCCATGCGGCCCCGCAGGGTGGGGGTGTTGCGCAGGCCTTCGCCGGCGTGGCTCAGGTCCCAGGTGCGGCCATCGCTGCCGCCGTCGTTATGGCAGGCGGCGCAGCTCATATAGCTGTCGCGGGCCAAGCGCGCGTCTTTGGCATCGTAGAAGAGGCGCTTGCCCAGCTCGACATCCCCCGTCAGCGAGGTGCTGGGCACGGCCGCCCAAGTGGCCTTCACGGTGGCGCGTCGCTGGCCGAAGTCCAGCAGCGGCGAGAGATCGACCACCGTCACGCTGCGGCCCATGAAGTTGAACACGTAGACGCTGCGGCCATCCCGCGCCGGCACCACGGCTTGCGGGGCCAGGCCCACATCCACGCGGAACAGTTGTTCACCCGTCTTGGCATTGAGCACGGCCAGCTCGCGGCTGGTCTCCAGCGTCACAAAGCCCAGCAAGCCGGTGGCACTGAAGGCGGCCGCCGAGGCCACGCTGGCGTTGTCGTGGTCAATGCGGCCCTGTGGAATTTCTTCCAAAGTCGCCAGGTCCACCCGCGAGGTCACGGCCCGCACGGTGTTCTGGAAGTCCAGGTCATTGCCATCGCGCAGACGGCCGCGGGCGATGTTGTCCTGCTTGGACGGAATCCAGGCCACGCTCTCATCCGGCGACAAGACCATGGGGCCCAGGTAGTTGGGCACACCACGGCCGGAGACCGCCGTGTCCAGCACCGTGCTGTGCTTCAGCACAATGGTCTTTAGGATGCTGTTGTTGATCAGATCCACGGCCACCACTTCGGCACCGCCTTGGCTCACGTCCACGCTGGCTGTAGCCTCGCCCGCCTGCAAGGGCGTCACAAATTTAGAGACCGCCAAGTAAAGACCGTCACCCTTGATGGCCAAGTGGCGCGGCGTGCCGCCGACGGTGATGGGCAGACCCACCGCCGCATTGGCGGTGGCAAAGCGTGCGACTTGGCCCAAGCCTTCCAGGGCCACATAGCCGGTGGCGCCATCGGGGCTGAAGACCAAGCCATGCGGCTGGCTGCCGCGCGGCAAGCTCACGGTGCGCAGGATGCGCAAGGTCCTGGGGTCGATCAGCGTGACCGTGGCCGAGCGCTTGTTGACCACGCCAATGGTGCCGTTAAAGCTCACCGCCACGGCACGCGGCTCTTCACCAACGGTGATGTCCACCTTGGCGCCGGTGGTGGTGGTGAAGGCCGAGACCTTGTTGTGGTCGGGGCTCACCACCCAGAGGCGGTCACCGCCCGTGCTGCGGCGCTCCAGCACCATGGCCGAGGAGGCTCTGCCCACATAGTCCACGATGGGGCCTTTGACCATCTGCATGAAAGAGTAGGTCGAGATCAGCCCGACGCGGTTCTTCATCGAGACCACCACGGTGTAAACGCCGGGCTGGCTGAAGGTGTGCTGCAGCGGCTGGTTGGGGCCGAAGGCGGTGGGGGGGGTGCCATCACCAAAGTCCCAGCTCACTTGAGCGTCGGCCACGGTCAGCGTGGCACTGAAGGGCGTGGCCACACCGACGCTGGTGGCGGGGGTTGGGATCTGGCCGACCACGGTCACCGGCGCCAAGGGCTCCATGCGAGCCGGTGGCGGCGACACGTTCGCCCCCACGGCCATGATGAAGGCCTTGGAAGGCACGCCCATCTCATCAACCGCCGAGACCATGTAGTAGCCCGGTGGCGTCAAGTTGGCATTGGGCGCCACGGCATCCAAGCGCCCACCTGTTTGGGTGAAGGTCAATGGAATGCGGCGCTGGCCGGCGTTGAAGCCGTGGGTGGTCACCGTCAAGCCCAACATGCTGATCGACTTGATCTTGGCAGTGGTGGCCATCTCCAGGCTGAAGCTGGCGCCATGCGCCACCTTGAAGGCCGTGGTGCCAGTGATGCTGGGGCGAGCGGCCCACACGGAGGTGGCGCCACTTTGCTTGAATAAGTAGGGGGGCAAGAAGATCTCGGCGTTCTTGTTGAACACCGGGCCGGGGTTGCCGCCGCCGCCGCTGATGACCGTGCCGTTGGGCAGCAGGGCCGAGCTGTTGTGATAAACCCGGGCCTTGGTTTGCGCCGCCATCAGCGTCCACTGGCCAGTGGCCGGGTCCCAGATCTCACCGTTCAAGCGCGCATAGGCGCCGTCGTTGTTGCCATAGGAGCTGCCGCCATTGGCAAAGACCTTGCCATCTGGCAGCACCGTGGCGTTGAAGAAGCGCCGTGAACGCTTCATCTCGCCGGTTTCGGTCAGCACGGGTGCGCTGGGGTTGTTGAAGTCGATCACCGTGGCGGCACTGCTGGCCCACAGATGGCTGCCATCGGCCACCCAGTAGCCATTGCCGCCCATTTGCAGGGCCTTGCCCGGCGCGAACATGACGGCACTGGTCGTGGACGAGCCCACATTCGGCAGGCTGCGCGTGCCGCCTGCACCACCATTGCCCACCACGGCGCCGCCCTTGAAGATGCCGACCGTGCGAATGGAGCCACTGCCCGCCGGGTTCAGCGCCCACATCACGTCAGAAGAGATCCCAAACACTTCGCCATTGGGTGCCACCCAGGCATGCGGGAACTCATTGCGGGTGCGGTACATGCCGAAGGCCTCGGTGCTGTAGGCGCCCGTCAGGAAGGACCAGCCCTTGCCACTGGTGAAGATCTCCGGTGTCAGTGCCGCAAGATTGTTAGCATTTTGCGAGGCCCATGAGCCCTCCGAGTAGGGCACCATGCCGCCCAGCAGGATCGGTCGGCCATCGGCCAGCGTGAGCATGGTGGAGTACCAGCGCGCATCCGCCGTATCGAAGCCGGTTTGGCGCTCGGTGCGGTTGGTCTCGGGCGAGTACAGGCCCGACATGAAGGTGCTGGAGGTACGCCCACCCACAAAGCCGCCCGAGCCCCCAGCGGTCAAGACTTTGCCGTCAGCCAAGATGGTGGCGGAGCTGCAGAAGCTATTCAGCTGGTTGTATGAGGAGGTGGAAAAGCGCGTGACGTTAAAGACCTTGCCATCACCCTCCGACGGGTCCCACAGCACATTGGCGCCACCATCTTGGTTGCCCAAACCACCATCGTTTTCATAGGGGCGTGTGCCATAGCTCAGGAGCTTGCCGCTGGGCAGCAACACCATGTGGATGGCGTTGATGGGCCAGTCCATGGTGGGCAGCCACATGCCTTCGCTGTGCGCAGTGGCGGCGGGCGTGACGCCGCTGAGCAGCGGGTCGGGTGGCGGCGTCACCTGATACCAGGTCTCGTTGGCCACGCCGACGGCTGCGGCTTGGGCGCGCTGGCTCGCCAGGGGTTCGGCCTCACTGCCGCCACCGCCACCACAGGCGGTCAGCGAGAGGGCCAAAGCCAGCGCCGTCAAAGGCAAGGTCAGGGGTTTGTTCATGGTTTGTCTCAATCAGAGGGGTCGTGCAGCGCGCCGTGGTGGGGAGTCTGCTCAGGCTTGGGCCAGGCGGGCGCGGGCGCTGATGCTGCGGTCCACGTCCAGCAGCTCGCGTTGCGTGCGCTCTAGGTTCACCGGCGCACCAGAGAGGCGGACGATCACACGGCCAAAGCCGTCAATCAGGAACAGAGAGGTCAGATGGTCCTCGGGCTTGCGGCTGTCACCTGGCAACGCACCAAAGTGCTGGATCAAGCGCTGAACCTGCGCAGGCTCGCCGGTCAACCACTGCCAGTGTTTGAAGTCAACGCCTTGGGCTTGCGCGTAGTGCTGCAGGGCGGCCGGCGTGTCGGACAAAGGGTCCACGCTGACCGTCACAAACTCGATATGCGCGCTGTGCGCGGCCACCGCCTGCTGCACTTGTCGCAACTGCTGGGTCGTCCCGGGGCAGGTGGTGGAGCAGGCCGTGAACGCGAAGTTCAGGAGCACGGTTTTGCCGCGCAAGCTGTCAGGCAGGAGCGGGGCACCGTCCTGCCGCACCAAGCGCAATCCCCCGAGCGGGCTAGCAAAAGCCGACGACGGGGTGCTTGCGAGCGCCACCGCTTCTGGGGCTGGAGTTCCTTGCGGCGCCACCGCAGCCACAGTGGCCCACAGAGCCAGGCCCATCGCTGAGAACACCATGGCGGCCAGGGCGGCACGGCGCCACGGGCGTGGTGGGGCGGCGGCAGTCACTGCACGGGGCGTCCCGAGGGGTGAGGTGTTCATCATGTACGGCTCCAAGCAAGGAGGCCGAATATATAGAACACCCCGGGTGATAACAGCCCTACAAAATCACGATCCGGCCCTTCCCAGGGGGAACATGAAATACCTCACAGAACACAAAAGAGATCAAATCTCAACATCAAGAGATTATTTCTATATATTTAGCTTGAGATTTTATATAAGAGTATCTCAGCACCCAGCCCCTCGATTCACGGACAGCATCCAGACGGCCGAGAGCCCCCTCAATGCCTCGTCATTGAAGGGGTTGACCTGGCTTTAGCCCGAGAAGATGTCTCGTACAAAGTAGCCGACGCCGCGCACCGAGAACAGTGGCAGCTTGAGGCCTACCGCTTGCTCAACGCTCTTTCTGAGGCGGCTGATAATCACCTCAACCCGATGGCGCTGATAGGACTCGATCGGAATACTGAGTTTCTGTGCCAATTGCTCAGAAGAAACTGGCTGACCCATTTGCGACATGAGGCAGAAGATCAGTTTGCGCTCGACATCTGACAGCGAACAGATATGGCCATTGGGCGCCCGCAGCTGACCAAAAGCGACATCCAAGTGCCAGCTGGAAGCGTCAGCCACCGATGAGGCTTGCGGCTGGGCGGCGACTGCTGGCCCTGCGGCAGCGGGCGCCACCGCCGTAGGCGGGTTGGCCGGCGCTGCGTCAGCGCCGATGGCTTCCGGAGCGGGACGACCCATGTAATCGCGTCGGGCCATCAATCGCTCAATGACGAGCACAATTTCCTGGATCTCGACGGGCTTGACCAAATAGGCATCCGCTCCAGCGACCAAACCCGTGATGCGATCATCACGCAAGCCACGCGCCGTCAAGAAGACGATGCCCAAGCTCGGGTCATGGCCTCGCAGGTACTTGCAGATGGACAGACCATCTTCACCGTCGAGGCCAATGTCAAGCACGATGACGGCTGCATTTTTGACCGCCAAGCGCCGATAAAGCTCTGTAGCCGTGGCCACGCCCTCGACACTGAACCCGCTTCGCGACAGTACGAAGCACAACTCATTGCGAAGCACTTCTTCGTCTTCGACAATGTACACATGGGCCGCTGTAGTTGGTTGGTTCACGAGAGGCACGCCACTGGTTGTTCGGACCCTCGAATTATCGCTTTGGAACCCCATTGAGCGCTGCACTTTCGCCACTGAAAATTCAAGGTTGGAGCAAGAGTTGGCTGCGAATTTCGCCGGTCTTGTTCTTGCTCTGCTTGGCTGCCCTGTTCCTGCTGCCACGGCAGGCACCAGTGCAGGGCTTTGGGCTCTGGTATTCCGAACCGGGTGAGGTGTATCACTCACCCGAACAGGCATTGGCATCGTATCGCCGGGGTGAGTTTGATATCACCCGCGTCAATGGCGCGGGTCGCCCCCAGACGGGCGATGACTGCTGGTGGGTGTTGGAGATTCCGCCCAACCATCGCTGGGGTAGCGACCCGCGCCTGACCGTCGGCATGCCACTGCTGGACAGAATCACGCTGTATCGCGTTCACCCTGGTGATACACGTATAGACAAGGTCGGTGAAGGCGGCCTCTATGTGCCCCCTGCGGCCCGCCATATGCGGGACCGTCAAGCGGCATTTCGCCTGGCCGACGGCGGACCCTCTCACGGCATGTGGCTTATTCAAGTGCACGCCACCAGCAATCATGCGGTGACGATTCACATCGAGTCGCAAGGCGACCACACGACACGTTTTTTCCGCGAGAACCTCTTGCTCTGGACCATGGTCACTTTCTGCGCCGCCGTCTACTTAGGCGCACTCTGGGCCGCGGCGGTGCTGAAGGATGATCAGCTCTATGTGTGGGCCACCTTGATTGCCGGATTCACGCTGTATGCCCTGGCCTGGAATGGCGTGCTGGCAGCCAGTCTGGACTGGCATCACCCTGGCGTGGTGCACGCCACCTTGCTGGCCGCCACGTGGCTGGCGGGCATCAGCATTGCCAGTGTGCTGCGCGCCTTCTTGCCCGACGATCAACAGAACAGCCGCGCCGCAGCATGGCTGGTGCGCTGGGGTGCCTTGGCCGCGGGGGCGGGCTTGGTCTCGCTGAGCATGGGCGGCTCCATCATCTTGGGTGCTGCGTTATGGACCATTCCGCTGTTCTTGGTGGCGCCGTGGATTGTGTGGCACGGCGTGCAGCATGGTCAGCGTTATGCGCTGCGCTATGGCGGCCTCTTCATCTTTCACACGCTGTCCGTGGGTTACCAGTACGCGGGCGAGACAGGCTTGGTGCCCTTAGATGCACTGAGCATGTACGGCTGGCAAGTGGTGGCCGGGGTCAGCATCGCAGGCCTGCTGCTCAACATCGTGTCGGAGATTACGCGCGAGCGGCAAGCACAACTCTATGAGCAAGCCACGCTGAAGCGCGACCTGCAGCTAGAACGCGATGCCTTAAGGCAAAAGGTGCAGCAGCGCGCCAGCGAGCTAGAGAAAGCTAACGCAGACTTAATGGATGCTGAGCAAGCGCATCGCCGTTTGCTGTCGATGGCCTCGCACGAGTTCCGTACACCCGCAGCCATGATCAAAGCCTCCCTGGACTCGCTGCGCTACGAGACCACTCCGCCCGCCGCCGATACGGTTGCGCCTCTGGCCGAGCTGCGCAAGACCTCCGAGCAGTTGGTCGAGTTGACCAACCGAGTCATCTTGCTCGACCAGTGGCGGCAGTGGGTGCAGTCTCCTCAACTGCATTCCGTGGACTTGCGTGAGTGGCTGCTAGAGATGGCGGGAGACTACAGCGAAGACATGACGCTGGGGTTGGGCTTGCCCGATGACGATGCACCTTGCGTCATCCGCGCGGACACCCGTTTGCTGCGGGGCGCCTTCACCATCGTCATCAACCATGCCTTAGCTCGCAGCAGCCGGCAGCCCAATGCGGTGATCCTCTCCTTGAGCCGCTGCACGCTGGGCATTCAGGTCTGCGTCACCGACGATGGCCCCCGACTGAGCCCCGCTGAGGAGAAAGCGCTTCACGATGCTCTGATCCCCATTGAGCCACTGCGCCTGACGGAGGACCTGGGCTGGAGCATGGTCAGTGCCGTCGGCGTCAAGCTGGGAGGCCGTACTCGCGCGGAGGTGCCGGATGCCGGTGGGCTGAACATCATCATGGCGCTACCGCCGATTGAAGCTGGGGTTGCTGCATGAGCCGCACGCTGCGACGGGCGTTGTGGGGCCTGCTGTGCAGCTGTCTGCTGTTGACCGGGTGCGGCGTCTGGATGCCGCAGCACGACTTCACCGTTTCTGCCAGCGCCAAGTCGGTGGAGATTCATTCGCCTGATCAGGCGCTCAAAAGCTATCTTGCGGGTGAGTTCGAGCGCGAGGACAGCGGGTTTGGGCGCGGCTATCAGCGTCACGCCATGTGGCTGGCCGTGCGGTTTTCCTCCTCGCCTCCGGGGACAGCGTCGGTGGTGTCTGTCGGCCCCGCCATTCTCGACAGCATCGAGGCCTACACCTTGGACGCCACGGGGCATCCGGTGTTTGTGGGGCGATCCGGCATTGGCGTGCCGCGGCAATCACGCAGCGGCGCCACGCTAGAGCACAGCTTCGTCATCAAGCCCGAGAGGCCCGGCCCCACCATCGTATTGCTCAAAGTGAAGTCCTCTGCCTCCATGGCGGTCTATGTGCAAGTGACATCTCCCGAGTACCAGCTAGAAAGCTTGCGCTTGCAGGGTCTGGGCTTTGGCATTTTGTTTGGCTTGATGTGCGCCTGTCTGGTCGCCGCGAGCTTGGCATTTCTGCGCTCGCGCAACGGCAGGGTTGCAGTGTGGTTGGCGCAAACCGGCGCAGGCTTGCTGTTCGTGCTGAGCTTTAACGGCATGCTGTCCATCTTGCTGCTGGACTTCTCGCTGCAAGCCTATAGCTGGCTGCTGACGGCGTCTGGCGGACTGATGCTGGTGTCGGTGGTCATGTTCATGGGCCGCTATCTGTCTTTGGCCGAAGACTACCCGCGGCTGCACAGCGTCACGTTGGCCATGTCATGGTTGGTGATTCCGGTGGCCTTGGTCATGGATGCCATGGGGTGGTCGCTGTTTTTGGGGCTGGCCGTCGCGCTGCCTCCCACCATGGCTGGCTTGGGTTTAGGCCTCTTATTGCAGACGTTAAGGGGTCACCCCAAAGCCCGCGCTCAAGGGGTGTGGGGTTGGCTGCTGGGCGCCGCGTTTCTCTATCAATACGGCGGCAAGTGGGGCTACTGGAGCTTCGGCGCTTTCAACATGACGGCGTGGCAGTACACCTTGTTCGCCTGCTACTGCGTGATTCTTTTTGACTTAGTGCGGGGCCTCGCCCAGACCCACGGGCGAGCACACCTACGGCGCCAGCACCTGCAGGGCCAACTGCTGGCAGAGCGTTCATCCTTGCAAGAAAAGGTGCTGGCAGGCACCTCCGCCCTGCAAACCTTGCATGAAGACTTACGCCGCGAAGAGCGCGCGCAGCGCGACTTGTTGTTGGTCGCTGCTCAGGAGTTCCAGCCGCCAGCGCGACGCATACGTCGACTTCTCGACGAGCTGCGCTTGCGCCCAGGCGCTCAGCAATCCAATTTGGCGGATCGCTTGCGCAATATGGGCATCGCGGCTGATCGATTGCAGTTTCTTGCCAACAAATTGATCACCGCCGAGCGCATTGATGAGCTGGCCATCCACCCCGAGTTCCATGCCGTATCGGTGACCGAATGGGTGAACGAAGTCTTGCACGACACCATCTTGCCCATTCAGACCCACGGGCTCAACCACACACAGGGCTTGAGTGTGTCGGGCGACCCCGTCCTGCTGCGCATTGCGCTGCAAAACCTGATCGACAACGCCATCCGCCACACCGATGCTCAAGATGGCTCAGTCTCTTTAGAAGTCGTTAAGCATCTTGGCGAGATCGAGCTGATCATTGCCGACCAAGGCCCGGGCATTCCAGACTCACTGAGACCGCATCTGTTCCAGCGCTACACCAATGCCCAACGAAAACCGGGTCATGGTTTGGGCCTGTCCATCGTGGCGGCCATTGCGCGCACCCACCACGGCCAAGTCAGTGTGAGCGATGCCCAGCCTCATGGCGCACGCTTTCACCTGCGCCTGCCGACCCTGCCGGCCCTCAGCGTCGCCGGAAGCTCAAGAACAAGTGCGGATTGAGCATCGAGCCCCCCAATAACCGGTTGCTTGACAGCCTCAGCCACCATTCCGCCAGGTTCGCAGCGGGCTCACCGAGACTGCGGCGCAGTCGGTCCATCTCGAAGAAGCCCGTGGGGTCGAGATGCCGCTCCAACTCAAATCCATTGCGCCGAAACAGGCGCACCAATTCGTCTGCGGACAGCGTCGCCTGCTCGCGCGTGCTGTGCGGCCGAAAGCTTCCCAGCAGACCCGTGCCGTGCTCGTCAAATGGAAAGCGCTTGTTCGCCGTCGTGATCACCACCATCTCGCAACTGACCCTGCACAGTTCGTCCACAAACTGCCGCCGTAGCCGCCAGTGGTTGTCCGAGAGGGTCAAGGCCGGTCCGACGGTGCCGACATGCTCAATCACGTCAAACGAAAAACTCAGCTCAAACCGACGGTTGCCATAAGGCAGGTACAGGCCAGAAGCGCGCTTCAGACAAGGGTGAAGTTCCGAGACATCAGACCTGAAGTGAGGGTCTACAGCATGGGCATCCAAACCCAATTGCTGCAGCATCAAGGTACCCTGGCCACTATTGGCACCCACCTCCAACACTGAGCTGATGGAGTTTCTGCGCAGCAGTGGTATCAGGAAGAGCGCAATTCGGCGTTGATACTTCGCCTTCTCAAGCTCTGAATCACAATACTTCCACGGCGAATCGGCATCGATCAGCCCGATGTCATTGGTGTCCACCGCCGCCCTCTCTACGCTCACTGGGCAGAGACCGGGACGGCTGGTGAACAGCTTCTCTTCCCTGTGCTGCCATCTCTTGTTCTTGGGCCACTTCTAGAGCGACCCACCCAACGGTTAAACCCTATCAAGTTACATCAGTAACAAGTTGATTCTATGGGCAGAGATTCAGGCGTCAAGAGAGTTTGCATCGATTCGCCAAGTATATTTAAATATCCTTTATGGAAATATATATATATCATAGTCTTTGTGTTTCTATTACAGAGGAGAGTCAGCCGGATGGAACCCTATTGAAATACGGCTGAAATTTGTCTACCGAGAAATTTATCGCGACCGCAGTGCATCCGTAGCGATCTTTGTGCCTCAAAGCTCTCAATGCTCTCCAAACACCGGGGCCTGCAGTGGGTGCTCCCCTGCTCGGCCCAGGTCTGCTCAATACACCTCACGCCAGCTCATGCGCCCGAGCTTGGTCTTGTTGGCATGGGTCAGCGCCGTGCTGTTCTGGCCCGGTGTGGCGCTGCCCCCAGGCGGGACACCGCCCGACCAGGAGTTCACCTGCCCCGTGTCTTGCCCCAGGCTGGGCAGCAGCAGCGACATCTGCTGCGCTTGGGTCGACGCCGCCAGCAGCAATGCCGGTGGCCCAAACTGCGCCCCGCTGACCGCCATGCCCGCTGGGCTCAGCGGCGAGTTGCTGTCGGGGTTGATGCGGTCTTGCCCGTCGATGTTGCCGTCGCCGTTGGTGTCAAACGGCACCAGGGCGCTGTAGCCATTGATCGGGTCTACTTCATTGAGCCAGGAGCGCGGGCCAATGCAGACGTTAATGGCTCTGTCTGGCGTGGTCGGCCGGATGGACGAGAACATCACCAAGCCCGTGGGCTGTTGGCGCGGTGCACCCACGCCGTGCTCAAAGGCTTGCAGGTCGATGGTCCAGCCCAGCGCGCCCCCTTTGTAGTTGACGGTGGTGGGCTTGAGCGCGCGGTATTCCACGCCATTGAGGAGGGTGTTCACTTCAAAGGGAATGGCCGTCAGTTGGCCACGCACCAAGGACGCGCCTCGGCCTTTGTCCAGCACGCCGTAGAGGGACTGTGTGGCCACATTGGGTGAGCCGATCAGCGGCGAGATGGCTGCACCCGTGGAGAACACCACTTGCCAGCAGCGCTTGGCACTGGTGGCCGCGTTGGCCTCGGTAGAGCCACAGCCCGTGGCCTGGGTGTTCACGCTCACAAAGGGCGCCTGAGTGATGGGCTGCTGGGCCTCGGTCTTGAACAGCCGTGTCACGCTGGCCGCACCAGGGTTGCGGATGTCAAAGCGCCACAGATTGCCTTGCAGGTCGCCTGCATAGGCCAGGTCTATGCGCCCGTCACCATCCACGTCCACCGGGGTCGGTGTGCTCAGGCCGTTGTTGGTCTTCAGCCCAGGATCGCTGTCGGCCCCAGCCCACAGCTCGTCCACGGCCCAGCGCTGCCAACGCCGCTCGCCACGGTCCAGGTAGAAGGCATAGAGCACAGCCTTGCCAGTGCCGCTGGCGGCGGCGCCACCTTCGCCGTCGTTGCTGTTGATGCCGTTGCCCACCAGCACGGCGGCTCGGCGCTCGCTGTCTTTGCCGAGTTGCACGATCTGCTGCGAGACCATGGCGTTGTTGCTCACCGGCTGGCTGATGATGTAGCCCAGGTCTTTGAGCTCAGGGTCGCTGGTGTTGCTGTACTCAAAGAGCACGCCGTCGCCTTGGCTCAGGTCGCTGCGGGTCACATCGAGAGCGGTGATGGCGCGCGCGCCTCGGCCGTAGGTGACCACCGCCACCGCGCGCCAGCCATCGGCCTGGCCCGTGGTGTTGGCATGGCCCACCATGGGGATGTTGTCCACAAAGTAGGGGTTGGCGCGAATGCCTGCAAGGCTGGCATCGGCATAGTTGGCCGCGCGGCGCAGCATCGCGTCGGGCACAAAGGACCAAGCTTCCTTCAGGCTGCCGGGGCGCACTTCATAGGCATGCAGGGCGCCGTCGTTGCCGCCGAGCAGGGCGATGGGGTGGGGCCGCGTCACCGTGGCTCGGTAAGCGGTGTAGCCGGGGTGGCTGCGCTCGTCCAAACCCAGAGTGGCAGCAGGCAGCAGCATGGCGGGGCTGGAGCTGATGACCGGCCCCAGGCTCTTGCCGCTGCGGGCGCGGAAGCCGCCATCGCTGCCGCGCAGGTAGTCCAGCCGCGCACTGCCCTTGGTGTCGGCCACGCCGCCCAGGTCGAGGTTCAGGGCTTGCCGCTGCCCATCGCTCAGCAGGGTCCAGTCCAGGTTCTTGACGGGCTGCACGCCAGCGCCCGGTGTGGCCGCGAACATGGGGCGTGCTGAAGGCACCGCCGTGGCGGCTTGTGCCGAGAGGTAGCTGCTGCCGTCGATCTGGCCATTGGGCCCTAAACCGAAGGCCCAGAGGTCACCGCTGAAGTGCTGCAGCGCCCAGCGGCCTTGCACCACATAGGTCTTGGGGTCGCGTGCGCCCAAGTCGCTCAAGACCGCGCGTGGCGATGTGGGCGTGGCCACCGCCGAGTAGCCGCTGGAGAGGCCGCCGGGGGAGAGCACCGTGGCGACCGACAAGGTTTCCGCAGGCGTGCTCGTCGGCTGGCCGATGACCTTGGTCTCCACCACCAAGGCACTGTTGAGCTGGCAGTTAGGCTGCGAAGAAATCTTGGTGCTGACGCACACCTGCTGTGGGTCGCCATCCCAGGTCACATCCGCACCAAAGGCCACCTTGGGAAAGGCCCCCGTGCTTTCCATCTTCAGGCCAATGGTCAGCTTGGGATACAGGCTGTAGGGGATGTCGGCGATGCTGAGGTTGTAGCTCCCCTCCGCGAAGCTTCGGGTGGGCTTGTAGACGTCCGGCAGCACACGGCCTTGCCCATCTTTGAGGGTGAGCGCGACGGAGCGCAAACCGTTGGCGCCACCCCATGCAATGCTGTTGCTGATGCGAACCTCGCGCCAGCCAGTCACTCGTGAGCGACTGACATCACAGGCATAGTAGTCCTGGGGGTTCACCTCTAAGTCGGGCAGCACACCCGTCACGCCGCTCGAGCAGGGCTTCCAGGTGTTGCCGTCGATGATGGTGGCCACGGATACGTCGCCCAGCGCCATGATGCAACCCGGGCGTGTGGGGTCCGTCCGGGTGTTGTAGACCGCCATGGGGGCCGAACCCTGGTAAGACCCACAAGACGCATTCGTCGCAAAGTCGAAGCAGCCAATCCCAGTTTCGTTGGCGGTGTAGATCTTGGTGCCGATGTATCCATGACCCGAAGCCCAGTCGGGCCAAATCTGGGGACTGTAGGTGTCAAGCCCCGGGAGATCATTCACACGTTTTGTGAAGAGCTTGGGGTGTGAGGCGTGCCATTTTTTCAGGGCCTCGATGGGGGTCTGGTGGTTGAGGGCGCGTTGAGGAATTCGATGGTTGT
>NZ_JBIKNQ010000018.1:0-73336 GCF_044358605.1 Ideonella sp.
CATCAGCGGCCGAGCACACGAGGATCGCGCCGTCCATCTGGGCGGCACCGGTGATCATGTTCTTCACATAGTCAGCGTGGCCGGGGCAGTCAACGTGCGCGTAGTGGCGGTTGGCGGTCTCGTACTCCACGTGAGCGGTGTTGATGGTGATGCCGCGTGCCTTTTCTTCAGGCGCTGCGTCAATCTGGTCGTAGGCCTTGGCCTCGCCACCAAACTTGGCCGACAAGATCGTGGTGATCGCTGCAGTCAGCGTCGTCTTGCCATGGTCCACGTGACCAATGGTGCCCACGTTCACGTGCGGCTTGGTCCGCTCGAATTTACCTTTTGCCATCTTGCGCTCCTAATCATGTGCCCGCGAGGGCCAAGTCAGTTCAAAAACGTCAGACAAACTTCAAAGAGGATGGTGCCCATGGCGCGGATCGAACGCGCGACCTCTCCCTTACCAAGGGAGTGCTCTACCACTGAGCCACATGGGCATCGACACAGGGCTGAAAACCGACTTTCGCAATGAAACTCTGCATTCAGGCCTGTGCCGACCTAACACTCAACCAACTCTGCAAACCTTGGCCTTCACTGGAGCGGGAAACGGGAATCGAACCCGTGTCATTAGCTTGGAAGGCTAAGGTTCTACCATTGAACTACTCCCGCCTAGTGGCTGCTAACACAGCCTCAGCAACAGGCATTCTGACCAAATTCATTGACCGGCTTCGCCAGTCGTTCGCTGTGGTGGAGGAGGCTGGATTCGAACCAGCGTACGCTATGCGGGCAGATTTACAGTCTGCTGCCTTTAACCACTCGGCCACCCCTCCGCAGCGAGCCTGAGAGTATAGCACTGTTTTTTCAGGTTTTGCAAACCGGCCCTCAAAGGGGCAATGCTTGCCGCCAGTCCACCGCCACGCCCGCTCGCCTGCAGGCAGAAAAGTGCCCGCAGCCCAGAAAGGGCACCGGCGGGCGCTGGGCCGACAGCGGCGACGGGTGATTGGCTTGCAGCAACACGTGTCGCCCCGGCGCTTTGGCCTCGATCAGCGGCGCTTTCGATTGGGCATGCGCGCCCCACAGCATGAACACCACGGAGCGATCCAGGCCCGCCACTGCGGCAATCAAGCCATCGGTCAAAGCCTCCCAGCCGCGCTTGGCATGGCTGGCCGGCTGGCCGTCTTCGACCGTCAAGCAGGTATTGAGCAGCAAAACCCCTTGCTGCGCCCAACCCGCCAAATGCCCATGCGCGGGCGCGGGCAGCCCCAGGTCGCGCTGCAACTCTTTATGGATGTTGCGCAAGCTGGGTGGGATCTTCTGGCCCACCGGCACCGAGAAGGCCAGACCTTCGGCCTGGCCCGGTCCGTGATACGGGTCTTGGCCCAGGATCACCACCCGCACCGAGGCCAGCGGCGTGAGTTGCAAGGCCTTGAAGGGGGTGACTGGGTAGATCAGCGCACCTTGCGCCTGGCGTTGCGCCACAAAGCTGAGCAAGCCCTGGCCCGCCGAAGAAGCCGCCCAGTTTTGCAGCACCGGCTGCCAGTCCGTCGGCACCGCCTCCATCAAGGCCACCAAGGGGGCATTCAAGCCTTGCGTCGAGGCTGCGGCCGAGGGCGGCGCGCCAAACAAGTCGCCTTGCGCCATCCCAGCCTCAGGCAAACAAGGCCGCCAGGGCCTCGCCGGGCTCGGGCGCTCGCATAAAGGCCTCGCCGACCAAGAAGCTGTGCACCGCAGCCGCCCGCATCAACGCCACATCAGCACGGCTCAGGATGCCGGACTCCGTCACCAACAGGCGGTCGCCAGGCACCTCTTTGAGCATGCCCAGGGTGGTCTGCAGCGACACCTCAAAACTGCGCAAGTCTCGGTTATTGATGCCGACCAGGCGTGTTTTCAAGCGCAGGGCACGCTCCAGCTCACGCGCGTCATGCACCTCGACCAAGACATCCAGGCCCAGCGCCTGAGCCGTCGCTTCGAGGTCTGCCATCTGCGCATCATCCAGGCAGGCCGCGATCAGCAAAATGCAGTCCGCGCCCCAAGCCCGGGCTTCAAAGACTTGGTAGTCATCCACCATGAAGTCTTTGCGCAGCACGGGCAAGGCACAGGCCTCACGGGCCTGCTGCAAGAAATCGGCATGCCCTTGGAAAAACTGCTCGTCGGTTAGCACGCTCAGGCAGGCCGCCCCGTGCTGCTCATAGCTGCGGGCGATGTCCGCCGGGCGGAAGTCCTCGCGCAGCACGCCCTTGGAGGGGCTGGCCTTTTTGATCTCAGCAATCACGGCCGCCTGGCCTTGTGCCACCTTGGCGCGCAAGGCGCGCTCAAAGCCGCGCACATCGTGGCGCGACTCGGCCTCAGACCGCACGCTGGCCAGCGAGCGTCTGGCCTTGGCCGCCACCATCTCTTGGTGCTTGACCTCGACGATGCGGCGCAGGATGTCTGGGGTTCCACTCATGCCAGAACTCCTCAAACCGCCGGGCGATGCCGGTTGGTGATGGCGACAAACTGCGAGAGCTTGGACAGCGCCGCCCCCGAAGCCACGGCTTCGCGGGCCAGCTTGACCCCATCAGTCACCGACGCCGCCACGCCCGCGCAATACAAGGCCGCGCCAGCATTCAGCAGCACCACATCCCGCACCGGGCCGTCTTCATTGGCCATCACACGCTGAATGCATTGCACCGACTCCTGCTGATTGGCCACGCGCAGCACGCGCGAGTCATAAACCGGCAGCCCGAAGTCGCTGGGATGCACCATGTACTCCTTGACTGAGCCGTCTTTGAGCTCGCCCACCAAGGTCTCGCCCGACAGCGAAATTTCGTCCATGCCGTTCATGCCGTAGACGACCATCACATGCTCTGAGCCCAAGCGCTGCAGCACCCGCACTTGGATACCCACCAAGTCGGGGTGGAACACGCCCATCAACTGGTTGGGCGCGCCGGCTGGGTTGGTCAAGGGGCCCAGGATGTTGAAGATGGTCCGCACACCCAGCTCCTTGCGCACCGGCGCCGCATGCTTCATCGACGCATGGTGATTGGGCGCAAACATGAAGGCGATGCCGCACTCTTCCAGGCAATCAGCCACTTGGCTGGGGCTGAGGTTGATGTAGGCGCCCAGGGCCTCCATCACATCGGCACTGCCCGAGGTGGACGACACGCTGCGCCCGCCATGCTTGGCCACGCGCGCGCCGGCCGCCGCCGCCACAAAGGTCGAGGCCGTGGAGATGTTGAAGGTGTGGGAGCTGTCGCCGCCTGTGCCCACGATGTCCACCAAGTGCTCGCGGTTGGCCACGGGCACAGGCGTCGCAAACTCGCGCATCACCTGGGCCGCTGCGGCAATCTCGCCAATGCTCTCTTTCTTAACGCGCAAGCCCAGGGACAGGGCCGCAATCATCACCGGCGACATCTCGCCACTCATGATGCGACGCATCAGCGCCAGCATCTCGTCATGGAAGATCTCGCGGTGGTCAATCAGGCGGGTCAGGGCTTCGGTGTTGGTGATGGGCATGATCGCTCCAAAAAATCAGATTCAGTAGGGGCCTGCAGCCACAGCGGGCGCGGTGGCTTTCGCAGCGCCTTGTGCGCAGAACTCACACACCGCGGCCAGGGTGCGCGCAATGCCCTCGTCGTCCACATCCAGGTGGGTCACAAAGCGCAGGCCGATCAGGCCGGTGGCCCAAATGCCGCGCGCCTTGAGAAGGGCCAGCAACTCGCCCCCAAGGCCACCAGCCACATCGACAAACACGATGTTGGTGGCAGCCGAGCGCACGGTCAGGCCGGGCAGGCCTTGCAGGCCATCGGCCAACAGCGCCGCTCGGCGGTGGTCGTCGCGCAGGCGCTCCACGTGCTGGTCCAGCGCATGGTCCACCGCCGCCGCCAGCAGGCCCACTTGTCGCATGCCGCCGCCCACCATCTTGCGCACCCGGTGCGCGCGGGAGATCAGCTCGCGCGAGCCGCACAGCATGGAGCCCACCGGCGCGCCCAGGCCCTTGCTGAAACAGACCGAGACGCTGTCGAAGTAGTCCGTGATGCGACGCAGCGCAGCGGGCACATCGCCGCCAGGCCCCGCGTCGGCCACCGCCGCATTGAACACGCGCGCGCCATCCAAGTGGCAGGCCAAGCCATGCTGGCGCGCCAGGGCCGTGGCCTGCCCCAAATAGTCGTGGCTCATGACCTGGCCGTTCCAGGTGTTCTCCAGGCACAGCAGGCGGGTGCGGGCAAAGTGCGGGTCATCGGGCTTGATGGCAGCGGCAATGTCCGCCAGCGCCATGCGCCCTTGCGCGTCTTGCACCAAAGGCTGGGGCTGTATGCTGCCCAGCACCGCCGCGCCGCCGCCTTCATAACGGTAGGTATGGGCCAGCTGGCCCACGATGTATTCATCGCCACGCTGGCAATGGGCCAGCATGCCGCACAGATTGCTCTGAGTGCCCGAGGCCATGAACAGCGCCGCCTCTTTGCCCGTCAGCGCAGCCACCCGCGCTTGCAGCGCCAGCACGGTGGGGTCGTCACCAAACACATCGTCGCCCACCTCGGCGCGGGCGATGGCCTCGCGCATGGCGGCAGTCGGCCGGGTCACGGTGTCACTGCGAAGGTCCACGATCGTCATACGGCGCTCCCCATGTTCAAGAAGTTGCGCAGCATGGCGTGACCATGCTCCGACAGGATGGACTCAGGGTGAAACTGCACGCCTTCCAGAGGCGCAGGCCCACCGGCCAAGCCTTTGTGGCGCACGCCCATGATCTCACCGTCCTCCGAGCGCGAGGTCACCTCCAAGTCCGCTGGCAGGCTGGCCTCTTCGATCACCAGCGAGTGGTAGCGGATCACCGTGAACTGCTCGGGCAGATCTTGATAGACGCCGCGGCCATCGGTGCGCAGCACGCTGGTCTTGCCGTGCATCTGCGTCTTGGCCCGCACGATGCGGCCACCCAGCGCAGCACCAATGCTCTGGTGGCCCAGGCACACGCCCAGAATCGGCAGCTGCCCCACAAAGCGCTGAATGGCCGGCACGCAAATGCCCGCCTCGGCCGGCGAGCAAGGCCCCGGCGAAAACACCAGCCGGTCTGGCTGCAAGGCGGCGATCTCGTCGAGCGTGATCTCGTCGTTGCGCACCACCTTCACGTCCTCGCCCAGCTCGGCAAAGTACTGCACCAGGTTGAAGGTGAAGGAATCGTAGTTGTCGATCATCAATAGCATGTTGTGCTCCTCGTGGCCCGCCGTCAGAAACCTTCTTCCACCAACTCGGCCGCGCGGATCACCGCACGGGCCTTGGCTTCGGTTTCTTTCCACTCCAGCTCGGGTACGGAGTCCGCCACCACGCCAGCGCCCGCCTGCACATACAAGGTGTTGTTCTTGACGATGCCGGTGCGGATGGCAATGGCCACGTCCATGTCACCGGCAAAGCTGAGGTGGCCGCAGGCGCCACCATAGATGCCGCGCTCGGTCAGCTCCAGCTCGTCAATGATCTCCATGGCGCGAATTTTGGGCGCGCCGCTGAGCGTGCCCGCCGGGAAGCTGGCCTTGAGCACATCCAGGCTGGACAGGCCGTCTTTGAGCTGCCCCTCCACATTGCTGACGATGTGCATCACATGCGAGTAGCGCTCGATGCCAAAGGCCTCAGTCACCTTGACGCTGCCGGTCTGGGCAATGCGGCCAATGTCGTTGCGGGCCAAGTCGATCAGCATCACATGCTCGGCGCGCTCTTTGGCGTCGGCCAGCAGCTCGGCCTCCAGGGCCTTGTCCAATTCCGGCGTGGCACCGCGCGGGCGGGTGCCGGCAATGGGGCGAATGGTCACCACCTCGCCCTCGTCCCGTGTCTCTTGGCGCACCAAGATCTCGGGCGAGGCGCCGACGATCTGGAAGTCGCCCATGTCGTAGTAGTACATGTAAGGGCTGGGGTTGAGCGAACGCAGTGCGCGATACAGGCTCAAGGGGCTTTCGGTGAAGCGCTTTTGCAGGCGCTGACCCAGCACCACCTGCATGCAATCGCCCGCAGCGATATAGGCCTTGGCCTTGTCCACGGCCGCGCAAAACGCGGTCTTGTCGAACTCGCGCTCCACCGCATGGCTGGCGCCGCGTTTGACCTGCGGGGCGGTGACGCTGTAGCGCAGCTTGTCCACCAACTCGGACAGGCGGCGCTTGCCCTCAAACCAAGCCTCGGGCTTAGCGGGGTCGGCCCAGACGATCAGGTACAGCCGCCCTGAGAGGTTGTCGATCACCGCCAACTCTTCGGTTTGCAGCAGTTGAATATCGGGCGTGCCGATGCCGCCCGGCTTCTTCACGCCTTGCAGGCGCGGCTCAATGTGGCGCACGGTGTCGTAGCCAAAGTAGCCCGCCAGACCACCGCAAAAGCGCGGCAGGCCTGGCCGCAGCGCGGGCTTGAAACGTGCTTGCACCTCGGCAATGAAGTCCAGCGGGTTGCCCTCGCGGGTCTCCATCACTTTGCCGTCGGTGACGATCTCACTGCGCTGGCCCGTGGCCCGCAGCAGGGTGCGGGCCGGCAGGCCAATGAAGGAATAGCGGCCAAAGCGCTCGCCGCCCACCACCGACTCCAGCAAAAAGCTGTTGCGCTGGCCACCGGCCAGCTTCAGGTAGAGCGAGAGTGGGGTTTCGAGGTCGGCAAAGGCCTCGGCGATCAAGGGGATGCGGTTGAAGCCTTGGGCAGCCAGGCTTTTGAATTCAAGTTCGGTGATCACAGCGGAATCCTCTGGAGGGGCACCACCGCCCGACAGCCAAGCCCTTGGGCGGCCGCCAAGCAGTGCGCCATAAATGCAAGAGAGCGATGTGGGGAGGGTGGAGACTCAACCCACACCAGGAAGCCGCAATGCAGCGGGGCTCGTGGCCCGCGCCGCTCAGGCGGCAAACAGCGCAGTCGTCGAAGACCAGCGACGCCAGGGCCAGGCTCCCCGGTCGTGCCCACGGGGGTGCGTGAGCGACAGCTGTTTGCGCGAAGTGAACATAGAGCCGGAGTTTAGCAGTGCCCACGCGGTCACATCGCGCCAGTCACACTGCGCATTGCTGCACACACCGAGGCATCCCGCATGGACAGCCCCGGCCACAGCACCGACACTGGCCCTGGCCTGACCTCGCGCAGGCTCTGGCTGCGCCCCCTTTACCCCTTGTGGAGCGCTCTGCTCATGGCCAATGCTGTGATCCAGCAGCGGCTTTTGCCCCCTGTCCTGCCACGATGTTGAGATCACTGAACGCTGATTGTCGAAGGGCGCCCCTGCTGGCCAAGCCCACCTTACGCCGCTTGGGCGGTCTGGTGTGGTGGGCGCTGCTGACCCCTTTCGCGACGCCACTGCTCGCCCAAACGCCTCCCAGCCCTGCGGCATCGGCGCCCATTGCAGACCATGTGAAGCGCGCCGCAGAGCGGCCCTATTACTGGATACGCTTGAACGCCCTACCGACCGAGGCGGCAGCACAGCGCCCCAAAGCCGTGGCTCGACCCGTACCTAAGGCCGCCAACGCACCAGCCACAAGCGCCCCAGGGCCCAGCAACACCCCACAACGGCCCAGCGGCATCACCGAGCGCGTCAAACCGGTGTTCGACAGCCCCGCCTTGGCGACCTCTGCGGAGCCGGAGCCCACCAACGCCGCCAGCGGGCTGATCGCCACTTTGGAAAAGGCCCCTCCAGCGGCAGGCCTGCCACCCCCGGCCGTTGCCGCCAGTACCGCCGCACCGGCCATCAGCACACCTTCTGCGGCCACGGTCTCCAGCCCACCGCCGTCGGTCGACACGCTCGCCACAGTCTCCAACGCCGCTCAGGCATCAGGCCCTCTCAAGCTCTTGAGCCAAGTCGAGCCCGACTTCCCGGGCGCCTTGCAGCGCCGCTTACGCCAAGGGTCGGTGGAAGTGGCCTTTACCGTGCTGCCCGACGGCAGCGTCAGTGCGCTCACCGTGCTGCGCAGCAGCCACCCGCGCCTAGACGCTCCGGCCTTGGAGGCCGTGGCTCAATGGCGCTTTGAGCCCATTGCCGCCCCCAAAGGCGGCGTCGTGGAGGTCGGCTTCAAGCTCGACCCCTGAGGGTCACAAGGCATCCAGGCGGTCCACCACCGCATCCGCCCCCACCGCCCGCACCGGCTCGCCGTGGTTGTAGCCATAGCTCACCAGCACCACCGGGCAGCCCGCCGCCCGAGCCGCCTCGGCATCATTGCGGGAGTCCCCCACCATCAGCGCCTGAGCCGGGGCCACACCCAGGGCCTCGCAGCTGCGCAGCAGCGGCAAGGAGTCGGGCTGTCGTGCGCAGCTAACTAGGCAATTTCGACACTTCTCGCCCGATCCACAATCTGCGGAAAATTCTTTATCCAAATTGCATCGTCATTTGGATAGACTTGCAGCATCACATCACAAGTGGGTACATGATGAGCAAGCAAAACCCTAAAAGCATTCAAAAAATCTCCGTCAAGATTTGGCGACCAATCATCGAAAAGCTTGACAGCAAGATCGAGGCGTCTTGCCTGCGCAGAGACGCTTTTTTGGCGAAGCTGCTGGAGAGTGAACTGGTGGCGCTTGATCGTGAGGTCTGCGTACCCAACTCTCAAGCAGCCCACGATCACGTCTTTGAAGAACTAGACAAGCTGGACAGAAAGCTGATAAGCCTTGCGTTGCCCGCCCCGACGGCCCTGCGCCTGAAGGAAGTCTGTGACCGCAAATGCATAGTCCGAGACGCGTTCTTCAACAGACTCTTTTTGCTTCTGGCTGCAGGCCCGAAGACTATCGACGCACTCTTTTTTTCTTCGTGGGAGGAGGACTGGCGAAGTCTGGTCTGGAGCGAGTACAGACATGAAGGGCCATTTTTTCAAAGCGGCTTTTACCCTCTGGAGGCACCTGTTGATCCATTTTGGGCGATGAGATGCGCGCTGAAACTCGCCGAGTCCGATGCAGGGGAAGTCAAGCGACTCATCAACCCAGCGACTGGCATCGAAGGCAAAGTCACCCGAGACTTATGCGGCCAAGAGGTGCCCGTCGAAAGCCTGTATACCAAGGTATTAGACAAGAAAGTTGGGAGCGCTAGTCTTGTGGGCTTGTCATGCCACTTGCCCGACTTCCTCGTCCCGGGAACTACAGAAGAACGTGCTCACAAAATGAAGCTCGACGAGTTGTTGGCATCACTTGGAGATCTCACGTGAACACTCGGCATGCAGCAACTCGAGCGCATCAGAGAGGTATCCCACCACTTGTGGATCAACTGCTAGACCTCTACGGACAAGAGGCACATGACGGTCACGGGGCCATGGTTCGGTATCTGAGTAAGTCGTCAATTCGAGCAATGGAACGAGACATGGGCCGGCGCCCTGTGGCGCGATTAGCCGAATGGCTCGATGCATAAAGAATCGTGACCATCGATGGCATCACCATCACTTTGGGCTACCGCACTCGACATATCTGGAGGAAGTAATGCAGGCTCAACCACAACACGTCAGCGCCATGACCTACCCGATCCAGGAGTTGGATGAGTTGGAGGTTGTGATCAATGCATCCCGTCGGATGCTGGAAACGCTCGAACAGCGAAGAGATCGGCTCCTTCAGGATCTAGATCATTTGACTCGGCCGATCCCGCCGCATTCGACACCGACCACAAGATGGCTCTCTCCAAGAGTTGAGTTCAAAGGCGAAACGCGTCTGAAGTACAGCCTGATTGATCTGTACACCTGTGCTCTTGAGTTTCTTTGGAACGAGCGTCCTGACCTAAGGCACGACATGGCGTCAGCCATGTCGTCCTGCGGGACCACACGCAAGTACGTCGCCACGACGCGTGAGGATCTGTTCTCGGGTCAGAGTGGCGCCTGGGCGAAGAAGCATAGCCGCGTGCTGGCTAAAGGCTGGTACTTAGATACCAACATCAATTTGGAGCGTATGAAGCGTGTACTTCATGCAGCGGTGCGTGCTTCTGGCTTGCTATGGGGGCAGGACATCCGGGTGCAATGGAAGAGCATGAAGTCATCCATTGAGTGACCTTGCACCGGTTACTGGCGCGTCTGCAAGTTTGAGACTGCTGGATTAGCTCGAGCCCCAGGCCCCGACGTACTCCAATGCCGCTTGGTGGTGTTGGCCTTGACGGCAATAGGCCAATGGCGCTTTGGGTCTATCACCTCGACCAAGCCGATGTGGCGGAAGTCGGCTCAAGCACGACCTATTAGGGTCACAAGTGATCCAGACGGTCCACCACCGCATCCGCTCCCACCGCCTGCACCGGCTCGCCATGGTTGTAGCCATAGCTCACCAGCACCACGGGGCAGCCCGCGGCCCGCGCGGCCTCGGCGTCATTGCGGGAGTCTCCCACCATCAGCGCCTGCGCGGGCGCTACGCCCAGAGCGGCACAGGTGCGCAGGAGGGGCAAGGGGTCGGGCTTCTTGCGCTCAAAGCTGTCACCGCCAAAGCACAGTTCAAAGTAGCCCGCCAAGCCCTTGGCCTGCAGCAGCGCCAGCGCCGGGGCCCGAGGCTTGTTGGTCAAACCAGCTAGGCGCCAGCCGCGCGCACGCAGTTTCTCCAAGCCTTCGACCACACCCTCAAACACCTGGGAATGCTGGCCGTTGACCTCGGCATAGTGCTGTTGATACGCCGTCCAAGCCGCGACAAACAGGGCCGCATCGGCGCCCACATGGGCCAGGGTCTGGCGCACCAAGTGCTCGCCGCCTTTACCCACCGTGCGCTCAATGAAGGCGCGGCTCACACCCTGCAAACCCAGCGCCTTCAGTGTGCGGTTGAGCGCCAGATCAAAGTCGCCCAGGGTGTCGACCATCGTGCCGTCGAGGTCGACGATGGCGGCGCGCAGGGTAGATAAGTTCAACAACATGGTGTCCGTCAACATGGAAGCGTGTTTGCCACGGATCACGCAGCATCTATGGCCCCTTGCTGCCCTTGGCAGCATTGGGGTTGGGGGGTGTTCTGGAATTCAACTCCTGCGGCGTGCCTTGCAGGCCATAGGCTGAGCACAGCACGTTGTTGAGGGCCTCTTGCATCAACTGAACGTCTCGCTCGCTGGGCACATGGGCCCTGTGTGCTGCAGCGTGCCCCACTTCCACCACGGCACGAATCGCTTCGAATTGCGCCTGTGTCAGGTGCTCTGCATTGCGAAGCTCAGATAACTTTTTACCGAATGTCCAGCCTGCCGAACTCAGCAAATCGTCGGCCACCACATCAATCACGGCCCGAACCCCCATGGCGGTCAATGCCAGCAGGCCCTCGTGCTGGGCGACATGGACCTCCCGCATCACTGCCTGAGCGTGGGGCGGCAAACGGGTGAACCAAGAGGGTTCTTGGAAAACGGGCCGCTGGGAATCCACCTGATGTGCCGGAGCCTCTCCCTGCATCGCCAAACTTCTGAAAGCATGGGGTGCCGCTTGCGCGCGCTCCGCCTGACTGTGGCCAAGCGCTCGAATGCAGTCGCCGAATGAGCCGTGGTCAAAAACCTTTTCACTGACGACGACCGACTGGTACAAGGCGTCGGGGGCAAAAATGGCATAAGGCGTGTGCCACCACTCGCGCATGTAGGTGTGAACCAAGGTCACATGATCTATCGGCTTGCCAATAGAGCGCGCGATCTCCAGCAGGGCGATGGGCGCATCCATAGACTTCTTGAAATGGCGTTGAAACTCACCCCACATGCGCTCTGCCGTGTCCAGCACTTCGGCAACTGCTGGTTGTTCACGCAGCTGCGACAGCGCGGTCAAGCTCAGGCCATAGCACTCCGTGTCGCCTTGGCGCTCCTCGCGGATGTACCCCTCTTGCTTCAAGCGATCAACGGCCTGGCGGTGCGCCAGTTGATCGTGCCGAAACGCCTTCTTCTCGACCCAAGGCGAAGCTGGGCCAGTGGTATTGAAGAGCGCCATCAGCACCAAGGCGTCTTGGGGAGCCAGCGCCCCAAGTTGCGACATGTCAGGCCCCATCGCTGGCCCGGCTCGCTTGCGAGCGTCCCTCATAGGCCTCGGCGATGAAGGGCTTCACCGCCTCCAAATCAGCCATCGTTGTCAGTGGCACTTCCACATCACCAGTGCCCCAATGCCCTTTTTGCGACACGTCTTTGGCGCTGGGCAATTGCCGCATCACACGGGCGGGGTCCAGATGCAGATAGAGCAAGAGCTTGCCCTTCTGCGGCACCAAGGTTGCAAAGTTCTTCAGGCGCTTGAAGGCGGCATACAAGCGCAACTCCTTGCGCTGCACATCGTCACCCAAAGACAGGGTGTAGTCCTCCAGCGAGGCCAATACATCCGCCAACACGGGGGACAAGGCCGCCACCACCTCCGGGTAGGGTTTGTCGGGCCCCACGGTCCTTTCTGCCACCGCTGCTGCAGCACCGGCCTTCAAGGGTTTGGGCGGCTTTGGGGCACCCGCTTTGGTGCTGGAGGCCGATGAGGCATTGGCCAGCTCAAACAACAGCAGCTCGTCGCCAAAGCGGCGATAACGGATCAGCTCAATATGGCGGTTGATCTGCTGCACCGCATGGCCGTCGTACTTGGTGAAGTCTGCGGCGATGCACACCAGACGCGGCGCGCTCCAGTCGATCTGGTCCGCTACCAGCTTGCCAAACTTTTCCAGCGCCAAGAGCTTGAACTCGGCCTGGTGGTCCATCAGCCAATCCAGGTAGAACAGTCCTTGGTTGATGACGTTCTCACCCACCGAGCGCTTGTACTCCAAGATCACTGGGCAGTGGTTCTCGTCCAGGCCCAGCGTGTCGATGCGGCCGCCGTGGGTTTTGCCGGTGGAATATTCGGTGGCCAAGAAGCGGATGCCTAGCAAAACCTCCAGGTTCGCTTCAATCAGGTTTTGCAGCGGCTTTTCCAGGTCGGAGGCATCGCCTTGCAGCTCGGTGGCCCGGCCGGATTGGAGACGGAAGAGTTTGATGTCGCTCATGAAGTCTCCTTGGCCGAGTCAGCGTTCTTGGGCCGTTCGCTGAACAAGCCCTGCTGACGCAGCGCTTGAGCCTGAGCGTTGAACTCGCGGCGGTAGTTGGGGCCTAGGGTGAGCGGCTCGGCCAAGAGGCCGTCACACACCCAACGCCCGTTCAACGGCACCAGCCCCGCCGTGAACGTCACCCCACTGCCGCCCAGCCCCACATCGCGCAGGCGCTGGGTCAAGCCCAGCACGGCGTAGGCCTGCGTGGCCTGGGCGTCCAAGAACACCGAGTAGCTGCGCGTGTCTTTCAAATAGATCCAGCGGCCCATGCGCATCTGGGCGATGGCGTCCAGCATGGGCTCGTCCAACGCCACGGCCTGATCGGCCTGAGCGCGGCGATACGACAACAGCAGGCTGGGGTCTGCCTGCCACACCTCGCGGGCCTGCACCAGCCATTGGGTGGTCTGCAGGCCTTGCTTGCGCTGCTCGGGCAGCAGGCTGCCCAAAAACGCCATATAGGCCTGAATGAAGCGCCGGGCGGTGGGGGCGTCAATTTGCATGGGTCTTGGGCTTTCGCTTCCGAGCCGGGGCCGCAGCTTGAACAGTTGCCGCTGAGATGCGCGCCAGCAAGGCGCTGGCGGGTTCGTCGTTGGGGTCTTGGGGGACTAATTCGCCGCGAAAGGCTTTGGTCAAAACTTGGGAGGGAAGACGGTGAGCTTGCTCACGGATAGCGTTGTAGTGCACCTCAATGGCTTCAGCCTGCCGGAGCAAAGATTCGACGCTCCGAATGATTTCATCCTGCTCCCGCAAAGGTGGCAGCAGGATAGGAATTGCCTTCACTTTTGAAAGGTTCAGATTGGGCTGGTTGCCGCCCTCAGCCATTGCGCGCATTTGCTCATACTGAACCAGCAAGGCCAGTTTCACGAAAGCGGTTCTCGCAAGTGCCGTGTCAACAGTCACGGCTGCACAGGCTTGGTTGATCGTGGCATGAATTCGGAGCTCTGAGACCTGGCCCCTGGTTTTCCCTTCACCATACATGGCGACTAACAACGTACCTGGCGGATACACCTTTAGACGATGGGCAGCAATGGCGGCGGGGGTCACATATTCTTGGGCTTGATCGACGTACCGCGATCCCGTCGCGGCACTTGTGATCCAAGGTGTTCCCGACGGCGCAAAGTAGCTACCGTTTGATCTCAATGGCGTCGAACCCGTACCTATGCCTGCAATTTCACCAAGCGTCGTTGGGGTCCAAGCATCTCTCTCGATGGCGGAACCTTCGCGCAACACAGTGTTGAGATCACCCGACAAACCAAGCTCCAACACCGCCTGCCGAAACCGCTTGAGCAGCCCCGGGATGGTGTCGAGGTGGTCGTTGCAGGCCTTGATGCGGGCCAGCAAGGTGTCGAGTTGGTCGGCGATGCGGGTTTGTTCTGCGCGAGGTGCCAACGGCAGCGCAATGGTATTGAGCCTCCCAACCGAGATATTCGCAATGTTGGTCGTTTGGCTTGACCCCTCGCGCAACTCAAGTTGAACTCGATCCGATCGCAAGAAATGAAAAAGGTATCGACCGTCGATCACTGGTGTCGGTCGAACCGCAGAAAGGAATGCGCCAAACGCAGTAGACGATGGCACCGACTTCACGTGCGCCACCTTGCCAACAAGCTCATAGCTGTTGGCCATCGACATCAAAATGTCCCCTGCCTGGACAAATTGCTCTTCGCGCTTAACGTACTGCCGATCAACGTAGTAAACGTCACCCCAAGTGACTTCCTTCTGAATATTGGCAGTGCGTAGGCAACACACGTTTTCTGCAGTTGGAACAGGCTCCTTGGCAGTGGCAGGGAACGTAATGCCGCGGATGACCTTCGTCGCCACTTCCAGTGTCGTGGTCATCCATCCCGCAGGCAACTCACTCATCCCCATCCCCCTCCAACAACACCCCCCGCTTCGCCATCAGCTCCCTCGCCTCCACCAGCGCCTGATGCAGCCGCTGCTCTAGCTCGGCCTTGGGTGGCAGCTCGGTCCAGTACTCGGCCACGGTGATGCCGTCTTTGTGCATTTGCAGCAGCTCCACTTGCTCGCGGCTGGATTCGGCGCAGAGGATCAGGCCGATAGGGGCTTCTTCGCCGCTGTGGCGCTCGTGCTTGTCCAGCCATTTCAGGTACAGCTCCATCTGGCCCTTGTGGGCGGCTTTGAAGCGGCCGAGCTTCAACTCAATGGCCACCAGGCGGCGCAGGCGGCGGTGGAAGAAGAGCAGGTCGAGGTAAAAGTCTTCACCGTCGATGACCATGCGCTTTTGCCGCTCTACAAAGGCAAAACCCCGGCCCAGCTCCAGAATGAAGGCTTCGAGCTGGCGCAGGATGGCCCCTTCCAAATCAGCCTCGTCATGGCCCTGGTGCAGGCCGAGAAAGTCTAAGAAGTACGGGTCTTTGAAGACCTGGGAGGGCGTGGTGAGGGCGGGCAAGGCTGCGGCGCTGGTTTGGACGGCAGCAATTTCGCTGCGCTCAAAGGCTTTGCGCTCGATTTGGCGGCGCAGCTCGCGCACGCCCCAGGTTTGCTCGGCGCACTGCGCAGCATAAAACTGCCGAGCCGGGGCGCTTTTGAGGGGCAGCAGGGCCAGGATGTGGCTCCAGCTCAATTGTCGTGACAGTGTCGCGACAATCTCGGCCTCAGGAAAGGCCTGGGCAAACTGGCGCATGCGCTGCAGGTTTTTGGCCTCGAAGCCGCGGCCAAATTCGCGGGCCAGTTGGGTGCCCAGCTCGCTGATGAGGCGCGCCCCGTAAGCAGCGCGCTCGCCTTGCAAAAGCTCGGCATGGATACGCTGGCCCACCGTCCAATACAGGCGGGTGAGCTCGGCATTGACCGCGCCGGCCAAGCGCTGGCGGCTGCTGGTAATCAGCGCGCGCAGCTCCGTGTGCAGGCTCGCTGGCAGGGCGCTGTGGGCGGGCACTTTGGCGCCTGAAGGGCTCACGCGCCGGCTCCTGCGGTGGGGCTTTCATCGGCCGCCTCGTCGGGCAATAGATCATCCAAGGCCAGGTCGGGGTCTTCGCCCAGGGCTTCGACCAGCGCGCGCAGCTCCAGCAGGGCGGCGTTCATCTCGCGCATGGCCAGGCGGGCCAGCAGGGCGGGGGCTTCGCGTTGCTGCTGGGCGGTGTCGGCGCTGTCGTCTTTGAGCCAGGCCAGGTCCAGGTTGTCGCCGCGCTCGGTAATTTGCGCGCGGGTGTATTTGCGCCAGCGGCCTGTCTCGCCCGTGTCCACACGCCGGGCCAGTGCTTGGGGGCCGCCTTTAGGGTCGCTGCCAAACACGTCTTCAAATTTGTCGCGCGGCACATCGGCCGGGGCGTCGGCGGGTGTGCGGAAGTAGTCGCGGGTGAAGGGCGTGCGCTTGCCAAACTGGGGCATGTTGGCGCGCATGTCGTAGACCCACACCTCTTGGGTGTTGCCTTTGTCGCGCTTCTCGCCCTTGGTGAAGAAGAGCACATTGGTTTTGACACCCTGGGCATAGAAGATGCCTGTGGGCAAGCGCAGGATGGTGTGCAGGTTGCATTTGTCCATCAGGTCGCGGCGGATGCTGGTGCCAACATTGCTTTCGAACAGCACGTTGTCGGGCAGCACCACGGCAGCGCGGCCACCGGCGCGCAGGTTGCGGTAGATGTGCTGCAAAAACGCAGACTGCTTGTTGCTGGTTTCGTAGACAAGGTCTTTGCGGGTGGGCAGGCCGCCGCCCTTTTTGGTGCCAAACGGGGGGTTGGAGAGGATGAGCGTAGCGGGGGGCAGGCGCGTGCCTTCTTCACCCAAGGTGTCGCCATAGGCCACGCCGCCTTCAATGCCGTGCAGCAGCATGTTCATCAGGGCCAGGCGGTGGGTGTCTTGCACCAGCTCCATGCCGTGGAAGGTGCTGTGGCGATAGGCGCGCTGGGCGTCTTCGCTCAGGCTGTCAAAGTCGTTGTGCTGGCGCAGGTAGTTGTTGGCGGCGATCAAAAAGCCGCAGGTGCCCGCTGCGGGGTCTTGGATCACATCGCCCAGGTGGGGTTGCATCACGGCCACGATGCTGTCGATGAGGCAGCGCGGGGTGAAGTACTGGCCAGCACCGCTTTTCTTCTCGGTGGCGTTGCGCTCCAGCAGGTCTTCGTAGAGGTCGCCCAGGTCGTCGCGCTGCACGCTGTACCAGTCCAGCGCGTCGATGTCGGTCACCAGTTTGCTCAGCGTAGCGGGCTTGGTGATGAAGGTGTTGGCGTTGGCATAGATCTGCTGCACCGCGCCTCGGGCATACAGGCCATAGCTCAGCAGCATTTCTTTGTAGAGGTCGAGCCGGTCGGGGGCGGAGGCCGCCAGAAGATCATCCCAAAGGGTGCCGGACTTCATGTCAGGTGTCTCGCCTTTCTTGGGACGGCTGCAAACAACCAGACGATCCTCTTGACCCGTCTCCTTCATCATCTTCAGAAAGAGCAGGTAGGTCAGCTCGCTGAGGTATTGGTGGTAGGTGACACCGTCGTCACGCAGCACATGGCAGAGTGACCAGAGCTTGGCGCCAACGTCGCGGGCAATGTGAGGGGAATGGGCCATGGGAAAGGTACTGCAGGGTCAAGCGCTGCGGGAAGGCGGTTCCCACAGCGCGTCATTGAAGGCGGCCAGCACGGTTTGAAGCTGGCCATCGAAAGTTTTGTCGAGCCGGGCGAAGCCGCCGCCATCACGCTTGAAGATCAAATCGGGGTCGTCCAAAGCTTCGCGGTCCACCAGGAGGTTGGCCTTGGTTTGCGCGGCAATGCGCTTGAGCCAGTCACTCTGCGGCCGCGTCCAGGCCTGTCCGCTGGGTGGGTGGGCCAGCAGGGTTTGCAGGGCATGGTCCACCCGCTCGCTGTAGGGCAACAGCGGGTCGCCCAAAGCGGCTTGGCGAATGTAGCCGACGATGCGGGCGGCAATATCTTGATTGCTCATTTCCCGCCAGGCGCTGGCCAGGCGGGTTTCATTGAAGCCGGCTTGGTCCAGCGCCAGCATCAGCTCTTTCAGCTGCTTGCGGGTCAGCTCGCGCGGGCGGGTCAGCACGGCCATCAGGGCGGGCAGTTCGTTGCTGTGGCTGGTGATGAAGGCCTTGAACTCGTCCAGGTAGTCTTGCGGGCGCCCGCCTGCACCCCAGCCATGGTCAGCACGCACGAATTCATCGGGGTGGTCCGAGATGTAAACCGGTGCGGCCTGGGCTTTGGACTTGCGGTCGAGGATGTCGCCGACTTGCGGGTGCTGTGCAAACCAAGCCGCAGCGGCGCTGGGGCTCAAGGCCTTGAGGTGCTGGATCAGGGCGGTGGGGCTGAACCCCGTGGCCGTCTCCAGCGCTTGGGCGTCTTGGGGCTTGAGGTGGCGCTTCTTGACCTGCAGCTTGGCCAAAAACTGTGCCTTGAGCAGCAAGCGGGCATCGTCGGACTGGACCTCGGAGAACTCGCGTACCAGTTGGGCAAAAGTCAATTGGGGGTTCACGACCACAGGCTTCATGGCCGTCATGTCGCCGATAGCTTCAAAAATGCCCACGGCATCAAAAACCCGGAAGCTGTCTTTGGGCTCGCCATCAAAGCTGCACAGGCGCGTGGCCCGGCCCAGCATTTGGTCAAACAAGATGCGACTGTTGACGAGACGCAGAAACACCAGATTGCAGATCTCTGGCACGTCCACCCCGGTGGTGAGCAGGTCCACGGTGACGGCCACATTGGGCAGGCGCTCGTTCTTGTAGCGCTTGATCAGCTCTGACGGTTTGTCTGCGTTGCCGGTGATCTTGATCACAGCGTCATCTTCCACGCTGCCCCATTGGGCGGCCAAGGCGGCTTTAAGCTCCTCGACCACCAGGTCGGCATGGTCGCTGCTGACGCAAAAGACCAAGGTCTTGCGTCGCCCAGCGGGGTCGATCTCGCGAGCCAAGTAGTTGCAAATGGCCTGATTGAAGGGGCGGGTGATGACCTTGCGGTTGAAGTCTTCGACCTTGAGCTTGATTTCGTCTGGGGCGGTAAAGAGGTCGATCTGCTGGCGCGTGGCGTCATAGACCTTGACCTCTTCTCCCACTTGCCAGGTGATGCCGTTTTCGCTCAAGCGCGTGCGCAGGCGGACGGGGGGCTCGTAGTCCACCAGGTAGCCGTCGATCACGGCTTCGCGGTAGCTGTAGCTATAGACCGGCGCACCAAAAATCTCCGTGGTGTGCAGGGCGGGCGTGGCCGTCAGGCCGATCTTGACGGCGTCAAAATAGTCCAGCACGCGCCGATATTTGGAGATGTAGTCGTCAAAACCACGGAAGCTCATTTCCGTGTCGGACATCTCGCGGTCCAGGGTGTAGCCCCGGTGGCACTCGTCGACCACGATGCAGTCGTAGTCATCCACGGTGGGCGGCGCCACGCCTTCTGAAGGCATCAGGACACGCCGCATCATGCCCTGCACGGTGGCGAGGTGCAGGGCCGTGTCGGCATCCGCCGCTGCGGCGTTCAGCTCTTTGATGCCAAAGGTGTCGGCAAAGGTCTGGAGCCGCTCCATGCGGGTGTCTTTGAAGGAGTCTGCAGCCTGTTCGCCCAGGCTGGAGCGGTCCACCAAAAACAAAATGCGCCGGAAACGCTTGGCCTTCAGCAAGCGGTAGATCAAGGCAATGCAGGTCTTGGTCTTGCCCGTGCCGGTTGCCATGGCCAGCAAGATGGCACGCTGCCCTTGGGCAATGCTCGACTCGGTGTGGCGGATGGCGGCCTCCTGGTAGTGGCGCAGGGAGAAGCCATAGTCGAAGGGCGTGTGCTCCAGCTCTTGATGGGCCCGGTCTTCGTCTTGGCTCATCAACGCCTGCAAACCGTCGGGCTTGTACCAACCATCCAGCGCGGCGCTGCGGTTGTCGGGCCGCCTCAGGTCGCAAAACCAGATGCCGCTCTTGGTGGCCAACTGCCTGAAAAACGGCCGCCCATTGGTGGCAAACACAAAGGGCACCCGAAATTCAGACTGGGTGCCCCAGTTGCGGGGGTGTAGCTGTGTCTCTGAGCAGGCAGAAAACGAGCGGCTATAGCGCTTGGCCTGCTGCAGCACAGCCGACACGTCTTTGGCACCGCGCTTGGCTTCCACCACCGCCATGGGGACCAGGCCCCTGAACAGCACATAGTCGGCGGAATTACCCTCACAGGGCCACTCGGCAATCGCCAAGTTTCTGCCTCTTTGCGGGCGAGTGCCTTGGCTGTAGCGCAAGGTGTCGGAGTCCGCCTCCCACCCGGCTTGGCGCAATTGCTGGTCAATGATGCGGCGGGTTTGCTTTTCGTCCAGCTCCACCAGGTTGGCGGCCTGGTGGGCGGCAGCGGCAAACTGATCCAGCGCGCTCTGCGGCCCGGCCTCGGCCTGCGCCTGCAAGCTGGCCAGTTGACCAGCCAACTGCGCCTTGGCAAGGTCAGACTCGGTGGCGATTTGCTCCCACAGGTCGCGCTCTTGGTTCAGGGTGGAGAGCTGGCTGTGGGCCGCCTGCAGCGCGCTGGCGACTTCAGCATGTTGGGCTTGGTAGTCGGCCGCAGCATTGCGCAAGGCCGCCAGCTCGGCTTTGAGCTCAGCGGATTCATCCAGCGGCGGCGCAGGCGGTACAAAAGGCCCTGACCTGTAGTCGGCCTGCTTGAACGTCCGGTGAAACCACAGGCTCAGTTGCCAACACAGCTTGAGCGTGGACAAGGCCTTGGCGTAGTCGCCCTCTAGGGCATGGTTCGCCGCATTGCCGGTGACGCGCACCTGGTCAAAGACCTGCCTGATCTCGCGGGGCAAGAGGCCTTCGTTTTGCAGGCGGCGAATGAGGTCGTACTGGCTTTCCTCGGGTGACTCAAACTGGCCACCCCGTGCCGCCAGAGATTGGGCCAGTAACTCTGCAAACTGCCGCTGCTTGAGCAGGCTGGTGTTGGGGTCGTCCGCGAAATAGCGCTCTGCCAGCGCACCAAGGCGCCAGAGCTGCGGCTCGTAAGGCCGCAGCATGTCGAAGTTAGAGCGAATGGTGTGCGGCATGTCCAGCCTCTTCAAGGGGCGCCATTCGGCGACCCCCTTGCTCCTGTCCTGATTGGCTGCCGTCGCCCTTGTACAAGGGCTCCGGAATTTATTTTGGTGGATTCTCTCCCACATCCAGCCCTACACCGCTCGGGCAATCCCGATAGACCGATTCAATGCAAATTCAGCGCCCAATGACGCCGCAAAGTGCCTGAAGGGTTCAACGCCTAGCCTTTGATCAACGCGCCAACTCCGCCCGCATCGCGTCGATCACAGCTTTGTAGTCGGGCTTGCCGAAGATGGCGCTGCCGGCCACAAAGGTGTCCACACCGGCGTCGGCCACGCGGCGGATGTTGTCGGGCTTGATGCCGCCGTCGATCTCCAGGCGGATGTCGCGGCCCGAAGCGTCGATGATCTTGCGCGCCAGCTCAGCCTTGCGCAGCGTGCTCTCAATAAAGCTTTGGCCACCGAAGCCGGGGTTCACGCTCATCAGCAGCACCACATCGACCTTGTCGATCACCCACTCCAGCACGTCCAGCGGCATGGCGGGGTTGAAGACCAAGCCGGCTTGGCAGCCTTCGGCCTTGATGAGTTGCAGCGTGCGGTCCACATGGGCCGAGGCATCGGGGTGGAAGGTGATGATGTCGGCGCCGGCTCGGGCAAAGGCCTGGGCCAGGGCATCCACCGGCTGCACCATCAGGTGCACATCGATGGGAGCTGGCGTGCCGTCGGGCTTGACCGCATGCTTTTTGAGCGCCTCGCACACCATGGGCCCAAAGGTCAGGTTGGGAACATAGTGGTTGTCCATCACGTCAAAATGGATCCAGTCGGCACCCGCGGCCAGCACGTTGCGCACCTCGTCACCCAGGCGGGCAAAGTCGGCAGAGAGAATGCTGGGGGCAATGCGGTAGGTGCTCATGGCTGGGACGCCGACAGGGGCGAAAAGAGGCTAAAAGCGCGATTTTAAAGACGGTGGGCTAGCATCCCCCCATGAGCACAGCCCAATTCACCTGTTCGGTCGTCACGCAATACCTGCCCGAGCAGTCCTCCGCCGCCGACTCGGTGTATGCCTTTGCCTACACGATCACCATTCGCAACACCGGCACCGTGACCGCACAACTGGTGGCGCGCCACTGGCAAATTGCCGACGCCCTGGGCCGCACCGAAGAGGTCCGCGGCCTGGCCGTGGTGGGGCATCAGCCCGTGCTCAAGCCGGGCGAGCAGTTCGAATACACCAGTTGGACCCGCTTGGCCACGCCGCGTGGCCGTATGCAGGGTACCTTCTTCTGCATCACCGAAGACGCGCACTGGTTTGACACGCCCGTGCCCGCCTTTGAGCTGGCGCAGGCACAAGCCCTGCACTGATGGCATGGGACCTGAGCGCGCTGCTGCACAGCGCTGACCCGGCCGCGGAGGCGATCGAGCGCCATCTCTGGCTGGTGCGCCTCTTCGACTGGCTGCGCCAGCCGCCCCCGGAGGGCGCTCACTCTTTGACCCCCTGGCCCGTGGTGCGCATGGGGCTGCTGCTGGATGTGCTGGAGACCCAGCCCGAGATCAGCCACCGTGTGGGCGGCGTGGTGCACCACAGCTTGCGCGACCTGGACAGCAATGGCCTCTTGGCCGACTTCGGCTTTCCGCCACGACAGGGTTTTGTGAGCGAGCTGGGCGACCGGCTGCGGCTGGCCTGGCTGCCCGGCACGCCGCAAACATCTGATGCGGGCGAGCTGTTTTCACTGCTGTTCAACCAGCCTGACGATGCGGCTTGGGTGGCCGCCCTGGACGAAGCCACGCTCAGCCGCCTCTTGCGCTGGCTAGAGCACAGCCACGGCACGCCCAGTGCTTGGCGGGACGAGATGGTGGAGGCCGTGCAACTGCTGGCCAGCCAGATCCGCGCCAATGGCCTGAGCAAAGCCCTGCGCTCGCGCATAGAGCCCAGTCAATTGGCCGACCGACCTTTTCACCAAGTGGTGGCGCTGGCCGAAGCCTTGCAAGCGGCCCATCAGCAAGGCGCCGATGCCCCAGCGTTAGCAGCCCATGCGGCCAGCCTGCGGGCCATCTTGGGCCGCTGCCTAGAAGCCGCCAACAGCGCCCGCCAACACCTGGACGAGTGGGGCATCTCGGTGGATGTGGTCTTCCAGATGGACCAGATGCGCAGCCGCGCTAGGCGCATTGAACAACTGCTGGACGCGGCCTTGGCACCCTCGCCCGCCCAGGCCTTCAAGACCCTGTGGCTGGCCTTGCTGGGCGCGGCCCAAGACCGCCAAGGCATTGGTGCGCTGTTCACCCGCCACTACGCCTTGTTGGCCCGCAAGGTGACCGAGCGCAGCGCCGAAACCGGTGAGCACTACATCACCCGCGACCGTGCCGAGTACCGCCAAATGCTGGGCAAGGCCGCGGGGGGCGGCGCGGTGATCGGGCTGGCCAAATTTGCCCTCACCGCCCTGCAGGTCAGCGCCTTTTGGGTGGGTTTTTTGGCCGGCGTTAACTACGCTTTGAGCTTTGTGCTGGTGCACTTGCTGCACTGGACGGTGGCCACCAAACAGCCGGCCATGACGGCTCCGGCTTTGGCCGCCAAGCTGGAGGCCGTGGGCCAACGCGAAGACGCGGTGGAGGGCTTTGTGGACGAAGTCACCCACCTCATTCGCTCGCAAATCGCGGGCATTGTGGGCAACCTCGCACTGGTCGCCCCGGTGGTGCTGGCGGCCCAAGGCCTGGCTTGGTGGTCGCAAGGTGCGCCGCTGGTGGGGGAGAAGAGCGCGCACTATGTGCTGCATTCGCTGACCCTGCTGGGCCCGACCGCGCTCTTCGCGGCGTTCACCGGCGTGCTCTTGTTTGCCTCCAGCTTGATCGCCGGCTGGGTCGAAAACTGGTTTGTGTACCACCGGCTCGAAAGCGCGCTGGCCTGGAACCCGCGCATCACCGACCTGCTGGGGCCTAGCCGGGCGCAGCGTTGGGCGCGTTGGTGGCGGGCCAATATCTCGGGGCTGGCCGCCAATGTGTCCTTGGGGCTGATGCTGGGCGTCATCCCGGCACTGGCAGCCTTTGTGGGTTTGCCGCTGGAGGTGCGCCATGTCACCTTGGGCATGGGCCAGTTAGCAGCGGCGGTGGGCGCTTTGGGGCTGGAGATCTTTCAGCAGCCTGAGTTTTGGTGGTGCCTGGCAGGCATTGGCGTGACAGGCATACTCAACCTGGCCGTGAGCTTCACGCTGGCGTTCCGGGTGGCTTTGGCCTCACGCGGGCTGCAGGTGCAAGAGCGGGGCCGCTTGTACGCTGCGCTGCGCCAGCGCTGGCGCCAAGCCCCCGGCAGTTTTTTCAGGCCCCCGGCTTGATGTCTTTTTCGGCCTTGGGCGCTTCAGGCGGCGTGGCATCGTCTGGGGGCTCGCCCCCTTTGCGCCCGGAGAACATCGTCCACCAGACAATGAAGATCAGCAAGGCGCCAGCGCCCAAAGCTTCCAGAATCAGAATCGTCATGAACCAAACCTCTTCGCGCCCCGAGGCGCGTTCCACCCCATTCTCGCTGGCCGGTCTCTCGCTGCTGTGCATGGCCCTGCTGACGGGCTGCCAATGGCTGACCAAGCCTCAGCCCGCCACCCCTGCGCCGCCTTTGTCCAGCCCCACTGCAGTGCCTGCGGCGCCCAAGCTGGAATGGCCCGCAGGCGTGGTGGAGCGCCCCCGCGCACGCTGGGTGCCCGCCGCCTGGGGCGACCTGCCCGGCTGGGGCGTTGACCGCGTGACGGATGTGCTGCCCGCCCTGCGCCGCAGCTGCGTACGCCCGGCCGAAGGCTGGTTGATGCTGTGCGCCCAGTTGCGCACCCAAACGCTGAAAGACGATGCCGCCACCCGCCGCTGGCTGGAAGACAACCTCCGCGTTTATCGGGTGGAGTCGCTGACCGGTGAAACCCAAGGCCTGCTGACCGGCTATTACGAGCCACTGATGAATGCCAGCCGCCTGCCCACCGAGACCCGCCGCGTGCCGCTGTGGGCGCCGCCCGCAGACTTGGCCAGCCGCCGCCCCTATTGGACGCGGCAGGAATTGGAATCCCTGCCCGCAGCCCAGGCCGCGGTGAAGGGACGCGAGATTGCCTATCTGGACGACCCACTCGACGCGCTGGTGCTGCAAATTCAAGGCTCAGGCCGACTGCGCCTGCAAGAGCCCGACGGCAGCGAGCGCATGGTGCGCATGGCTTATGCCGAGCACAACGGCCACCCTTACCGCTCGGTCGGCCGCTGGCTGATTGAACAAGGCGAACTCAAAGCCAGTGAGGCCTCTTGGCCCGGCATCAAGGACTGGACCCGGCGCAACCCCGCGCGCTTGCAAGAAATGATGTGGCAAAACCCACGCATGGTGTTCTTCCGCGAAGAGCCCTTAGCCGACCCCAACGTCGGCCCCAAAGGCGCGCAAGGCGTGCCGCTGACGCCCGGCCGCTCGGTGGCGGTAGACCCCCAAAGCGTGCCCTACGGCAGCCTGATGTGGCTAGACGCGACCGAGCCGCTCAGCACCAAACCCTTGCAGCGCTTGGTGGTGGCTCAAGACACGGGCAGCGCGATTGTGGGCGCGGTGCGGGCCGATTACTTCTGGGGCTGGGGCGACGAGGCCGAAGCCCAAGCCGGGCGCACCAAGCAAGCGCTGCGCACCTGGGTGCTCTGGCCCAAGTAACGCCCGCCTATTCGCGGCGCCAGCGCATGTCCAGGCGCGGCAGTGGTGCGGCATGGGTGCTGCGCCACACCGTGTCGCCACCCGTCCTGGGCGGCTCGGCCTGCGGCGCCCACAGCGGCACCCATTCATCCATTGGCACGCTGATGTGGCCGCGCAGCGCGGGTCGCGCCGGGCTGAAGGCGGCGGCATCGGTGGCGGGGGTTTCATAGCTCACACGCACCAAGGCCGTGCCGCCGGGCCAGGTGGGGCAAAACCACCAGCGCACCTGAGGTGAAACAGGGCTTTGGGGGGCCGCCGGTGTGACCACCGCCCCCTGCGACGCCGACCACATCCAGTGCAGCTCCGCCTGCGGCGTCGGCGCCTGCAAGCTCATCCGAGCTTCTAGCCCCTGGTTGTTTTCGGTCCACAAGGTCAGCACGGAGCGCCCAGCACCCGCCTTGGTGGAGACCACGGTGTCTGAGGTGCCGCCGGGCAGGCTGTCGCGCAACTCCAGGCGCAGGCGCACCTGCGGGAAGGACTCCGCAGCCAGCACCTTAGCTGCCTTAGGGGCCGCGGGCACCTCACAAGGTTGTGCCACAGCCGCAAAGGACGCCCACAGCGGGACCCAACAAAGAAGACGCTTCATGCGCCTGATATCGGCGGCAAGGCGGAGCGCTTGAGCCGCTCCTACTTGGGTAACTCGCCCATTGGAAGCAAGTGGCCGAGAGGCAGGGCCGCTGAAGCCTTGATCTCGCCCAAGGAGAAGCTGGTGTGCAAGTCCTTCACATTGGGCAGCTTGAACAACGTGTCCATGGTCCAACGTGAATAGGCATCCAGGTCAGTCACCAGCACCTGCAGCTCAAACGTACCTGCCCCGCTGATGTAGTGGCAGGCAATGACTTCGGGCAGGTCGCGAATGGCCGCCTCCAAGGCGCGCATGGCCTCGGCGTTGTCGCGCTCGCAATCCACCCGCACAAAGGCCAGTACGCCCAGGCCAATCTTGCGTCGGTCAATCTCGGCCCGGTAGCCGGTGATCACGCCCAGCTCTTCGAGCCTCCGCACCCGCCGCCAGGTGGGGGCCGCTGACAGGCCGATGGCCGCCGCCAGATCCGCATTAGAGATCCGTGCGTCGCGCTGCAACACGCCCAAGATGGCGATGTCATAGCGGTCCAGCTGAGATGCAGCCGCGACCGAGGTCAGGGCTTGGGGCGGCGTGATGCTGTGAGTCATGGCTGCAAAGCCCCATGTGGTCAGGTCAATGAGCGCTGTAGGGACAGATGTCCGCTAGGCGCAGGGCGGTCGAGCAGCTAGTATAGGATTGCGGCATACCCATAAAAACCGTAGTCAACGGGGCGTGAAGACAGACTGGCAACTCGGCGTACCCCGCCAAAGCGTGCCAACTGCTCACTCCCGCAAGCGCATCTCAGGCCCTGGCCGTGAGTGCCCGAGCTTTGCGTTACTGCACACACCGATGCCCCATTCTTCCCTGCTCAGCGCTGCGCCAGCGCAAGATCCGCCGGACTCGACCTTGCTGGACCTGCACGTGCCCAGTGATGCGCGGCGTTTGCCGCGCCACCGCCTGTGGGCCCATGCCATCCGAGAGGGCTTTGTGGCCTTGCTGCCGCTCACCCTCTTGGGCGCAATGGCCAATGTGCTGGCTTACCTGCCGATCAGGGGCTATAACGATTGGATGAGCCATGTTTTTGGCGCACAGTGGGGCACGGTTGCCACACTGACGCTGAACGCCACCATGGGCATCATGGGCTTGGCCAGCGCCATGGTCATTGCGATGCGCTTGTCGGCCATGCTGGCCGAGCGCGCCGCACGCGCCGAAGCCCCGCAAGCCAGCGTGGCCGCCGTTGCGGCCGCCGGCTTCATGCTGGTGGTCTTGCCCACCCAGCCCAGCACCATGAATGCCCTGGGCTATATGCATATCTTGGAAGGCCTGCTGGTCGGCTTAGCCACCGCCGAGCTGATGCACTGGGCCAGCCGCTGGCTGCCGCGGCATGAAGGCCTGAACGCGTTGGAGTCCGGCGTGCCGCTGCAGCAGGCCCTCAGGCTGTCAGAGCAAGCCGCTATTGTCTTGGTCCTGATCTATCTGGCCCACCAGGGCCTCAGCGGTCTACTGGGGCCCTGGCTGCTGCACGCTGTAGTAGAGCCCTTGCATCAAAGCCTGCAAGCCCACTTGCCCGGCGCATGGCTGATGAACCTGCTGCAGGTCATCGTCAACCAGATGCTGTGGCTGGTCGGCATCAATGGCGGGCAGTTGTTCTTGAGCCTAGGCGCTTCAGGCGCCACCTATGTCGCCGATCCAGCCGTCCTCTACGCCGCCAACGCGGCCAGCCCCACGTTTGTGAATGCCTTTGCCCACCTGGGCGGCGCGGGCGCCACTTGGGGTTTGATCCTCGCTTGCCTCGTGGGCTGCAAAGACGCTGGTTTGCGCAAACTGGCCCTGTTCTCTGCACTGCCCGCCCTGCTCAATGTCAACGAGTTGCTGCTCTTCGGCATCCCCTTGGTGTTCGGTCGGGCCTTGTTGGTGCCGTTCATCGCCGCGCCCGCCATCAACTGCCTGATCGCTGTGGCAGCCGTGGAGTGGGCGGGCATGGCCATGAACGGGCAAGCCGCCGTGTGGTCCACGCCCATATTGATTTCGGGCTATGTGATGACCAACTCCTGGTCTGGGGCGGCGGTGCAGGCGGTGGCGCTGGTCAGCTCGGTGCTGATCTATCTGCCCTACCTCAAGCGCCTGGAAGCTCAACGGCTGCGGCGCAACCAACGCACCTTGAGCGCAGCACTGGATTTCCTGACCACGCCGTCGCAAGCCCCCGCCAAGCTGCTGGAGCGCCCCGACAACCTGGGCGAAATTGCCCGAGCGCTGATAGAGGACTTCCGCCACGACCTGGGTGGCCCCAACGTTGCGCTAGCCTATCAGCCACAGCATGATGCAGCGGGCCAGGTGGTGGGGGTGGAGGCCTTGCTGCGCTGGCGCCACCCCGTCCATGGCCCCATCCCCACGGCGGCCATCATCAACATCGCCGAGGAGTGCGATGTGATCCACACCATTGGTCACTGGGTGGTCAACCAGGCCTGCGCTGACCTGGCCCATTGGCGGCGTGCCGGCTGGAGTGGCTTTGTGGTGGGCATCAATATGTCGCCCACTCAACTCGAGAACCCGGAGTGGGTCACCGTGGTGCGCAAAGCGCTTTCAAGCCATGGACTGGATGCGCCTTCGCTGGACTTGGAGATCACAGAGGGCCGGATGATTTCCTCCTCGCAGCAGGCCGACGCCACCTTGGCCGAGCTGGAGGCGCTGCATCTCAAACTCTCCATGGACGACTTTGGCATGGGCTGCACCTCGCTGCTCTACATGCAGCGGTTTCGCATGCATTCGATCAAGCTCGATGGCCGCCTGACGCGCGACGTGCTGGACAACCCGGTCAATCAAGACATCATCAGGGCCGTCGCCCGCTTGGGGAAGTCGCAAGGAGTGTGTGTTGTGGCCGAGTTCGTCGAGCACCAAGACCAACGTGATCTGCTCCAAGATTTGGGCTGCGACCTCTTTCAGGGCTGGCTCTACAGCCCAGCGCTGCCTGCCGCAGAACTGCCAGCATACCTGGCACGGGTTCAGGCCCCAGCCTGAACCTCGTGGTTTACCCGAAACCCCGATGGCGACGCATTATTCTTTCTCAAAATGGAGTTAAATGGCAACAACATTGCTATCAGTTGCTTAGGCAAGCAATCGAAAGAAAGCACCTGTCGCCTGCTTGAGCCTACACTCTGGCCCACACGCCCTTAACGCAGGTGTGGGGCTGCGGCCGGGTCACAAGCCTGTCTCCCGTGCGCCCGGCCTGCGCGACCTCACGGAGACAAACACCATGAACGCACCGCTGCCTGATTCCATCCGCTTGAGCCTGGAAAAAGTCACCCTGGACGACAAGTACGCCCTGCCCGAGGGCCGTGCCTTCATGAGCGGCGTGCAGGCCTTGGTGCGCTTGCCCATGCTGCAGCGGGTGCGCGACGCCGCCGTGGGCCTGAACACCGCCAGCTTCATCAGCGGCTACCGGGGCTCGCCGCTGGGCGGTTACGACCAGGCCCTGGTGGCCGCCAAAAAGCATTTGGCCCAGCAGCACATCGTCTTCCAGCCGGGCGTGAATGAAGAACTGGGTGCGACCGCCGTCTGGGGCACGCAGCAGCTCGACCTGTACAAAGACAAAGCCAAGCACGACGGCGTGTTTGGCATTTGGTACGGCAAGGGCCCCGGCGTGGACCGCTGCCTGGACGTGTTCAAGCACGCCAATATGGCCGGCACGGCTCAGCATGGCGGCGTGATCGCCATTGCCGGTGACGACCATGTCTCCAAGAGCTCGACCGCCCCGCACCAGAGCGACCACGTCTTCAAGGCCTGCGGCTTCCCGACCTTCTTCCCCTCCAGCGTACAAGACATTCTGGACATGGGCCTGCACGCCTTTGCCATGAGCCGCTTTGCCGGCGTTTGGACCGGCATGAAGACCATCCAGGAGGTGGTCGAGTCCTGCAGCAGCGTGGATGTCTCGCCCAACCGCGTGAAGATCCTCCTGCCCGAAGACTTCCAGATGCCCGCCGGTGGCCTGCACATCCGCTGGCCCGACCCGCCCCTGGAGCAAGAAGCCCGCTTGATGGACTACAAGTGGTACGCGGCCCTGGCCTATGTGCGGGCCAACAAGCTCAACTACAACGTCATTGAAGGCCACAACGACCGCTTCGGCATCATCTCCAGCGGCAAGGCCTATAACGACACGCGCCAAGCCCTGGCCGATCTGGGCCTGACGGATGAGGTCTGCCGCGCCATTGGCCTGCGCCTGCACAAGGTCAATGTGGTGTGGCCGCTGGAAGCCACCATCACGCGCGACTTTGCCGAAGGCCTGCAAGAGATTCTGGTCGTCGAAGAAAAGCGCCAGGTCATTGAGTACCAAGTCAAGGAAGAGCTGTACAACTGGCGCGCCGATGTGCGGCCCAATGTGATCGGCAAGTTTGAAGAAGCCGAGGGTGACAACACCGGCGGCGAGTGGAGCCGCCCCAACCCCAGCGAAAACTGGCTGCTGCGCGCCAAGGCCGACCTGACCCCGGCCATCATCGCCAAGGCCATTGCCAAGCGCCTGAAGAAGCTGGGCGTGCCCGCCGATGTGGCCCAGCGCATGGACCAGCGCGTCGCCGTCATCGAAGCCAAGGAGCGCGAGCTGGCCACCTTGGAGGTCAAGACGGGTGATCGCACACCTTGGTTCTGCTCGGGCTGCCCACACAACACCTCTACCCGCGTGCCTGAAGGCTCGCGCGCCGTGGCGGGTATTGGCTGCCACTACATGGTCAGCTGGATGCCCGGCCGCAGCACCAGCACCTTCACGCAAATGGGCGGCGAGGGCGTGCCTTGGGTGGGCCAAGCGCCGTTCACCAAAGAAGATCACATCTTCTCCAACCTGGGCGACGGCACCTACTTCCACTCTGGCCTGCTGGCCATCCGCCAAAGCATTGCGGCGGGGGTGAACATCACCTACAAGATCCTCTACAACGACGCCGTGGCCATGACGGGCGGCCAGCGCGTGGGCGAGCGCGCTGAAGGCCACACGGTGCTGCAGATCATGCAAAGCCTGACGGCCGAGGGCGTGGCCAAGCTGATCATCGTCAGCGACAACCCCGGCAAATACGAGGGCGTGAGCCTGCTGCCCGGCGTCACCGTGCATCACCGCGATGAGCTGGACACCCTGCAGCGCCAGTTCCGCGAGATCAAGGGCACGACGGCCATCATCTACGACCAAACCTGCGCCACTGAAAAGCGCCGCCGCCGCAAGCGCGGCACCATGGCCGAAAGCGAGCAGCGCGTGGTCATCAATGAGCTGGTCTGTGAAGGCTGCGGCGACTGCGGCGTGCAGAGCAACTGCGTCTCCGTCGAGCCGCTAGAGACCGAGTTCGGCCGCAAGCGCCAGATCAACCAAAACACCTGCAACAAAGACTTCTCTTGCGTCAAAGGCTTCTGCCCCAGCTTTGTGACGGTGGAAGGCGGCACGCTCAAAAAGGCCAAGCCCGCCCAAGGTGGCGTGGCCGCCATGCCCCCGGTGCCCGAGCCCACCCTGCCCGCCTGCGACACAGCCTGGGGCATTGTGGTGGCTGGCATTGGCGGCACGGGCGTGATCACCATTGGCCAGTTGCTGGGCATGGCTGCGCACATTGAAGGCAAGGGCATCATCACCCAAGACGCGGCGGGCCTGGCCCAGAAGGGCGGCGCCACCTGGAGCCATGTGCAGATCGCCAACACGCTGGAGGCCATCCACACCACCAAGGTGGACACGGCCAAGGCCGACCTGATCATCGGCTGCGAGGCCATCACCACCGCCAACAAAACCACGCTGTCGGTGATGCACCCCGAGCGCACCTTTGTGGCGATGAACAACCACCGCACGCCGACCGCCAGCTTTGTGCTGGACGCGGACTGGAGCTTCCCCGCAGAGGCCTGCGAGTCCGCGATTGCGGCGGCCGTGGGCCCGCAGCACTTCGCCGCTTTTGATGCGGAAGAGGTGTCCATCCAATTGCTGGGCGACTCCATCTACACCAACCCCTTGATGCTGGGCTTTGCCTGGCAAAAGGGCCGGGTGCCGCTGAGCCACGCCGCGCTGATGCGCGCCATGGAGCTGAACGCCGTGCAGGTGGAAAAGAACAAGGCTGCCTTCGAGTGGGGCCGTCGCTGCGCCCATGACTTGGCCGCTGTGAAGGCCCTGTTCGCCAAGGCCCAGGTGATCCAGTTCGTCAAGCGCACCAGCCTGGACGACATGATCACCCAGCGCGTCAACTTCTTGACCGGCTACCAGAACGAGGCCTATGCCGCCCAGTACCGCAGCTTTGTCGAGCAAGTCCGCGCGGCCGAAGCGCCGCTGTCCAGCACCCGCCTGACCGAAGCCGTGGCCCGCTACCTCTTCAAGCTGATGGCCTACAAGGACGAGTACGAGGTCGCCCGCCTGCACACCGACCCCAGCTTCTTGGCCAAGCTGAATGCGCAGTTTGAGGGCGACTTCAAGCTGGTGCACCACCTGGCCCCGCCGCTGCTGGCCAAGACCAACGACAAAGGTGAGCTGGTGAAGAAGGCCTACGGCCCCTGGATGCGCAGCGCCTTTGGCCTGCTGGCCAAGCTCAAAGGTCTGCGCGGCACCGCGCTGGACCCGTTCGGCCGCACCGAAGAGCGCCGCACCGAGCGCGCCCTGATCGGCGAGTACCGCGACGCCATCCAGACCGTGCTGCAAGGCCTGAACGCCGAGAAGCTGCCGCTGGCCCTGGAGATCGCCCGCTTGCCCGAGAACATCCGCGGCTATGGCCATGTCAAAGCCCGCCACTTGGCTGGCGTGCGCACGCAATGGCAAGCCTTGATGAACCAATGGCAGAGCGGGGCGAGCCAGCGCAAGGCGGCCTGAACCTACCCCATCGGTCTCGCGCCACAATATTGTGTTGAGATCGTTGGGGAGCAGATGAACATCGCCATCGTGGGCGCAGGCATTGGTGGCCTGGCCCTGGCCACCTTGGCCCAAAGGGCTGGGCACCAAGTTTGCCTGTGGGAACGCTTTGATCAACCTCGACCGGTGGGCTCGGGGCTGGTGATCCAGCCCGTCGGGCTGGCGGTGCTGGACCACCTGGGCGTGGGCGATCAAGCCCGGGCCATGGGCGCGCCCATCGTGCGCATGCAAGGGCATCTGCCTCAAGGCCGCTCGGTGTTGGACGTGGCCTACCGCCCCCACCAGCCGGGCTTGGCCTTGCACCGCTCGGCCCTGTTTGAGGTGCTGTGGCAGGCTGCGCAAGCCGCAGGCGTGCCGGTGCGCACCAGCACCGCCATCCACAGCGCCACGCTGGAGGGCGGCCAGCGGGTGCTGCGCGACGCCCAGGGCCAGGCCTTGGAGGCCGTGGACCTGGTGGTGGACGCCAGCGGCGCGGGCTCGCGCCTGTCGCCCCTGCACGCTCGGCCGCTGGGCTATGGCGCCATCTGGGGCACGGTGCGCTGGCCCAGTGATACCGCCCTGCCCTTCAATGAATTGCGCCAACGCTATCAAGGCGCCAGCCACATGGTGGGCGTGCTGCCTGTGGGGCGCCTGCCCGGTGAGCCTGAGCCTCGCGCTGCCTTGTTTTGGTCCATGCCCGCGAGCGCCTTGGACGGCTGGGCGCAGACCGATGTCACCGCATGGCAAGCCGAAGCCCTGGCCCTGTGGCCTGAGTTACACCCCTTCATCACGCAAATCACCGACACCGCGCAGATGACCCCGGCCCGCTATGCCCATGGCACGCTGCGCCGCCCGTTTGAGCCCGGCCTGGTGTTCATCGGCGATGCCGCCCACCGCGCCAGCCCGCAATTGGGCCAAGGCGCCAACATGGCGCTGCTCGATGCCCTGGCCTTGTTCACCGCCCTGCAACACCACCCGCTGCAGCAAGCCCTGCCCCGCTATGCCGCGATGCGGCGCTGGCATGTGCGCAGCTACCAAGCCATGAGCGCCGTCTTCACGCCCATGTACCAGTCGGGCAGCCGCGTGCTGCCCCTGCTGCGCGACCATGTCTTGGCACCGTGCGCCCAACTGCCGGGCATCAAGCAGGTGCTGACGGCCTTGGTGTCGGGGAACATGCTGCCGCCGCTGGGTGGGGCACCCCCCTGAAGGGCTGACGTGGCCGCCCGCGCAGCGGGCCGAACTTGTGTCAGCATGGGCACCTCTCCATCACACTGCTCCCTGACGAGCAGCCCCGCTGCATGACCGACGCTGCTTCAGACCTCGCCCAACGCTTTCGCGCCGAAGGCGTGCGCGACGTGGAATGCCTGTTCCCCGATGTCTCGGGCTACCCCCGCGGCAAGCTCATGCCAGCCGCCAGCTTTGCCAAAGGGCAGGAGCTGCGCATTGCGCAGGCCATTCCCATGCAATGCGTGACGGGCGAGTACTCCTACGACCCCATCTTCCCGGACGCCGACCCGGACGTGCGCCTGGTGCCCGACATGAGCACGCTCAAGCCCGTGCCCTGGGCCAGCGTGCCGCGCTATATGGCGATCCACGATTGCGTGGAAATGAGCGGCGAGCTGTGCGCCTTTGCGCCGCGCTCGGTGCTCAAGACCGTGCTGGCGCGCTATGCTCAGGCGGGGCTGACGCCTGTGGTCGCCCCCGAGATTGAGTTCTACCTGACCGCCGCCAACACCGACCCTGCTGAGGCCTTGCGCGCGCCCGTGGGCCGAGGCGGCCGGGCCGAGGTGGGGCAGTCGGCCTTCAGCATGAACATGCTCAATGAGCTGGCGCCTTTTTGGGATGAATTCCATGCCGCCATCGACGCTTTGGGCATTCACGCCGACACCTGGATCCACGAGGTCGGCCCGACCCAGTACGAAATCAACCTGCTGCACGGCGACGCGCTGGCCGTGGCCGATCAGGCCTTTCTGTTCAAGATGGCGGCCAAGGAAGTGGCGCTCAAACACGGGCTCAACGCCGTCTTCATGGCCAAGCCGCTCTCGGGCGAGGCGGGCAGCTCTATGCACCTGCACCAGAGCATCGTCGACGCCCAGGGCCGCAATGTCTTCAGCGCGGCAGACGGCAGCGCCACGCCCGCGTTCAGCCACTATTTGGGTGGCCTGCAAACCTATGGGCCGGACCTGATGTTGATCTACGCACCGTTCGTGAACAGCTACCGGCGCTATGTGACGGGCAGCCAAGCCCCCATTAACCTGGACTGGGGCCACGACAACCGCACCACCGGCCTGCGCATTCCCTTGAGCGGGCCCGAGGCCCGGCGCGTGGAGAACCGCATTGCCGGGGCCGACGCCAACCCCTACTTGGCCATTGCGGCCTCACTGGCTGCCGGGTTGGCTGGCATGCAAGAGCAATTGGCCCCCAGCGCGCCGATTGAAGGCAATGGTTACGACCAGGCCCACACCTTGGCGCGCAGCTTTCTGATGGCCCACGACCAACTGGCACACAGCACCCACGCCGCCCGGCTTTTAGGGGCCGACTTCGTGCGTGCTTACCTGGCCGTCAAGCACATGGAGCACGACAGCTACTTGCGCGAGATCAGCGCGTGGGAGCGGCGGTTTTTGTTGCCGCAGGTGTGAGGCGAGCGGCGTTTTCCGATGCCAAAGGACTTTGGCCACAGCCAGTGGAGGCTAGCGCAGCGGTAGGACCAGGCTGACCAACATCCCGCCACCTTCGCGCTTAGCCAATGTGATTCGGCCGCCATGGGCCTCGACGATCTCGCGACTGAGGGCCAGGCCTAAGCCCGTGCCGCTGGCCTGACCACCTGCGCCGCGCTTAGTCGAGTAAAACGGCAGCATGGCCTGGCTCAACACCGCCTCGCTCATGCCGCAGCCTCGGTCGGAAACGATCAGGCGCAGCTGCTGCGGGTGCTGGCGGCTGGGGCATTCCACGCGCAGGCTCACTTGCTCTGCGGGTCCACCCGCCTCATGGGCGTTCTTGATCAGATTGATCAAGGCCTGTTCGATCTGACCGGCATCGAAACGCGCGCCACGCCTGGGCAACTCCCCCTCCAGCACAAAGCGTTGATGCGCAGCCAGACTACCCAGAATCACCGACCAATCCACCGCCTCCAGGTGCGGCTGAGGCAACTTGGCGAACTGGGCATAGCCCGACAAGAACTGGTGCAGATGACCGGCCCGCGCCCCAATGCTCTGCAAGACCTGGGGCAGACGCTCGGTCTGGCCGCGCCGCAACAGCTCCGCCCCACTGTGCGCCATCGAAGAAATGGGCGCGAGCGAGTTGTTGAGCTCGTGGCTGATGACGCGGATCACCTGCTTCCAGCTCGCCACCTCCTGGCGTGACAGCTCATGGGTCATGCGCCGCAGCAGTAAGAGGCGATGCGGCCGCCCCTGCAAAACAATCTCGCGTTGCGAGAGATGGAAGCGCTCCTCCATGCCGCCTTCCTCGATCGAGAAGAGCTGATCCTGGCGCTCCGCCAAGGCGCTGCGCATGGCCTCGGGGGCCAGAGCCAGCCATTCGCTCAGAAGGCTACCCGTCAGGCTGCGGCCCCCTGCCAGCAGAGCCCGAGCCGCGATATTGGCGTAGGCCACCCGGCCTTGCTCGTCGCAGAGCAGCAGCGCCAGGGGCGTGTTTTGCACCACCGTGTCCAGCAGCAGTTCGCGCTGGGCCAGCTGCTGGCGTTGTTCACGCAGCGCGACTCCCAACTCGTTATGCAAGCGCAGCAAGTCACCCAACTCGCCCCGCGCCTCCGGGCCGGTGGCGTTGATGGAGAGACTGAAGTCGCCGTCCCGGTAACTCAGCACCGCGCCCTCCAAGGCCCGCAGCAAGCGCAGCAGCGGCGCCATGAACCGCGCGGAAAGGATCAGCAGCAAAGGCAGGATCAGGGCCAGGCTCAAGCCCAGAGAAGCCAGGCTCCAGGGTGGTGGCGCAGCCCAAGTCCAACCCCAATGCTGCTGCGCCCAAGCCAGCGCGGCGGGCAGCGGCCACACAGCGATGGCGGCATGAGCGGCCAAGGCCAGAGCAGCCGTCAGCATCAGCAGCAGCAACAAACGCTGCCGCAGGCTGAAGCTGAACAGATCAGGCACCTTGGTCCAGACCATAGCGCTCCATGCGCCGGTACAAGGCCTGACGCGACAAACCCAACTGCTGGGCCACCCGGCTGACCACGCCGCCATGCTGGCTCAGGGCGGCGAGCACGGCCTCGCGGCTGGGCTCGTCCAGATTGCGTGTCGGCGGGGCAAGCCCCACCAGTGCGCCGCTCGCCGCTTCCAAGCCCAGATGCATGGGCGTGATCCAAAGCCCCTCCCCCGCCAGCAAGGCGGCGCGGGCCATCACATTTTTGAGCTCACGCACATTGCCCGGCCAGCGGTGCGACAGCAAGGCCTCGCGCGCCGCGTCCGAAAGCTGGGCTCGCGTCTCATGCAGAAAATGCTGGGCCAGGGCCAGGATGTCGTCGCGGCGCTGGGCCAGGGCGGGCAGGCGAAGCTCAAAGACATTGAGGCGGTAGTACAAATCCTCGCGAAAAGTTCCTTGCGCCACCATGGCTTTGAGGTCGGCATTGGTGGCGCTGATAATGCGCAAGTTTGATTCACGGGTGCGGCTGGAGCCCAGGCGCTCGAAACGGCCCGTCTCCAACACCCGCAACAGCTTGACCTGACCGGCCAGCGGCAAGGTGCCGATTTCGTCCAGCAACAAGGTGCCGCCATGGGCCGCCTCGAAGCGCCCTTCGCGAGCCTTGTGCGCGCCGGTGAAGGCGCCGCTCTCGGCGCCGAAGAGTTCCGCCTCGATCAAGTCGGCTGGCAGCGCGCCGCAGTTCAGCGCAACGAAGGGCCCACTGCGGCGGGCCGAGTTGGCATGCACGATGGCCGCCACTTTCTCTTTGCCGCTGCCATTGGGCCCACTGACCAGCACCGGCAGCTCGGTGCGCGCCACTTGCGCCGCCAGCTCCAGCGTGGCCAGCATGGCGTCGGACGCGAACACCAGGCCACCTAAATCGATGCGGGCAGCCAGGGCATCGCGCCGTGCTTGGCGCTCTTGGCGCTGGTGTTGCAAATCGCGATTGCTCTGCGCCAACTCCAGCAAGTTTTCCACCGTGGCCAAAAGCTTGCGGTCGTCCCAGGGCTTGGCCAGATAGTCGGCCGCACCGGCCTTGACCAGCTCCACCGCGTTCTCCAGCCGCGTCCAGGCGGTCAACAAAATCACCGGCAGATCGGGGCAGCGCGCGCGCAGGGCGCGAAAAAGGGCTACGCCCTCCTCGCCCGAGGTGGTGTCTACGCGGAAGTTCATGTCCTGAATCACCAGGTCCACGGGCTCTCGGGCCAAGAGGGCCAAGCCGGCTTCCGGGCTGGCAGCGTAATGGGCCGTGATGTCTTGCAAGGACAGCAGCAGGCTCAGGGCCTCGCCCACACCGGGGTTGTCGTCAATGATCAGAACGCTGCGCATAGGATCTCAAAAGTGAGGGCGAGCATAAGGGCATTTTCAGGGCCACGACGCTCACATGCGCAGGGCCACCACCGGGGGCAAGGCTGCGGCCCGGCGCGCCGGCGCCAGCACGGCCATCTGGCCCAAGAGGATGAGCAACAGGGCGCCGATGGGCAGATAGCTCCAGGGCAGGCGCGGCATCTCATAGCTTTGCATCAGGAGCAGGCTCAAGGCATAGGCTCCCACCATGCCGATCACAATGCCCAGACCCGACAGCAGCAGGTTCTCCAGCTGGAAGTAGCGCAAGATCTGCCCTCGTGTGGCACCCAAAGCGCGGCGCGTGCCAATCATTCGGCTGCGCTGCTGCACCCAGAAGCTGGCCAGGCCCACGATGCCAAAGGCCGTCACCACCAGCAAGGCCAGGCAGACACCGCTCAGCAGGCCGACCATGGAGCGGTCGGGCGCGAAGTACTCGTCGCGCATCTCACTCAGGGTCTGTTTGCGATTGATGATGCGGCGGCTGTCCACTTTCTCGATGCTCGCCACGGCCTGATTGAGCAGCTCCGCGCGGCGAGCCGGGTCCACCCGCAGCAGATAGTTGCCGGTGCCAAAGCTGGGCCGCACCGGCAGCAGCATAGCGGCGTCCTCAATCAGGAAGCTGCCGCCCTTGGGGTGCGGAGGCTGCAACTTCTCCACCACGCCGACCACGGTCTGGGGTTTTTCACCAAAGACATAAACCAGTTTGCCCAGGGCGGACTGCCCGGGAAACAGTTTCTGCGCCGCCGCACGGTTCAGGATGACGCTGGGGATGGCCAGCTCCGGGTCAAACTCGACCTTGGACTGCAGCTGAAACTCCTGTGGCGTGAAGTCCCGCCCCTCCAGCAGACGCAGGCCCATCACCTCCAAGGCCGACTCACCCACGATATAGGTGGAGACGCTCTCCTTGTTCACCCCCTCGCCGGGCTCCACCGCCACCCCGCTATTGCTGCTGTTATCGCCGTAAGGCACCTGATTCGCCAGCATCGCCCCGCGCACGCCGGGCAAGGCCCGCAGGGCTTGCAGATCGCGCGCACTGACAGCGTCTTGGTCCTCGCTGCGGCTGATGTCGGCGACCTCCAGCACCAGCAATTCAGACTCCGCCAGCCCGCTTTGCCGGGACATGGAATCCACCCGCTGCGAAATCAAATGCAAGGCATTGCTGACGATGGCGCAGCTCAGGGCGATCTCCAGCACGATCAGGGCTGCGGCCGTCTTGTGGCGGCGCAGGGTGGAAAGAATCGGCATCAAGTCCATGATCTTTGTTCCTGAGTTTTTTGTTTATTGAGTTTTCAGCTGCAAGGCCGGCGTGATACCCGCAGCGCGCCAAGCCGGCAGCAGCCCCGCGAGCAAGCTGGCGGCCAAAGACAAGGCCAGGCTCAGGCCCAACATGGGCCAGTCCATCTGCACCGCCGAGGCATAGCTGTTGGGGCTCAGGCGCACCAGCCACAGCCCGCCCCAGGCCAGCAGCAAGCCTAAAGCGCCACCCGCCGCCCCCAAGGCGCCCGCCTCCACCAGAAACTGCACAAAGATGTCCTTGCGGGTGGCGCCCAGCGCGCGGCGCACGCCGATCTCGCCCGAGCGCCGCAAGGCCGTGGCCAAGAGCAGCCCCACGGTATTGGTCAGGCACACCAGCAGGAAACCGAAGGCCAGCCAGACCTGCAGCTTCACATCCTCGGGCAAGACCTCTTGCTGGCTCAGCCAGTCCATCACCGGCCAGGCGCGGGCATTGGGCGGGCGCTGAAAGCGGCCGGCCTCAAGCTGGGTCTTGGAGTAGTCGCGCAGATAGTCGCGATAGGCCGGCACCTCGGCCGGGCTGGCCAGCTCCACCCAGTACTGCAGCCAGGCGCAAGGCGCGTTGACGCCCTGCCGATTCGCCGGGTTGCTATCACCCCAACAATTCCTATTGCCCGAGCTGCCGAACTTGAGTTGCATGGCGGTTTGAAAAGGCAGGTATAGATCAGCCGCCTGGTTGTACTTGCCTTGGGTCAGGTCGAAGTAATGCGGGGATGGCCGCCAGGCTTTCAAAACGCCGATCACCCGCAGGGGCACGCCCTTGGCCGTGACCATACGGCCCCGGCTATCGCCACCACCGAACAGGCGTTCGTTGAGGCTGTGCGAGATCACCACCACCCGCGCAGCCTCGGCATCGGCTTGGGCGTCCCAAGCGCCGCCGTGGGCAAAGGGCGCTTCAAACATGGCGAAAAAATCCGCCGACGCGAAACGGGCCGAACTGAAGAAGGGTTTGATCTTGGCGTCGTCCGGCTGCAGCGGCACAAAGCCTGCCGTCATCATCACCTGCCGCGCCCCACGCTTCTCTCGCAGCAAGGCTTCAGCGTCATATCGGGTCAGCTGCAGGGTGGGCTCGGCACCAGGCCGGTAGTCAGCGTCGCGAAGCTCAGCGTCCAGTTGCACATTGAGCAGGCGAGTGCTCTTGGACGGGATCGGGTCAGCCGCAAGCACGTGATAGACGCTCAGCGTGGTCATGCAAGCACCGATGCCCAGACCCAGGGCCAGCACCATCAACACGCTCAGACCGGGGCTGCGCCTGAAGCTGCGAAGCGCCAGGTCAAGGTAGTAAGCCAACATCAGGAATTCCCCTGCAAAAGAAGGTTGACGGCGGCCAGCTCAGGCTCGCCCAGTCGGCCTGCAGCCTGCTGCAGGAGCAGGACAGCAAGCACATGGCGATGGCGCGCTTGGTTGAATGCGTTCTGCGCCGCCGACTGGCTTTGTATGGCCAGCAGCAAATCGGTCATCGTGCGGGTGCCCAAGGCCTGGCCGGCTCGGGTGGCGGCCAGGCCCTGAGTAGCCGCAGCCACGGCACGCGCCGAGCTTTGCAACTGGGCCCGGCTGATCAGCCGCGCTTGGTACTGGGCTTGGGTCTCGCGCACCAGGGCGCGCCGCGCCGCTTCCAGTTCTTCACGGGCCGCATCACGCTGGTACAGGGCCTGGCGCTTTTGCGACTCGGTAGCGCCACCGGCAAAGAGCGGAATCGTCAAACGCAGACCCAGGGTGTTGACCCAGCGACCTTGGTTCATGTCGCTGATCTGGCTGGGCCTGTTGTTGTAGCGCTCGCTGTCCAGGCCGACGCTTAACGTGGGCAGATGGGCGGCACGGGCCGCATCCACCCGCTGCTCACCGGCGCGCAGGCCCAGCTGAAAGGCCATCAAGCCGGGGTTGTTTTGCAGGGCTTGTTCGACCCAGGCTTGGGGCCCGTCCTCGCTGCGCTGATCGTCGCCCAGATTCAGCTCGGCGGCCAGCGGCGCCAACTGGCCATCGCCGCCTTCTCCGCTCACTTGGCGCAGAGCCTGGCGCGCATCGGCCAAGAGCTCTTGGGCATCGGCGCTGCTGCCCTGGGCCAGGGCGTGATAAGTGCGTGCCTGGTCCACATCCAGCTGCGCTGAAAGCCCCGCCTCAAAGCGGCTCTGCGCCTGCCTGACCTGCTCGGCAAAAGCGGCCTCATTGGCCTGGGCCGTGGCCAGGCTGGCCTGCGCTGTCAGCACGCCGAAGTAGGCCGTGGCCACCCGGGCGCACAAGGCCTGCTCAGCCGCCCGCACACGCGCGTCCTGAGCGGAGAGCAGGGTCTGCGCAGCGTCCCAGCTGCGCAGCTGGCCCAGATCCAGCAAGACCTGGCTCAAGCGGCTGGCCAGATCAAGCCGCTGGCTGCCGTCAGGACTCAGGCGGCTTTGCGTGGCCTCGGCCCGCCACTGCGGCAACAAGGCGGCGCGGGCCTGCAGTGCCTGCTCCTCCTGGACGCCGCGGGCGGCCTGCACCTGGCCCAGCACCGGATCGCTGCTGCGGGCGCGGGTATAGACCTGCAACAGATCTTCGGCCGCACTGTGGCCAGGCCAGGCCAGGCTCAGACCGAGCAAAGCGAAGACCGCGATGCGCATCACGCCACCTCCAGCTTGAAGCCGGGCAGCTCGGCGGCCATGTCTACCACTTGGCCGTCTATCACATGCACATTGCGCTGGGCGCGCGCAGCCAGCTGAGGGTCGTGGGTGACCATCACGATGGTGGCACCCTCGCGGTGCAACTCCTCCAGCAGGTCCATCACGCTGCGGGCCATCTGGCTGTCCAGATTGCCGGTGGGCTCATCCGCCAGCAGGAGTTTGGGGCTGCCGGCCAGGGCGCGGGCGATGGCCACGCGCTGCTGCTGGCCGCCCGACAACTCGGCCGGGTAGTGCTTGGCGCGGGCCGACAGACCGACGCGGGCCAGGGCCTCGGCGGCGCGCTTTTTGCGCTCGGCCGTTGGCATGCCGCGATATCTGAGCGGCACCTCGATGTTGTCCAGCACGTTCAGATCCGGGATCAGATTGAAGGCCTGGAAGATGAAGCCGATCTTCTCGTTGCGGATGCGCGAGCGGCGATCATCATCCATCTGGCTGACGTCCACCCCGTCCAGCAGATAGCTGCCCGCGCTGAAGGCCTCCAGCAAGCCGGCAATGGTCAAAAACGTGGTCTTGCCCGAGCCCGAAGGGCCGGTGACGGCCACGAACTCGCCCGCCTTGACCGTCAGATTGAAGTCGCGCAGGGCATAGGTTTCCACCATCTCGGTGCGGTAAACCTTGGCCAAGGATGTCATCTTCAGCATGGAAACACTCCGTTGAGTTTGTAAACTAGTCAGCAATCGTCACGCGCTCAGCACCGCGGAAAGCGTCCGCCCCCGAGACCACCACCTGGTCGCCGGGTTTGAGGCCCGACAGCACCTCGACCTTGCTTAGGCTTTGTGCGCCCAGACGGATGGCGCGTTTGACCGCTTGGCCGTCTTGCAGCACGTACGCGCTGTGACCGCCGCCCTCTTCGATGAAGCTGCCGCGCGCCACGGTGAGCACGCTCTCGCGACGGTCCAGCAGCACCCGCACCGACAGGCGTTGGTTCTGGCGCAGCTGCTCCGGCAGCGCGCCATCAAAGCGCAGGCGGGCGGCCACCTCGTTGTTCACCACCTCGGGCGAGATGGAGCTGACCCGCCCGGCCCATTGCTTGCCGTTACCCGTGATCTCGCCAGGCATGCCGGCCTGCAACTCGCGGGCAAAGCTTTCAGCCACCTGCATCTGCACCTCCAAGGCCGAGAGGTCGATGACAGAAAGCAGCTTGCCGTCCTTGGCCACGCTCATGCGGTCGCTGACAAAGAGCTGGCCAACCTGGCCGTCCACCGGCGAGCGCAGTTGCAGCTCGTCCAACTGGCGTTCCAGATCCTTGACCATCAGCTGCTGGCGCTCAAAAGCTTGGCGCTTGGCTTGCAGCTCAAAACGGGTGGCTTCGAGCTGCAGGCCTTGCAGGGACTGAGCCTGCTTCAAAGCTACCTCAGCACGGGCCAGGGCATCGCTGGCTTGGTCGACCTGGGCTTTGGCCGTGGCACCGGCCGCAAAAGCCTGGGCCTGACGGTTCAGATCGTTCTGCGCTGATTTGTAGGCAATGGCGGCCGTGTCCAGCGCGCTTTGCGCTTGAGCTTGGCTTTGCCGTATGCCGGCTTCGGCGCGCAGGGATTCGCTCTTCAAGCCATCGGCATTGGAGCGCTCCTGGGCCAGTCTCGCTTGCAGCTCGGGGCTGGCAAGGGTCAGCAAGACCTGACCCTTCTTCACCGCATCGCCCGCCTGAACTTTCAGGCTCACCGTACCGGCATTGGCCGCATACAGAGTGGGGCTGACAGCGGCCACCACCTTGCCCTCGCCCGCGACATCGCGCACCAGCGGACCCTGCTCCACCGTGGCCAGGCTGAGGCGCTGGCGACTGAAGGAGGCGTCTGCACCGAGTTGCTGGCGCACCGTTGGTGCGGCCCACACCAACAAACCCAGGGCCGCCGATGCAGCAAGCCAAGGCAGTAGCCGTCTTAGGCGGTGCGGTGCTGGCGGTAGGGGGCGGTCTTGTGCAGAGGTGTCTCTCATCATGGGAATAGGACTCGCTGGCAAATCCGCTAGGCGCGGGACTGCTCATCCAAAGCAAGATGTGCGCCCATCCCAGTGAATGCAAAAATTCCTTATCCGACAATAACTTAGCCGTTGCGGCATGAGCAATCCAATTGTCCGCGGACAAGCGCAGACAGTGGCCGACGTGGTCGCGGACAGTGCGCAGAGGGGCATTGCCCTGGTTTGAGCTTTTGAGCCGCCGACTTGGCACACAGCTTTCTGTGTGGCCCACGACAGCACCCTGCGCGAGATCAGCGCGTGAGAGCGGCAGTTCTTGTTGCCTCAGGTGTGACACCGCCTCGCCAGTCAGGTTTGGGCCAAAGACCATGAGGGCGCAGGCGCATGGTGACGATCATCACGATGGCGATCATCAGGGGTCTCACCATCCCGGCATCCAAGCGACCCTCTGTCATGCTTTGCAAGGGCCCCACCACATAACGTAATACTTCCGGGAGTGCCGTCAGTATCAAGGCCCCCAGCAGGACCCCGGACAAGTGGCCCATTCCTCCAAAAACCACCATGGCCACGATGAAGACAGACTCTTGCAGACTGAACGCTTCTGGTGACACAAAGCCCTGGAACGAAGCAAACAGCCCGCCTGCCAACCCGCCAATGCCGGCACCCAGCGCGAAAGCCAAGAGCTTGAGACGACTGACTGGCAATCCCATGGCCTCGGCGGCCACCTCGTCATCCCGAATCGCTTGCCACGCCCGCCCCCAGCGAGATTGTTCAAGGCGGCGACACAGCACCAACACCAAAACGACGCAAACGGCGAACACGTAAAAGTGCAGGGTCACAGGCGCCAGTGTCAGTGGACCCAGCTGCATGGATTGATCCAGAGGCCACCCTGCGATGCGCAAGGGGTCCATGGGTCCAACGCCGCGAGCCCCGTTCGTGAGGTTAAGGGGTGCGTCACCCAGGTTGACCAGCAACAGGCGAACAATCTCGCCGAACGCCAAGGTCACAATGGCCAAGTAGTCGCCGCGCAACTTTAAGGTCGGGCCTCCGAAGGCCATACCCAGCAGGGCGGCCAGCCCGATGCCCAGAGGCAATGTGAGCCACGGCGGGGCATGCAGGCCCAGAGGAAACCAAAGCAGCAAGCCCGCGAAGGTGTCGGACAGATGCGGCGATGAGAGCAAGGCTACGACATAGGCCCCCATCGCGTAGAACCCTACGAAGCCCAGTTCTAGCAGACCGGCATAGCCGACGATGAGGTTCATGCCGAGGGCCAGCAAAAGGTAGAGCAAGCACATGTCTGCGATGCGCACCCAATGGTGTCCCCAGGATTGCAAGAGCAAAGGAAGAACAAACAGCGCCGCCCCCAACAAGAGTTTTTGCCAGAAAGCGACTCCGCCACACACCGCCCTGCGTTGGTGCTGGTCATGCACTGACTGATGCCGATGAGCCTGAAGAGGACGCTTCACGCGGATGACCTTTGTAATGAAAAACCGGGTGCGACGCTTTTGTTCCAGATCGCAGGACTGTCTGACTTGGGGAGGGTGGACGGGCTAGCGGGATATCTTGTAGCAGGCATTGTGTCCGTGAGACATCACTCCGGCCTGTCCAACTTCGCCGTTAAGAAAATGGTCGAGAAGGTGTCTCGCACCCCCTTGACCATGCGGATCTTGTCGATCACGGCGTCCAGCTCTTGGGTGGACTCGGTGAGCAGCAGGGCGCAGAGGTCGTAGCGGCCGCTGACGGTGTAGAGCTTGGTGATTTCGTGGCGCTTGGACAGGGCCTTGATCACGTCGGCCTCGTTTTGCGTGTCGATGGACATCAGCACCATGGCGCGGATCACATTGCTGCCGCGGGTGCTGGCCACGCTGACGGTGTAGCCGGTGATCACCCCCGTTGCCTCCAGCGCCTTGAGGCGCAACTGTGCCGTGCTGCGGGCGCAACCCAAGGCCTTGGCGATGCTGGCCAAGGGCAGGCGGGCGTTGACCTTGAGCAGCTCGATCAACTGGTGATCCAGGGCGTCCATTTGGGCGATGGAAGGCGCTTTTTTCATTGTGGATGACTGTCAGTCAAAGTGACTGAATTCTGGCACTTGAATCATTCACTTTGCCAGTTTTATTCGGCGCCTTGGATTTCTACACTGACGGCACATCACCCTGCGAGCGGCAGGGTTGCGCACACTCTTTTTTGGTCGAGGCTCACCATGCTGCAAAAAGTCGATTTCGCTACTTCCCCCAAGAAGCTGCTGACCTATGAGGCGCTGCAAGCCTATGACCCGGAGAGCGAAGAATGGCAAAAGCAGTTTGCCCGGCGCTACACCCACCACTCGGAGCTGATGGGGGTGTTGAACAACGTCGAGAACGTGGACGAGACGGTCTACAGCAAGTTTGCCGTGGCGGTCACGCCCTATATGGCCAAGCTGATGGACCGCGACGACCCCAAGTGCCCGGTGCGTATGCAGTACATGCCCACGTTCTCGGAGGAAACCAAGCCTCAGTTTGCGACCATGCTCGACCAGTTGGGCGAAGAAGGCGACACTGTGCCTGGCACCAGCGTCGTTCACCGCTATCCGCGCCGGGTGCTTTTCTTGGTCTCCAACACCTGCGCCACGCTCTGCCGTTTCTGCACCCGCAAGCGCATGGTGTCGCAGCCTGAAGGCTCGGTGGCCAAGGACGAGATTGAAGCCTCCATCGACTACATCGCGGGCAACACCCAAATTCAGGATGTGCTGCTGTCGGGTGGCGACCCCCTGACCTTCTCTGACGAGCGCTTGGATTACATCTTGGGCGAGCTGCGCCGCCGCGCCCCGCATGTGCGCTTCTTGCGCATGGGCTCGCGCATGGTGGTGCAACTGCCTACGCGGGTGACGCCCGAGTTGTGCGCCGTGCTGGAAAAGCACCGTGTGCAAATGGTCAACATCCACATCAATCACCCCAAAGAGATCACCCCGCTGCTGCGCCAGCGCGTCAAGCTGCTGCAAAAGGCCGGCATCATGATGGGCCTGCAGACCGTCTGCCTCAAGGGTGTGAATGACGATGTCGAGGTGATGCGTGAACTGTTCTTGCAGTCCATTGAAATGGGGGTTCGGCCCTACTATGTGTATTCGACCGACATGGTCGAAGGCGCCCACCACTTCATCGTGCCGCATCACCGCATGATCGAGCTCTACGAAGGCCTGCGCGGCTGGATCAGTGGCCCGGCCGTGCCCACTTTCATCGTGGACGGCTTGGGTGGGCTGGGCAAGCTGCCCATCATCCCCAGCTATGTGCGTGAAGAGCCTCTGCCTGACGGCAGCGGCACCACCGTGAAGTGCCGTAACTACGCCGGCAAAACCGTCGAAATGCCAGGCCTGGGCCAGGACTTCAGCCTGCCCAGCATCAGCAACTGAAGACGCCTATGCAAGCAGTCAGCAAAAAAGGGTCGCCCTACGGCACGCACCGCGTGCTGGAGCCCCAAGGCGTGATGCCACAGGGCGCCTGGAAGATCGACAACACCCTGCCGATCTTTGACAACGAGATCCTCATTGATGTGTTGGCGCTCAATATTGATGCCGCCAGCTTCACCCAGATCAAGCAAGAGGCCGGCGGTGAGGTGGACCGCGTGGCCAAGATCGTGCTGGGCATTGTGGAGACACGCGGCAAGCACCACAACCCGGTGACGGGCTCGGGCGGCATGCTGATCGGCACCGTCGCCCAAGTGGGCGAGGCCTTGCGCGACAAGATCGATCTGAAGGTGGGCGACAAGATCGCCACCCTGGTGTCGCTGTCACTGACACCGCTGCGCATTGACCAGATCGTCAAGATCCACCTGGACAAAGACCAGATCGACATCCAAGGTCAGGCCGTGTTGTTTGAAACCGGGCTCTATGCCAAGCTGCCTGCCGACATCGACGAGAAGCTGGCTTTGGCGGTTATGGACGTGGCCGGTGCCCCCGCACAAACCGCCCGCCTGGTGCAGCCCGGCCAAACCGTGGTGGTGATTGGCGGCGGCGGCAAGTCCGGCACGCTGTGCGTCTACGAAGCCAAAAAGCGCGCAGGCCCCACCGGCTGCGTCATCGGTGTCTCGCCCTTCGAGAAAGACTGCGCGCGCATGCGCCAGCTTGGCTGGGCCGACCACACTTTGCAGGTCGATGCCCGCGATGCGCTGGGCTTGATGGAAGCGGTAGCTGGCGTCACCCAAGGTCGCCTGGCCGATGTGGTGATCAACTGCGTCAACATCCCCAACACCGAGATGGGCAGCATCTTGGCCACGCGCCAGCACGGCACCATTTACTTCTTCTCCATGGCCACCAGCTTCACCGCCGCCGCCCTGGGCGCGGAAGGCGTGGGCAAAGATGTGCAGATGATTGTGGGCAATGGCTATGCCACCGGCCACGCCGACCATGCGCTGGGCCTGCTGCGCGAAAGCGCCACCTTACGCAGCCTGTTTGAAGAGTTGTATGTCTGAGACCTCATCGGCGCTGTGGCGCTGCATCACCGAGGCCGACGTTCGTACCGTCGCCTTCATGGGCATGACCAAGAACACCGGCAAGACGGTGGCGCTGAACCATGTCTTGGCGGCTGCGGCGCAAGCCGGCTGCACCGCGGGCGTCACCAGCATTGGCCGCGATGGCGAAGACCGCGACCAAGTCTTCCAAGTGCCCAAGCCACCCGTGATGGTGTGGCCGGGCAGCTTGGTGGCCACCGCACGCACCACGCTGCAACGCGCCAAGGTCAAGACCCGCTATCTGGGCAGCACCGACATCTCCAGCCCCATGGGCGAGATCCTGCTGGTGCAAGTGCTTGAGCAAGGCGAGATGGAAATTGCCGGTGCTTCGCGCAGCGCGGATCAACGCACCGCCATTGCCCTGCTGCAGCAGTGCGGCGCCGACCGCGTGATGCTGGACGGCGCCTTGGGCCGCAGCCACCATGCCTCACCGGCCATCGCCGATGGGGTAGTCCTGGCCACGGGCGCGGCCTTGGGCGGCGGCATGGGCGATGTGCTGCGCAAAACGCGTGACCGCCTCGCTATTCTGAACTTGGCCGCTGCACCCGCCGAGATGCAGCAGCGCTGCGCCATGGTGTTTGAAGACGGCGGCGTGGGCCTGTGGGGCCCAGCGGGCGAGACCGTGTTTCAAGCACCGATTGCCACGCTCAATGCCGGCACCACGCTGCTGTCCCAAGCCCAGGGCCGGGCCGTGGCGCTGGTGGCGGTCAGCGGTGCGGTGGGGCGCTCACTGTGGGCCGCTTTGCTGAGCTTGGCTCAAGCCAACCCCGGCCTCAGCGTGATCGTGGCAGACGGCACCAAGCTGTTTGTGGAGGCGGGCGACCTGGCTCAACTGCAACGCCTGGGCGCGCAGCTTCTGGCTCACCGCGCCATCCGTTTGATGGGCCTGACTGTCAACCCATTTTCACCTTACGGCGGCAGCTTCCAGGCCGACGACTTTTTAGCCACTGCTCAGCACGCCTTTCCCGGCCTGTGCGTCAGCGATGTGCTGCTTGAATTTGACGGAGTTTCAGCATGAACCCCTTGCAGTTAGACACGGCGCAAATTGACCGCGCCAGGGGCTCGGCCCGGCGCATTGCGCGCCAGGTCTATGACGAGATGTCAGCCTTCACCACCACCACGGTGGAGCGCGCCACCCTGCGCCTGATGGGCATTGATGGTATCGACGAGAACGAAGTGCCCCTGCCCAACCGCGTGGTCGAGCACCTGCAAGCTCAAGGCCTGCTGGCCCATGGTGCGGGCCTGATCGTGGGCGCGGCCATGCAACAGCACCAGCTCAGCGCCCAGCAAGTAGCCGAGGGCGTGGCCACCGGACAACTCACCTTGCGAATGCCCTCTGACCTGAGCGCCGCACGCCAGCAGGCCGACGCCTTGGCCGACCGCATGTGCCAGCACATTGCGGGCCAGCGCGGCCAGCGCCAGCAGTTCTTGAGCACCCAAGGCGATGCGCCCACGCCCTGGCTGTATTTGATTGTGGCCACCGGCAACATCTATGAAGATGTGGCGCAAGCCCGCGCAGCGGCCGAGCAAGGCGCGGACATCATTGCCGTGATCCGCTCCACTGGCCAAAGCCTGCTCGATTACGTGCCCTACGGCGCCACCACCGAAGGCTTTGGCGGCACCTTTGCCACGCAAGAAAACTTCCGCCTGATGCGCACCGCCTTGGACGAAGTGGGGCAGCGCATCGGCCGCTATATCCGGCTGACCAATTACTGCTCCGGCCTGTGCATGCCCGAGATCGCCGCCATGGGCGCGATGGAGCGGCTGGACATGATGCTCAACGACTCCATGTACGGCATCATCTTCCGCGACATCAATATGAAGCGGACCTTCATCGACCAGTTCTTCTCGCGCATGGTGAACGCCTATGCCGGCATCATCATCAACACCGGCGAAGACAACTACCTGACCACGGCGGACGCCGTGGAAGCCGCCCACACCGTGCTGGCCTCGCAGCTCATCAACGAGCAGTTTGCCTATCTCTCAGGCCTGAAGCCCGACCAGATGGGCCTGGGCCACGCGTTTGAAATCAACCCCGAGTTGGAGAACGGCTTTTTGTGGGAATTGGCCCATGCGCAACTGGTGCGCCAGGTCTTCCCAGAGGCTTCGCTGAAGTACATGCCGCCCACCAAGCACATGACGGGCAATATCTTCAAAGGCCAGGTGCAGGACACCTTGTTCAACGTGATCAGCACGGTGACAGGCCAGCACATCCACCTGCTGGGCATGATGACCGAGGCCATTCACACGCCCTTCATTCAAGACCGCTTTTTGGCCATCCAGAATGCCAAGTATGTGTTTGGCACCATGAAGGACTTGCACAGCGAATTGCAGGTCAAGCCCGGTGGCCAGATTGAGCGCCGCGCCCAAGCGGTGCTGGCCGAGACCGAAGCCATCTTGGCCCGCATTGAAAGCATCGGCCTGGCTGCCGCCATTGGCGAAGGCACCTTTGCTGACATCTCCCGCACCCCCACCGGCGGCAAAGGCCTGGACGGTGTGATTACCAAGACCGCTGAGTACTACAACCCCTTCCCTGCCCGCATGCAAGGCGGCGCCGCACACCATGTCTGAGATCAAACTGCCAGAGCAATGGGTCAAGCCCTACGGCGACACGCTGGGGGATGGCCGGGTTCAACTCTCCTTCACCTTGCCGGTGAGTTTGGACGAAACTGCCAAGGAAGGCGCCAAACGCCTGGCCTTGCAAATGGGCCTGGAAGAGCCCGCCGTGGTGCATGCCGAGAGCATGGGCCAGGGCTTCAGCTTCTTCGTGGTCTATGGGCAATGCAAATACCAGGTCGATCTCTCCGGCTTGCAGGTGGCCAAGCCTGAGTTTGAGGTGCTGGACAAAGACGGCATCAATGCCAAGATCGCGCAGCACATGGGCCGGCGCATGGTGGTGATCGGCGCCACTATCGAGACCGACGCCCACACCGTCGGCATCGACGCCATCATGAACATGAAGGGCTATAACGGCCACAAAGGGCTGGAGAGCTATCACGAAATCCGCGCCCTGAACCTGGGCGCGCAGGTGGACTCTGAGGTGCTGGTGGCGCGTGCCATTGAAGAGAAAGCCGATGTGATTCTGGTCTCTCAGGTGGTGACGCAAAAGAACATCCACCTCGACAACCTGACCCGCCTGGCCGACATCTTGGAGGCCGAAGGCCTGCGCGACAAAATCGTCTTGATTGTGGGCGGCCCCCGCATCAGCCATGAGCTGGCCAAAGAACTGGGTTACGACGCCGGTTTTGGCACCAAGACCTATGCCGAGGATGTCGCCTCTTTTGCCATCCACGAGTGGATTCAACGCTTCAAAGGGCCTGCCCATGTCTGACACCTCCACCATCACCAGCATGATCCGCCTGCGCCTGGGCTCGCACGATGCCCACTATGCGGGCAACCTGGTCGATGGCGCCAAGATGCTGCAGTTGTTTGGCGATGTGGCCACCGAGCTGCTGATCCGCAGCGACGGCGATGAAGGCCTGTTCGTGGCCTACGACAAAGTCGAGTTCTTGGCCCCCGTGATGGCCGGTGATTTCATCGAGGCCCACGGCCGCATCACGCAGATGGGCAAGAGCTCGCGCAAGATGGAGTTTGAAGCGCGCAAGGTCATCAGCGCAGCGCAAGTGCCGGGCCAAGTGTCTGCCGCCGATGTGCTGGACCCGCCCGTGGTGGTGTGCCGCGCCTCGGGCACCTGTGTGGTGCCGGTGGGGTTTCAGCGTCTGGCGCGTTGAGCCGGAAGACGGATACCGCCACAGAGGCACTGAGACACAGAGAAAACCAGGGGCATTTGGATGGACAAGCTGATCATCACAGCGGCACTGACGGGGGCCGAAGTCACCCGAGCGCAGCAACCTGCCCTGCCGCTAACGCCGCGTGAGATCGGCATTGCGGCGGCCGAGTGCGCCGAGGCGGGGGCCGCCATGGTGCATGTGCATGGCCGCTTGGCCGACGGCACGCCCACGCAAGACCGCGAGGTCTATCGCGAGATCATCGCCGAGGTCAAAGCCCGCAGCGATGTCATCGTGCAGGTCTCCACCGGCGGCGCGGTGGGCATGACAGCGGCCGAGCGTTTGGCCCCCGTCACCCTCAAGCCCGAGATGGCCACGCTCTCCATGGGCAGCGTCAACTTTGGTGACGATGTCTTCCTGAATGCGCCCAACGACATCACCGAGTTTGCCCGCGTCATGGCCGAGCATGGCGTGCGGCCGGAGCTGGAGATCTTTGACAGCGGCATGCTCAGCACCGCGCTGCGCTGGCTCAAAAAGGGCCTGCTGCCCAGCCCGGCCCACTTTGACCTGGTGCTGGGCATTCCGGGCGGCATGGCCGGCACGCCAGAGTCACTGATGTTCTTGCGGGCTCAGTTGCCCCCGGACGCCACCTGGACAGTGGCCGCCATTGGCGCGGCGCAACTGCCGCTGAACACCTTGGCCATTGTGTTGGGCGGCCATGTGCGCGTGGGCTTTGAAGACAATGTCTACTACCGCAAGGGCGAGCTGGCCCAGAGCAATGCGCAGATGGTGGCGCGCGTGGCGCGCATCGCCCAAGAGCTGGAGCGCCCGCTGGCCAGCCCCGCCGAAGCACGGCGCTTGTTGCGGCTCTAAAGGTTTAGCAAACCTCATTCATTGTGAATGTCGGCAATAGGCTGATCTGAGACATTGGGCTTCTTCGCGTGAACGACACTGTTCGCGAAACAGCGGTCATTCGCTGGCCATAGCCTCACCCGATCTGCATCACCAAACATTAGCCAATCGACTGTCACTCGCTGGGGCACCGTTTTAGACGACGCCCCGTGGCCGGCGTCGCGTAGCTCTCCTGATGTGGTCGCGCACCCCAGATCCATCGTGAGGTGCATTGCATCGAGAGTGCTAGGTATCAGCAACGATCCGTTCGGCCAGCAGCAGGCAATGGCCTACGGCTTCTATGATGCTAGGTAAGCTACCACCACTTGCCAACACAACCGTGCTCGAAATCACCCCTGAAGACATCTTCGCACTCAACGACACCGACCTGCGTGAATTGGTGGCGCGCCTCTGCGAGGCTGAGGTGCGGCGCGCGGGCGAGTCGCCGGCTGCGGTCACATGGGGTGGCAGCCAAACGAGCAAAGATGGAGGGGTTGACGTCCACGTCGCATTGCCCGCCGCTGTGGCGTGGGCCGAGGGGTTCGTCCCTCGTCGCGTGACTGGGTTTCAGGTGAAGAAGCCCGACATGGCGGCTAAGGCTGTCAAGGAGGAGATGAGGCCGGGCGGCGCGTTGCGCTCAGTCATCGCCGACCTTGCCGCTGTCCAGGGTGCCTACGTCATCGTCAGCTCAAGCGGCACCACTTCCCATACTGGATTGAGTGACCGCAGGCAGGCCATGCGCGAGGCTGTTGACGATCTCGCAGGCGGACAGGAACTGCATCTCGATTTCTACGATCGTCGTCGCCTGGCGACCTGGGTCAATGCTTTTCCTGGTGTCGTCGTTTGGGCGCGGGAGAGGGCGGGACGGGCGATCACCGGCTGGCGTCCCTGGGGTGCCTGGACCGGCGCACCGGAGCAAGCGCAAAGGTTCATCTTGGACGAGGCGCTGCGGGCGCGACAAGGCAACGAGATCGTGTCGACCGCTGCGGCACTGAATTGGGCTTGTGAGGTTCTCGCCCAACCGGGCAAGGCCGTCCGCCTTGTCGGTCTATCTGGCGTTGGCAAGACGAGGTTCGCGCAGGCGCTGTTCGAACATGCGGTAACGGCCAAATCCCTGGACCCCGCGCTAGCGCTTTACACCAACATGAACGATGGCCCCAGCCCCCAGCCAGTGGCCATTGCCACCAACCTGATTGCCTCAGCGCAGCGCGCGGTGCTGATCGTCGACAACTGCACGTCGGCCCTGCATCGCCAACTGGCGGAACTCTGCGCGGTGTCGGGCTCGGCGGTCAGTTTGCTGACCATCGAGTACGACGTGCGCGAGGACCAACCCGAGGGCACCGAGGTGTTGGATTTAGAGCCGGCGTCGGAGGAGCTGATCGATACCTTGCTGCGGCGACGCTTTCCTGATCTCAGCGGCGTCGATGCTCGTCGCATCACCGTAGCGGCTGGCGGGAATGCGCGCATCGCCATCGTCCTGGCCGACGTGGCACACCGCTTTGGGGAGATCACGAGCCTCACGGACGAAGAGTTGTTCCAGCGCCTGTTCTGGCAGCGCCATGCGGTCGATAAGCAATTGCTGCAGGCCGCGAAGTTCTTGTCCTTGGTGTACTCATTCAATGTCGACACAGAGCCGGATGTCGCAGAGCTTGAGGCGCTGGGAAAACTGGCCGAACAAACGCCCCGCCAATTGATCATGGCATGCAGCCAACTAGTTTCCCGTGATTTGCTGCAGCGACGTGGCCCCTATCGGGCGGTATTGCCGCACGCGATCACCAATCGGCTGGCCAGTTGGGCGTTGGACGAAATTCCAGCCACGTGGATTGATGGCCCGCAAGGCCTCGGCGGATCGCCGAGGTTGCTTCGTTCGTTGTCGCGACGACTGTCGATGATTGGCACCCATCCCCAGGCTTTAGAGATCGCAGCACGCTGGTTAGCGCCGGGTGGGCTGCTCGGTGATTTGTCATTACTGGACGAGCGCGGACGCCAGATGTTCGCCAATATTGCCTCGGTCGATCAGATGGGCGCAGTGCAAGCGCTGGAGCGTGCGAGCTCGCCTGGCGTGTGGCGTGAGTTCGTGCAGGTGATTCGGTCGCTCGCCTATGAGGCGGAGATGTTCGAGCGCTGCGCTGCGATGCTCTATCAGGTCGCCGTCTCAGGGGCAGCGACGCCGCAACAAAATCCGGCCAAGGCGCAATGGGTGTCGCTATTCCAGATTCTGGGCTCGGGCACTCACGCCACGCTTGCACAGCGGCTAGCGCTCGTCCACTCGCTGTTGGATGCCGCCGACAGCCCAAGCCACGCTATGGGATACGCCGCCATCAATCAGTTGCTGGCCACGTCAAACTTTCATTCCAGTATCACTTATGAGTTTGGCGCCAGGTCGCGGGACTATGGCTATGAAGCACGCACTCCGGACGAAATCTGCGCCTGGTTCTCTGCCGTGATGCAAATGTGCGAAAGTCGGCTCGTTGACCACCGCGATGCGATGCGGTCTGCGCTTGGCCGCCATATGCAGGGGTTGTGGAGTCGCGCAGGGATGCACGAACAGGTCGACGCGCTGGCGCGGCGCGTCGCGGCCGACGAGTTCTGGCTGGAGGGGTGGCTGGCCTGCCGCCGCATCCTGCGCTTTGAGCAGAAGAAGGCGGAGGGCCATGCCGACGACCGAATCGTTAGTCTGGAGTCTGCCTTGCGTCCGGCGGGACTTGAACAGCAGATCTTGGCGGTGCTGCAAGCGACGGACTGGAGCATGGACCTTGAGTTGGGCAGCGTGTCGCCAACTGCGACTAGTGCTTACGAGCGACGTGCTGAAGCCGCGAAGGAGCTCGGCGCAGCCGTCGCGAATGACACTGCGCTGGTCGACCGGCTCATTGCAGTGATGCATCAGGGCGGTGTTTGGGCCTACCCGTTGGGCCAGGGCCTAGCACAGGGCTCGGTCAACGCTGAAGACCTTTGGCGATGCTTGCTGGCAGGCTTTAAGTTGCTGCCGGCGACTGAGCTCGATCCCAGCGTGCTGAAAGGTTTTCTTTCCGAACTGGACAAAGGTGACCGGGCTCTGGCATCCAAGCTTCTGGACCTAGCATGGCAAGATACTTCGCTCGCTGAAAGCCTGGTGGAACTGCAGCTCGGGGTCTCGCTTGATGCACAGGCGCTGAATCGACTGCATGCGGCCTGGGCAGCGGGCACTGTGTCGGCCATTCAGTTGACGTCCATCGGCCATGCTTCCAAGTCGGTCGATCCGCAAGCTCTGCGCGCGTTCCTGATTGCGATCGCCACTGATCAGCCGGGGACGCATGTCGCGTTAAAAATTCTGTCAATGCGTGTTTGGAGCACGCAACCAGATCATGAACTACTGCATCCCGCTCTGCTTGATGCAGCGCGCCATTTGCTAAGCAGAGTGAGGTTGGACAGGAGCCAGTTCACTTTCAATTCAGGGTATGAACTGTCCGACCTGATCCGACGGACGCTGCAAGGCGCGGACGGAGAGGTGGCGGCTCAACAGTTTGCCCGGCAGTTGGTCAGCGACCTCTTCGCGAATCGCGTCTGTGCGTTCGACCATACAGACTTGATTCGTGCTTTGCTTGAAGTACACCCCATTGCGGTGCTAGATGCGTGGTTCGACACGGCTGGGCTGGACAGCAATGAGGCGGCTCGGCTGCTGCAGAGGGATACGCATCTTAATGGCCCGCCCACCGACGTTGTTTCTGCGGACAAGGTGCTGCAATGGTGCAATAAGAGACCGACCGAGCGATTTCAACTGGCCGCGTCGTTCGTGCCGTTCTGTGCGCCGAGTGAATCTGCACATGACCGCCCTCGTTGGTCTACACAGGCGAAGCAGCTGTTGATCCATGCGCCGGATAAGAATGCCGTGCTGGAACGCCTCGCTGATCAGTTTTTTCCGTCCTCTTGGAGCGGGTCCCGTGCCACCATCATCGAAAGGAACGCCACTTTGCTCGATCTAGTCGGGCAGATCGTGCCGGCCGAGCTGACGCCGGGGCTAGCCGCACTGCGACAAAGGCTCGCCAAGGAAATTGAAGAGGAGCATGCGTTCGAATCGAGAAGGCAGCGGGGCCGAGATGAACGCTTCGAATGGTGAGACTTGGGTTGCGCCATCCTCGCTTTGCTCGCGCTGTTGAGGTAATCCTGCACGCAACTTACTAGGCTACTTGCTGGTAAACAGCGCCGTATCCGCTCGGGGTGTGTCCGCGCTACGAGTCAGAGGTGCATTTCAGAATGCCCCGACATGCTGCCCCCCGGACGTCCACTTGACGCAACATACCCACCAACCTTGCCGACATTGCAGGACCCACCGAGTAACCGCAAAGTAGACGACATCGTGATTCCGACGCGCGGCCAGGATTGACCGCACTCGCTGCATAGCAATCGGGCTTTCGGCTTGGCGGTCTGGAGTCGTTCGCTGAAGTAAGCGCCGATCAAATACAAAGCGCCCGTCCTTTTTAACATCCGCACAAGGTGCTCATTCGAAGGCGCCACGCCGACTTCCCATAGGTACAGCACCCTTCAGAGTGCTTTGACAAAGTGTTCAGCTTGACACCACTGAAGATCCATCAATCATCAGGTTTTTTCTGATGATCACTCCGCCAAGCCATCCTTGAAGCGACGCGGGTCGCTCTGCATACTGGGGTGATGAGCACTCCTTCTTCCTCAAAGTCCGGTTGGACCACCTTGATCTGGTTGGTCGTGGGCCTGCTGGCCGCGCTGTGGAGCGGTGGCGCTTGGCTCTTCAGCAGCCTGTTGTCCTGGGTGGTGGACACCGCCAGCGTCACCCCTGCGGCCGATTGGGCCGCGGTGTTCAAGACCTGGGAGCCACCGCCCTGGCTGCTGCAGCTCTCGGCCTGGATGGGCTGGGGTGATGTGGCGCAATGGCAGAGCTTGGCCCAGGCGCTGATGGAAGGCTTGTCCACGAGCTGGCCTTGGTTGGCTGAAGCCCTGAGCTGGCTGCAGCCCGTGCTGTGGGTGCTGTGGGCCGTGGGCGTGCTGGCCTTGCTGGTGCTGGGTGGCGTGCTGCATGCCTGGGTGCGTTGGATGATCCGCCAGAGCCAGCCGCGTCCAACAAGCCCACAGGTGGTGGCATGAGTAGCGCCACGCAAGACTGGTGTGCACGCAGCTTGGCGCAGACCCTGCGAGAGGCCGCGCCGGACGCCACGGCCATGAGCCTGGAAGAGCTGCTGGACTTGCACGGCCAAGGCTCGGTGGCCGTCCTGCTGATGGTGCTGGCCCTCTGCAGCACCATCCCGATTGCGGGCGTGGGCACGGTGTTGTCCTTGTTCATTCTGGCTTTGGCGTGGCAATGGCGGCGCGACCACGACCAGCCACCGCCCCTGCCGGCCAAGTTGGCACAGGTGAACCTATCGCCGCAGTGGTCCAACCGTTGTCTGCGCCTGCTGGCCTGGACGTACGAGCAGGCCTCCCGCTGCCTTCGAGAGCGCTGGGGCTGGCTTCACCACCGCCTGACGCATACTTGGTGGAGCGCCTGGATTGCCATGATGGCTCTCCTCATCATGCTGCCCCTGCCCTTTGGCAATGTGCTGCCCGCCATCAGCCTGATGCTGCTGAGCCTGGGCTGGATGTTCCGAGACGGCTTGGCCTTGCTGCTGTCTGGCGCGGTGGGTCTGGGCGCGATCGGCTTTGGCCTGACCGTCAGCCATGTCTTGATCAGCGGCGCGCAAACCGCCCTCAGCTATCTATGACCAGCTCAGCAGGTTGAGGCGGTAGTAGCGGCTGAGTTGCTCGTAGAGCGCGGGGTGCTGTTGCTCTAAGAGCGCGGCTTGCTCAAAGAAAACTTCACTGGCCACCGCGAAGAATTCAGCGGGGTCGGTGACAGCGTAGTCGCTCAGCAAAGAGGCCTGGCCCGCTGCCGCGCGATGCTGGTGCGCCGCATACTCACCGCTCATCACCGCCGCCCAGCGCGCTCGCTGCCAGCGGCTGATGTCAGCGGGCAGGCCCGTGGCCGCTCCTTTGGCTTGGTCGAGTTGATGGGCAAACTCGTGGATCACCACGTTGTTGCCGTCATCCGGGCTGGCAGCACCACGCAGCACGTCGTCCCAAGACAAAATCACCTGGCCCTGCGTCCAGGACTCGCCGGACAGCGCTCGTCGCTGCTCTTGCTGTATGCCGCCCTCCTGGCTGATGGGCCGCTGCACCCAAAACGCACCGGGGTACAGCAAGACCTGACGCACGCCCTCAAAGCGGTTTTGGCTGCGGTTGAGCAACAGCAAGCAGGCCTGTGCCGCAATCAGCACCCGCATCTCTTCGGTCACGGTCAGCCCCCCGCAGCCGATGATGGGCTTCTCGGCCAGAAAGATTTGCATGCGCTTTTTCAGCTGCAGTTGCAGGTCTGCGGGCATGTGCTTGAAGTAAGGCCAATGCTGGCGCAGCACCGCCCGCCACATCGCCGGAAAGGGCTGCCGCGCCAATTGGCGACGGCGCCACGCTTGGCGCAAGGGCCTCTGAAACACGCCGAGCAGCGCCACCAGCGTCAGCCCCAGCAGCCAAGCCGCCGAAGCCCATATATCGGAAAGCTCGGTCACCCCAGCCCCTCAAAGTCTTGAGACCATGGAAGTGGGGGGTGAACGCGCCAATTCAAGCGTTCAAGCGCGCTGCCATCCGTGCGATGATTTACGCCAAGGTCAACACCGCAGAGGAGTTTGTATGCAGACGCTTGACGAGATGCTGGCCAAACACTTGCTGACCCCCGAGCAGCACCACGACATCAGCGCCTGGACGCGCTGGGCCAAGACGCCCGAAGGCATCTTGAACATGCCACCCCACCTCTGGCGCGCGCTGGAATTGGCCAGCGTGCTGGTGGACTTTGACGGCGAGGCCAGCAGCGCCTGAGCGCCCGCTGGCCCTTGGAAGTCAAGGCGCCTTCAGCAGCTCCTTCACAGCGGCTTCCAACTGCTGATCGCGGCCTTGCGCCAGCAGCGCCGGGTCGTTGGCCACGCGCACATCGGGCTCGACCAGGGCGTTTTCCATGAACTCGCCCTTTTGGTCGCGGAAGCCCACTTGCGGGATGCCAAAGACCAAGCTGGGGTCTTGCAAGGTCTCCCACCACACGGCCGTGCCCGTGCCCGCCACCGGCATGCCCACCAGCTTGCCCAGGCCGTAGTGGCGATAGGTCCAGGGGAAGAGGTGCGCGTCTGAGTAATTGCTCTCGCTCATCAACACCAGCGAGGGCTTGTGCCACTTGCCCGCAGGCTCCCAGCCCAGGCTTTGGCCGCGCGGCAAGAACTCCAGGTGCTTGCGCCCTGAGAGCAAGGTCACCAGATCCATGGTCAGGTTGCCGCCACCGTTAAAGCGGGTGTCGACAATCAGCGCCTGCTTGCCGCTGTGGCGGCCCATGACCTCAGAAAACACATCGCGGTAACTCTCGTCGTCCATGCCGCGCACATGCACATAGCCCAAGCGTCCGCCTGAGAGCTTGTCCACCGTCTCGCGCTGCTGGCGCACCCAGCGGCGATACAGCAGCTCTTCTTGCTCGCCCGGATGGATGGGCTTGACGCTGTGCTCGGTGGCCTTGCCCGTGGCCGGGTCGCGCACCGTCAGGCGCATGCGTTGGCCAATTTTTTGCGTCAGCAGGCTGTCTACCTCAGCACCCGCCGCAATCAGCACGCCGTCGATCTGCTCGATCACCATGCCAGGCTTCAGGCCCAGGCTGGCTTGCGCCAGAGGCCCGCCGTCCAAGATCTCAGCGATCTTCAGGCCGGGGCCGCGATGCGTCTCGTCGAAGAAGGCGCCCAACTCAGCCGTGGTGTCCGCCGGCCTGCGGTTAACGCGGAAGCTGGCCCCGGTGTGCGAGACGTTCAACTCACCCAGCATCTCACTCAAGAGGTCGGCAAAGTCGTGGTTGTTGTTGACGTAAGGCAGTTGGCGGGCATAGATCTTTTTGTAGCCCTCCCAGTCCACGCCATTCATGTCTTCCACATACAGCTTGGCCTTGGTTTGGCGCCACACATGCTCAAACATCTCAGCCCGCTCTGCGGCCCGGTCGAGGTTGAGCGAGGCCGCCCACTTCAGCGGCTCAGCCTTGAACTCGCCTTCGTCCTTGGGCACTTTGAACTTGTGGATCACGCCGCCCGACAACACCACGCCGTTCTCGGTGCTGGCATCCAAGACCAGCAGGGTCGGGGCCTCTGGATTGGGGCCACCGGCAAAGCTGCTGAGCTTGCGGCTTTCTTTGGCGCGCGGCTTGTGCAGCCACAGCTCCACACCGTCGGCCGCCTGCTGCAAAGTCAGCAGGGTCTCACCATCCTTGCTCATGGCCGCATCGCGCACCACGGCAGAGTGGGTGGTGAGGCGTGCGGTGCGTTCTTCAATCCGCTCGCGCTCAATGTTCAGCGCTGCGGGCAGCTTGATCTCGTCGGAGTCAGCAGCGGCGCCCGCTTTATCTTCGCCTTTCTTGGCCTTGCTGGGCTTGGCGTCTGCTTTGTCTTTCTTGTCGGCGTCGGCCTTGTCTTGCTCGTCCTCGCGTTTCTTCAACAAGGCAAAGTCGGTCTTGTCGAGCTTGAATCGGTCTTGTGCCGCCTTGGTGAAGAACAGGGCATAGATGTCATGCTCGGCCGCGCCGCCCGTGGCATGGAAGCCCATGCGGTCGCTGGCCCAGATCATCATCTGCCCGGCCATGGCCCAGATCGGCCGCACGTCCTCATAGCCGCTTTGGGTCAGGTTCAGCATCGCGCCCTTGCCTTGGGCATCCACCAAACCCACCTCCATGCTCCAACGATTTCGGTCGACAAAATTCACCAACAAATGGCGCCCGTCAGGGGACCAGTCAAACCATTGGTCACCGTCGGCATAAGAGTAGGTGGCGCTGCCCGGCATGACCACGCGCGACTGGCCACTGGCCAAGTTCAACACCTTCAAAGTGTTGCGGTTCTCCAGGTAGGCCACCTCCTTGCCGTCGGGGGAATAACGCGGCTGGAAGTTGTCTTGCGCGTTGCTCAGCACGGTGCGGCTCTTGAACTGGGTGGCACTGAAAAAGTAAGGGACGTCCTTCTTGTTGCCCACCAAGGTTGTCTCCATCAGGCCCCACACCCCACCACGCTCCGCCGCATAAATCAGGCGTCGGCCATCCGGGCTGAAACTGACCGAGCGCTCTTGCCCGGCGGTGTCGGTGATGCGTCGGGTATCGCCAAACTCGGTGGAGGCCACAAACACCTCGCCCCGCACCACAAAGGCCATCTCTTGGCCGTCGGGGCTCAAGGCCACTTCCGTCGCACCGTGGCGCAAGGTCATCGCCTCTTTGGCGCGGGCTTGGGTGTCCACGGCAATGCTGAGGGCCAGCTTGGTGGGCTTGGCCGCCCCCGGCGCCAGGGTATAGATCTCACCGTCAAACCAGAAGCTCAGCGTGCCATTGCGGGCGATGCTCAAAGACCGCACGGGGTTCTTGCTGAACTGGGTCACCTGCACCGCCGCGTCGGGCTGCGAAACCGGCATTTTCCAAACGTTGAAGGAGCCGCTCTTCTCGCTCAGGAAGTAAACGGTTTGTTCATCGGGCGACCACACGGGGTTGCGGTCTTCACCCCCAAAGCGCGTGAGCTGCTGGTGCTGACCGGTCTTCAGGTCATAACGCCAGACATCGCGGGCCACGGGCGAGACATGATGCTTGCGCAAATCGTCCTCATAGCCCTTCCAGTCCTCATAGAGCAGCTGCGTGCCCGCCGCATTGAGCTGCGCGGCCAGCGCCGGGGTGGTCAGCACCTGCTCGGGGCGGCGGCCGCCCTCGACAGACACCTTGTACAACTCCGTCACCGCTCGGCTGGGGAACTGCACATTGCGCACGTTGTCAGCCCGCGCGGCGCTGAACAGCACATGCCGGCCATCGGGCGTGAAGCTGGCCGGCAACTCGGACGCAGAGTGGTGCGTGAGGCGGCGCGAAGGCCCGCCTTGGGCCGACACCAGCATCACATCAAAGCTGCCATGCGCATCCGACGCATAGGCAATGTGCTGTCCATCCGGGGACCACACCGGTTGCGTGTTGTGGTGGCTGTTGGCCACCAGCACGCGGGCGGCCCCGCCTTGCGTGGGCACCACAAACAAATGGCCCTGAAAGCCAAAGGCGATCTGGCTGCCGTCCGGCGAAATAGCGGGGTTGCGCAGCCACAGTGGCTGCTGCAGCGGGCCTAACGAGGCCGCTGGCGTGGCGGCCAGCGTGGCCCCTGCGGAAGTCGCCAGCATCAGGGCCAGCACGGTGGATCGAATGGTCATAGGTCGTGCCTATCAAAACAGATGCGCGATTCTGCGCTGGCGCGGCGGCCCAAGCGCCCGGGTTCACGGGCGCCCCCCACACTTGATGCCCCCCTTGTTATGCTTGCAGCATGCAGAACTTGTTTTCATCCACGGTGGTGGTGGGCGCTGGCGCAGTCGGTAGTTTTTATGGTGCCATGCTGGCCCGCGCCGGGCAGCGCGTGACGCTGATTGCCCGCGAGGCCCATGTGGCCGCTATCCAGCGCCAGGGCCTGCTGCTGAACATGGCCGGTCAGCAGCACGCCATTGACGTGCAAGCCACCACCTCGCTGGAGCCGCTGCGCAGCGCAGACTTAGTCTTGGTGTGCGTCAAGTCCACCGACACCGCCAGCGTGGCAGCCGACATGGCGCCGCTGCTGCGCCCAGACGCTTTGGTGCTCAGCCTGCAAAACGGTGTCGAGAACGCGGCCACCTTGGCCAGCCACCTGGCAGCCCCCGTCATCCCCACCGTGGTGTATGTGGCCACGGGGATGACGGCGCCGGGCCACGTGACGCACCATGGCCGGGGTGAGTTGGTGATCGGCCCGCGCACTGCTGCCCAAGCCCAAGACCCAGCATTGATGCAGCGCTTGGCGGCCGTGGTGGCGCACTTTGCACCCGCCCAGATCGGCGTCAGCATCTCCAACCAAGTCATGGAGGCGCTGTGGCAGAAACTGCTGATCAACTGCGCCTACAACGCCATCTCCGCCCTGACCCAACAGCCTTATGGCGTGATGGCCCAGCAGCCCGGCTTGCAGGCCTTTCAGCAAGCCATCGTGAATGAAGTCTTGGCCGTGGCCCAGGCCGAGGGCCTGGCGCTGGATGCGCAAGCCATGTGGGCCGCCACCGCGCAGATTGCGGTGAGCATGGCCACGCAGCGCTCGTCCACCGCCCAAGACTTGGCACGCGGCAAACCCACCGAGATTGATCACCTCAACGGCTTTGTCGCGCGGCGCGGTGCGGCCTTGGGCGTGGCCACGCCCATGAATCAGGCCGTGTGGGCCTTGGTGAAGCTGGCAGAGACCTCGGGCTGGCGCCCGCAAGCGCTCAAGGCGGGCACTGCTGGGTGAGTGGAGCCTCGGCCACCAGCACAGGCTCGGTAGCCGCCGCTTGCCAGCCCTGCATCAAAGTGGCCAAGGTTTGGGGCAGCGAGGTCTGAGCTTGCGCCACGCAGCGAGGGTGCTCACGGGTGGTGTCAATGCAACCACCCTCGGCATAGATGCCCTTGCCATCCCGGTGTCGCATCATGCGGCCCAGCACCTGGTGCAAGCGCTGCGGGTCGGCCACGGTGTCGGCCACATGCCGCGCCACCAGGCCTTCATCGATGCACAAGTCGCCATCCTCATCCAGCGCCAGCGCATGGCGCCAATGGAAGATCTCCACACACTTGGCATCAAGGGTGAAGGGGGCATCGCGGCGCCAAAAGTTGCTGAACAACCCTCCGCCCATATAGATCACCCAAGAGCCTTCATAGCCGGTGATGTCGGACGACACGATGTCTGGGTTGCGAAACCACACGCGGTCGCCGGGCACGTAGAACTTGGGCGGCAAGGGCGCCGCATGCTCGCCATGCTCGACCAAGGAGGTGTCATGAAACAGCCCCGAGCGGATGGCGTGAAACTCATTGACCTGCTGCAACTGCGCCAATAAAGCGGGATGGTGAGCGGCGAGTTCGCGCACCACGCCCAGCAAGATCACATATTCCGTGGCCCGATAGCAGGAGAAATCATAGAGACGGCCCGTGGCCTCGGGCTGGGTGGCCGCCACCAAGGCGTCCACCAAGTTGGCCCCGGCTTGCAAGACAAAGCCGTGGTCTTCGTCATACCGCCAAAAGGCCTCCGGCCGCTCTGCCGCTTGCGTCTTGAACGCCAGCGCCGTGCGCTGGGCGGCTTGCGCAATATGGCAGCGGACCCGCACGGCCGAGGCCCAGGCCTCAAAGCTGCTGAAGGGATAGCCCAGCGGAGACCCCAACATGGCCAGCAAGGTTTCGCAGGCCAAGGCGTGCTCGGGCGGGGCCTTCAAAGTGGCCTCCACCACCTGCGCCAAATGGAGGGTGTCGAAGTGGGGCATCCAGGTGTCGGCGACCTGTGGCGCCAAGCCCACCCACCAGCCGATCTCGCCGGCCTGCGTGCCCGCCTGCAGGCTCAGTGGGACTGAGAGCCCCCAAGCTTGCAGCCAGTCTGCGAGCACCGCTTGGGCTGCGGACCCATCCAGCCCCAAGCACGCCGCAGGCAGCCAGACGCCTTGAGCGGCGCGACGCGGACGGGGTGCAAAGGCATGGATGGACATGCCGTCATTATTCGGGGCCGGCCCCAGCCCGCAAGCCAATGAAAACCCGCAACTACTTCAGGCCACCCGACAAAAACTGCGCCAAACGCTCACTGCGCGGGCGGACCAAGACCTCTTTGGGCGGCCCTTGCTCTTCAACCAGCCCTTGGTGCAAGAAGATGGCATGGCTGGCCACTTCGCGGGCAAACTCCATCTCGTGGGTGACGACCAACATGGTGCGGCCCTCTTGGGCCAGCTCGCGCATCACGCGCAAGACCTCGCCCACCAACTCAGGGTCGAGCGCCGAGGTGGGCTCATCAAACAGCATCACCTCGGGGTCCATGGCCAGGGCGCGGGCAATGGCCACGCGCTGCTGCTCGCCGCCAGACAACTGGGCCGGGTAGACATGCTGGCGATGGCTCAAGCCCACCCGCGCCAGCAATTGCTCGGCGCGCGCGATGGCCTCGTCCTTGGGGCGGCCCAAGACATGGATGGGCGCCTCGGTGACGTTTTCGAGCGCGGTGCGGTGCTGCCACAGATTGAAGCTCTGAAACACAAAGGCCAGGCGCGTGCGCCAGCGCTGCAATTGGGCGGCATCTTGGGCCCGCAAGCTGCCGTCGCGGTCGCGCACCAATTGCAGGGTGTCGTCGCCAAGGCTGAAGCGGCCTTCATGCGGTTGCTCCAACAGGTTCAAGCAGCGCAGCAAAGTGCTCTTGCCCGAGCCACTGGAGCCAATCAGGGCCACCACGTCGCCAGGACGCGCCGTGAGGCTGACGCCCCGCAACACCTCGCGGTCACCAAATTTCTTGTGCAGGTTCTCGACCTGCAGCGTGGCACCTTGGCTCATACCGACAGCAGCGAGCCGCTGCGTTGGGCCTCACGGCCGGCCACCTTGCCCAAGGCCATGCCTTTGTAGGCAAAGCGCTTGCAGTCATGGGCAAAGAACAGGCCCTCTACGGGCGCGCACAGCGTGCTGACCTGGCCGCTCAGCGGGTCGATCACATCGATCAACGGCTCGCCTTGTTGCACCTGGCAGCCGACCTCGCGCCGCGCCACCACCATGCCACCGTGCGGCGCCACCATGGGGATGGAGCCGGCCAGCGGAGTGGGCTCGCACAGCAGTTCGGGCAAGGGCTGTGCATCGGCCTGCAAAACGCCGCGCGCCCTTAAAAAGCGCAGAATGCCCTCGGCATCTTCACGGGCCAGCTCATGGCGCACATCCATCTCGCCGCGCAGCTCAATGGTGGCGGCCATGCACGAGGGCGGCATCGGCACCTCAGGCCCCAAAGCCTCGGCGATATCGACCCACACCTGCGAGCAGGCTTCGTCAAAAGGCTCACCGCCAGAGTGCCCGGCCAACAGCGCCACACGGGCACCAATGCAGCGTGCCAGCACTTCGGCCTGCGGCCATGTGGCGGGCGTGGTGTAGAGGTGCATCACGGCCACGCCGTCGCAGTGCAAGTCCAACACCGCGTCGGCGTCAATGGCCAGGCCCAGCAAGGTCTGGCGCAGATGCTCCAGCGCAGTGCCGGGTTGCAGCGCCTGTACGGCCTCGCGCAAGGCCTGGCGCACCAGGGCCACGTTGGCCTGCGGGTCGGCACCGACTTTGTCGCGCACAGCCGCCACCACGGGTGCGCAGAGGTCGGCATAGCGGCGGTTGAAGTTCTCGCCCGAGTTCATGTCGAAGCGGCCCTGAAAGCCGAGCAAGCCCCATTGCCGCAGGCCTAAAGGGTTGGCCATGGGCACCAACACCACTTCGCCCAAGAGTTGGCCTTGGGCTTCCAGCTCAGTGAGGCGCTGGCGCAGGTGGTGGGCCACCAACATGCCCGGCACTTCGTCTGCATGCAAAGAGGCCTGGATGGCCACTTTGGGGCCACGGCCAGGCTCACCAAAGTGCAGGCTGACGAGCTGGAGTTGGTCGCCCGGCGTGTCTTGGATCAGGGGGTGGTGAACGGTTTTCATGGGCTCAACAAGAAATCAGCGGGGCAGCATGGGCTGCAACCAGCGGCGCTCCGCCGCACGGAACAGGGCCACCAGCACGGCGGTGATCACGGCATAGAACACAGCCGCCGTGATGAAGGCCTCAAAAGGCAGGTAGTGCACCGAGTTCAACTCGCGCGCCGCCCCGGTAAGGTCGTACAAGGTGACCACGCTGGCCAGCGAGGTGCCATGCAGCATCAGCACCACCTCGTTGCCATAGGCTGGCAGCGCCCGCCGAAACGCCGAGGGCAGCACGATGCGGCGCAGCATCACCCAGCGGCTCATGCCCAAGGCTTTGGCGGCTTCGATCTCGCCCGCGGGCACAGCCTTCATGGCGCCATGCAGGATCTCGGTGGTGTAGGCGCAGGTGTTCACTGCAAAGGCCAAGACGGCACAAAACCAGGCCGAACTGAGCCAGGGCCAGAACACGCTGGCGCGCACCGCCTCGAACTGCGCCAGGCCGTAGTACAGCAAGAAGAGCTGCACCAGCATGGGCGTGCCACGGATCACATAAGTGAACAGCCACACCGGCTTGTGCACCCAAGGCGACGGCAGGCTGCGCAACATGGCCAGTGGCAGCGCGGCGGCCAAGCCCAGGCCACAGGCCAGCAGCAACAACTGCAGCGTGACCAGCGCCCCCGACACGTACTGGGGCAGGCTGTCTTGAACAACACCCCACTCCATCACAGCGCCACCTGCCGCTCGCCCACGTCCAAGCGCCGCTGCGCCCAGGCAAAGCCCCATTCCGACAGCGTGGTGAAGAGCAAATACATGCCGCCTGCCGCCAGATAAAACAAAAAGGGCTCACGCGTGGCCCCCGCCGCTTGGCCAGCGCGGCTCATCAGGTCTGACAGGCCGATCACCGACACAATCGCCGTGCTCTTGATCATCACCAGCCAGGTGTTAGAGAGCGCGGGCAGTGCATGGCGCAGCATTTGCGGCCCGACGATGCGCCACAACACCTGCCCGGGCCGCATGCCAAAGGCCAGGGCGGCCTCGCGCTGGCCCGGCGGCACGGCCAAGAAAGCGCCGCGCAGCACCTCGGTGAGGTAAGCCCCAAAGATGAAGCCGATGGTCAGCACGCCCGCGACAAAGGGGTTGATGTCTACATAGTCCCAGCCGAGCCGCTCACCGAGCTTGTTGACGGCCATCTGCCCGCCATAGAACACCAGCAGCATCATCACCAGGTCGGGTACCGCACGGATCAAGGTGGTGTAGGTCTCGGCCAGAGCCCGAAAGCTGCGCCAGCGCGACAGCTTGGCCACCGCCCCCATCAAGCCCAGCACAAAGGCCACCGCCAAGGCGCCCAGTGCCACCGCCAGCGTCAGCAGCGCGCCCTCCAAAAGGCTGGCGCCATAGCCGTGCAACATGGTCCCCGACCCCGCCGCTTACTTGCCGTAGATGTCGAAGTCGAAGTACTTGTCTTGGATCTTCTTATACGTGCCGTTGGCCCGCACCGCCGCAATGGCGGCGTTGAACTTTTGCTGCAAGGCGGTGTCAGCCTTGCGCACGGCGATGCCTGAGCCTGAGCCGAAGATGGCCGGGTCATCCTTGGGCTGGCCCAAAACACCAAAGCCCTTGCCCGCAGGCTTGTTCAAAAAGCCGCCCGTGCCGGCGACCTGGTCGCACAAGGCCACATCGATGCGCCCCGCCGCCAAGTCGAGAAAGACCTCGTCTTGCTTGGCATAGCGCACGATCTCACTGTCTTTGTAATAGGCGGCGGCATAGCGGTCATGGCTGGTCGCGCGCTGCACGCCGATCTTCTTACCCTTCAGCGCAGCCGGGCTGATGTCCCGCGCGCCGCCCTTGCCAAAGAAAGCCGGCGGGGTGTTGTAGTACTTGTCAGTGAAGTTGACCTGTTTCTGGCGCTCGGGGGTGATGGCCATCGAGGCAATGATGGCGTCGAACTTACGCGCCTGCAGCGCCGGGATCATGCCGTCCCACTCTTGCTGCACCAAGGTGCACTCGGCCTTCATCTCGGCGCACAGCGCCATGGCCATGTCGATGTCAAAGCCCTTGAGCTTGCCGTCCGTGCCCACCTCCGAGAACGGGGGATAGGCGCCTTCCACGCCGATGCGAACTTTCTTCCAATCCGGGGCTTGGGCCTGCGCGCCAAGCGCGGCACAGGCCAGGGTCAGGGCAGTGAGGAGGTGACGTCTTTGCATGGGAAAAGCTCCTTCAAGAGGCAGGCATTGCGCAGGGCGTTAGCGGCCAGACCAGGGGGTGAACAGGGGGCGGCTCATGCGCACCGGCTGGATGTCGAGATAGACATTGGAGACGGTGTATTCATCGGCACCCAATTCGTCAGAGTACCAGCCGATGCTGTCTTTTCCTTTGTAGAGCCTGAAGGAAAACCCGAGGTCGGCCGTGGCGTCTGAGGGCTGGGCCTTGGGGTCAAAGGCCATGCCGCGCGCTTCCTTCTGGGTGCTGTCCATCAACACGCCCATGGCATTGCTGATGGTGGTGTCGCCCAGCATGTCGGTGTAGTAGGGGTCGTTGGTGAAGTCCGGCTTGTAGTTCGCGGCACTCGGGTCCAGCTTATTGCCCCGCAGCTTGCGGGCCGAGGGCAAGACTTTGCGCAAGCCCAGGTCGTAGCGGTCGCCTCGGTCCAGGTAGCTGAGCCGAATGCCGGTGGCATTGAGCGCCCCCACGGCCGGGTTGGTCTGCACATCGTTCAAATCGACCAGCAGCGCCCCCTTGGCGCCGATGATTTCGATCATGTCGCCCTGTACGATCGCCGCGGAGTTCTCATCTATGCCTAGTCCCAATTTATAGCCCTTGGCCAGCATCAGCGGGATCATCCGACCAAAGCGGCCGCGCTTGAGAAAGTGCTGGTCCACAAACAAGTTAGGGCCGACAAAGCCCAGGCCGCGGTCCACCTCTTTGCCGTCGCGCAACTGACCCTTCATCACGGCCAACACGGAGAGTGCGTCGCGGAACATCACGGTGGACATGACGGCCGCGCCTGCGGAGGTGCCCGCCACCACGCCGCCACGCCGATAGACGCCCCAAATGGCTTCCAGCATGGGGGTGGTGCGGCCACCGGGGGCAAAGGTGTCAACGATGCGCTCCTGGGCACCGCCCGTGAAGAACACGCCGGTGGCGCTGCTGACCGTCTCCAGCAGTGCCGGGTCGCTCACTGCTTTGTCCAAATCGACCCACTTAAGTTGTGGCGCCACCGGCAGAGACTCGGCCACCGCCCCACGCTTGGTCAGCATATCGGCCGCCCGGCGCGCGGTTTGGTCGGGGTTGCCCGATGCCGTGCCAAACACGACCCATCGCGCGCCCTTGCCGCCCGACAGCTCCACCATGCGCGCCCAAACATCTTCGTTGTCGGCCTTCAGCGCGCCGCCAATGATGACTGCATAGCCTTGCGGTGGCGCCGACTTGCTGCTCGGGCCGGCGGCAGGCTGCTGAGCCAAGGCCGTCGAAACCCATAACGACGCGATCAACCACCCCATCAGGCCGCGCCGCCGCACCTTGCTCATCTCCCACATGATCAACCACCCCTGTCAATTCTCGTTGTGCACCTCAGCCCAAAAGCAACACGCTTGCCGTCGTCAGGCTGATTAAGGAGTTCTGGTTTTACCATCGAAGCATGACGATCCTGAGCGTGCGGGCCAGTATTCCTGACAAGCTAGGGACACTCCATCGTCATTCATGCCCCGTCCACACCCTTGGAGAAAGCCCATGGCAGCGCGCACCGCATTTAGACCCTTCATACTGAGCGTTACTACTCGCGCCAGCTTGCTGGCCCTGGCCAGCAGCCTGCCCCTGGCCGCGTTGGCCCAAGACACCGCCCCCACGCAGCGCGTCGAGGTCACGGGCTCGGCCATCAAACGCATTGACGGCGAAAGCGCTTTGCCGGTGCAGGTGATCACGCGCGAAGAGATCAACAAGGCGGGGCTGACCACCGCTTCAGAAATTTTGTCGCGCATCAGCGCCAGCGCCAACAATCTGACCGACGGCGTCAGTATCGGCACCGGCGGCTTTCGCGACCAAATGGGCTTCAATGGCGCCAACCTGCGCGGCATGGGTGTCAGCTCCACCTTGGTGCTGCTGAACGGCCGCCGCTTGGCCAACTTTGCCTCTCCGGGCGACAGCGTCGGCGTGGACTTGAACAACATTCCCGCCGCCGCCATCCAGCGTGTCGAGATCTTGCTCGATGGGGCCTCGGCCCTGTACGGCAGTGATGCCATTGGCGGCGTGATTAACTTCATCACCCGCCGCGACTATCAGGGCGTGGAGGTCAGCGCCTTGATCGGCAACACCCAAGAAGGCGGTGCGGGCAAGCGCAGCGCGTCGTTGGCCGGCGGTTGGGGTGATTTCAGCAAAGACGGCTTCAATGTGTTTGGTGTGTTGGACCTGCAAAGCACCAGTCGGCTGGACACCTCGCAGCGCAAGTTCATCAGTGATTTGAAGATTCCCGAGCGTCTCCCTCACCTTCTGTCGGGGGTGCCGTTTCCGGCCAATCTAAGACTGTCGGGCCTGCAGTTCGACCACTTGGAAAGCCAGGGGTTTCAGGTCAACGGTGAGCTGATCTCTGAGCGCACCATCAATCTGCAAGGCGCCGCCTGCAACCCCCCCTTCAGCCTACCCCTGAAGGATGGCATTGCCGGGCCGCAAGCCTGTACCTATGACTACATGCGCGAGTTGGAGCTTTATCCCAAGACCCAAAAGGCCAGCTTGTTCGGACGCGGGGTGCTCGATGTGGGTGGCGGGCATCAGGTCTTCGCCGAACTCGCCCTGACGCGCTCGAACTCCTTTTACGTGGGCACACCCAACCGGGCCAATTTCGAGATCGACTATCGCAAGATTCCTGGCCTGGCAGACACCGGGCTGGACAGCCTCTTGGCAGAGGACGACACCGCCAATTTCGTGACAGTCCGCGCCCGCCTGACCGAAGCCGGCAAGCGGACCAGCGAGTTGGTCTCGAATGGGCAGCGCATGGTGCTCGGGGCCAGTGGCACTTTGGCGCAATGGGACTACGAACTTGGCCTCAATCGCAGCGTCAACAAAGTGTCGGACCGGGACCACCAAGGCTATCTGATTGAGTCGAAGGTGGTGGAAGGCATCGACAGTGGCGCCATTAATTTGTTCGGGCCCTCCAGTCCGGCGGGCCTGACGGCCTGGGAGGCCGCCCAATACCGCGGCGAAGTGCGCCGCGCCACGGGCACCATGACCAGCCTGGATGTCAAAGGCAGCCGCGACTTGATGAAGCTGTCGGGTGGCAACCTCGCTTTGGCGGTGGGGGCCGAACTGCGCCGCGAGTCCCAGGCGTATTACCAGTCGCCCGAATTGGCCGCAGATTCGATCTTGGGCGAAAGCTCGCAGGGGCCAGATGCCGACTTCCGCCGCAGCCGCAATGTCTCAGCGGTGTGGACAGAGTTGAGTGCGCCCTTGAGCAAGGAGCTAGCAGGCTGCTGAAATACCGACCGGTTGTGATGGTCGAGCGAGGCGCAGCGAGGACAATGTGAGCATCTCGATCTGAGAGAGACCTATGCGCGGCGCCGACACCTTCACCGAGAGCCTGTT